>CAYGXJ010000139.1:0-43032 GCA_964353865.1 uncultured Anaerolineales bacterium | reverse complement strand
GTGGCGCTGATCGGCCACGGCGGTTCCGGTAAGACCTCTCTGGTGGAGGCGCTGTTGCATGTGGCCGGACTCACCACCCGCATGGGACGCATCGAAGACGGAAACACGGTGTCCGACTTCGACGATGAGGAAATCCGCCGTCGCATCTCCCTCTACACCTCGGTCATCCCCATCGAGTTTCAAGAGAACAAGGTTAATTTCCTCGATACGCCGGGGTTCCCAGATTTCGTGGGCGAGGTCAAGTCGGCGTTGCACGTGGCGGACGCCGCCATCGTGGTGGTCGACTCTGTGGCCGGAGTGGAAGTGGGCACCGAGCTGACCTGGCAATACTGCGACGAGTACAAGCTGCCGCGCTTCGTTCTGATTGCGAAGATGGATCGCGACAACGCCAACTTCCAGCAGGCCTTGGCTTCGGCGCAGGGGCTGACCACGGCCAAGCTCGTGCCGGTGCAACTGCCGTGGGGCGAGAAGCAAAGCTTCAAGGGCGTGATCGACCTCTTGGCGGTGAAGGCCCGCCCCGGCGCCGGGAAGGAGACAGCCGAGATTCCCGCCGAACTCAAGACGGCGACGGAGGAGGCGCGGGTAGCCCTGGTGGAAGCAGCGGCCGAGGGCGAGGATGCTCTGCTCGAGAAGTATCTAGGCGGGCAGGAGTTGTCGGCCGAAGAAGTCGCGCGCGGCTTCCGCAAGGTGGTGCTGGCTGGCACGCATATCCCGGTCTTCGTCGCGGCCTCGACCGCCGGCAACGGGCTCGAGCCGATCCTGCGCGCCGTGCTGCAGCTCTTACCATCCCCCGCCGAAGTTGCGCCTCGCGCGGCGCAAGGCAAATCGGGTGAGCAACTTTTGCCCGCCGCCGACAGCGGCCCGCTGGCCGCCTTTGTATGGAAGACGACGGCCGACCCCTTCGTGGGGCGCATGAGCTACTTCCGTGTCCATTCGGGCATGATCCGCTCCGATAGCCGGGTGTGGAATTCGAAGAAGAACGTCGAGGAGCGCGTCGGCACGTTGCACATCCCGCACGGCAAGGAACAGATCGCCATCGCGGCGGTGCATGCCGGCGATATCGCCTCGGTGGCCAAGCTCTCCGCGACCGCCACCGGCGACACGTTGTGCGACAAGGCGCATCCTCTCAACTTCCCTCTGCCCAGCTTCCCGCAGGCGTTGTATTCGGTGGCCGTCAGCCCGAAAACCCAAGCCGACGCGGCCAAGATCTCGCCGACGCTGACCCGCCTGTGCGATGAGGACATGACTCTCTCGTGGCACAACGAGCCGTCGACCACGCAGACCATCCTGCAGGGGATGGGCGATCAGCACATCGACGTGGCCATCCGTCGCGCCGAGGCCAAGTTCCAGGTGGGCCTGTCGGTGGAGGTGCCGCGCGTGCCGTACCGCGAAACCATTACGAAATCGAATTCGGCGCAGTACCGTCACAAGAAGCAAACGGGCGGGGCCGGGCAATTCGGCGAAGTGCACTTGCGCATTGAGCCGCTGGCCGAGGGCGATTTCGAATTCGAGAACGAGGTCTTCGGCGGCGCAGTCTCCAACTCGTACATGCCCGCCATCGAAAAGGGCGTGCGCAGCGTGATGCAGCGCGGGGTCATTGCCGGCTTCCCGGTCGGGGCGGTGAAGGTCGCCATCACCGACGGCAAGGAGCATCCGGTCGATTCTAAGCCAATTGCCTTTGAGGTGGCCGGGCGCGAGGCCTTCAAGTTGGCGGTGCAGGGCGCCGGACCGGTGCTGCTCGAGCCGATCATGAACGTGCGCGTGGTGGTGCCCGAGGCCAACATGGGCGACGTGATGGGCGACTTGAACACGCGCCGGGCGCGGGTGCAGGGCATGGAGAGCGAGCGCGGTAAAAGCATCATCACCGCCGCCGTGCCGCTGGCCGAGATCCAGCGCTACGCAACGGACCTGCGCTCGATCACCGGCGGGCGCGGCTTCTTCTCGATGGAGTTCTCACACTACGAGCACGTGCCGACGCACGTGGCGCAGACGGTTATCGCCGCGCGCCAGAAGGAACTGACCGGCGAGGAAAGCGAAGAATAGCCCGCCTCGCGTTCAATGCCTGAGCCGTAGCCGGCCTGCGGGTCTGCCGTCGTCATGGGCGGTGGACCTGCAGCGGGCCCAGCCACGTGCGCGCCACAAGAGACTCGGCACTGCGAGATGTCCGCGGGGGCGGGCGCATTCACCCTCCATCGTGCGCGGCGCGTCAGCGACCTTCGCTCGGTGCCGGCTGAGCGCTCGCTTTCCCATTGGCTAGCCAGGGCCACTCCGTGAAGGCCTCCATCATCATCCCTGTGTTCAACGAAGAAGGCACGATCGGCGAGGTGATCGATCGCGTCATCGCAGCCGATCTTGGAATGCTCGAGAAGGAAATCGTCGTCGCCGACGACGGTTCGACGGATCACACGCATGCCATCGCCGAGGCACATGCCCATCGTCATCCTGAGTTGGTTTGCATAGTAACGGCGCCCAGCAATGCTGGAAAGGGCGCGGCAATTCGAATGGGATTGACTCGCGCAACGGGCGACATCCTGGTGGTTCAAGATGCCGACCTCGAGCTTGATCCGGCGGATCTTCCCCTAGTCGTCGGGCCAATCGCCGGCGGGAAGCACACCGTTGTGTATGGCTCGCGATTCCTGCGGCGCGTCTCCCACATCCCAACGACAACTCGACTCGCCAATGGATTTCTGAGCCTTCTCACCAACCTGCTGTTTGGTTCGCATCTGACTGACATGGAAACGGCCTATAAGGCCTTCCGGCGAGAGGCGCTGAAGGGCGTGACGCTGGAGAGCAACGGGTTTGAAATAGAGCCCGAGATCACGGCCAAGTTCCTGCGTCGCGGCATCCCCATCTTCGAAGTCCCCATTCGTTACGCACCCCGAACGACCGGGCAAGGGAAAAAGATCCGCTGGTCCGATGGTCTCAAAGCCATCCGGGCACTGGTCCGCTATCGCATCGCCGCCTAGCCGTGCAGCGCGCCGCGGGGAAACTGCCCAGCCTGCCCCCCGCACCGCCGTCGAACTGCGCGAAGGCCACAGCGTGCTGGCCTCGCCAGCCCCCTGCGCCCGCTGGTTTTTGGCGCAGCCTTCGCCGCGCAGCCTCGCGGCGGGAGGCGACGCGTGGAGTAGAATGGCCCGCATCGCCTCTCCGCGAGGGACTCCATGAGCGATGACGTAGCCCACATCAGCGACGCCTCCATCCCCGAGATGGCCGTGCGCAAGGTGGATCCGGGGCGTGAACCGCCGACCCCGCGCCGGGCTATGGCCATCCATGCCCACCCGGACGACCAGGAATTCACCATCGCCGGCACGCTGGGCAAGTGGGCGCGCGCCGGGAGTGAAATCATTTCGGTGGTGATCACCAGCGGCGACGCCGGCAGCAACGATCCCCGCCTGCGCGCGGACTCGCGGCCGGCTCTGGCCCGGCTGCGCGAAGCCGAGCAGTTGGCCGCATGCCGAGTGCTGGGCGTGAAGCGAACGATCTTTCTGCACTACCCGGACGGCGAGCTGGTGGCCGATCTCGGCCTGCGGCGCGCGTTGACCCGCGTCATCCGTGAAGTGCAGCCGGAGGTCGTTCTGTGCGGCGACCCCACCGCGCACTTCTACGGCAACAGCTACGTCAATCATCCCGACCACCGCGCCGCCGCCCAGGCCGCGTGCGATGCAGTCTTCCCCTCCGCCGGCACGCGCCTGATCTTCCCCGAACTGCTCGAGCAGGGGTTCGAGCCGCACAGCGTTCGCAAGCTATTCCTGCACGGGGTCGAGAAGCCGGATACCTGGATCGATATCGCCGAGTCGATCGACCTGAAGATCGCGGCCCTCAGGGAGCACAATAGCCAGGTGGGCGACTCCGACATCGACCGGCGCATGCGCCAGTGGGCGGCCGAAGACGGCAAGGAGCGCGGCCTGGCGTTTGCTGAGACGTACCGGGTGATGGTGCTCGTCGACGACGCGTGAGCCGACACTTCTCCAATGCCGCGCTGACGCGAACCCAATCTGCTGTGTCTGGAGTCGGGTTATCCCAGAACCACTGGCCGGCGATCCGGGCCGCCTGCCCTCCCCGTTCTCGAAAGGCGGCCTCCCCCCGTTCGGGGAGACCTCATGATCTTCGAACGGTTTGCCCAGCGCGCCCACCACGCGCTGCTCGCCGCCTAGCAGAAAGCCATCGAGCATCATCATCCGGCCATCGAGCCCGAGCACGTGCCCCTGGCCCCGGTGGGCCAACCCAAGGGCGTTGTCCCGCAAATCCTCTCGCAGGTGGGCCTCGCGCCCCAGACCCTCGTGGACGAACCCACCAGCGAGGTGGCCACCAAGCCGCGCTTGGGAACCCCTGAACCCTCGATTGGACCCTTTCGCGCGGCGGCGGATGTGCTCGGCGAGGTCGAGCGTCAAGTCGCCGCGATGCGCCCATTGCTGAGCGAGTTTCATGCAGGGGGCATCGTTCGCGTCGATCGCGGCCAAGCCGGGCTCGAGTTCACCTCGACCGCTGCGGGTCCGGCTGGCCAGGGTCAGAGGTGCCACGGACGAGAAGCGGCGCGCCCGAAAACGGGCGTGCCACACGATTCGCCCGCCGAGTCAGACGCTGGATATATTGGCAGGCAATTCAATCGGGGGCATGTCTTGTCGGAAGCAACCGATCAGCAATTGATCGCGGGCCTCGCTGCCCGGGACCAGCGCGCCTTGCTGCATCTGTACGACCGCTACGCCGGGAAGGTGCTCGGGCTGGCTACGCGCGTGCTGGGCGAGGAGATGGCAGCTGAGGAAGTGACGCAGGACGTCTTCCTCAAGCTGTGGGCGCACGCGGACCGCTACCTTCCCGCCCGCGGAGCGGTCTCCACCTGGCTGCTGACCATCGCCCGGCGCACCGCAATCGACCGCCTGCGGGCCGAGCAGCGCCGGCCGCTTCTGAACGATGAGACCGATCCCGATGAGACATGGGCCCGCCTGCCGGACCCATCCAGCCAGGGCGACGAAGCGCGCTGGCGCGCGTTGCACCTGGCCGTGGGCGCGCTCCCCGAAACCCAGCGCCAACCGATCGAGCTTGCCTTCTATCGCGGCCTGAGCCACAGCGGCATTTCCAAGGTGCTGGGCTGGCCGATCGGCACGGTCAAAACTCGCATTCGCCTCGGCATGGCCCAGTTGCGAAAGGAATGGATGGCCTCCGACTAGCGAGGCGCCCCTAGGGTTACGGCCTCGCCGTCTTTGCAGCTCAAACACACCGACCAGAGTCAAGACCTGTCCATGACCGCGGCCGCCGTGCCCCCATCAGTGTGCGGGCCATGGCCGCGCCTTCCCGCATGGAACGCTGTCGCGATGCAGAACGGCCTGCGCCTTGTGGATGTGGCCGTGGCGGCACAGCCGGAACGTGCATATGGCGTGACAGCCAGGCCCGGACGGAGCCTCGCCCGCCATCAAATCCAAGTGCCCGCCTCCAGGCGTATCTCGTGGTGGCGGGCGTTCCTCCGCCCATGAGTCAACTGCGTGAAAGCCTTTTCGCATCAAGCCGCACGTGAATCGATGGGAGCGCATGCGCTGGGCGCGCTGACGGCCGATCAGGCCGCCGCGCTCGAGGCGCATCTGGCCGTCTGCCCATCCTGCCAGCACGAAGCGCGGTCCTTTCAGGCGGTCGGCGAAGGATTGCTGCACGCCGTGGCCGAGCGCGTACCGCCCCCACGGGTGCGCGCCAGGCTATTGGCCGCGCTGGCCGAGGAACACCGCCTGGCCGCCTCGCCCCGCCGGGTTTCCTTCTCGATGGCTGGCGTCCTGGCCGGTTTGGTACTCGCCCTTGGCGTGAGCACGGGGCTGCTCACACAGGTGATCGGCCTTCAGCGACAAATGAACAATCTGGGCGAACAGCTGCAAATCAACCAGACCGCGCTCGCGCTGGTGGCCTACCCTGGCGCGCGCAGCCTGCCCGTGGTCGGCCAGAACGCGGGCGGCACCGTCGTCATCGACGCGGATCAACACCTGGGCGTGCTCATCGCCTGGGGGCTGCCGGCGCTCGAAGCCGTGCAGTCCTACCAGGTCTGGATGATCGCCCCGGACGGCACGCGCACCAGCGGCGGCCTGTTCACGGTCTCGCGCGCTATGCCGTACACGTCAACCATCTTCCGGGCCGAGTCACCTATGTCCGCCTATCGCGGCATCGGCGTAACCGTCGAACCCGCCGGGGGCAGCCTCGCGCCCACCGGGTCGCGCGTCCTGCGCGCAGATTTCTAGCTCCGTCGCCTCCTCTTTCTGCACATCCTTCACGCCTTACGCGCCCACCGTGACGGGCGGTCACCGTGTGCGCGCACCTTACCCGCGGCTGCACGCCGCATCCGGTTCGCGAGGGCGAAAGATGGGTATGTTATAGTTGGCCGATTAGCCTGGAATCAGGAGAAACGGATGCAGCCCGAAGCCCGCGATGGACACGCCGTGCCGGCCGGCTTGGGGACCCTGCCCCGGCGCATTGATCGGCTTGGCGAGCTGGCCTACAACTTGTGGTGGACGTGGAATCCATCCGCCCAGCGGCTGTTCCGGCGCATCGACGAATCCTTGTGGGAGTTGGCCGGACACAACCCGGTCAACTTCTTGCGTAGCGTCAAGCGCCCTCTGCTCAACGCAGTAGCCAACGAACGCTCTTTCCTCGAGCCGTACGACCAGGTGGTCGCCACCTTCGACTCCTATCTGGCGGCGGGGCAGACCTGGTTCGCCGGCGAGCATGCGGACCTGGTGCGCCGTCCGATTGCCTACTTCTCCAGCGAGTACGGCCTGCACGAGTCGTTGCCTATTTACGCCGGCGGCCTTGGAGTCCTCTCGGGCGATCATCTCAAGCAGGCCAGCGACCTGGGTCTGCCGATGGTCGGGGTGGGCTTCCTCTACACGCGCGGATACTTCCGCCAGCGCATCAGCGAAGACGGCTGGCAAGAAGCGTTGTACGAGCTGATCGATTTCAACAACCTGCCCGTGTGGCCGGTGACCGGGCGGGATGCCGCCCCCCTGACGGTTTCTGTTCACCTGCCGGGGCGCGAGGTTGCGGCCCGTTTGTGGCAGGTGCGCCTGGGCCGCCTCTCGCTCTATCTGCTCGACAGTAACGTCGAGGGTAACACCGAGGCCGACCGTGAATTGACCTCGCGCCTGTATACCAGTGAATTGGAGCAGCGTCTCTCGCAAGAAATCGTGCTCGGCATCGGCGGCGTGCGCGCCCTGCGCGCGCTGGGCTACAACCCCACCGCCTGGCACCTGAACGAAGGCCATTCGGCGTTCGCGCTGCTCGAGCGCGCGCGCGAGTATGTGGCCGCCGGGCGCACTTTCGCCGAGGCCAGCCAGCGCGTTCGCGAGACGACCTTGTTCACCACGCATACGCCGGTGCCGGCGGGCAACGATGAATTCCCGCTGTGGGTGGTGGAGAAGTTTTTCTCCAGCTACTGGGGCGAGCTGGGGCTGGAGCGTGACTCCTTCCTCGACCAGGGGCGCAACCGGCAGGCCTGGGGCGAGAGCTTCTCAATGCCGGTCCTCGCGCTGCGTCTCTCGAGCCGAGCGAATGCCGTCTCGGAACTCCACGGCCATGTTGCGCGCCGCATGTGGCACGCGCTGTGGCCCGACCGCGACGAGAGCCAGGTGCCTATCACGCACATCACCAACGGAATCCACAGCGCGACCTGGCTGGCGCGGCAGATGGGCACGCTCTTCGACCGTCACCTGCCGCAGGGCTGGCGCGAGCGCGTCGACGACCCGCTCGTGTGGGAAGCGGTGCGCCGCATCCCGGACTCTGAACTGTGGGCGGTGCGCAAGCATCTCAAGCGCAAGCTGGTTGCCTACATCCGCGAGCGCACGCGGCGTTTGTGGCTCAGCGACCACGTGCATCCGGTGCAGGTCCTGGCGGCCGGCGCGCTGCTCGACCCGTATGCGCTCACCATCGGGTTTGCCCGGCGCTTCGCGACCTACAAACGCGCCAACCTGATCCTCTCGGATTTCGAGCGCTTGCTGCGCTTGTTGAACCGCCCCAATACGCCGGTGCAGATCATCTTCGCCGGCAAGGCCCACCCGGCCGATGAGCCGGCCAAACGCCTGCTGCAGGAGGTCTATCGGCTGGCCAAGCGTGCAGAATGCGGCGGGCGGCTGGTCTTCCTCGAGGACTACGACTTGAACCTGGCACGCTACCTGGTGCAGGGCGTCGACGTCTGGCTGAATACACCCCTTCCGCGGCAGGAGGCCTCAGGCACCTCCGGACAAAAGGCGGCCCTCAACGGCGGCCTGAACCTGTCGGTGCTGGATGGCTGGTGGCGCGAGGGCTACAACGGACGCAACGGATGGGCCATTGGCGAGGACGGCCTGACCGCGCCCGACCCGCCTGCGGCGGCTGAGGCTGCGGCGCTATACGAACTCCTCGAGAATGAAATCGTCCCGCTCTATTACAGGCGCTCAGCCGACAACGTGCCCGGAGAATGGGTGGCGCGTATCAAAGAGTCCATCCGCACGCTGGCCCCGCACTTCAGCACGCAGCGCATGCTCAAGGATTATCTGCGCGAGCTCTATCTGCCTGCGCTGCAGATGGCGGGCGGCGCGGAGCCCCTTCCTGTTTCCTCGTCGAGCCCCTCGTAGGAGGCCTCATGCCGGATCTAGGCACGCTTGCTCCCTGGTTGAGCGCTCTGCTCATCTTCTCCCTGAGGGTCATCGATATGGCCCTCGACACGCTGCGCTTTTTGCTCGTCGTGCGCGGACGCAAGGGGCTGGCCTGGGTGATGGGCTTCATGCAGTCTGCCATTTTCGTCGTGGCCATCACTACGGTGCTTTCCAACTTGAAAAACGTTTGGAACATCGTGGGCTACGCCGGGGGGTTTGCCACCGGGGTCGTGGTCGGCATGCTGCTGGAGGAGCGCCTAGCCATCGGTCACGGACATATGCGCATCATTTCGTCCACCCGTGGCGCAGCCATCGCCGAGGCGCTGCGTGCCCACGGTTACGCGGTGACCGAGATGGCCGGCCGCGGCAAGGACGGCACGGTAACCGTGCTCAACGCCAGCGTGCTGCGCAAGGATATCGATCGCGTGCACGGGCTGGTGGCCCAAAGCGATTCCAATGCCTTCGTCACGGTTCAAGACGTGCGCCCTGTGCGCCGTGGATTCTGGCGGGCGTAGCGGTCGGCCGCGGTCCAAGCGCCACATGACACCGAGTGAACGACACTGGGGCAGCCACGGCTGCCCCAGCTGTGTTCCATCGGCGCACACCTGCCCGCCGGACGTCAGCGGCTAGGGGAAGCGGAAGCGCACGTTCCACTCGCCCGGCGCGGTCTCGGTGGGCGTCGAATTCTCGCCCACCACCTCGATCCACGTCGCCCCCGGCGTAAGCGGCAGGGGGTGGCCGGCGCCGTCGATGAATTGCAGCGGGCTGGTCGCGTCCTCGGCCAGCCAGAAACCTTCGTACATCATCCCGTCGCGGAACACCTGGGCCCGACCCCGCTTGCGATACACGAACTCGATGTTGTACTTCTCGTTGCCCGATCCGCGCGCATACCAGGCGTAGGCCACGACGACGTTGGGTGATTGTATCTGCTCTTCTGTGAGGCGGTCGGTTAGCGGCTGCATCACGATCTGGCCTTCCACCACATCTTCGGACCATCGCTGATAAGCACCTAGATCGCTGCTCCAGCGCCACTCGGCGCGGGCGCCGTATGAGAATTGGACGTGCAGACGAGTCCCGGGCACGCCCCCGGGCGGCGGATCATTCGAGAAGACCATGCCGTTCAGGTCTTGCGCCCCCTGCGATTTGGCCAGGCCGGTCAGCTCCGCCGTATCCGCGAAAACGCTGTTGACATTGCCGTTGCCCTCCCGGCAGATGGCCGGGCAGGTGGAGGGCGACTGGCTGAACGCACGCGACGAGCCAATCATCCCGATCACGCGGCCAAGCACGAACGGGTCGCCGCCGACGAAACCCAGAATGCCGTTGTACATCTTCACCAGCTGGCCATCCACCAGGCGCACCGAGCGCATCGGGCCGACCTTCGGGGCGTCGTGCCCGAGGTAGAACGCCAGGAAGCGGGTCATGCCTTCCTCGGTGTAGTACTCAAATATCAGGTCGGCAAGGGAGAGCCCCGTGTGCGGGCGCAAGCTGCGCGGGAAATTCGAAACCTTGATGCCCATCGGCCGCCGTTCGAGCAGTGCAGGGTCATCGACCGCAAGGCCGGTCAAGGGATCGATCCCCCGCGCAAAGGCCGGCCCCAGCGCTGCAGGAGTCGGCGTGGCGGAGGCTGTCGGGACTTCCGTTGCGGTGGGTGTCGCCTCGGGCCGCTCGGGCACGAGGGAAGGCGTAAAGGGTGGCGGTTCAGAAGCCGGCGTTTCGGCCGCAGTCGAGCTCGCTTCATCCGGAGTGATACCCTGTGCGCCCGGAAGCGGCCCGAGGGGCTGCGCGCAACCGATCAGCACGGCACTCAGCGCCAGCAACACGATGCCTCGCCCAGTCAGTGTCTGTGAAGTGGCCATCGCACCGCCTCCTAGGGAAAACGCTTCGGCAAGGTGAGGCATCCCACTCTATGGGAAGGCGAACTCGAATCGCCAATTGCCGTCCGACTGGCTGAAGGTGGAATGCTCACCGATCAATGCGATCCAAGTCACGCCGGGGTGGAAGGCATACGGGCCGGATGAACTGATGAACTGCAGCGGGCTCTCCGGGTTGGCCACCAACCAGCCGCCCTCGGTTGCCACGCCGTCGCGAAAGAGCACCGCCCGCCCGGTGCCATACAACATCACGTCGTAGATTTCAACTCGCTGTGGGCGATAGAAAGTGACGAAGACCACTGCCAAATTCGATACGGTCAATTGCTGGCCGGTCAGGCGATCCTTGAGCGGTGCCATGCCCCCGCTGGAGGTCTCCGACCAGCGGGAGTACTTCTGCGTGGCCGAGTCGTAGCGCCACTCCGCGCGCGCGTTGTCGGTATAGAAGCGCACCAGCAAATTGGTGGCCGGGGCGCCGGCTGTAGGCGGCGCGGCATCGAAGGTCATGCCGCTCAGATCCGGCGCGATATTCGGGATCTTCAGAGCATCTGCGGCCTTGCGCAACGCCGCCGTGTTGGCATACAGGCTGTTGACCTGTGCTTGCGATGAATCGCGGCACAGGGCCGGGCACGGTGCGGGGCCCTCGGGGATGATGTACTCCTGCGAAGGCGTTATGTGGAAGTATTCCCACACGCGGTAATCGGCGGCGTTAAAGATCAGCAGCGACTGGTAGAGCTGCTGCAGGTTCGAATCCACTTTGCGCCCAGAACGAATCGGCCCGACTTTCTCGACATCGTTGCTCAGAAAGATGGCATGGAAGCGTGTGTCGCCTGCTTCCTGATAGAACTCAAAAAGCAGGTCGGCAAACGAAAGGCCGGCCTGCGGCCGGGCGGTGCGGGGATAGTTCGAGACCTTGATGCCGATCGGGCGGCGCTGGATCAGGCTGGCGTCTGCTACCGGTAGGCCGGTGAGTGGGTTGATCGCCGGCACAGCGCTGGTGGCGAGGGGCAGCGCCCCTCCGGTGGCGGTCGGTTCGACCGTTGCCCCTGGGCCGGATCCCGTGGGAGATGCCGCGAGAGTGACACCCGGGCTGGGAACGGGCGAGGTCGTCGCGACGAGCCCAGGCGCCACCGTCGAAGTCGGCGCTTCAGGTGCGGGCGCAAGGCTCAGCCTCAGCCCCTGACACCCGAGAGTGGCCGCCAGCACTACAACGCCTGTCGCCCGCAAAGGCCAGCGCATCATGTGCGGGCGACGAGCGGCCGCAGAACCGTGCGGCCGCTCGTCGCAACTTCTCTCCTGATGGGCTGTCATTGAGCCACCGTCCGCCTCACGATCCTTCCAAGCCATCGATCATGGCCATGCCATGCGGAATTGCCATTGCCTGGCATCTCGCGTCACGCCCGAATTCTTGCCGATGACGCCGATCCATGTGCTGCCTGGCTGGAGGGCAAATAGCGAGCCCGACGGCCCAAGCAATTGGAGCGGTTGGCTGGCCGAGACCCGTTTCCAGGTGCCCTCGAAAACTTGGCCGTCTCGGAAGAAGACAGCCTTCCCCTCGCCGCTCATGATGAGATCCCACATTTCGGCGGTGGTGGTCTTGCCCACGTAGCGATTGAAAGGCACGAACAGGATGACCGCGTTGGCAACCGAAAGCTGTTTTCCGGTCACGCGGTCGTTGAGCGCCACCATCGCGCCGGATTCGCTCTCCGAGGACCTCAAGTAGGAATCGGAGACCGCGTCGTAGCGCCACTCTGCTAGGGCGGCCGCCGAGAAGCGCACCCACAACGAGGCCGCATCACCTCCCCCGGCGGGGGTGGCCGAGTCGAACACCATACCATTCAGGTTGGGGCGCCCGCGCAGAAGGCGGACGATGCCTGCATACTTCGTCAGTTCCACTGTGTTACCGAAGGCGGAGTTCTCTTTGATTTTCTCGTTGGCGTCGCGGCAGATAGCCGGGCACGAGGCGGGGAATTCGTTGATAAAGTCCACCCCGGAGGAGTACATCTGATCCCACACATCCTGGTAGGCCTGAACGTGGACCAGGATGGCGTTGTAGAGCGGGACGATGCGCGTATCCTCCACGCGCGCCGAGCGGATGGGGCCCACTTTGCCCGCTTCCTGCCCGTAGTACATTGCCATAAAGCGGGTATTGCCGGACTCGGTGTAGTACTCGAGAATCAGGTCGGCCTGCGAGAGGCCTGCCTGCGGCCGGGCGCTGCGCGGAAAATTCGACACCTTGATGGCCAGCGGCCGGCGCTCGAGAAGTGCCTGGTCGGCCACGCGCAACCCGGTCAGCGGGTTGATGTCCACAGAGAAGTTGTCGGGCCCCACTGGGTAGACAATCGGCGCCAGAGGAGACTCGGTGGGCGATTCGGAGGTTGGGACGAGGGTGGCCTCGGGTGTATTGCCGGGCACGGTCTCTGTGCCCGTGCCCGACGTTGGGTCGACAGGGATGAGCGTGGCATCCTGCCCGGGTGTCTCGGTCACCGAGCCAGGGGTGCCGATCGGCGCGATGAATTCCGGCAGATTGCACGCCAGGCTGATGGCAATGGGTGTCAGCAGTGCGAGACGCGTCCAGAGTTGGCGGCGCTTCATGCATGTCCTTCCTTCCATGGTATCCGTGTTGCTCCCGCCGGTAGAGGAGGTACCGTTGAGAAATGGGCGCCTGTGGCCGCGCGCCCGCCGGCCCTCTCAGCGAGAATTCCGCGGATTGTACCCCCCTGCTCAAGCCTGGGTCAATGAGGCCGAGGCAAGTATCGATCAGGCTGCCTCTTGGACCGCCGGATCGCGAATCCCCTCAACAAACCACAGTGCGCCGGCGCTGGCTATCGCGGCCACAACAAACAACGCCAGCGAGCCGGCCAGCTCGACGAGCACTCCGCTGGCGGCCGAGGCCAAGAGGCCCAGACCCATCACCGAATTGGCCAGACCGAGATATAGCGACCGCCGCTTTTCGCCGGCCAGCTCGAGCAGCATGCTCATCCCGGCAATGCCGATACCGGCTTCGCGCATGCCGAGCAGCGCGTAAACAACGATCATGCCCGCATTCAACCAGCGGGCCCCGGCCCACGCCGCAAAGAGACCCAGCCCGATAACCAGCAGCGACATGGCCAGGCTGGCCCAGCCCGACAGGCGCATGATGCGGCGGTCGCCCAGTCGCCGGCTCAGCCGGCCGATGGCCAGGTTGGCCACGAGCGACGTGCCGGTGTAGACCGTGAGATACACGCCGATTTCCTCGACCGGCAGGCCGAGTTCGCGTTGGGCGTACAGCGTGTAGAAGGGGACTGCCGCGCCGGTGACAATGAGTGCCAGCCGCACATACAGGAAGCGCCGCAGGTTGGAATCCTGCGTCCACAGCCCGCGCGCCGAACGCAGCTGCTCGCTCAGCGCGATGCCGCGCACCACGTGAGCTTCGGCCGGCTCGCCGACCGAGAAAAAAACGGTCATCGCCACGACGTATGCCAGGAAGGCCAGGAAGAAAAGTGCGCCATAGTTGAGCGGCAGACCGACCGCCCCGCCGTCGCGCAGCAATTCGTGCACCAGCCACCCGGCAACGATGCCCGCCGCGCCTGCCAGGGTCAACCTCCAGCCAAAGAACTCGCCTCGCCGCCCGGGAGGAATGACTTTGGATACGACTTCCAGGAAGGGCAGCCCAGCCACACCTGCCGCGCTCTCCGCCACAAGGAAAGCCACCAGGAAAACAGCCAACACCGCGCCGGGTGAAAGCCGCCCCAACAAGAGCGGCGCCACCGCGATCACCCCCCACCCCGCCAGGCGCAAGACGGCGGCTCGAGCGTAGATCGGCAGCGTGCGCGGTGCCGATTGTGTCCGACCCGAAACCAGGAGTTGAGGCAAATACCATCCGGCGTTGCGAATCGGCGCCGCCAGCCCGACCAGCAGCGGCGAACCGCCCAGAGCCACCACAAAGGCCACCAGGACCAGCGCCGGATCCGTCAGCGTTTCGGCCAACCCGAAGAGGGCGCCATTGATCACGCCCAAACGGAAGTCGCGCCGGACTCCCTTCTCGCTGACTCCGTGATCGATGGGCATCCCTCGATTCTAACATCGCCTCTGACCCCAATTGCCCCGAAAGAATTCTTGCGCAATTCTTATCGCGCACGCCGCCTCACCGGAGTTGACGCTGGGGGGGAATTCCCTATAATCGGTGTTCATGAGTCGCGTCTCGAATCTTTTCCGCCTGCAGGTGCTCGACCACGAACTCGATGGGGCGCGGACGCGTCTGGCCGAGATCGAAGCCCTGCTGGCTGTCTCGCCCGAAGTGGAGGTTGCCCGCCAGCGAGAAAGCACGGCGCGGGCGGCACTCCAAGATGCCCGCCGCGCACTGATCAAAGCGGAAGGCGAGGTCGGCTCGCAGCAAAGCAAATTCCGTGAGACGGAACGGCGGTTGTACAGCGGCGAAGTTCACAGCCCAAAAGAACTCAAAGACCTCGAGAATGAAGCGGCCTCGCTCAAGCGCTTCCTGGGCGTGCTTGAAGATCGCCAACTGCAAGAAATGGTCGCGCAAGACGAGGCGGAAGGGGGCCACGCCGCCGCGCGCGCCGAGCTGGATGTCGTCGAGGCGGATCGCGGTCAACAAGAAGGCCAGCTGCATCAAGAGCGGGCGGGGCTGGCAGCGACGGTCGAACGCTTGCTGGCTCAGCGTGAAGCGGCCGTGGCTCTCATCACCCCGGAGGATCAAGCGACCTACGACACTTTGCGTCGCACACGGCGCGGAACAGCTGTAGCACGCCTGGATGGAACGACCTGCGGCCGCTGCGGCGTCGCCCCCTCCCAGGCACGCATCGATTCCGCCCGCACCGGTGAAGAGATCGTTATGTGCGGCAATTGCGGCCGCATTCTCTACACGGGGTAGCCCATGGGTCTTTTCGGGACGCGCTGGCATTTCGACGCGGCCTCCTTCACCGCCGGCGCGGCCCTGGGCGCCTTGCTCACGGCGCTCGTCGCGAGCCGGCGGGCAGCGCTGTTCCGCACGATCAGCGCGCTGCGCGCGCAATGGTCCGCGTGGCGCGAGATCTTGGCGACCGGGACGGCGCAATCCTATTCGCGCGATCTCATCCGATGGGCGCAGACCTGCCACCTGGCAGGCCCGCTCTTCTTGCTCGACGAAATCGTCGTTCCGCCGACGTTCCTGCGCGCACCGGCTCGGTCGGACCCATTGCAGGAGGCCGAGGGCGACATGCCGCAGGGCTTGCCCTTCACGCCGGATTGGCCGCAGCTTAGCGCCCTTTACGGCTGGCCCCAGGAGCCGCTCGAGATTGTCGTGCGCGGCCGCCAGCATGTGGTCTTGTGCGGGCGGCCGGGCAGCGGGCGCACGGTGGCCCTGGCCGCGATCGTCCTCGGGGCGCGCGCCGGAAAGTTGGCCGCATTCATCGAGCGCAAGGACCTGCCGGCGGCCTTGCTGCTGGCACATGCGGCAGACCTGGAACCGGCGCCGGGCAAGACACCCACCATTGATGTCCTGGTGCAAGCCATGCGCCCCCACTGTTCGCGCCGCACGCTCCCCGGGCTGGCGGCCTTCGTGCAGCGCGGGCTGCACGGCGAAGCCCCCTGGCTCTTGCTGGATGGCTTCGACGAGCTTTCTGATGCGCACGCCCTGCGCGTGCGCGAGTGGCTGGGCGAACTGCTGCGCGAATCACCTCGACTGCGGATCATCGTCGCCGACGGGTTCCGCGGCCTCCCGCTGTGGGAGATGATGGGCTTCACCTGTGCCGCCATCGCGCCCTGGGCCGACCTCAAACACGAAACCTTCGTCGGCCGGTGGGTCGAACGCTGGAAGAATCATATCGCCGGTGCTTCTGCCTCCGCCGATTGGCCTTCGGCCGACATCTTGCGTGGGTGGTTGTCCGTTCCGGCTGGGCTGACATCGCCGCTCGAGATCACGCTGCGCCTATGGTCGGCCTGCGCAGGCGATGCGCTGGGCAAGACGTCGGCCAGCGATCTGGACGCGCTGGTGCGCCGCCAGTGCGAACCGGCCTGGGTGCCCGGCCTGATGCAGTTGGCGGGGACGATGGTCGCCGCCGGGGTAGCCGTGCTGAGCCGCGCCGATGGCGAACGCGCTCTGTCGTCGGCCACCGGGATCGAGACCCGCCCGGCGGTGGACATCGGCGCGGTGTCAGCGGAGTTGGTCGCCCGCGGCATTTGGCGCGCCACAGTGGCGGGCCGCCTGGCCTTTGCGCATCCGGCCATCGCGGGCCGCTTGGCGGCGCACCACCTGGCACGCAGCGCGCGGGTCGGCTCGGCCGAGGCGCTGCTCGCCCTGCCCAGCACCGCCTGCACCGAGGTGGCGCTCTCGCTCGCCGGCGATGTGCTGGATCTTGGGCCTCTCATTCGCGACCGCCTGACGACATCCTCCGACAGCCTGCCCACCTCGAGCGGAGCCGACACCACGCTGCGCCTCGTGCCCTGGGTGCGTGAAGCCAACACGTTGCTGGAATGCGCCGCGTGGCTGCGCAATGCGGGCGAGGCCGAATGGAGATCAGACGTACTGCGGCGTCTGGCGGGTGTGGTGCGCAATGAACGCTGGCCCGGCCCTTTGCGCGCTCGTTGTGCATGCGCACTGGTCGCCTCGCTCGACCCGGGCATCCTGGTCTTGTTCCGTCAGATGCTCGAGGCGGCGGATGATCCCGAGGGACAAGTGCTGGGGGCCCTTGGGCTCGGCGCGCTGCGCGACGGCGGCGCCATCGCCGGGCTGGATGATCTGCTCGGTTCCGCCCATCGTGAGGTGTGCTGGGCGGCTGGCATGGGCCTGGGGCGCATGGGGCGCAAGGAGGCGGCCGAGGCGCTCGGCCGCATGCTGCTCTCGGGCGAGGAGGACGCTCGCCGTGCGGCGAGCTTCGGTTTGTCTTTCGACCGCGAGGAGGGATACCCGATTCTGCGCGAGGCGGCCACCGACTCGGACGCCCTGGTGCGCCGCACCTCGATCGGCGGCCTGGCGCAGATCAACGAGCCGTGGGTGGTGGACGTGCTGCGCAAGGTTTCGCGCGATGACAAGGAATGGGTGGTACGAACCGCAGCCACCACAGCGCTGGAAGCCACTCCCGAAGGCCCGCCGCCGGCCAAGCCAGCGGACGCCGCGGACCTGCCTTGGCTGGTCGCGTTCGCCGCCTCGCGCGGAACCGGCGTGCCAAGCGGTGCCGGGGCTATGGGGGTGCTCGAGCGGGCTCTGGCCGAGGGCAACCCGCGCGAGCGTCTGGCCGCGGCCGAAGCCTGGCGGCAGGCTGCCTTTCCCGAGCGCATGCGAGTCCTCAAGCGCAGTCTGGCCGACCCGGATGCACGCGTGCGCAACGCATCCTTTGAGGGGTTGTGGGCGCTCGCGCGGCTGCCCATGATAAGATAGTCGGGCCATTGACCCCGTGCTCACAGAAAGGGCCGCTCCTTGAGCACATCCCCCGGTATCCTCGACGCGCTCAGCCTGCCGCCGGCCAACCTGGTTCTCCTGTTCGCGCTGGTTCTGGGCCTGCTCTTGGCGGCGACGTGGCGGGCACACCTGGGGCGCGAGGCATGGACGCGTCTCGCGCTCGGCCTGGGCGTGGTGGTCGCCTTGCGCGTCGTGCTCGGACTGCTCGCGGTGTGGGCCGCGTGGGACGGCGGCGCGTTTGCCCGAACGGCGCTCGGCAATGCCGATCGCGCCACGAGTCTCATCTCGGCCGTGCTCCTCGTGTGGCTGCTGCTCCAATCGAGCGGGCGGCTGGCTGCGCTGATCGCTTTCACAACGGCCGGGCTAGCGCTTGTGCTCGCTCTGGCCTCCAGCGTGCTGCTCTACTCCACAGCACTCCAGCTCCCTGATCTGCATTTCAACACGACATTGCTGGCTCCCCTGTGGGATGCAAGCCTCGCGCTGACGGCGGTGATCGGCACGACCCTCCTGTTCGTGCGCCGCCCCGCGCTGCGCGGGATGGCCCTGGCGGCCATGGGCCTGCTTCTCGCCGGCGCGGTGGTGCAGGGCGTGCTGCGCCGACCGGGTGAGGACTTCGCCACGCTGCTGCGAGCGGCGGAGGTGATCGTTTATCCGCTGTTCGCTGTGTGGATCGCGGTGCTGGCCAGCCGCCCGGCACATGCCGCAGCGGTGCCGGTCACCCCTGCGCCAAGCGACGAACCCGCAGCCTCAGGCACCCCGGGCGAGGCCGGCCCGCCCACGGCGGCTCGTTCGATGGCGGAGGACCTTGCTTTTTGGGCCGCGCGCACACTCAATGCGGATGTGGCCCTGACCCTTGCGCGTGCGGAAGATGGGGCCGGTCTACATATCACCGCCGGATACGATCTCGTGCGCTCGCAGCCCCTCCTCGGCGCATACCTGTCGGGCGACCAGAGTGGACGCATCATTGCCCAACTCGCACAAGAAGGTGTCCACACCTATTCTGCAGCCGACTTGCCGGCCGACTACAAGCGTGTGGCCGAGGCAGTGGGATTGCCCCAACCCGGCCCGGCGATGCTGATGCCGTTGGCCGCCGGCACAAATGCCAGCACAGCCTTGCTCGTTCTATCACCCTACAGCGGCCGCGAATGGAGCAACGAGGATCAGCGCACCTTGGGCGCCTTTGCCGCGCCGCTCGTCACCGATTTGGCCCCCGCGCAGTTGCTGCCCGAGGAGCCGCGCGAGCCGCCACGAGCGCGGGCGCTGATGTCGGATGCCGAGTTGGCCAATTTGCGCGAGGAGAACTCCGACCTTGGCTTCCGCCTGCGTCAGGCGCAAGAGGACCTGCAAGCCGAACGCCGGCGTGCCGACTCGCTGGAGGTGCAGCTTACCCAGCGGACGCAACCGGAAAGCCTCAAAGAGATGGAGGCCGAAGTCTCTCGCCTGGAAGAAGGCCTCTCTCAGGTGCTGCTCAATCGGGACGAGGTGATCGCTTCGCTGCGAGCCAGCCTGGCGGGTCAGCCCGTCCCTTCCCCTTCGGGGGAAGTCCTGCACGAGTTCATGGCCGAACAGAGCGAAGAGGTCCAGCGACTGCGGATGGCCCTTGACCGCGCCGAAAAGGAACTGGAGCGTCAGGGCGTGGGTTGGGATGAGCCGGTGCGTGGGTTGCCCCCGGCCCGCGGCGGGCTCCTCGGCGAACAGGTGGTCCTGTCCCTCGCCCGCGAACTCCTCAAGGCCGTCCTTTCGGTACGCAGCGACTCCGAACTCGTGGCCGGGCAGGGCGCGGCGTTACTGGGCTCGATGCAGCGCCAGCCGCTTGAGCACCTGCGCGATAGGGCCTATCAGGCCGAAGCCTTGGCGCAGGATCTCGAAAACCTGGCCGCCTTCGCCCGTTCCGAAGCCCCGGTCGATTGGGGCCCGCTGGAGGTTGCCGAGGAGGTCGACGCGGCTCTGACGGCCTCCAGCGAATTGATTCGCGAACGCGAGCTGAGCATCCACCTCGAATTGCCCGAGACGACCTTCGACGCCGAGGCGGACCGGGCTTGCGTGCGCCAATTGCTGTATCACCTGGTGCGCAATGCGGTGCTGGCCACGCCGCCACAGAGCGAAGTGGGAGTGCGCGCGCATCTGCGCATGCCCGAGGGCGGACCGCCCTCGGCCCTGCTCGTCTCCGTCGATGACGGGGGGGCTGGCATCGCCCCAGACGACTACCCGATGGTGTTCGATTCGATCGCCCGCGGCACAGGCGCTCCGCTGGCGGGTCTGGGCGAAAAGGGCATCGGCATGGCAGTTGCCCACCAGCTGGCCCAATCGGTCGGCGGCCGGATCTGGGTCGAAAGCCAGGCGGGTCAGGGCAGCACCTTCTCTATCGAAGTGCCTCTGGCCGCGCCTCAAAGCGGAGTGTACGCCTGAGCCGTGCGGAGTGCACTGGACTTCCGCGACACCGCCTCGCCCCGCGAATCGCCGCCTGGAACTTCTGCAGGCGTATAATCGTCTCTAGGATGGCCCTGCACGCGCAGGGCACATCTTCGAATAGCCAAGGAAGGCGAATGGCCTTAGGACGACGCCCCCTCATCGCCGCCGCATTCGGTATGGCCAGTGCCCTCAGCCTGAGCTGCATGCTGTTGGGCAACGGGGCCTCCATGTTTTTCGGGGGCAACCCCGGTGGCTCGGGTTCACCCACGCCATTCCTGCCCGCCTCAAGCACACCCACGCCCTTTATGCCTTCGCTGGCAACTCAACTGGCGCCCTTCCTGCAGGAAACGCCCGGCGCCGGCGAGCCGCTCGTGCCGCCCACGCCCTATGCCGGCGTGCCGCCCTGGTCGCCCTACGCCGGGCCGATCTATCCTGCACCGACTGCCATCCCCAGCCCCGCCCAACCCTTCGAGTTAGGCGACGAGGTGCTGAACATTGCCTTGCTGGGCAGCGACATGCGGCCGTACGGAAACTCGTATCGCACCGACACGATCATGATCCTCTCGCTCAACCGCTCGCGCGGAACGGCCACGCTCATCTCGTTCCCCCGCGATCTGTATGTCTACATACCCGCTTACACCATGCAGCGCATCAACGTGGCCTTTCCCATCGGCTACACGCTGGGCTACGAGGGCGGGAGTTTCGGTCTGTTCAAAGACACGATGTTGTACAACTTCGGCCTGCGGGTGGATTACTGGGTGCGGGTGAACTTCAGCGGTTTCACCGGGCTGGTCGATTCGCTCGGCGGCATCGACGTGCCCGTAGGCCAGACGCTCACCGATAAGCGCAAGGGGTTTGGCGAGGTCACCGTCTACCCGGGGGTGGTGCACATGGACGGCGCCACGGCGCTGTGGTACGTTCGCTCGCGATACTCGACAAGTGACTTCGACCGCGAGCGCCGGCAGCAGGAAGTGATCCTGGGCTTCGCCAACCGCCTGCTGAGCCTGAACGCGCTGGCCAACATGCCGGGTTTCTTCGACCAGCTCCGCCAATTCGTCGACATGGACCTGTCCTTCCAGGATCTAGCTCCATTCGTGACCATGGCCACCAGCGTGCGGCCCGACAATGTGCGGCGCTATCGTATCGTCAGCCCTTCGCAGTGTTACGGCTGGATCACGCCCGGGGGCGCCGACGTCCAATTGCCGATCCCAGATGCGATCCGCAGCCTGCTGCAGGAAGCGCTCAACCCATAGACCCACTGCCTGCTTGTCTCGGATGAGCCGCTGCCGCGACCTCCCGACCGGGCCGCACAGCGGCTGGAAGCCCCACCCGCCGCACGTGCGAGAGTGAGCGCAAGATCGCCACGGCCATGATGCCTCCCTCCAGCAGCTCAGCGGGTTCGTCCACGGCCGAGAGCGGGCCCGTGAGTCCGCGCTCGTCGCTTATGACCGCCCTGCATGTGTGGAAGAGACACCTCGGAGACGAGGGCCTGGCTGAGAACACGGTCAAGGCCTTCACCGCCGACCTTAACCTGCTGGCGAGTTATGTAGGCGCCGGCCGCGCCCTGGGGGAGATTGGCACGAGCGATCTGCACGCCTTCCTGGAGTGGATGCGCTCGGCGCGCGGTGTCCCGTGCAGCCCCAAGACGTACTCGCGGCGGATAACCTCACTCAAGGCCTTCTTTCGTTATATGCATCAAAAGGGAGTATGGCCGGAGGATCCTGCGGCACCGCTTGTGCAGAAGACGGTGATCAGCCCGCTGCCGGAAGTCCTCAGCCCGGGCGAGGTGGAGGCGGCGCGCCGTTCTGCGCGCGATATGCATGCCGGCCGCAGTGGCGGGAAGCCCGATGCGCGTCCGGCCGTGCTGCTCGAGATGCTGCTCAAGACCGGCATCAAGAAGGGCGAATGCCTGGGGCTCAAGTTGGGCCACGTGGATGTGAGCACGCCCGAATCGCCCTTCCTGTTCGTGCGCTATGCCCAGCCGCGTATGCGCTTCAAGGAACGCAAGATCGCCCTCGAACCGAAGTGGGTCGGCCTGTACCGCGAATACGTGGGGCAGTACCACCTCACCGACCGCCTCTTCCCGTGGTCCCCGCGCCAACTCGAATACGTGCTCGAAGATATCGGCCTGCAAGCCGGGTTGGCCAAGCATCTCTCATTCGACATGTGCCGCTGGACCTGCGCCGTTCGCGACCGCCAGTCCGGCATGGACCCCGACCGGTTGCGCGAGAAGCTCGGCCTGAGCCGCATCCAGTGGCGCGAGATCGGCCGCAAGATCGAGAAGCTCGCCCTACCGCCGCTGTGAACGCGGACCGACCGGGGGCGCCGCTCGCCGCACGCCCCCGGGGTGCTGAGAAGGAAACCCTCCATGACCCGAGCCGAGGCAGCCTGTGCGGCCATGCGCGACGACTTCTCATGCGCCCAAGCCGTGTTCGCGACATTCGCGCGCGAGATGGGTGTCGATCAGGAGTTGGCGCTGCGCGCCGCCGGAACGCTGGGCGGCGGTGTGGCCCGCACGGGCGAGACGTGCGGCGCGGTCAGCGGGGCGTTGATGGTCGTCGGCCTGCGGCACGGCATGACCCGCCCGCGCGATACGTCGCAGAAGGACCGCGCCTACGCCGCGGGCCAAGAGTTCGTCACCGAATTCGTCCGGCGCTTCGGCTCAACGCGATGTAAGGAGCTGCTCAGCGTGGACCTTTCGCAACCGGGCGGACTCCGGCGGGCCAAATTGGCCGGCTTGTTCGAGACGAGGTGCCCGTTGTTTGTCGAGGGGTCGGTACAGATTCTCGAAGCGCTGGGCTATCCGGGCGAGGCGCCGCCGGCGTCGGCCAGGTAGAGTGCCTCGCGGGCGATGATGGCGGCCACCGGAGGCAGCACGAGGTAATCGTACAATTCCCGGGCATGCACCCGTTTGCGTATCCCTGACGACGAGATATCCATCCGTGGTGCATCAAAGAATTCAGTGCGCCGGGAAATGCCCGGGAGGACCTTCTCCAATTCCGCCAACCTGGGCTCGGCCCCCGGACGGCGCATCACCCCGAGTGTGCACTGCTCGATGAGAAGCTGCGGGCGACCCCACGAAGGCAGGTCGCGCAGCGAATCCCCTCCCAGGAGCAAGACGAGCGTGTTGCCTGGCCAACGCCGCCCGAGCTCTATCAGGGTATCCACCATAAAGTGTGGACCCGGGCGTTCCATTTCCACGCGCGAGAAAACGAATTGAGGGTTCTGCTCCACCATGATCGCGACCATGCGCTCGCGCACGGCCAGGGGCGAGATGTTCCAGCCCTGCTTGTGCGGGGGTGCCGGCGTGAGCACCCACAACACGCGGCTCAGACCGAGCCCGCGCAGGGCCGCCCCAGCCAACGCCAGATGCCCCAAGTGCGGCGGGTCGAAGCTGCCGCCGAACACGCCTAGTCGTGCCATTCGAGTTCATTCTCCCCGATGCGCACAAGGTCGCCCTGCTTGACACCCGCCTGCTTCATGGCCTCGTAGATACCCATGGTCTCCAGGATGCGTTGGAAGCGTTCGACCGCCTCGTCCAATTCCCAATAGGTCATGGCCGCCGCGCGTTCAATGCGCCTGCCGTGCACGCGCCAGCCGCCGTCCTTTTCCCGTTCCAGGGTGAACTCCTCGGCGTCCTGCGGCCCGCGGTAGACGGGCAGCTCCTCCTCACTCGGGGCGGGCGGGGGAAGGTCGCGCAGCTGCTGCGCCGCTCGCGCCATCACCTCGCGCAGGCCCTTGTGGGTCGCCGCCGAGAGCGGCATCAGCTCCACACCCCGCTGCGCCAGATCGCGGCGCACCCCTTCCCAACGCGCCTGCACCTCTGGCAAATCCATCTTGTTCAACGCCACGACCTGTGGCTTGGAATTCAACCGCGGATCGAAGAGGGCCAGCTCGGAATTGATTTGGGAGAAGTCGGCCACGGGGCTTTCGCCAGACCCGTCGAGCAGATGGATCAGCACGCGCGTGCGCTGAATGTGCCGCAGGAACGCAAAGCCCAGGCCCACACCGCGATGGGCCCCTTCGATCAGGCCAGGGATGTCGGCCAGGACCAGCGAGGTGTCGTCGAGAGTGGCCACACCCAGATTCGGTTCGGTGGTGGTGAACGGGTAGGCGGCAATCTTGGGCCGGGCGGCCGTCGCTGCCGCGAGAAAGGTGCTTTTGCCCGCATTGGGGACGCCCACCAGGCCGATGTCGGCGATGAGCTTGAGCTCCAGCTCCAGCTCACGCACCTCGCCCGGCTCGCCCTTCTCGGCAACGTAGGGGGCCTGGTTGCTGGAGGAGGCGAAATGCGGGTTGCCCCGCCCGCCCCGTCCGCCGCGAGCGACGCGCAGCTGCTGGCCGGGCTCGGTCAGGTCGCCCAGCAGCTGGCTGCTGGCGGCTTCGCGCACCAGCGTGCCGCGCGGTACCCCGAGCACCATGTCCGCACCGGATTTTCCCGTGCGGTTATTGGTGCCGCCGCGGGTGCCATCTTCTGCGTGGAAGGATCGCTGATGATGGAAGTAGGAAAGGGTGTTGAGCTTCGGGTCGACCGCCAGGACCACATCGCCCCCGGGGCCGCCGTCGCCTCCATCGGGCCCACCGCGGGTCACGTACTTCTCGCGATGGAAGTGCATCATGCCATCGCCGCCCTTGCCGGCCTTCACGGTGAGGTGCACCTCATCGAGGAACATGGCTGCGCCTCGTGTTGCCTTCCGCAACTCTTTGTGATAAAGTCGGATTCATTGTAAACCCTTCCCGCCGGCGGAGGTATCGATGGCGTCGAAACCCATTCCCGACATCGTCGTGGGCCGGTTGCCGGTCTACCTGCGCGCGCTCAGCGCCATGAGCGCCGAAGGCAAATCGGTTATCTCCTCGCAAGAGTTGGCTTCCCGCCTCGGGCTGACCTCGGCCCAGATTCGCAAAGATCTCTCGCACTTCGGCGAATTCGGCAAGCAGGGGCTGGGCTACAACGTCTCGTTTTTGATCGAGCAATTGCGGCGCATTCTCAAACTCGGCCAGTTGTGGGACGTGGTGCTGGTCGGCGCCGGCGACTTGGGTCGCGCGTTGGCCAACTACCAGGGCTTTCACGACCGCGGGTTCCGCATTCGCATGGTGTTCGACAACAACCCCTCCAAGATCGGTCAGACCCTGGCGGGTTTTGTCATCAGCGACTCGGCACGCGTTGTGGAACTCGTGCGGCGCGAAGGCATCCGCGTGGCCATGCTGGCCGTCCCGGCGGCCCAGGCGCAACCCGCCACACTGCACCTGATCGAGGCCGGGGTGCAGGCCATCCTCAACTATGCACCGACCACGTTGATTGTGCCGCGAGGGGTATACGTGCAAAACATCGATCCGGCGGTCCACCTGCAGCGTATGACGTACTACCTCGAACCCCCGGCGCCGCGCTAGCGGCCCGCGCTCACGACGGCGGCAAGAAGCGCCGGAACAACTCCACCTGCTTGAGCACGCGCTCGGCGCCCAGGGCCAGGCACGCCACAGGCTCTTCGGCCAGATAGGCGGGGACGCCGGTCACCTGGGTGAAATAGCGGTCCACTCCACGCAGAAGTGCCCCGCCTCCGCACAACATCATCCCGCGATCGATGATATCCGAAGTGAGCTCGGGAGGCGTACGCTCGAGCGTGGCGCGCACGCCGGACACGATTTGAGCCATCGGGTCGGCCAGGGCTTCCTCGATATCAGCCGTGGTGACCCGCGCCTTGCGCGGCAACCCGCTCACCTGGTCGCGGCCCTGGACCTCCAGGCTGAGTTCCGTTTCGAGCGGGACGGCCGAGCCCACTTTGAGCTTGAGCTCCTCGGCCGTTGTCTCGCCGATGACCAGCCCGTGCTTGTGACGCACGTAGGTGGCAATAGCTTCATCCAGCCGCTGCCCGCCGACGCGCACCGTGTTGGCCACCACGATGCCGTTGACCGAAATCACTGCGCTCTCGCTGGCGCCGCCCCCCAGGTAGACCACCATGTTGCCGGAGGGGGTGCCGATGGGCAAGCCCGCGCCGACCGCCGCGGCCAACGAACGCTGCACCAAGGAGACCTCGCGGCTGCCTGCGCGGAAGGTGGCTTCGTGCGCCGCCCGTCCCTCCACGCTGGTCACGCCGTAGGGCACGGTGACCATGGCCCGCGGCTTGAACAAGCGTACTGGCCCGCACACCTTCTGAATGAAGTAGGCCAGGATGCGCTCGGTCACCTCGTAGTCGGCAATGACCCCGTCGCGCAGAGGGTACATCACATGAATGCCCTCCGGCACGCGGCCGTACATGTCCTTGGCTTCCTGGCCGAGGGCTACGATCTTCTGCTCGTCGACATCGATCGCGGCCATGGTCGGTTCGCTCAACACAATCTCGCCGCCTTCGGCGATGAGCGTGTTGACCGTGCCCAGATCGATACCCAATTCGCGGTAGAGTAGCGCCATAGTCGATTCTCAGTGAAGCTCGGTTGATGGGCGAGGGTCAGCCGGAATACGGCTCGTGGCCGTCGCCCTCGCCCGCGCCCGGACGGCGGGCGCGCCGGTAGCGGCGGACGGCGTCGAGGCGCAGCTTCGATCGCAGGAGCGCGGCCTCGGCTTCGCGCATCTCCGAATTCGACACCGCCGGTCCTTCGGCGAGCATGTGTTGCGCCCGTTCGCGGGCCGCTTCGGCACGGGCCACGTCGATCTCGTCGATGTTCTCGCCCGAATCGGCCAGCACCGTGACCCGGTCCGGGCGCACTTCCATCACGCCGCCGGCGATGGTGAAGGCCCGCTCTTGGCCGCCCTGCCGCACGCGCAGCACGCCCAAGCGCAGGGTGGTGAGCAGCGGTGCGTGATGCGGCAGTATGCCCAGCTCGCCTTCACTGCCCGGAGCCAGGACCATATCGACTTCGCCGCTGAACAGTCCACGGTCTTGGGTGACGATTTCACACAGCATCGGTCATCCTGCCCGGCCTCAGGCGGCGTGCAAGCGCCGGGCCTTATCCACGGCGCCTTCGATCGGGCCCACCATGTGGAAGGCAGCCTCCGGCAGGTCGTCGTGCTGTCCATCCAGTATCCCGCGGAATCCGCGCACGGTCTCACGCAGCGGCACGTATTCCCCCTTGACCCCGGTGAACTGCTCGGCCACGAACATCGGCTGCGAGAAGAAGCGCTCAATCTTGCGCGCGCGCGAAACGATCAGCTTATCCTGCTCGCTCAGTTCATCCACGCCCAGGATGGCGATCAGGTCCTGCAAATCCTTGTAACGCTGCAGCACGCGCTGCACTTCGCGCGCGGTGCGGTAGTGCTCCTGGCCGACGATGCCGGGGTCGAGGATGCGCGAGGTGGAGGCTAAGGGATCCACCGCCGGGAAGATGCCCTTCTCCGAGATCGAGCGTTCGAGGGCCACGGTCGCATCCAGATGAGTGAAGGTGGCCACCGGGGCCGGGTCCGAGTAGTCGTCGGCCGGCACATACACTGCCTGCATCGAGGTAATCGAGCCTCGCTTGGTGGAGGTGATGCGTTCCTGCAGCTCGCCCATTTCTGTGGCAAGGGTGGGCTGATAGCCCACGGCTGAGGGCAGGCGCCCCAGAAGCGCGGAAACCTCCGAGCCCGACATGGAGAAGCGGAAGATGTTGTCGATGAAGAGCAGCACATCGCGCCCCTCATCGCGGAAGTACTCAGCCATGGTCAGCCCGGTCAGACCGACGCGCAGGCGCACGCCAGCCGGCTCATTCATCTGGCCGAAGACCATGACCGTGTCTTTCATCACGCCCGATTCGAGCATCTCGCGGTAGAGCTGAGTCCCCTCGCGCGTGCGCTCCCCGACCCCGGCAAACACGGAGTTGCCTTTGTGCACCGTAGCAATGGAGCGGATGAGTTCCATGATGATGACTGTCTTGCCCACGCCCGCCCCGCCGAAGATGCCCGTCTTGCCTCCGCGGGTGAAGGGGGCGATGAGGTCAATCACCTTGAGCCCGGTCTCGAAGACTTGGGCCGTGGTGGTTTGCTCGGAGAAGGGCGGCGCGCTGCGGTGAATGGGGTAGGTCACCTGCGCCTCGACCTCGCCTTTGCCGTCCACCGGCCGGCCGAGCACATTGAACACCCGGCCGAGGGTGGCCGGCCCGACGGGCACACGAATGGGCGACCCGGTGGCCGCGACCGGCGCGCCGCGCTGCAGCCCGTCGGTGGAATCCATGGCCACGGTGCGCACGCAATTCTCGCCCAGGTGACGTTGCACCTCGAGCACGAGCGGTGCCGCGCCCTGGCGCGGAACTTCCAGGGCATCGTAGATCGCCGGCAATTCCCCGGGAGGGAACTGCACGTCGACCACGCCGCCCTGCACCTGAACGATTCGTCCGCTGGCATTCACCATTCGCAGGTCCTCCACGTCCGAGCGCGCCGGCACGGTGCGGTTCGGGCATCGCCCTAGCGGCGGGCGGCCAGTGCCTCGGCGCCGCCGGCGATATCGAGCAGGTCGCCGGTGATACTCTGCTGGCGCGCTTTGTTGTAGTCCAGCTGCAGTGTTGCCGTCAGTTCGTGCGCGTTCTCGGTCGCATTGCGCATCGTCACCATGCGCGCAGCGTGTTCGCTGGCCAGGGACTCGAGGATGGCCTGGAACACCTGCAAGGCCGCGAAACGCGGCACGATCTCGTCCAGTAGCTGTGCCCGTCCTGGTTCGTAGATATAAGCCGGCCGCGGCCCGCCGGGGCGCGCGCCCATCGTCTGCATGTGCGCGCCCATCTCCTCCACGGCCAACGGCAGCAAGCGCCGCACGACAACCTCTTGACGGAGGAGAGAGATGAAGCGCGTATAGGCCAGGTAGACTTCGTCGGCCTGGCCCTTCTCGAAATCTTCAAGCGCCAAGCGGCCGATGGCCGAGACATCGGCGAAGGTGGGCAGCCCCGGCAGCCCGCTGAACTCGGCTGCCAAATGCGCCCCGCGGCGCAGCATCATGTCGCGCCCTTTGCGGCCCACCACCAGGTAGCGCACCGGGACGGGGCTCGAACGGAAGCGTGCCAGGACTTCGCGCACGACATTCACGTTGTATGCACCGGCCAGCCCACGGTCGCCGCTGACCATGACCACCAGCACCTGACGCACCTCGGGCCGGTGATCGAGCAGGCGATGCAAGCTGCCGCCGCCCGGCTGGCTTGCCAGGTCCTCCAGCACGGTCCACGCCTTGGAGGCATAGGCGCGCGTCGCCAGCGCGGCCTGTTGGGCGCGGCGCACCTTGCTGGCGCTCACCGCTTCCAGTGCGCGCGTGACCTGGGCGATATTTCCGACGCTGCGAATTCGCAGCCGCATCTCACGAAGGGAGGGCATCTCAGCTCATCCGCTGCGCATCGCTCAGCCTACCGCTTCCACGAGACGTTATAGGCCTGCAAGGCTTCTTTCAAGCGGGCCTCGCTGGCCGGGCTGATTTCCCTTTCGCGCTCGATCACCTCGGTCAGGTCGGCATAGGCGACATCCAGGAAGCGGTGCAAACCGTCTTCCCATGTCGCCATCTGGTCCAGGGGCACCTGGTCGGCAAAACCACGGGTCCCGGCGAAGATCACGGCCACCTGATGGCCGAGCGACATCGGCACGTACTGCGCCTGCTTGAGGATTTCCTGCAAGTGCTGGCCGCGGTTGAGTTGCTGCTGGGTGGTCTTGTCGAGGTCCGAGCCGAATTGGGCGAAGGCCGCCAGATCGCGGAACTGCGCCATGTCCAGGCGCAGCATGCCGGCCACCTGCTTCATCGCGCGCGTCTGGGCCGAACCGCCCACGCGCGAGACCGAAATGCCGACGTTAACCGCCGGGCGGATGCCGGTATAGAACAGGTTCGATTCGAGGTAGATCTGCCCGTCGGTGATGGAAATGACATTGGTTGGGACGTAGGCCGAGACGTCGCCCAGCAAGGTTTCGATGATGGGCAGCGCGGTGAGCGACCCGCCCGAGCCCTTCACCTTGGCCGCGCGATGCGCGGCGCCATTGGGCATGGCCTTGACTGCCTCGTTGGCCGCGTGCCGCGCGCGCGGCCCGCCGTAGACCGCGCCATCCACGGCCTGGGTGGCCGCGGCCTCGCCCTTGAAGGCAGAGGGAACGATCACGAAGCGGTCGGCCAATCGCGCGGAGCGCTCAAGCAGACGCGAGTGCAGATAGAACACATCGCCGGGGTAGGCTTCGCGTCCCGGCGGCCGGCGCAACAGCAGCGACACCTGGCGGTAGGCCCAGGCATGCTTGGAGAGATCGTCGTACACGATGAGCGCGTCGCGCCCGTCTTCCATGAATTCTTCGCCGATGGCGCAGCCGACGTAGGGTGCGATGTACTGCAGGGCAGCCGACTCATCCGCGGCGGCCATCACCACCACCGTGTGGTCCATCGCCCCGTGACGTTCGAGGATGGCCACCGTGCGCGCCACGGAGGCCTTCTTCTGGCCAATGGCGACATAGATGCACAGCAAGTCCTTGCCGCGCTGGTTGATGATGGCGTCGACGGCGATGGCGGTCTTGCCCGTCTGCCGGTCGCCGATGATCAACTCGCGCTGGCCTCGCCCGATCGGGATCATTGAGTCGATGGCCTTGATCCCGGTCTGGACCGGGCTGTCCACGTCCTGGCGCTCGACCACGCCATGGGCAATGCGCTCAATCGGGCGGAAGTCGGTAGAAAGGATCGGGCCCTTGCCGTCGATGGGCTCGCCCAGGGCGTTGATCACCCGGCCCACGAGGCCGTCGCCCACCGCGACGGAGGCGATGCGCCCGGTGCCACGCACCTCCATACCCTCCCCGATACCGCTGAACTCGCCCACAACAATGACACCCACCGAGTCCTTCTCGAGGCTGAAGGCGATACCGGTGGAGCCGTTGGCGAAGCGCACCAGTTCCTGCGAGCGGATCTCGGCCAGGCCGCGCACACGGGCGATGCCGTCGCCGGCTTCCAGGACGGTGCCCACGGCCTCGGCGACGAGCGGGCCCTCAAACGAGGCAATCTGCGCCTGCAAATCCTGCGCGATGCGCTTTGCCAGATCCGACATGCTACGTCCTCCACACCGGGGTGAGCCGCGGGGCGAACCGCGCCTGGGCCATCTGCGCGAACCGGGCGGGACATGTGCCCGCCCGCGGCCGGGGCACGCAAATGCACTGGGACCTTGCCGTACGAGTCGTCTGCGCGTTCGACGCATCGGGTTGCGTGCCCGCCGCCCGAATGATAACTGAGAGGATTTCTTTTGTCCAGGTCTTCACAACTGATCTATGCCATTGGCCCGTGCACCGAGGGCGCGCCGAGGAGTTGCGGCCGATCAATGCCATCCGCGTTTGAGTGAGCGCAGGCCGAGGAGGAAACGGCGCGCAAGTGCGAGCAGGTCCAGTGCGCCTGGACATCCAATTAACGACGGGAGAAATACTGCAGTGCCAGGCGCAGACGCGATTCAAGGTCTGCTGGGGCATCGCGGGGCAGAGACTGCAACGCGCTCTGGGCCTCGACCAGCGTATAGCCGAGCGCGGTGAGCGCCGCGAGGATATCAGTATCGCTTTCGCCCCACCCACTCGGGCCGGCGTCCCCGCGGGCGGCCACCTTGTCCTTAAGATGGAAGACTATCTTTTCGGCGGTCTTGCGCCCCACGCCGGGAATGCCCGCCAAACGTTCGGGCTGGTTCGCGCCAACGGCCAGGTGCAGCGTTTCGAGCGAGAAGTGCGAGAGCAACGAGAGCGCCACTTTGGGCCCCACCCCGCTCACCGTGAGCAACAGTTCGAAGAAGCTTCGCTGATCGGGTGATTCGAACCCGAACAACGCCAGCGCATCTTCGCGCACGATGAGACGCGTGAACAGGGCCACCGGCTGCCCCGGCTGCAGGCGGGCGGCCAGCGGCGCCGGTACGGCCACCATCAGCCCGACCCCGCCCACCTCGACCACCACGGCGTTTTCCGCGACCTGCTCGACTCGACCACGCAGGGATGCGATCACGAGGCCTCCATCAGTTCGTTGAGACGCGAGCACTGCAGGTGGCAGATGGCAACAGCCAGAGCATCGGCGGCATCATCCGGGCGTGGGAGGTCGTCGAGCGCCAGGATGGTGCGAACCATCAGTTGGACCTGGCGTTTGCCCGCCGCGCCGTAGCCGGTAACTGCCTGTTTGACCTCGAGCGGGGAGTATTCTCCGACCGCCAACCCGCATTCCGAGAGCGCCAGCAGAACCACGCCGCGCGCCTGGCCAACCGCCATGGCCGTCCGCACGTTCTTCTGGAAGAAAAGCTTCTCCACGGCCGCGGTGGTCGGGTCGTGGAGAGCGATGAGGGCACGCAGTTGTTCGTGCAGGCTTTGCATTCGGCGCGCCAGGGCCCACCCGGCGGGTGTGCGGACGACACCGTAGGCGATGGCGCGCGGGCCGGCCTCGGTCGTTTCGACCACCCCATAGCCGGTCGTCGCCGTTCCCGGGTCGATCCCCAAGGCGCGTGCCGGCCTGGCTCCTGGCATCGCGTGGAGGGAGCGCGCAGGGCCGCCTAAGCGGCCGCCTGCATGGCGGCCACCGCCTCGTCACTGACCTGCAGATTCGAGTAGACGGTATGCACGTCGTCGAGTTCTTCCAGAGCCTCGATGACTTTCATCACGGATACGGTGTCATCGACGCCCAGCGGGATCTGTTGTTGGGGCTCCATGCGCAGGGCGGCCTCATCCGGGGCGATCTTGGCAGAGCGCAGGCGCTCGCTGATGGACTTGAAGGCCTCCACCGGCGCAGTGATTTCGATCATGTCGCTGCCGAGTGAGACGTCGTCCGCTCCGGCTTCCACGGCCATCTCGAAGATGGCCTCGGAGTCCTTGCCTTCGGCCGCCACCTCGAAGTAGGCCTTGCGCGTGAATTGCCAGGCCACCGAGCCGGCTTCGCCCAGGCTGCCCCCGGCGCGGGTCAGAATGCGCCGGATTTCTGCCACGGCGCGGTTCTTGTTATCCGTCACCACATCGATCAGCAAGGCGATGCCGTGCGGCGCGTAGACTTCGTAGGTCATTTGCTCGAGCGCGCCGCCTTCACGGTCTTCACCCGTGCCGCGGTGCACCGCACGCTCGATGTTATCTTTGGGCATGTTGTTGGCGCGGGCCTTGTCAATCGCCAGGCGCAGTTTGAAATTGGCGTCGACATCGCCGCCCTCGCGCGCGGCCATGGCGATCTCGCGCGCCAGGCGCGTGAAGAGTTGGCCCCGCTTGGCATCCGCGGCACCTTTCTTGCGTTTGATGGTGGCCCACTTTGAATGACCAGACATGCCCGTTCTCCTTAGGGGTGCGAGGCTCGGCCCCGCCAATTCATTCCAATGGCCATCCGCCCCGATGCACCAGCGATCCGGAGGCGCATCGTGCGACGAGGAAAACCTCGGGGAACTCGCCTCGCCTTGGGCCGGCCCTGGGGGCTTCACCGCCGCGCGCATGGGATTATACATCGGGGTCCGGCTGCACGTCCACCGCGCGCAATGAATGCGGCGTGCATGGTAAAATCGCACGCGTCGCCCCTGTAGCTCAGCGGATAGAGCGTTGCCCTCCGGAGGCAGAGACCGGTGTTCAATTCGCCGCAGGGGCGCCACCCAGAGCGGCGTCGCATGCGCGGCGCCGTTCGTCGTCTAGGGCCTCAGGCCAGATCCACCCAGGCCACCTTCTGGCTGCGCGTGACGAAGAGGGCCAGGGTGCTGCGGCCATGCAGGCCCATCACCTCGCCCGGGTTGAGCAGCAGGGTACGCCCCACCCGCTCCTCATGCGCGGTGTGGTCGTGACCGTAGCACACCAGGTCGTAGCGCCCGCTTTCGGCAAGCGCCCGCGCGATATTCGGATAGTGGTTGACCGCCACCTTGAGCCCATCCAGGGTGAGCTCGGCCAGGTCGCCGTGGATGGTGACATTGCCAGCCTGAGCCGCGCGCGCGAGCAAGAGCGGCTTGTCGCCGTCGTTGTTGCCCCACACCAGGTGAATGGGTTTGCCCTGCACGCCCTGCGCCAGGCGCAGGATGGTGAACGGTGAACACACGTCGCCGCAGTGGAGGATGGCATCCGCCTGGGCCAGCTGCGGCATGGCGCTGTCAAGCTTCCACACGTTGTCGTGGCTGTCGCTGAGAATGGCAATACGCACGAGGCACCTCCTCCCCGCCGCCGGCGCGGGTCGGCGGGCGCCCCAGGCCATGCAGGGCGCATGCCGGCCCGGATTCTCCAATTATAGGACAAGGGCCGAACGGGCCGGCCCAGCAGGGACAAGAGGCGATTCGACATTCGTCGGCGGCCGGGCTAGACTCATGACACGCCAGATTGCGGAGGCAGCCCATGCCCGGCCCACGTGTCAGCGAAATAACCGCCCGCCTCGAAAAAGGAATGCTCAAGACGCAAGAGAAGTTCGGCTCGCTAAGTGCCGAGGGCTGGCGCGCGCCGGTGTACGACGGGCCGCCGCGCTGGACGGCGCGTGACCTGGCCGCGCACTTCTATTCGGCGGAGGTCCATTTGCTGCTGATGGCGCGAGATGTAGCCGCAGGCGGGCCGGGTGTGCCGGAGGGATTTGACTACGACGGCTTCAACGCGCAGGAACAACAGCGACTGGCGGGGATGGCGCCGCAGGAGGTACTGGCCAGCCTGGCCCAGGCGCGGTCCGCGACCATCGAATTCGCACGCGCGTTGAGCGAGGAGCAACTCGATCTGGTCGGGCGGCACCCGGCGCTGGGCCTGGTGTCGCTCGAGGTGATGCTGGTTGCGATCTACGGCCACCAGCTCATGCATGTGCGCGAGGCGATGGCCAGAGTGGGCTGAGGCCGCGCCACGTGCGCGCGTTCGTTGGAATGCAACGGGGCATCCTCGCGGATGCCCCTTGTGCTGTACTTGGGGTGAGCGCCGGCTACTTGGCGGTCACAGTGAAGGTGGTGACCATACCGTTCTCGAAGTGCCCGGGCAGGTGGCAGGTGAGTTGATACTCGCCCGGGGTGTCGATCGTCCACTCGAGGGTAGCCGTCGCACCCGGCTCAATGTCCTCCGCCTCGGCGACAGTGCCGTTCGCCTCGAGCGGAGCATCCACCGCGCCAGCCTGCTCCAGCACGAGCTCATGCACGATCGAGCCGGTGTTGGTGATGTTGAACTTCACCTGACCCGCAGGCACGCTGGTCTTGCTCAACTCGATCTTGTATTCGGTCAGCGTGACGTCGACCGCGGTGGGGCCCTTGGGGCCGCAGGCGGCGAGGGCTACAGCCAAGACCGCGAACACCATGACTGATGAAACTGACTTGCGCGTGAACATGTGCCTCTCCTTGAATGAATTCGCAAATTGGCTGGTGGGAGCGAAACCTGCCGTCGCCGCACCCGCGGAGTGGGTGCCCACAAGTGCCGGGAACCTGCGCACTATGCAGGCTCGGCCCTTCACTTGCGCCAGTTGACAATATATCATAATTGCGGTCGAATTGGTAGGTTTGTCAAGTGAGTTTGTATGAAACGCTTGTTCCAAGCGTCACGAAACTGAATTAATGGCATGAATCGCGTGGAAACGGCCGCACTCTCAAGTACCAGATCCCGCGGGACGATCGTGCGCCTTCCCGTTGCATCCGCACAAGCCATCGGCCTGTGCTGCCTGGCTGCCGCGTGGAGCCGGGGCGCGCTGCGGCTGCAACGGCAGCGATTGCCAATCGTATATGGATTGGATCGTGCCTCGCGTGGCTTGCCGGCCAACACAGGCTATAATCCGACACAGACCAACTCACACAGCCGAAAGGGAGAGTATGTCTGATAGCGAGTCTCCGCGTTTGCCTGGCCCATCGCGAGGCTTCTTTCGCCAGACGGCGCTGCAGGTCAAACTCGTGTGGCGCCTGTTGCGCGACCGCCGGGTTAGCCCGCTGCTCAAACTGCTGCCCGTAGCCACAGTGGTGTATCTGTTGTTGCCCGACATCCTGCCCGGACCGATTGACGATACCGCGGTTGTGCTGGGCGGGTTGTGGCTGTTTATCGAATTGTGCCCTTCCGAGGTGGTCGCGGAGCACTTGCGGGATCTCAACACGGTCATTCCCGGCACCTGGCGCGAAGTGGACCTGCCCAAAGTGGAGGCGGCCAAAGCTGCCGAACCCACTTCGAGCGCCGAGGACACAGCCCCCTAGCCGTTCGGCAACTTAGCTTTGTGAGTCAAACCGGCCTCGCGTCAATGCGCGAGGCCGGTTTCTTTTGCGTTCGGCGCCTCACCCGCCGGCGACTGACGGAGCCAGGCGGCCGACCAAGTCATAGACCAATGCGCCGGTAATGTCCACGGGAACAATCTCGCCCAGGGGCGGCTGCGCACCCTCGACCAGCACCATGCCGTCGACCTCCGGCGCGTCGCGGTACGACCGCCCGACCGCCAGGTTATTGCCCCAACCCTCGATCAGCACCGGCAACCGCCGGCCCGCCCAAGCCTGGTTGCGCTGCAATGAGATGCCCTGCTGCAATTCCATCAGGCGCCCACGCCGTTCTTCTTTGACTTCGCTTGGCACATCGTCCGCCACGCGCCCGCTCTCCGTCTCGGCCTCGAACGAGTAGGTAAAGCAGCCGACGCGGTCAAAGCGCACGAGCCTCAGGAAATCAAGCAGCCTCTCGAATTCGGCTTCGCTCTCGCCAGGATAGCCGACGATGAACGTGCTGCGCAGGGCCAGATCCGGCAGCGCGGCGCGCATCGTGTTCACCGTGGCCTGCACCCATTCCATGTTGGCCGGGCGGCGCATGCGCCGCAGGACAGCCGGGTGGGCATGCTGCAAGGGCAGATCGAGATATGGCAGGATGTGCGGGTGGCCGGCCATGACCTCGATCAAGCGGTCGGTGATGGCGCCCGGGTAAGCGTACATCACGCGCAGCCAGGGCACGTCGGGCACGGCGCCCACCATGGCCTCGAGCAGGCGGGCCAAACCGTCGCGCAGCCCGAGGTCGTGCCCGTAATCGGTCGTATCCTGGGCGATGAGGATGATCTCGCGCACGCCGCGATCGCGTAGCCTGCGCGCCTCGGCCACGATCGTTTCGAGGGGCCGGCTGACCGCCGTGCCCTTGATGAGCGGGATCGCGCAGAAGGCGCACGGCCGCCGGCATCCGTCCGCGATCTTAAGATAGGCGCTGCCGACCTGAATGGAGGCGCGCAACACGCCGCGCTCATCGCGTCCGACGGTATGGGCCTCGGGCGGCAAGTGATACAGCGGCGCCGGGTGAGCGGACGGTCGAAGACCCTGTACCACCTCAAGGATGTCCATCCAGCGGCGCGTCCCGAGAATGCCATCCAACCCCGGCACGTCGCGCGCCACCTGCTCGGCGGAGCGCTGGGTGAGGCAGCCGGCGGCGATCAGCTTTTGGCCGCGGCGTTTGGTGCGCGCCAGGTCGCGCAAGGTGCGCAGGGACTCCTCGCGCGCCGGCCCGATGAAACCGCACGTGTTGACCACGACCACATCCGCCCGCGATGGGCGGTCGGCGTGCCGGTAGCCAGCCTGTTCGAGTAGCTCCGCCATGGAATCGGAGTCGACGCTGTTCTTGGCGCAGCCGAGGGTCACAACATGGTAGCGCATGGGCGCGCCCATCTAGCCTCCCGCGGGCGGGGTGGCGCTGGGCGCGGGTGTGGAGGTGGCGGCTAGGCGCGGAGTGGCACTGGGGGGAACGGTGGCGGTGGCAGTGGGTGTGACGCTGGGTGTGGGCGTCTTCATTCCGGCCAGAGTCCATACGCGAATGACGGCCTCGCCCACCCCGCCCTGCGTGCCCTGATCAACATCATTGTAGATCACGCGAATGGCCGCTCCATCACCGGCAATGACCGCGACCGATTGCGTGCCCTCGAACTCGAGGTGCTGGCCCGGCGGCAGGCGTCCGGCAAACTGCTGTTTGCCGTCAACGATCACTCTGACGTAGCTGCGGTGCACGCCTTCCACGCGCAGCCTCACGCTGGTGTAAACGCCTCCCAGGGGCGTCGGGGCGGCGGTGACCAATTCGCCGGCGGTCACGGGCAGCGGCTCGCTGGTCAACTTGCCGCCCGCCTCGCCTGCAACGGGGGTGGCAGCCGTCTCACTCGAGGTAGGCCGGGCGAACCTCGCGACGAACGCTCCGGTGGCCGCCGCGCCAGGACTCTCGTTGGCCAGGAAGTGCGCCAACTGCACCGCGCCCCAACCCAGCAGGCCGATCACGACGACGCTCAGCCCGGTGCTGAGAAGGACATCCAGCCGCATGAAGCGCCGCCAGAATGTGGTTCTCGAGACGATAGGGCGCCGGGCCTCGGGCGCCACGCGCGCCGATGATGGCGGGGGTTGCGCCGGCCGCGGCCGCGTTCCGCCCACGCGGGCAATGGTTTCATCGGCATCCAGCCCAAGGAAGGCGGCGTAGCTGCGGATGAATCCGCGCGCCTGGGCGACCGAGGGGATCAGGCTGTGATCGTCGGCCTCGATGCCGGCCAGGAATTTCTGGCGGATATAGGTGCGCCGCTCGACTTCATCGAGGGTGAGGCCCAATGCCTCACGCTTCTGGCGCAGCAGGGTCCCGAGCGATTCGGACATGGCCGATGGGGGAAACCACGATCGAACCGGCCGCGCGTTTTTGGGTTGCGAGCACTCTGGCGCCAGGGAAGCGCACAGAGGCGGGCGACCGTGCGCCGCGCGGGAGGTTCGATGGGCTGGCTAGCTTGCTTCGCCTTGCGGTGCAGGTTCGGGGGAGGCCGGCGCCGGGGCGGGTGCTGGCACGCCTTCCTGCTCGCCCTCGCGGCTGACGATCACCGTGATCTCGGGGATCAGATCCACCGTGAGGCGCAGAGGCACTTTGTGCGTTCCGATCTCGCGCAGCGGTTGATGAGCGATGTTGCGCCGATCGACATGCACGCCGGTCTCGCGCTCAATGGCCGCGGCAATGTCGCCGGTGGTCACCGAACCGAACAGCTTGCCTGTCTCGCCGGCGCGGGCGATGAAGGTCAGTGTCACACCGGTCAGGCGCTCGGCCACCGCGCCCATTTCGGTGTTGAGGCGCGCGCGCTCGTCCAGGGCCGAGGTGCGGATGCGCTCAGCCTGCTTGATTGCGCCGGCGGTGGCCAGCATAGCCAGATTCTGGGGCAGGAGGAAGTTGCGACCATAACCGTCGGCCACCTTCTTGACCTCGCCCGCGCGGCCCAACTTGTACACGTCCTTGAGCAGTAGTACTTTCATCGTCAAGCCCTTTCTGAATGGACGGGGCGTTCCTGCGAACGCCCTCAGATATGGCGCACATGCGCGCCTCGGCGAAGGGTACAACGCCAACTCCATTCTACCAAACCCCTTGGACCTGGTCAAAACCGGCGAGGCGCGGGACGTTCCCCGGGCATTCGAAGTCTTTCGCGGTGCACTTCGGCTCGATTTCATCCGGCCTCCGGCTGGCATGCGCGGCGCACACGCCGGCCGCACGAGCCCGGCGCGCCGGCTGTCAACCTCAACTCGAAGCGAGAGGGACTTACGTCTGCGCGCGCCTCGCCCTATGGGCCCTGCGAGGTGACATGGGCGCCTGCGAGCCAATAGCGCATGATACGCCTACCCACCCTGCGCATCGTCGCCGACCGACTCGCTGCGTTTGCACCAGAACCACGACCCCGGGCGCACTCATCCGCTGGTCACGACCCTACGCCGCGACGGCCTCCTGAAGAATCCGCCGGCCATCGCGCCGCTCGACAACGGCCACTGCCACTAGGTGGTGCTCGACGGCGCCAACCGGGTAAGCGCCTTCACCCTGATGGAGTACCCGCACCTGCTGGCGCAAGCTGTGGACTACGAGGGCGACGGCGTGCAGCTCAGCGCCTGGAACCATCTGGTGGTGAGCCTTTCGACGCAGGCGCTGCTCACGCGCCTGCAGGGGCTGCCCGGGGTGAGCCTGCGCCAGATGTCGCGCGAGGACGCCCGCCGCAGCCTGGCCGAGCAGCAGCTGGTGTGCTATCTCGTGGTGCCCGAAAGCGGGGTCATGGCGGTGCTCGGTGAAACGGGCAAGCTCGACGCGTGGGCGCAGACGTTGTGCGAGGTGGTCAACGTCTACATGCCGCACGGCAAGATCTTCCGCACCCAACAGGACCAGCTGCGCGGCCTGGAAGATTTCTCTTCCAGCGCGGCCGCACTGGTGATGTTCCCCAACTTCCGCCCAAACCAGGTGATGAATCTGGCGCGTGGGCAGGGCCGTTTGCCGGCGGGTATCACGCGCCACCTGATCTCGCCGCGCGCACTGCGGGTGAACTATCCGCTTGAGGAACTATCGGCCGCCTTCAGCCTCGGCGAGAAGAACCTCAGACTGCAAGAATGGCTGCACCAGAAGACGGTCAGCCGGTCGGTGCGCTTCTACGGCGAAGCCACCGTGCTCTACGACGAGTAGCCACTGTGAGGGTTGCAGAAGCGCCCCCCCGACCATCCTCCTGGGCGCGTGCCTCTCGGGAAGCCCCGATCCATGCCATCCGTACACCCATTCCTGGGCCGCCCCGGAGGGTAGGGCACCCAGAGACCGGAGGGCCCACACGCCTCTGCATGCATACCGGGGTTGGCCAAGAATCACGGGGATTGCTCAGGCGGTGAGCATGTGAAAGACAAACCGCTCGGGGCACACCCGGACGGGGAGTTCTATCCTGCGCGAGTCACGTTAAGCGAAGAGCGCCGGCGGGTCGACCCTCTGGGCCGAGATCCTAAAGCTGCTGGTAGCGCACATTGCCCAGCACGAAGACGGTGGTGCGCCCGGCCTCCGGGTTGGGCGGCGGCGTGCTATTCTTGGCAATGACCCCCATGGCTTGCTCCACCTGGTCGTCGTCGACCCCAATGAGAAAGGTGGTGTTGCCCTGACGCAGCCAACCGCCGGTGGAGGCAATGCGGGTCACGCGAAACTCGTGGGAGAGCAGGTCCGGCAGCATCGCTTGGGTATCGGAGTCGCGGACTATTGCCAGCAGCAGTTTCATGGGTACACCTCACAGCGTTCAACATCCAGCAGGAGCAGCGTGCCTCCCTGCACTTCCACCGGCACGGGTGCGCCCAACGGCAGGTGCGTCCCCTCGTACGGCACGGCAATGTACTCAGTGCGCGTGCAGCAGGATTGGCGCAGAATCTCGATGGCTCGCGGCTCGTCGCCGGCGCCCAGGCCGAGCACAATCACCGCCACCTCGCGCCCCAGGAAACCGCCCCCGCCTTGCATCGTCGACGGCGCAAAGCCGCCGGCTTCCAGCGCATCTAGCGTCGGGCCGCGATCGACCGGCTGGACGAAAGCCAGCAGCAGCTCCTGGTACGGTATCTTGGTCATGGTTACCTCACTCGGAGAACAAGGTCCCGCCTTCGCGCAATCCGAAGACTTCCAAGACCGGCAGCACAATGAAGATGCCTGTGTGTGGATCAGCGATTGGCCCGGTCACCTCCTCGGTGGCGCGGACCAAACCGGCCACATCGAACGCATCGGGCACCACGCTGAATAGAGTGCGATGCATGCGTTCCTGCGAGCGCAGCACTGCGCGCAGCGAGGGGAAGAGCGGTAGATCGTCGCGGCCGACCAACTGCCGTCCCAGTCCGCTGCTCTCCAGAATCGTCGCCCCGGAGATGCCCGCCCGGGCCCAGGTTTCGAGAACTGCCAGGGTCTGATCCGGGTTATCCAGCACCAGCAGGATCAGCTTGGCCATGATCCGTCCTTTCGCTCATCGCCCAACGCAGGAGGGGAGGCGTGACCAGCGTGGTGGCGAGGACAACGAGCGCGATCAGGGTGAAGGTATCGGGGTCGAGCAAGCCCATGCTCTGCCCGGCGCCGGCCACGATCAGCCCGACTTCGCCGCGCGAGATCATGCCCAGCCCGACGCGCAGGCTCTGGCGGGAGGTGAACCCGCCCAGCCGCGCCCCCAGCCCCGAGCCGACGACCTTCGACACCACCGCGATGGCTACCAGCAGTGCGGCCAGCCCCCAATGGGCCGGGGACACGTTGCGCACGTTGGCGCTCAGACCCACGCTCACCAGGAACAACGGCACGAAGAACGCATAGTTGAGCCCCTCCAGGTCGCGCGCTACCTCGTCGCGCCAGTGCGAGCGGCCAACCCCCACGCCGGCGATGAAGGCGCCGGTAATCGCCGCGACCCCGCCCACAAACTCGGCGCTCCAGGCAAAGAAGAGCGCGATCACGACAACCATCGAGAGCAGGCTCTTGCTGATCGGCAGTCGGCTGGCACGATCGGCGATCCAGGGCAGGACGAAGTAGCCCAGCATGATGGAAGCCGCCAGCGTGAGCACCATGCGCAAGAGGGCCAGCCCCAGGCCGCCGGATCCCTGCCACAGCGCGGCGAAGAGCGCCAGGGCCAGGATGACCAGGATATCGTCGACGACCGCGGCACCCAACAGCGCCAGGCCCTCGGGCGTGCGCAGCTTGCGCAATTCGACCAGAGTCTGCACGGAGATGGAAACGCTCGTCGCCCCCAGGACGATTCCCAGAAGCAGCGGCGTATTCCATTCGCCCAGGAGCGGGGCGAGCGCCAGTGCGGAGAAGGCGATCGGGGTCAGCATGCCCAGCACGCCTGCCCATAGCGCCGGGCGCCCGCTCGCGCGCAGGCCCGCCAGGTCGGTTTCCAAACCGGCAGCGAACATGAGGAAGATGACGCCCAACTCGCCCAATCGCTGCAGCGTGGCCGCCGTCATTCCGGTGGGATCGAAGAGGAAGGGCTGGTGAAGCAGGTCGAGCAAACTGGGGCCGAAGGCCAGGCCGGCCAGGAGTTCGCCCAGCACCGCCGGTTGGCCAAGACGCACAGCCAGCGCGCCTGCCAGTTTCGCCCCGGCCAAAAGCATCGCCAGTGCGAGCAAGAGAGGCAGCAACGAGGCGGTGGAGCCGGCACCGATTGCCCGGTCCGCAATGCGGGTCAGGATCGCCATCATCGTTTGCGGT
>CAYGXJ010000138.1:0-10145 GCA_964353865.1 uncultured Anaerolineales bacterium | reverse complement strand
CGTCCTGGCGATAGCCCCGGCGTCAGGCAACATCTTCGAGGGCAGACAATACCCGTCGGACGCAGTCAAGTTCTCGGTCAGCGGCGCGGGCAATGTTCACAGCTACGGGACTGTGACTGCCGATGGGAACGTCATCACTGGGGGCTCTTTCCACTACGCCACTCCGCGGACCAGGGTGATCTCGATTCCGTGGGAGGCTTTTCTTCCCACGACCCATGATCAGCCCTACGAGATGAATTGGGGGGCGTACATAGAGTCCGGAACCTACGGTCTTGTGGCGCCGGTGCAGTTGCCGCAAGGGGCGATTATCACCCAGGTTAAGTTTTGGTACAGCGATTACCATGCGGCCAGCAACCTTGGTGCCAGATTGCTCAGGTACCAGGGGGATACTAACTCCGTTGACTTATTGGCCGAGCTATGGTCCACAGGGAGTGCCGGGAATGGCAGTGTGTCCACAACGGCAATCAGCAATGCGACGGTTGACAACGCAACAAGTGACTACTGGTTGACCGTCGTCCCCGACCTTTATTGGTACAACGCTGACTTGAGGGTCCGGGGGGTGGCTATCTGGTACACGGAGGCGGACGCCGAGTAGCTTCAGATGTATTGCGCTGCCAAGCCATTGGGAGATGTGCCGCACTGATTTCGGGTGGGCACCTCCGCATCGAGCTGTGGTAGCCAAAGACCCTGTCGCAACATGTCGGCTGCGGAGGAATCGATAAAGAGGCGAGGGACACAAGCCCGGTGGATGATGGTCTCGGGAGGAGGAAGTCGTGTCCAGGATTGAAAGCTGCGACAAGCCAGGAAGATGCGTGAACGAGGAGAACCGAGGCCCTTTGAGCCTCGGTTCTCTTCTTGTCTCTTCGCGCGTATTCGGCAAACATTCTGGGCGTTTGCATTGTGGGAACACCTATTCTCATAATTGACGCAAGGATGTAATGAGCGTTACAATGTAATCAGCCTGCCAGGGTTTGTGGACGGAGGCAATATGGGCGATAAGTTGCAGGACCTCATCTCGCTGGATGAGGCGGCGCGAATCATCGGCAAGACGAAGGTCACGGTATGGCGTTGGGCTAAGAGCGGCAAGCTTAGGGGGCACGTCATCGCCGACCGCATCTTCGTCTCGCGGCGCCAGGTCGAGCGCATCGTGGAGCAAGCCAAGCAGTGAAGCCCACCCGGCGCGCGCCGTCCCCTTCGCGGGCGGCCATCTACGTACGAGTGAGTAGTGAACTGCAGGCCGTGAAAGCCTCGCCGGCGGAGCAGGAGCGCTCCTGCCGGGAGCACGCGCAGGCGAAAGGTTACGCGGTGGTCGAGGTCTACAGGGATATCGAACGCTACCGCCTCAAAGGCCGCATGGTCGAGCCATCGGGCACACGCTCCGACCGGCCGGGCCTCGTGCGCATGCTGGCCGATGGCGAGGCCGGCCTCTTCGACGTCATCGTAGCCTGGCGCGAAGACCGTCTCTATCGCGGGCTGCGCCCCATGCTGGCGGTCCTCGACCTGGTGGAGCGCGGCTGCTTCACGATCGACCTGGTGACTGAGATGTTCGACCCGCGCATGGCACCGATCAAGGCCTCGATTGCGAAGATGGAGCTCGAGGCATTCCGCGAGCGCACGGCGATGGGCGTGAAGGCCCGGCTCGCGGCCGGCCGCTCCTGGGCGGGGTATTACCGCTACGGCTATGCCCGCGACGGCGACAACGTGATCGCCCACCTTGAGGAGGCGCCCTGGGTGCAGCAGATCTTCGAGTGGTTCGTGTCGGGGGTCGGGGTGCGCGACATTGCTCGCCGGCTCATCTCGGCCAACGCTCCGCAGAAAGAGGGACGGCAACAGCGGCTACGCTGGCAACTGAATTTCATCTACCGGATACTCAACTGCGAGGCCTACGCCTCGGGCATCCACGGAGTCCGGCGCGATGGCGAAACGTTCGAGCTCCCGGTGCCGATGCTCGTATCGCGCGCGCAATGGCGCAAGGCCCAGGAGATAATCGCCTCGCACCGGGCCAATCCGGTGCATCACGTCAAGCACTCCTATCTTCTCACCGGCATTGTGACGTGCCCGTGCGGGGCCAAGTGGGGCGCCTACACTCGCAGGCGGACCTACAAGAGCACGGCCGGCGTGTATCGCTGCCCTCGCATCACAGCCACGAGCAGCGGGGAGAGACACCCCGACTGCCCAGGCACGAAGGGCACCGCGAAGCTCGACGAGCTGGTGTGGCAGCGGGTCGAGGCGATCCTGCGCAACCCGAATACGCTCGTGGTGGCTGCCAGAATTCGCATGGAGGAGCTGCGCAAGGAACACTCCAATGCCTCGGCCCGCGAGAAAGCGCTGCTCTCCAAACTAGAGAAGGTCGAGCTGCAGCGGCAGGCCTTCGTGCGGAAGTACGGCGCCGACAGCACGTCGGGCGGGCCGTTCACCGAGCAAGACCTGGATGCGGCCCTGCAAGGGCTCTCGCTCGAGGAGGTCGAGGTCAAGCGCGAGCTGGCGGAGGTGGCCATCCTGGCCGACACCCGCTTTGGCGACCTCGAGGATTTGGTGGAGCGCCACCTGGCCGATATGTGCGCCGGCATGGATTGGGAGAATATGGAGCCCGGCACGGAGGATGAGGCCCGACAGCAATTCGAGGATCGGGCTCAGATCGTGCGCACGCTGGTCGATCGCGTGATACTTCGCAAGAGCAAAGAGCCTGAGATTATCCTGCGTCTGGACCTGGCCCCACTGCTGAATATCCAATCTCGGGCATTACCATGCTCGAGATGCAACCGGTGAGGCCCACGGAGCCGATTGCCAGAACAACGAGCAACGAGGCTACGACGATGTTGCGGCGAGCGTTCACACTTTGGGACGACATTTCATTCTCCTCTCGGGTGGCCACCGCTTCGTGACAGTGCTGCCAGCGTGCAGATCATGGTCCGGGCGTCGGCCACATTCACTCCAAGCTGGCCCTCGCCAGCTGATCCTACATCCCTCTACGAGCCGAGCCATCGCCCCGTTGTCCTGCATAAGATGGATTTGCCTCTCACATCTTTGGAGCAGGGCCATCTAGCCCCCACGGCCCACTGGGACGGGATGCCGACTGGTTCAGTTGGTTGGGCATGTCAAATTGCCTTGTGGCGTCGCCTGGCCAAGCCAGGTGAAAAGCTCGGAGGAACCGGCGAGGGGGACTCACACGAGGCATGCTGTGGCCGCGACCAAGCGGACTATGTGAAGTTCATCGAGGCGGCCGCGCGCCACCGCTCACGTGCGGGCCGCCGCGCGGGCTCACGTCGATGGGATGGCGGCGACCGTTGTGGAAAGGGGGATAGGTTGGCTGGTGGAGAACGAAGATAGGGCCGGCACGCCCTTCAGCGGAGCCCTGCGCCTGGCATTCCGGACCGCGCCGCCATCAAGAGCTTCCCGGGCTCGCGCACGGTCAGCGTGGCCGCGCCTGCGAGGCCGATCGCGATCGCCGCACTGGCCCGCAGAAGAGGGTCTGCCGGCATGCGGCGGGCCAGGCCGGGCCGGATCGCCTTGATTGAGCTCGCTTCTTCCTGAATGGGGGTGAAGCTCTCGAAGCCGGGCGGGCTACATGTATCTGGACATCCACGCGTCCATATCGGCTACCACGCGCGGGTATTCGAGATCGTTGTGCGACTCGTGATAGCCGCCCGAGTAGAGGCGCATTTCCTTGTCGGGGATTTGCACCAAGTCGTAGAACACCTGGCTGCCGTGTGGCGCATTGATGCGGTCGGAGTCGCCATGCAGGATGAGCACCGGCAGTTTCCATTCGGGCGAGTGGGCTTTGACCCATTCGATCGTCCTAAGCGACTCGGTGCCGAAGCGCGGGGTCGCCTTGTGATGAACGAGTGGGTCGCGCTCGTAGGCCTCCACCACATCTTTGTTGCGTGAGAGGGCTGAGGTCTCGAGGCGCAAGTCCAGCGGGAAAGTTGGCTGGACGCGCGACAACAGCTTGGCCGCAGCCACGAGGGCGGGCTTGGCCGCACCCACGGGCTCAAACAGGATACCGCTCAGGATGCACCCGCGCAGGCCTTCAGGATAGTGCAGGACGCAATCCTGCGCGATGAGCGAGCCCAGGCTGTGCCCCAAGAGGAACAGGTTGCGATTCTTCTCGTGCGCCGAGACATAGCGCACGAAACTGGCCAGGTCCTCGCGGTACTCGCGCCACGCGCCGATGTGTCCGCGCTGCCCCGAGGATCGTCCATGGCCGCGCTGATCGAAGCCCCACACGGCATATCCGCGCGGGACGAGACCCTCGACCACGTTGGCGTAGCGGCCGATGTGCTCGCCGAACCCATGAACGATGACGAGGATCGCGCGCACGGGTCCTTCGGGTTTCCAGTTCTGGAAGGCGAGGTCGATGCCGCCGAAACCTTTAAAGACGCCCTCTTCACGAATCATGGGTGCGCTCCATGGGCCAAGCGGAATGGACTCCCTCTGGCGGCGTGAGGACCACGGATGGGCTAGGTGCTATCCGAGTCGACCGGACGCCCGCGCGTGGGTTGCCAGTTGGCCAGCCAGCCTCCGGCGCCGCCCATGAGCGCCGAGAGCGGAATGGCAAGCGCGAGCCACCAGGTGGGGCCAAAAATGTAGCCGAAGCCGACTCCGCCCACGACGCCACCCAACGCGAAACCGTATTTGACGCGCTCGCGGCCCGCGAGCGTGGCGCTCAGGTAGCCGCCGGCGATGAGCGACAAGCCTGTGACGATGATCAATGTGGCCAATCGGTAAATGCGGTTCTCGCTGAGGGGCAACAACCAGGCGAGGGCCAGGAGCAACCCGAATGCGACCAGCGCCGAAAAGGCGCCGAGCACCACCGCCAGGGCCGAACGGCCGCCGCCGCGAAGCGTCTTCATCATCTGCCTCCGCCCGAAGCATCCCGAGAATCGATCATGATGGCGTGCGGCAAATTGGGCGGGATCGGAGTGCAGACAGCGGCACGGCGAGCAGGCGGGCGAGCACGAGCGTTAACCCCCAGTATATGACGTATTCAAAGAATGCAAAGACCAACACCGGCGCTGGCTCGACCCCGGCCAGCATCGGCACCCTCTCGACAAGGCCCGCGCGCCATTTGGCGAAGGAATGTTCGACGAGCGACTCCAGGCCACCCAGAATGACAAAGATGAGAGCCGGCGGCCCAGGCAGCCGGCGCGTCAGCCACCACAAGAGGAGCGCAATGCCTGCGTAGAGAATAGCCCAAAGGGGTGCCAGAAGACGTTGCCAATCTTGTGCAAAGAACGTGTAGTACGAGTCCCACATAGAGAGAACGAGCACTGTCGCCAGGACTCCCCAGAAAAGGGCGGTGGCCAGCACGACCTCCAAGCCCATGCTGCGAAACCGGTCGCTCGGGAGGAGGCCAACCACGAGCGCGGCCAGCAGGATGGCGAGCGCGGCGGCGCTCCCCGCGCTGACCCAGAAGCCGGAGGAGGTGAGGGCGGTGGGCATGTTCGATCGCCGCGGATCTTCGTCGATGTGTAGCTCTCGCGGCCGCGCGCAAGCGGTGGCGCGCCGCGGCCATCCTGGCGGTCAGTAGAGACTGCCGTCCCCGACCCTCCGGTTCGCGCTGGATCGCAGATCGAGACTCCCTGCGCCCTTTGCCCAATGAACGTAGGGAAGGACGGATTGCAGGGACAACTGTCAAGCAAGGCAATGGGCTGCCCCACTGAAGGGGCAGCCCATGATGAAACCCAGGAGGGCACCGCCGTACCTATCCTGCGCTTGAGCGGGAGAGTCCAAGCACCGGGGGCGTCCGGCAGTTCCAGAGGAGCGGCTGCCCACAGCCCTCTGCACCTGGACAGTGGCCGGCCATGCTCGTTACGTTCCGGCCATCCGCTTCACGCAGTGGAAGGTCTTCTACATCGGGCGAGAGCCAACCGGAAGACGGTCACTGCGTTGGCTCGCACGATGCCGGCGAGAACCAGACCCGAACCGACAAGGGTCAGCGCCGTGTGCCAGACGTCGGCATAGTTGATCCCGTCGATGCTGTGGGTGGGGGCCATAATGAATTGGATGCTCAAGACCAGCAGCCCTGAGGCGCCCAGCGCAATGGCGGCGGCCTGACGGCCCGTCTTCTTCTCGGCAGCGGGCTTCTCGTAGTCCACGCCCTGCCAAACGCCGGGGATGCGGAAGAGAAGGAAGACGATCAGAGTCATGACGGTTGTGTAAACGACCATGTCCACCGGCATGGACGAGCCGCGCAGGACACGCGAAGCGGCCATGTGGCCGACGCCGACCAGTGTGCCCAGCGCCAATGCGATCATCGTGTAGCGATAGGCGTTCTTGGTTCCCTTCACGAGAAGGACAACCGCACGCACGCCCATGATCCCGATGGCGAGTGTAACGAGGACGAAGAGAATGTACAGCCATTGGACTCTTGCGATCGGAGCGAACTTATCTCCGAACCCGGTCGGGTTCAGGGCCACGCAGCTCGTCCCGGCGCCGCCCATGATAGTGAAGGCGGCGGTCAGGCTCATCAATACGATCCCGATGATGCGCAGTGTCTTGCCCCACCATGTGTTTCTCGAAGACATGAGACCCTCCTCCTTATGTGGGGGATTTGCCCGATGGGTGGCGGGTGAGTGGCCAGCCCGTAGGGTCTATCCCAACGTGAACCCTGCTACGAAGGCAAGCGTCATGAGCAAGAGCAGTCCTGGCAGGGCCTTGAGAATCATTTCCCGAGATAGGAGCGGTTTGCCGGCCTTGTGCAAGGCCAGAAGCAGCCCGCCGACACCCATAAGGGCACCCCCAACACCCACCAGACTGAACGCGGGGCGCGCCTGCCCGGTGATGCTGAGAAGGATGGGAAGCCCAAAGATCATCAGCCCGGCGATGGCATGGACAACCGCCAGAACCATCACGGGCAGTTTGCCGCGCAAAGGGAGCAGGCGAGTCGTCAGGACAGTCAGAAACCCAACGATGACAAAGACCAGGTAAAGGATCCGATAGGCGGAGCAGTGTTCCCAGACCAGCCCCAAGGACAGGCTGAGCGGGATGACCGTCGAGGCGATGACCACGATAGGGCTGTCCAGCACGTCGAAGCCCAAAATGATGAGCAACAATCCGGCCACGAGCAGGATGCCAAAGGCGACGGTGTAGGCAAGGATGGGCAGAGTGCCCAGCCCATCAATCCCAACCGCGATCTGGTACGCGGCCAGGAGAGATGTGATCAGAAGAAGGATGCGGTCCAAAACAGTCATGCGCATGGTTGTTCTCTCACCGGCGAGAGAAGATCCTGGTGTCATGTTCCCTCGGACAACCGCAAGCTAGATCGACAACAAGATCATGGCGCTGAGCATGTACACCGAGGCGTACTTGAACAGCCCGAAGTTGACCCGCTCGGAGGGGCGGAAGGTGCTGGCCACAGCCAGAAGCAGAAGGCCGGCGGAGAGCACAGCCAACAGACGGACAAAGCCCCACTCGACGCCAATCAGAATGCCCGCGACTCCAATGGACATCGCCGCGACAACGCTGCAAGTGGCGATGGTGAGGCGAGTCGCCGCCAATCCGTATGCGGAAGGGAAGGTTGGAATTCCAGCGGATGCGTAGTCATCCTGGTACCGCATGGAGAAGGTCAGGATATGGGTCGGGATCCAGAACAACACCGCCAGAGCTAGCAGGAAGCCGATGCCGTCCACATGTCCGAGCCCGAACGTGCGTCCGGCAAGGATGGGCATGCCGCCCGAAACCCCGCCCCAGACGATGCTCCAGCAGGTGCGGCGCTTCAGCCACAGGGTGTAGACGACAACATCAAAGAACAACCCGGCAATGACGATCAGGCCGTAAAGCGGATCCATCCATCCGGCCAGCCCGACGCCCAGAGCGGAGAGCAGCAACCCCAAGCGCAGAGCTTCGTTGGGCAAAACGCGACCAGCAGCTAGCGGGCGATGGTGTGTGCGGTTCATGACCGAGTCGATGTCGCGGTCATACCACATGTTCAGGATGGTCGAACCGGCGATGGCCATGAACAGGCTGAGGCCCAAACCGAGCAGGTCGTCCCAGTGCAGGACCGGGCAGCGGGCGCTCATGTAGCCGGCCAGGCCGGTGGAGAGCAACAAGCCGGTCTGCAAGGATTTGGTCAACTGCCAATATGGCCGAAGTCTGGCGAGAGTAGCGATCACGTGTTCCTCTGAGCTGAGCCTCTGGGGTGGATGGACGGCCGGATCACGCAGGTTCCGGGATGCCCCGATCCCTCGATTGTCCGTCTAGGGAATCCTCAAGCAGCGAAACCCGACACCCGGACTGTAGTAGGTCGGCGTGGCGTTGTTGCGCACCCAGATGCGCAGGTCCATCTCGTAGGTGTCCTTCGAGCCGCCGCGCAGATAGCGGTAGTGCTGTCCTTCATACACATCGCCGGTCCACTGCCACACGTTACCGGCCATGTCGTACAGCCCATACGGGCTGGCCGAGTCCAGGGTGGCATAGCCGCCATAGCTCCGGCCGTTGTAGAACCCGACCGGACTGGTGCGTGAGCCGAAGCTACCCATGTCCTCGAAAGGATCACGGCTGGCGTAGAAGTTGGCGTTGTTGCGGAGGATCTCGCCGCCCCACGGGAAGGGACGGTTGTCCACGGAGCCGCGGGCGGCCTTCTCCCATTCCAGCTCGCTCGGCAGGCGGTATCCGAAGTACCCGCAGTAGCCCCAGGCGCCGAACCAGGAGACGTTCGTCATCGGGTGGGCCTCGTAGCCCGGGTTGGCGGAGAAGGCGGTGCCCTCGAAGGCGAAGCGGGAGGCCGGGTCGCCCAATGGGACGAAAAGATAGTCGGCGGCCGCGATCTCGATCTCGTGTTTGACCGCGTGGAACGCATCACCGGGGTAGCGGCCAACGACTCGCTCGCCCTCGATGCGCAGCGTGCCGTCTGCCAGAGCCTGGTTCAGGAAGGCGACGTATTGGGACACGGTTGCATCGGTGACCATGATCTCGTAGTCATGCCCAATCGTCACCGGGTCATTGTGCTGGCCGGATAGGAACTCACCCGCCGGGACGAGGGCCCACGCCTCCGGGTCCACACCCGTCTCGTGGACGGGGAGCATGGCGCTTAGGTCAACGGGACTGCAAGCCGAAAGAAGCAGGACGACTGCCAGGAGCGGGACGATCGGGCGTTTCATCACCGCACCTCCGCACAGAGATCGTCTTGCCCAAGTTCTTCGGCCCAGCGGCCCTTCTTCTTGAAAAGGTCGGCCAGCCGCCAGACCATGACCATTGCCAGGACGACGAGCAGCATTCCGAGGCCGAAGTCCATCAGCAACATGACCGTGTTGACCAGCGGCTGCTGCGTGGCCTCAGAAACGAACAAGCGCTTCATCTCGAAGATGGTGACTGAGGCGAAGGCGACATCGGAAAGTATGATGATCGCCCAACCGTAGAGCCTGCGCAGCTTGCCCGTCAGGCCGATCATGTCGCCGTAGTACAGTAAGATGATCGTGGCGATGATGGCCGAGAGCACGTGCCAATGGCCGGTCAGCTCAATGCGCTCCTCGCGCGCCGGCCAGACGCGGAAGATCTCGTCCAGGCGCACCGCCATGAAAATGCCGATGCCGCTGACGGTGAAGTTCATGAAGACCATTTGCCACAGCGGTCCGAACTTGAGCGGGTCGCGCACCAGGGCGGCCAGCTTCTGGAGGAAGGTCGGCTTGTGGATGCCGGCAACGCCTTCGCGGATCAGTTTCTGCCAGCCGAAGATGACCAGCATCAGCGCGCCCAGCATGGCCGGGGTGGCGCCGACGTAGATGATCATGTGGGCCACCGGCTCGAGCGGGGTGACCACGCCCCAAACCCCCAGGTTGAGCACGATGGTTCCCAGGATGATCAGCGGCATGGCGATCTTGTGCAGGATGCCCTTGAAGTTGAGCCAGCGGCCGATGATCAAGGTCATCATGATGGCGATCAGGGCCAGCATGATGTGCAGGTGGCCGATGACCGAGTACTCCATCGTGGACTTTTCGGGGTAGCGGAGGATGTTCTCTGCCAGGAAGGCTTCGAAGCCGTTGCCGAAGAAGGAACCGGGGATGGCGCCGAAGCCGGCCGAGATCAGGGTGGTGACCGCCGTGGCGAAGAAGGCCACCCGTTCCATGTCCACGCCCTTTTTGGTGCGGGCGTAGGCCTTGTCCGGTTGGTGGGCATCCTCGTTCCAGGGCCAGAGGGCGATCGCC
>CAYGXJ010000137.1:0-5265 GCA_964353865.1 uncultured Anaerolineales bacterium | reverse complement strand
CGACGCCGCCCGTTTCGACCCCGTTCATGCGCAAGACCTGCAGCGCGGAATTGATCACCTCCGGGCTATTGATCAGGCGGCCCTCCCGCACCTGGGCTGCCGCCGCGAGCGAGGCGGCCTCCGTCGCCCGGCGCAAGTTGCCCATGCCGATAAAGAATTGGCCGCCATCGATGGCCAGGCCAACGAAGGCCAGCAGCCCAACGAATGCCAGGGCGATCAAGAGCAGGGCTTGACCCGGCTGGCGGTTCTTTGACCGTTGTGAAGACCGCATCATGGAGGACCTCATGGAGTGGAGGTGGGCTCGGCCGACACCAGGGGCATGACGGTGTGCAGGTGTAGGAGAACTGGGTCGGGCAGGAAGGCCGTGATCCACGGCAGGGCCAGCACCTGGTCGTAGTGGTACCAGATCTCGACCAGCAGCACCCCTGTGCTGGGCGCTCCGGCCTGAAGCATCGAATTGATGTCCGCCGTGGTGAGGTCGGAGGCCTGATTGCCGAAGTAGGCGAAGCCTGCTTCGCCAAAAGCGGGCGGGAAACGCGTCACACCCACGCCGGCTTCCACCGAGAAGGCAGTGACAATGACATCGTCGCGCGCCGGGTCGAGCAGAATGCTGGGTTGCTCGTTGCCCAGTTCGCGCAGCACCAGGCACGCCGTCTGGCCGAAGAAATCCGTGAAGTGAGGATATGAGACAGTGCCCACATCGCAGGCCGTGTCGGGGAAGGCGGCCGTGAATAAGCTGTCGGAGGAAAAGCGCGCCGCATTGCGCACCGCGTCGAGCAGGATCAGGTAGCGATTGAGGAGAAACCCGAACTCCACCAATCCGGAGAGCAGCAGCAGGAGCACGGGCAAAAGCAGAGCCGTTTCAACCAGGCTCTGCGCGTGGGCGTGACGAGACGTACGAGCGGTTCGGGCGCGAAGGATGGGCGACATTCCGCACCTCAATCATGAAGTCTACTGGAGAGCGGCTGATTCTCCTACGGTTCCCATGGTGCCTGTCACGCCATTTTCACCCTGTTTTCACCCCCGGAGGACGCCGCTTTTCTTGCGCTTGAGGTGCACCGGATATGGCTGGAGCGGGGCCCGGCGCCCCTCGGGTGGTGGCCGGAGGCCCCGGGCGGCACCCTCAGCGGGCGAGCCGGGTACGGCCTACCTGCGCCGTGAACGAAGAGGCTGGCAGACCGGGCAGAAGTGGGTTGAACGCTGGCCGACCAGGATGCGCCGGATGGGTGTGCCACACACCGGGCAGGGCTCGCCGGTTCGGGCATAAACCCGGAAATGGTTCTGGAAACCTCCCCCGCGATAGACCCAGTCGATGCTTGCGCCATGATGGCGCAGCCCGCTGCGCAGTGCGGCACGCAGGGCGCGCCACAGCCGCCGGGTTTCGTCTGGGCTCAAGCGATGGCTGGCACGCAGCGGGTGCAACCCGGCGCGATGGAGGGCCTCGTCGGCGTAGATGTTGCCGATACCCGCCAGGAAGGTCTGGTCGAGCAGCAACGGTTTCAGCCGGCGGCGGTGGCGCGCGAGGCGAGCGCCCAGCGCGGCGGCGTCGAAGGCGGGGTCAAGCGGTTCCGGGCCGAGGTCCGCCAGCACCGTGTGCGCATCCTCCACCAGCCAGACCCGGCCGAAGCGGCGCGGATCGTTGAACCGCAGGTCGTGGCCGGCGGCGGTGTGGAGGAGGGTCAGATCGTGCTTCTCCAGCGGTGCGTCCGAGGCCGCCATGCGCAGGTCGCCGCTCATGCGCAGGTGAAGGAGCAATGTGTGGCGATCGAGATCGAGCACCAGGAATTTGCCGCGCCGGCCGATGGCCCGCACCGTCTGCCCGCGCACGAGCTGCGCGAACTCAAGCGCGGTCGGCTGAGCGATGTGGCGCGGCCAGCGCAGCGTGGCCCCCACCAGGGTCTGCCCCACGAGCGGATGGCCGACCTCGCCGGCGCGGCGCAGACTCTCGGCAATCGTTTCAACTTCGGGAAGTTCGGGCATGATCTCTCGCAGCGTGCGGCGATTATAACGGGACGAGGCGGGATGCCTCAGGTATAATCTTCGCGTGTCCCTGCCGGCCTCGCGCCCACCCGACTACCTGCTCATCGGCCACGTCACGCGGGATCTCCTGCCCGCAGGCGAGCGCCTGGGCGGGACGGTTGCTTACGCGGGTCTCACCGCCGCCGCCTGGGGGCTGAGAGTCTGCGCGGTGACCTCCTGCGCCGCCGGGCAGGATCTCGGCGAACTCTCGGGGCTGCGTCTCTTCCGCCTTCCGGCGGCGCACACGACGACCTTCGAGAACCTCTACCAGGGCTTCACCCGTGAGCAGATCCTGCATCATGTCGCCGAGCGCCTCACCCCGGCCGCCGTGCCGCTCGAGTGGCGCACAGCGCGAATTGTTCACCTCGGGCCGGTCGCGGATGAAGTAGACCTCGGCCTGATCAACCTCTTCCCGCAGTCGTTGGTCGGCGTGACGCCGCAGGGCTGGATGCGCGCCTGGGATGAGACCGGCCGGGTACGGCGGCGCGAGCCTGAGCCACAACTCCTGGCTGCCCTGGGCGCCGCCTCGGCCTGTGTCTTCTCGGTGGAGGATGTGCAGGGCGATGAACGGATCATCGCCCTGCTGGTCGAGCGCTGCCCGATCACTGCGGTGACCGAGAACGCGCACGGCGCGCGCGTGTACTGGAACGGGCACGTGCGCAACTTCCCTGCGCCGCGGGTGGAGGTGCGCGATCCGATGGGCGCCGGCGACATATTTGCCGCGAGCTTCTTTGCGCGCCTGGCGGAAACGCGCGATCCGTGGGAGGCGGCGCGCGCCGCAACCCTGGTGGCCTCGGCTTCCGTTGCGCGCGAGGGCCTGGCCGGGATTCCCTCGCGCGACGATGTCGCGCGCAGCCGACCGGTCGTGGAACGGCCGTGACCCGCATCTACGCCTTCGTCAATCAGAAGGGCGGGGTGGGCAAGACCACCACCGCCATCAGCCTGGCCGCCTACTTCGCCGCCCTCGGCCAGCGGGTGGCGCTGGTGGACCTCGACCCGCAGGCCAATGCCACCTCCTGCCTGGGCATTGACAAGCGCACAGTGCAACGCGGCACCTACGAGGTGCTCACCGGCGACCTGCGCTCGAGCGCGGTGCTCCTGCAGAACGAGAGCCTGGGCCTCAGCTTGATGCCGGCCTCGCCTAATCTTACCGGCGCCGAGCTCGAGCTGGTGGGCGAGATCGGGCGCGAGATGCGACTGCGGCAGGCCCTCGAGGAACTGGCCCCCGCCTTCGACTACCTCTTGATCGATTCGCCACCCTCGCTGGGGCTCCTGACCCTCAACGCGTTGGTCGCTGCAGCCAGCGGCGTGATCATCCCGGTGCAATGCGAGTATCTGGCGTTGGAGGGTCTGAGCCAGCTCACGCAAACCATCGCCCGGGTGCGTTCAGCCTACCACCCCGGGCTCACCGTGCGCGGCCTGGTGATGACCATGTTCGACGGGCGGGCGAATCTCGCCACCCAGGTGGTGGCCGAGGTCCGTTCGCACTTTCCCGGGCGCGTGTTTGCGAGCATCATCCCGCGCAGCGTGCGCCTAGCCGAAGCGCCCTCCCACGGCGTGCCGATTTCCAGCTACGCGCCCTCTTCGCCGGGCGGCCTGGCCTATCGCGCGCTGGCTGAAGAAATCCTGCGGGGAGACGGGGTGGCGCTGCCTGCGCCATCCGCTGCCGCTCTTCATCCAACAGGGACGGTGGACCATGCCTCCTAAGAAACACGGTCTCGGCCGCGGGCTGGATGCGCTGTTGCCGGTGGAGGAACAGCCGCAGGGGACGCACGAGGTGGCGGTGGCCCTCATCCGCCGCAACCCGCGCCAGCCGCGCAGCGGCATGGCCGAGATCGAACTGGATGAGCTGGCGGCGTCGATCAAGGAGCACGGCGTGCTCCAACCGCTGGTCGTGACGGCCGGCACGCTGCCGGGCGAGTTCACCCTGATCGCCGGCGAACGCCGGCTGGAGGCGGCGCGCCGCGCCGGCCTGGAGAAGGTTCCGGTCGTGGTGCGCGCGGCCAGCGAGCAGGAGCGGCTGCTGCTGGCGCTCATCGAGAATGTGCAGCGCGCCGATCTCTCGCCGCTGGAGACGGCCGAAGCCTTTCGCCAGCTCAACGACGAGTTCGGCCTCTCGCATGAAGAGATTTCCAAACGGGTGAGCAAGAGCCGCGTGGCGGTGACCAACACGCTGCGCCTGCTGCGTCTGCCCGAGGCCGTGCGCCGCGCGCTGGCCTCCGGGCAGCTCTCCGAGGGCCATGCACGCGCCCTGCTCGCGCTGCCGACCTACCACGCCCAGTCGGCCGCCGCCGACACGGTCATCCGCAAGGCGCTCAACGTACGCCAAACCGAGGACTTGGTGCGGCGGCTGCTCGGCAAACGCACGACCAAGCCCGCCCCGGTCAGACTGCCACCCGACCTGCGCGCGTTGCAGCGCAAGCTGCAGGAAGCCTTCGGCACACGCATCGACTTGCGCCGGGCCAAGCGCGGCGGCACGCTCATCTTCCATTTCTATTCTGATGAAGAACTGGATGCCCTGGCCGACCACCTGCTGAAAGCCGGCTGAGGCCGCCCGCCCCGTGCTGCCCTGCGACGCCATGCCGCCCGAAACGATTCTCTTCGACGGGCACCTCCTCACCCAGGATGGCAGCTGTCCGCGCGCCTCGGCCCTGTTCGTGCGCGGCGAGAGGATCGTGGCCGTCGGCGAGTCGAGTGACATGCTCTCGCTGGCTGGCGCGCACACGCTGCGCCTGGGGCTCGAGGGGCGGACGGTCTGGCCCGGCCTGGTGGATGCCCATCTGCACTTGGATTGGTACGCGGGAAGCCTCTCGGGCGTCGCGGCCGAAACCGCGACGCGCGCGGAATGTCTGGCCCGCGTGCGGGCGCGGGCGCGCGTGACGCCGCCCGGCGAATGGATCGTCGGCAGCGGCTGGAACCACAATGCATGGGGCGGGGTCTACGGCACGCGCGCCGAGCTGGATGAGGCCGCGCCGCAGCACGCAGTGGGGCTCACGGCCAAGTCCGGGCACGCCGCCTGGGTCAACACACGCGCGCTCGCGGCGGCGAATATCACCGGCAACACGCCCGACCCGCCTGGCGGACGCATCGGGCGTTCCCCGGACGGTACGCCCGATGGTTTGCTGTTTGAGAAAGCGATTGAGCTGGTGACCCGCGTGCAGCCCGAGCTGGCCGGGGAAGCGCTGGTGGAGGCGCTGGCGCGCACCCAGCAGGACCTGGCGCGGCTGGGGCTGACCGCTGTGCATG
>CAYGXJ010000136.1:0-2531 GCA_964353865.1 uncultured Anaerolineales bacterium | reverse complement strand
CTCCCGCGACGGCCGTGGCCGTTCTCTCGCACGACCCGAAGGTTGATGACCCGGCGCTGGTGGCCGCCTTGCCGAGCCCGGCCTTCTATGTTGGCGCGCTCGGCAGTCAGCGCACGCAGCGACTGCGTCGTGAACGGCTGCACGCGAGTGGTGTGAGCGAAGAACACCTGGCGCGCATGCGCGCGCCGATCGGCCTCGACCTGGGCGGCCGCGCCCCGGCCGAGATCGCGCTGAGCATCATGGCCGAGATTGTGGCCGTTCGTTCAGGAAGTTCCACCGCCGTTCGCCGCGCTTGAACCTCCAACCAGCGCCAAACACCCCGCTGCAAAACCTTCATCTGGCAGGCAGTCGTGTGCACCCCCAGTGCGCAAGACAACTGACATGTGGACAGCGGTTGCAGCGCCCCCCTTTCGATGAACCAGCGGTGACAAGACGTGCGCCTGTATGAACGGATGAGACCAGTGTGTGATTGGGGCCAGAGTTTGGATCCAATCACACAAGAAGAGACAAACCCCTCCCCATGGAATGGGGAGGGGCAGGGGTGGGGTCGTTGCTTTGAGTTGAGCTTGACGCTGAGCGGCCGTCCATGAGCGGGTTGGACAGGTCTCAACGCTGGATATCAACCACCACGCCGTTGTCCGCCCATCCGTACAGCCACTCGGCCGCGTCTAACGTCAAGATGATGCAGCCGAAGGAGGCCGGTCGGCCCAACACGTCGGCCCACAGGCGGCGCCCGCTCGAAAGCAACGGCAGGCCATGAATGCCGTTTTCGAAACCGGGCACTGCGTCGTACACGCCCAGGAAGTGCGGCATCCACAAATCCCAGACCGAGGCGTAGGCATTGACGTAGTGCGACTTGACCTGGAACAACCCGGGCAGGGTCGGAGAATCGGCGATGCCGGTGGAGAGGATCTCGGTGCGGATGAGGCCGCCGTTCTGGTAGACGTACATGCGCTGCTGATTGATGCTGATGACGATGCGTTTGCCGGGAACCACGGGAAGCGCGAGCATCGAATCGCGCGGCGGCAACGTGAGGGTCTCCCCGGCCGCGGGTCCGCGCGATCGCAGCGCTGGGTTGTACTCCTCCAATTTCCAGGCCGGCACGCCGATCGAAGCGGCAATCGAGATCTTCGTATCGCGCGGGTTGACCGCGTAGCTGCGTGTGGTGTAGCGGATCGGCACCCAGGGCAACGACGATCCGTTCAAGCCGGAGAAGAACGCGGAGCGCGTCTGGGATGGGTCTAGCCCGCGGTCACTCCCCAATTGCGTGGAGAGTCCAGCGATGTACACGTCGATGGCCGTTTCGTCTACCTGCACGCTTACCGCGTCGCCTTCGGGCTGAACCCGCAGCCAGTTGAGGATGTCGTCCGGCTGGGGCGAGAAGGTTCGCCACTCATCGATCACCGGGTCGTAGGCCTGCAGCGTCAGGTCGGTATGGATCAGCCGCTGGACCTCGTTCGTGGCGCCCGACACGTCGTAGGTGTGCGGCGCGACGGGCTGTACCACGAGCGGCACGACGCTGTAATCGAGCACCGTCTGGACGTTGGTCGCCAAGACCGCGAGGGTGGTATCAATATCCAGGGCCTTGCCCGGAATGCCAGGGGCCTGCACTACGACGCCGTTTTCGATCGCAATGGCGCCTTCGTGCGGGGCGACATAGAGCAGCGGCGCCCAGGCCTCCAAACCGTTGCGCGCAGTCTGAGGATCGAAGCGAGTCTGCGGGTCCACCTGACGTCCGTGCGAGGCCGACTGGTAGTAATCGAGCGGGGCAGCGACCAAGCCTTCCTGGCGGCCCACGCCGAATGCCGTCTGCGCAGTGGCCAGGCTGTCGACAGAGATGCCGAACTCGGCCGGATACGCGGGCCATGCGCGCGCCGGGTCTGAGGTGTCGGTGACGACGACCATCAATTCCTGATTGTAAGTGTGGGTCAGCGCCTGGTTCGCGTCGGCCAGAGCCATATCGCCGATGGGCAGCGAGCGCACATACACTCCGGGAGCGATGCGGTCGCTCTGTATGAACCCGAGATAGGCGATCACTCCGGCGGCGATGGGGATGGCGATGGCGAGAAGGATCAGGCCCGCCAGCGCGCCGGCCAGCGTCCGCGCGAGCGCCGAACGGCGCCGCGGCCTTGCGGCCGATGAGCCTTGCGCGATGGGTTGCGTCGCTCCTACCATTCCCGCACACCTCTTGGAGATTGGACCGTCCGTATCCAGACTGAGGGTGCAAGAAGGATGCCCTCAGATAAGTGAGCGGCGGATTGTACTTTGCCGGCGCGCTTCCGTGAGGAAGAGTGGTGATTCTGGGCGAGGCGGCCCGCCGCGAGCGAGCACGATCAGGCGTCGGCGGTGACCTGGCGCGGGCGCGTGGTGGGCCGCCCTATGCGATACTTTCGGCCGCCAGCACCGGGTGGCGAGAGCGCGGTTAGCCCTTTTGGCATGGCCCGCAGGGCGCCGAATGTCACCCAACGGCCTCTGGGACTGTGCGCGCGCCATCTCGAAGGGCATCCCCCACGGTAGAATACTATGCACAG
>CAYGXJ010000135.1:0-2094 GCA_964353865.1 uncultured Anaerolineales bacterium | reverse complement strand
GCATGCGCGGGCGGCCACGCGGCGCGGTTCGTGGGGCGTGGGCCGCGATTACTTCCGCGTGCGCACCTCGGCCGAGCGAGTTTTCCTCATCTATTTCGATCGGGCGCCCAAGGAAGCCGGCGACCGCAGCGGGAGTTGGTTTGTGCGCGAGGAACAGGGCCAAGAAGCCTGAAGCGCCTGTTTGCCAGGACTCATGTTCGGGCACGGCAAGCCGTGCCCGAACATCGTTTTTCGGACGGTGCGAAGAGGCAATCTTCTGCAGACAGCGGACCGAGACCCGCGTGTGCTACGAGGCGCGCTCGGCCAGCTTGAGCTTGAGGAACACGAGCGGTGCCAGATACGCCGCCCACAGTCCGGTGAGTGCATAGCGCACGTATCGCAACATCATCCCCAGCCCGTCCATCCCGCCCGGGAACACGAGCGTCAGGCCGCGCCAGAAGAGCAGGACTCCCACCAGGCCAACAACGTAGCGCAGCGAGCGTTTCCACAAAGCTCCACCTGCGTCAAACCGTGCCCAGCGTCGGGCCAGCGCCAGGCCGACCCCCATTCCGAGAATCAAGCCGGCATCCGCGATGAGCCCCGAAGGATCGCGCGGGAGCGCGAGGTCTCCCAGCGGGACCACGCGGCGCAGCGCTTCCATCCAGGCCGGCGGGTCGCTCACTGTGGCGATGGCCATGAAGGCCAGTGCGCCAAGGAGCAGCACCACTGCCGAGGCCGCGACCGCCACCAGTACTTGCCGGGCCAGGCTCGCCTTCGCCAGACGGGGGGCCATCGTGCGCTCGGCCCAGATGTAGAGCGCCAGTAGCAGCGCACCGAAGAGCCAGCCCGTGAAGACGTCGTGCGGGAAGTGCACACCCAGGTACATGCGCGAGAGCGAGATGAGCGCGACCAGCACGATGGCCGCCACCCAGGCCCAGGCCCGGTGCAGGCGATAGGCAACGTAGGGCCAGACCGTGCTTGCGATCAGCGCATGGCCGGAGGGCATGCCGTACGATGTCTCAATCGCGCGCACTTCCACACTGGCGCTGGTCCAGAACGGACGCGGTGTATGGAAGGCGAGCTTGAGCAGCCCGCTGGTCGTATCCGCCGCGAGGAGGGCAAAGGTCAGGCGGATGCCGAGCGGGGCGCTCACGCACCAGTACAACAACGTGATCAGGACGAGGAAGAATTCCTCCGTACCCAGAGACGAGAATAACGTCATCGGAACGAGCGCCCACGATCCCATACCTTGTACGGCTACAACAATGCGGGTTCCCCATTCAAAGATCGATTGCATGCTGCCTCCTTATTCCCCGCTCGCTGCCCAACACGGCCTCTCGGCTGCTCGGCGGCCGGGTCGTACGGCCCAGTGCAAATTCACACCGGGCCGCGCCTCTTCTTTGCCTTCGCGATGCTAGCGGGCCTCCACCGGCATCTGGCTATGCAGGTCCCTCCTGGGTGCGAATCGAATCGTCAATAGAATGCCCACGGCGGTGAGCGCCGCGCTGAAAATGAAGGGCATCGCCGGTTCCCGCTCATAGAGCAAACCGGCCATTACCGGCGCAATAACGATGGCTCCGGCACCCGCGGTTTCGGTTACGGCATAAGCCATGCCCATTTCATGATCGTTGACCACGCGTCCAACCTGCGAGGTGGCCAGCCCCTTGGCGACGCCGAACCCGCTGCGCAGGAAGTATCCCAGCATAAAGAGCGGAACCGCGGCGCCCAGCCACAGGACCAACGCCGAGATGAAGACAAGCACTTGTCCGATGATCCATCCCCAGCGCGGGTGCCGCCGGCCCAAGAGGGTATTGAAGACAACAATCCCGAGCGCGTTGGCCGAGCCGAGCAGGCCAATGGTCGCCACCGGCACCGAACGGACCTCCTGGAGATAGTTGGGGGTCAATGGGATACCCAGGTACATCGCCAGAAGCGTGGCAAAGATGAGGATCACAAGCCCAAGAAACGTGCGGTTGGCCAGGAGCCTGCCGTAGCGGCGCTCCTCCTTCTTGGGCTCCACCGGCTGCGAGCTGAGCGGCAGGAGCAGCGCGCACGATATCGCCAAAAGCAGACTCGCCCAGCCGAAGACAGAGCGCAATCCCATAAAGGAGGCGA
>CAYGXJ010000134.1:0-16104 GCA_964353865.1 uncultured Anaerolineales bacterium | reverse complement strand
CGGCGGGCGGGGATGGAACCCTTCCCGACGACGGCGCGGCGCACGCACACGACAGCGGAGGCGCTGCGCGCCTTCGAAGGCGCACCGGAGGGCGCCCCGGTTGAGGCTGCGGTCGTCGGCCGGCTGCGCTCGATCCGCACGATGGGCAAGGCCACCTTCGCCCACCTCGAGGACGCCAGCGGTCGGCTGCAGATCTATCTGCGCGCCGACGACCTGGGGCCCGAGACGCTGCGCACCTTTGCCGAGTTGTATGACCTGGGGGACTTCATCCAGGCCGAAGGCTATTTGTTCGCCACGCGCACCGGCGAGGTGACGCTGCATGTGCGTGCGCTGGCCATGCTCGCCAAATCGATCACCCCATTACCAGCCGCCAAAGAAGACGTGGTGGACGGCACGCGGGTCGTCTATTCCGCCTTCGACAACCCAGAGGCGCGCTACCGCCAGCGCTACGCCGATCTGGCGCTCAACCCTGAAGTGCGCGAGGTCTTTCGCGCGCGGGCCAAAGTGGTCGCCGCCGTGCGCTCGTTTCTCGACGGATTGGACTTCATCGAGGTCGAGACTCCCATCTTGCAGCCCATCTACGGCGGCGCGGCGGCGCACCCGTTTGTCACGCATCACAACCAGCTCCATCAGGACCTCTACCTGCGCATCTCGTTCGAGTTGTACCTGAAGCGCCTGCTGGTGGGAGGCTTCGAGCGCGTCTACGAGATCGGTCGCGACTTCCGCAACGAGGGCGTGTCGTTCAAGCACAACCCGGAGTTCACGCAGCTCGAGTTCTACATGGCCTATGCCGACTACCGCGAGGTGATGGTCCTCGCCGAGAACCTGGTAGCCCACACGGCGCAGGCTGTGCGCGGGACCATGCGAGTTGCCTATCAGGGGCAAACGCTTGACTTTACCCCGCCCTGGCGGCGAGTCGACCTCAACCAGGCCGTGAGCGAGGCCTCGGGCATCGACCCGCGACAGCACCCGACCGCCGAAGGGCTGGCGGCGGCGATGCGTGAGCACGGGCACTTGCCCACACCCGGTGCGACGCGCGGCAAGCTCATCGAAAGCCTGCTGGCCCACTATGTCGAGCCAACCCTGGTTCAACCGACATTCGTTTTCGACTACCCGCGCGATATCTCGCCGCTCGCCAAGAGCAAACCCGGCGACCCGCGGACCGTCGAGCGCTTTGAGGGATTCGTGGCGGGCATGGAACTGTGCAACGCCTTCACCGAGCTGAACGACCCACTCGACCAGGAAGCGCGCTTCGAGGAGATGGGACGCTCCTACGGGGCAGAGGATGAGGACCGCCACCCGCTGGATGAGGACTATCTGAACGCCATGCGCTACGGAATGCCACCCAACGGGGGCTTCGGCCTGGGCCTGGACCGCCTGACGATGCTGCTCACAGACCAGGCGACGATCCGCGAGGTGATCTTGTTCCCACATCTGCGCTCGCGGGAGGAGCCGCGAACGTCGGCAGGCGACGATCGGACCCAGCCGGAGGCTCTCGGGAGAGATGGATGACCAACGCACTGGTTGAACTAAAGACGCATTTGGGTGAAGTCGCGGATCTTTCGACTGCGGGCCTGATTCTGGAGTGGGATCAGCTCACCCACATGCCGAGCGGCGGTGCGATCGGTCGGGCCCAGGCTCTGGCCACCCTGGCCGGACTGGCTCACGAGAAGATGATTTCACAACGAACCGGCGATCTGCTTGATGCAGCCGCTATCGAGATGAGCGCGAATGATCCCGATTCGGACGACGCGCGATTGGTGCGAGTGACCCGGCGCGAGTACAACCGCCGGCGCCGCGTTCCGACGGCCTGGGTAGGCGAATTCACGCGCGTCAGTTCGACTGCCACCGGTGTGTGGGAGAAGGCCAAACCCTCTTCCGACTTTGCCCTTTTCCGCCCGCACCTTGAGCGCATCGTCGCTATGCGCCGGGAATACGTCGAATTCTTCGCCCCCTTCGATTCGATCTATGATCCGCTGCTTGACGGCTTCGAGCCAGGCATGAAGACGGCCGAAGTCGCGGCGATATTTTCGGTGTTGCGGCCGGCGCTGGTGGACCTGGTGCAGAAGATTGCCGAGCGCGCCGGCGCTGTGGACGATCACTGCCTGCAGGGCGATTTCGACGAAGCCCGCCAGTGGGGTTTTGGCGTCCAAGTGCTCAAGCGCCTGGGCTATGATTTCGAACGTGGGCGGCAGGACCGCTCGGCGCATCCGTTTACCATTTCCTTCTCGCCCGACGACGTGCGCATCACGACCCGCTTCCATCGCGATCTGGTCGCCTCGGCCTTGATGAGCACGATCCATGAGGGCGGGCACGCCCTTTACGAGCAAGGCATCGCCCCGGCGCTGGCCCGCACGCCGCTCTCGGGTGCGACTTCCCTTGGCATGCACGAGTCGCAATCGCGCATGTGGGAGAACCTGATCGGCCGCAGTCTCCCCTTCTGGAAGGTGTTCTATCCGCAGTTCCAGAAGACCTTCGGGGAATTTGTCAAGGTCCCCCTCGAGACTTTCTATCGCGCGCTAAACAAGGTCACGCCCTCGCTCATCCGCGTCGAGGCCGACGAGGTGACCTACAACCTGCACATCATGCTGCGCTTCGAGCTCGAGTTGGCGCTGCTGCAGGGCGACCTGGCGGTGAGAGACCTGCCGGGTGCGTGGAACCAGATGATGAAGGACTACCTGGGTATCCTGCCGCCTGACGACGCGCACGGCGTATTGCAGGATGTGCACTGGTCGGGCGGGTCGATGGGCTACTTCCCCACGTACTCGCTGGGTAATGTGATCTCCGTTCAGCTGCTCAACGCGGCGCTCGCGCAATCGCGGAGCCTCGCGAGTGATCTGGAACACGGCGAGTACGGCTCACTGCTGGGCTGGCTGCGCGAGAATGTCCATCGCCACGGGGCCAAATTCGAATCGCCCGAGTTGCTGCGCCGCATCACCGGCGAGGCTCTGACGCCCCAACCGTATATCCAGTATCTGACATCCAAGTTCGGGGAGATCTACGGCTTCTGATGATGCGCGTGCGCGCTGGACTGCGGCGCGTGAAGGCAATCGCAACCCGGGGCTGGCCCGGACCGCAGGGCAACTGCATTTCCGATCAAGCGAGTCGGGGCGGCAGCCGCAGAGGATGCCGCCGTTTGATTCCACCCCAGCCCCGCCCGGGCAGGTTGAGGACCGGGACGACTCGAGCCGCTGGAGCCCGCTGCAGGTGGTGACAATGACTCGTTCTCAGGAGGGGAGCCTCATGCGCCGACTCATCCAGGCCACGTCGATTGCGGTTCTCCTGCTGTGTGCTGCGGCTCCGGTCGCAGCGAAGATCGATCTCAGCGTGTTTTACGCGGGCCCCGCTGGCGGCGTGCGCACGGCGCTCGAGCTGGCCGGGTTCGACTTCGTCACCCAGCCCGAGCAGGCCAAGGTGCTGGTGCTCAACGGCGTCATGCCTCGCGAAGCGAGGGTTGCCGATCAGCTCGCGGCTGGCAAGGGCCTCGTGCTGATCCTGGGCCCCGAGCTCAAACAGGGTGATCTTGAATCGGCGCTTGGCGGTTCGCCGCGCGTGCGTTCAGCAGAGGAGCCCCTCAGCTTGGTGGCCTCTCCTGTCGAGGTGCAGGCTGAGGCGGTGGGCGTGGTGTGGAATAGCGCGCCGCAAGTACGCGCGCGCCTCGTGCTCAGCGGAACGGACCTCACTCCCCTGGCGCAGGGACATCCAGGCGACGAGCTTGTTCTCGGCGTGCACGAAAGGGACGGCGGCGCGACCTTCGTCTTCACACCGTTTCTAGATTCCACCAGCAACCCGCAGATCCAGGAATGGGCCTACTTCAACTACCTGGTGTATGCGTTGGTGATGCGCGCCGGCGGGCTTGAGCCGTTGGGTTTCGCCGATTATCCGGGTTCACCCGTGCCGCATGCTGGGGATCGCATCGCCATTCTCGCCGCATTGGCGGTGCTGCTCGTTCTGGTAGCGCTGGCGTTTGTTGTGGTGCGGCGCTATAGCCGGGCACACCCTGAAGCGCTGGATGCAATCATCGCCGACCGGGCGGCCTTTGCGGCGCGGTCAGCGGACACGGGCTGGGAGAGAGTGGGATTTCACCGGCCGCTGGGGGGCTTCCTGCTCTCGCTCATGCTGGGCCTCATCCTGTTCGTCCCGCTCATTATCTACCAGAACCTCGTGCTGCCCGTCTACATCCTGCCCTCGGCCCAGGCGCTCGGGTTGTGGGGCAGGGTGGTGCAGTTTTTCAACGTCGCCTGGCTGTTCTTCGACATGGGGACAAGCATCGCCTTCATCAAATACCTTTCACAGTACCGGGTTCACGACCCGCGAAAGGGGATCCAGTACGGCCAGGTCTTTGTTTGGTGGCAGATGCTCTCAGGTGCCGTGCAGGTGGCGATGGTTGTCGGCCTGGCGTCCACGGTGGTACCGCGAACGACGTACGCGCTGTATGCATGGAGTGTGATCCTGCATTCGCTCATCCAACTGCCGGGCTGGTTCCTTGTGCTCAATCATGCGCTCAAGGGGTTCCAGCGGTCGGATCATGCCCAGTTCCTGGAGTTGGTCTGGCAGGTGCTGATGCCAATGCTGGCCCAGCCGATCGTGGTGGGGCTCATGTACGCGTGGGGAAGGGCTCACCCGGCCTTGGGCGGGGCGATGGGCGGCCTGCTCGGCATGGGGCTGGCGGCGTATGTGGCTGAGGCACTCACCTTTGGCCTGGGCTTCTGGCTTTATCGGCGCATGGGCTACAGCGTGCGGGTGCTGTTCCTGGCGCATTTCGATTGGGAGGTGGTGCGCACGAGCTTTGCCTTCGGGGTGTTTGAGATGCTGGGCTCGCTGGCCTGGGCTGCCGGTCAGGCAGCTGAGATTTGGATCACCCAATCGCGGCTGGTCAACTACGCCGAGGTGTGGGGCAACTGGATGCTGGCCCAGAATTTCGTCTTCGCCTTCAATGTGCTGCAGACGCTCTACAACGGGGTCATGCCAGCCATCTCGGAAGCCATCTCCAACGGTAAGCGCGTGCTCAGCCAATACTACAGCGCCCAATCGTACCGCTATGGTGGGATGATCAGCGCGTTCATCGGGGCGGTGCTCTTGGCGGTGGCCGACCGGTTCATCCTCGGCGCCTCGGGCCCGGAGTTCGTGCGCGCGGCCGGTTACGCCGTGCCGCTCATCCTGTGGGGGGCCATCCAGTACCCCTCGTGGGTGGGTGACACCGTGCAACTCGGGAGCAACCGTCCCTACCTCAAGTCGCTGCTCGTTTTCGGCGAGCAAGCGCTGCGCGTGATCCTGGCTCTGCTGTTGCTCGCGCGGCTGCAGGTCAACGCGCTGATCCTGGCCTACTTCGCCGGGCTGCTCACCAAGGGGATCGTTGCCTACTTCATCAACCACCGCACCTGCTTCCCCCAGCGTTTCTACTTCTGGTCGTCACTGGCGGCGCCGCTCCTGGCGGGCGGAACGCACTACCTGATCTTGCGCGGGCTAACCGGATTGATCTGGCAAGCCGACCAGCTCAGCAGCGTGCTGATCTTCTTCATCGGAATCCTGCCGAGCTTCCCGGTATACGCTTTCCTCTACGCACTGTTTGGCGGCTGGGATGCGGGCACGCTTGCGGAACTGCGCGAAGCCATTCCGTTCTCCGGCTTCATGCGTCCCGTCACGTGGGTCTTCTATGCGGCCTCGGCGCTCGGGTGCCGCGTGAGCCCGCTGCACGGCCGCTTCCCGCTGACCCTGCGCGAAGCCGCGCTGCGGGAGGCCAACCAACTCACTCTGGAGAAAGTGCCGCTGTAGAAGGCGAGGCATGGCATGGCTGTGCTGCACTTGATTTCTCACACCCATTGGGATCGAGAGTGGTATCTGCCGTTCCAGGAATTCCGCTTGAAGCTGGTCCAACTCATCGACGGCACGCTGGATCTGTTGGCGCGCGACCACGGCTTCCGGCACTTCATGCTCGACGGGCAGACGATTGTGCTAGACGACTACCTAGAGCTGCGTCCGGATCGCGAGCGGGAAATCGCCGCCCACGTGCGCACCGGGCGGCTGCTTATCGGGCCGTGGTTCGTTCTGCCCGACGAATTCCTGGTGAGCCCAGAAGCCATCGTGCGCAATCTGCTCCGAGGCCGGCGCATCGCGGCGCGCTTCGGGCGAAACATGCCGGTGGGCTACATCCCGGACCCGTTCGGGCACATCGCCCAGATGCCGCAGATCCTGCGCGGGTTCGGCATCCAAACGGCCTGCGTCCAACGCGGGCTCGATGACCAGCCGTGCGAGTTTTGGTGGCAATCGCCGGATGGATCCCAGGTGCTGATGGCCTACCTGCGCGAGGGCTACGGCAACGCCGCCGGGCTGCCGGCGGATGACCCGCGGCGATTCCTCAAGGCCGTGCGCGAACAGGGCGCCGCATTGATGCCTCATTCGGCGGCGGGCCACGTGGCCTTGATGTATGGGACCGACCATATGCGGCCGGCGCCGGAGACCAGCAAGGCGCTCGCCTTTGCCGCTCGCCGGCTGAAGGGCGATCGCCTGGTTCACTCGACATTGCCCGCGTACGTGGGAGGCATACGCCGCGCCCTCGGCGCGCGCATGGCCGGTCTGCCAGTTGTCGAGGGCGAATTGCGTTCTTCCAAGCGCTGGCATCTGCTGCCGGGCGTGATGTCGGCCCGCATGTGGATCAAGCAACGCAATCACGCGTGCGAGGAAATCCTCGAAGCGTGGGCCGAACCCTTCAGTGCCTGGGCAGAGTGGGTGGGCGCCAATGGCGAGGCAGGCGGCCGAGGTGCCGCAGCCGGTGACTCCCTCGACCGGCCGGCCGCGGTTGTAGGCGAGGCGTGGCGGCTGCTCATGCAATGCCATGCGCATGATTCGATCTGCGGCTGCTCGATCGATCAGGTGCATGACGAAATGCGGCCGCGCTTCGACCAGGTGCAGCAAATGGGCGAAGTGATAGTCCGCCAGAGCCTGGGCCGACTTGCCGCGTCGGCCGAAACGCGCGCTTCGCGCGAAGCGGGCGAGGCGAGGGCGGCGCTTGTCGTCTTCAACCCAGTGAATTGGGCGCGCAGCGACCGGGTCGAGGTGGACCTGGAACTTGGAACCGAGGTCGGCGACTTCGACATCGTGGACGACCACGGAGTGCGGATGGAGATGGATCGGCGCGGTCTCGGATCGCGCGAATTGATCCACACCACACTCGAGCGGGAGGCCTTCCGCAGTTCCATCGGCATGGTGCACGAAGGGCGTGTGGCCGGGATGAATCTCCAGGCGCTGGAGGTCGCGCGCCAGGGGGCGCGGGCGGTGCTGCAGGTTGCGCTATCGTCGAAGGGCTCGCCCAATCGCAGCGCCTGGGAGCACGGGGTGCGCGAAGTCAACGCCTTGCTAGAGGACGCGGCGGTGACCTCCTACGAGGTCTTGGCACGCTCTGTTGATGAGACTCGCGTGCAATTTGCCGCGCGCGACCTTCCCGGCCTCGGGTATCGCACCTTCTTCGTGAAACCCCGCAACCGCGGCAGACCCTCGTTGGCAAGGCCGCTGCCCGCCTGGGCCACGCGGCTGATGCCACTCGGTGCGCTGCTCGGAAGGCTTGGCCTTTCCGCCTCACAGTCGGGCACGGAGCGTGAGTGGCGGCGCAGCCTGCGGACCATTGAAAACGAGTTCCTGCGTGTGGAAGCGGGCGCAAGTGATGGAACGCTGGCAGTTGTCCACAAGCCAACTGGAATGAGACTGCATGGGCTCAATCTTTTCGACGACGAAGGAGACCGCGGCGACGAGTACAACTTCTGCCCCCCGGGCGACAACCGCGTGGTGCGCGGCGGGCGCCTACGCGCGGTCCATGCGCGTCGCAGCAACACGGCGCAGGAGCTGCGCCTGCGGCTCAGGCTGCGCCTTCCGCGGGAATTGGCATCCGACCGCATGCGTCGGTCTCGGGCGAAGGTGGACGTGCCGGTCGAGGTGCGCGTCCGCCTGACCGCGGAAGTGGACCGTGTCGACGTCGAGGTGCAGGTCGACAATAGGGCGAAGGATCACCGCCTGCGTGTGTTGTTTCCCACGCCGCTGCGGACGGAGTTGGCCGCCTACGACGGCCACTTCGAGGTCGTGCCGCGGGGGGTCCGCTTGCCGCAGTGGGACGAGACCTGGGCGGAGCAGCCTCGTCCGGAGAAGCCCCAACGGCGATGGGTTGACATCAGCGATGGATTGGCAGGGTTGATGATCGCCAACCGGGGATTGCCCGAGGTGGAGGTGCGGCCGACGGCGTATGGGAGCGAGATCGCATTGACGCTGATGCGTTGCGTGGGCTGGCTCTCACGCGACGACTTCCCGAACCGACGCGGGCACGCCGGCCCGGGGCTCGAGACGCCCGGGGCGCAAATGCCCGGCCGCCACGTCTTTGCCTACTCTATTCTCCCCCATGCCGGCGATTGGCAACAGGCCTACCGCCGCGCGTACGAGTTTGCGCGGCCGGCGCGCGCCGTGCCCGCAACCCTTCACCGCGGTCACATGCCCTCGAGTGCCTCGCTGGTGAGCGTACACGGCGGTGACTTCTTGGTGACCGCCGTGAAACAGGCCGAACGGGGCGCGGCCCTGGTTGTGCGTGGCGTCAATCTCGGACGAACTCCGGCTCACGTCCAGGTACGGCCATGGAAGCGATTCGGACGCTGCCAGATGGCGCGCCTGGATGAAGCGCCGCTATCGAACCTAACAACGCGTCGAGATGGAACCGTCGAAATCGAGGTGCGCCCGGCCCAGATTGTGACTCTGCTGTTCTCCGACCCATCGTCGCGAATACGGCGCTGAATTCGGCGCCTGTCCGCACGCGCGGAGGGGCGTGCCAACCAGCCGCGTAGCTTCTGCGTTAAGCTCAATCACGCCGCGTGGGAAAAGCCGATGTCGGGATCCCCTTTCAGGGAGGCGGGGCCTGGGCAGGTCGACTTGGATTCGGGGGGAGCACTAGAGAGGCAAGGCAACGTTGGGGGTCCACACGCGGATGGCGGCCTCGCCGCTGAGCGGGCATTTGTACTCGCAGATGCCGCAACCGATGCAGCGTTCGCGCACAACCCGCGGTTGCTGAACGGCCACGGTCGCTCCGTCGTGGCGCGTGACCTCGACGCGCTCGAGCAGGATGGCCTTCTCCGCCACCGGGCACATCTCCTCGCACACGATGCAGTCACGCTGATCGGCCCACGCGATGCACCGATCCTCATCGATGTACGCAACACCGATGACGGTGAGGCGCTTCTGCTCCAACTCCAGCGGAGGGATCGCGCCGACCGGGCAGATCTCGCCGCACGCGGTACACGAGTAGTCGCAATATCCCATGCGCGGCACGAGCACGGGAGTCCATATGCCTTCCAGCCCGGCCTCGGCAATGGCCGGATGGATAGCACCGGTTGGGCACGTGCGCGTGCACTCACCGCAGCGCAGGCACTTGGCGATCAGGTTGTTCTCGCGCGCGCCAGGCGGCTGCACCAGATGCGCGGAGTCCGTCAGCGTCCCGGTCTGGCTGCGGAGCAGCGCGATGCCGGCCAAGCCGCCGCCCAGCACGGCCAGCACCTCCCGTCGCTGAGGGTCATAGCCCATTCGCGGTGCGATCGTGGTGACGGCGGAGAACGCTACGCCCTGGCGCGGGCAGGCGGCCAAGCACTCCAGGCACATCGTGCATTCGGCTGGGTCGCTGGCATACTGCCGATCGGCACGAATGGTAGCGGTGGGGCAAACGTGGGTACATGCCCCGCACGCATTGCATTCGGGTGCCAGAGTGCGCTTCACAATCGCGAGTCGTGAAAGGAGCGCAAGCAGCCCGCCCAGCGGGCACACGTAGCGGCACCAGAATCGTTCTGCGACCCAATTGAGACCGATTACGGAGGCCAACAAGACTCCGAATCCAAATGCTACCCTGCTTGGCAATGGCTCGGGAGGGAAGATTGACGGCCGCAGGAACGAGTCGACGCGCCCGACGAGCGGGGCGAGCATCGGCGCTCGGTACAGGCCCGTTTCCAGCGCGAGCACAATCCGATCAAGCGCCGGCCATACGGAGGAGGCCAGTGACCGCGTAAGCAGGGTCAACGGGTCGAGAACCATCAGAGTGAGGCTTCCGAGCAGGGCGCTCGCAAGAATCAGTACTACCAGGAGTATCTTGACTCGCCGCCATGGCTCTCCGGCTGTGAGCGCGCGCACTCGCCGGCGTGATGGGGAGAAGACGTCAAGGATCGTTCCCAGGGGACACAACCAGCCGCACCACGCCCGTCCAAGACCCAGAGTGAGGCCGACGACCAGCAGCGAGAGGAGCATACCCGCCACGAATTCGCGCCCGGACAGTGCCTGCGCGAGCGCAGCCAGCGGGTCGAGGCGAAGGAACAAGGTGGCCGCGGCCGGGAGGCCCGTGCCGCGCCGTGCCAGGATGAAGGCGGCAAGGTAGAACGCCAGCGCCAGAATCTGAACCACCCAGCGCGCGCGGGTATACCAACGGGGGTTCACGCGCCGGCCCGCCTCATGCTCCAATAGTCAACTCCTCGATCCTCATCGCGCCCAGGTCGCTCTGCCCCAGCCCCATATCGCGAGCGGCACGAAGATACGACAGATCATCCGGTTGCAGTCCGAAAAGCGTGGCCGCATAGCTGTCGGCGGCCACGATATCGGTCGAGAGGATCAGCGTGTCGGCCTGGCGCACATCGCCCAAGGAGCCCCCGCTCGGGCCGTGGGCCATCAGCATGCGCACCGCGTCCACAATGGTCAGCGTCGGCCGCACGCGGCTGGCCAGATCCGCCAAGCGCTGCCCGATCGACTGGTGCATCAGAGAACGGTTGCGGATCACGCCCATCAGATTCTTCATACCCAACGTCAGACGGGCCAGGCTGTGATGCTTGGCGATGGGAACGTTGATCAGCACGTCGGCATTGAGCACATCATCGTAGATCTCGAGTGCGTGCAGGTCGCGGCCCTGCGGCAGGTCGGTGGCCACATACTTGAACGAGCGCATGAGGTGCATCTCGCCGCCCGCCGCCAGCACTTGCGCCTCGATGCCGCTGACCGCATAGGCTTGCTCGGCGGACCCGCCAAAGGGGGAATCCATCACGGTGACCTGTGCCGCGCCGGCGGCCAGGCACTGACGAACAAGTTCGCCCACGACCCACGGGTTGGTGGTCGCGGCGTACTCATACGAGTGGTAGGCCACGCAGATGTTGGGTTTGATGACCACGCGCGCTCCAGGTTGGACGAAGCGCGACATGCCCCCCAGTGCAGCCAATCCCTGGCGCACCAGTTGCTCAGGCGTGGGGCCTCGGGCAACGACCAGGTCTGGATACGAGACTGCGGTAGGCGGCGCTTGCGTCGGCGTCTCTTGTGCTGGTAGGAAAGGAGTGGCTGAGGCGGGCAGGGGGACGAGGCTGGGCGCTGGGTAGGAGGCGAGTGGGTCGGGCAGGGTGCTCCCGATCCGCCCGCAGGCTGCGCCGCCAAGGCCGATGCCCAATAGCCGCAGGAAAGCTCGCCGGGTCAAAGGGGCTGGCATCGTGGCTCTCCTATCTTGCCTCGCGATTCATATGGCGACTTCCCACGGAACAGGGAGAGCTGGCCGAACTCGACCCACCGGAGGCCGGGAAGCCCAAAGTCCGCTTCCGCACAAGGCGCATTGGGCCGCCTCCACACAATAGCTGCGTGGAGCGCACGCGGCAATGACCTTTGGCAATGTCCAAGTCGGGAAGGATGTCATCGTCCGACCTCGATCACCGATCCCCGCATGCAGCAGCTTTGATTTGTTCCACGACGGTTGCGATCCGGCCTGGAATGCCCGGCCACACCGCACATTCAAAAGGTGGTTTTCTGCGAATTACACCACTGGACCGCACCTCGCGCAGGCGTTCCGACGGGTCAACTTCTGCACTCGCGGGGTCACGGCCCGTCCGCCCCAGGCCTTGCGTGCCGCGATTGCCGGTGAGGTGCCCATTCGACTCGCCATTGTATAATAGCCGGCATCCCCAAACCCGGCGGAGCGGCGTAATGCCAGGCTGGCGCGATCGCCTCAAGCATCGGCGACCCAAGACAAACGACTCGAAAACGACCACGGCGGATGAAGCCAAGACCATCCGCATTTCGCCGCGCGAGCTGCCCGCGGAGCTTGTTGGACGCCCCGAGTCGGAGGCCTCGCCAACCGAAAGGGAATCACTCGACCCCGGGCTGCAACCCGCGGGCGAGGAGAGGCCTGCGGACGATAGATCGGCGGGCAGGACAGTGGCGATGCCGGGCAGTGTGTTGCATCGGCCTCGGCCTGGCGGCAGGCCCGCCCCAGCGAGCGACGAGGATTCGGCGGCCGCGGGCAACGAGAGCGCCGCCGCGGGTGAAACGCCGACCGTCGTGCTGAAGATCGCCTACCAAGCCCAGCGCTTCCCGGCGGGCGAGCCACCTCCGGCTGCCCCGCCGCGACCCACGCCGGAAGATCTCCCCGCTCCAGTTGAAGGCAACGAAGCGAAGCGATCGCGGGAACAGGCACTTGTCCAGGCGCGCGAGCGCCTGAACAACGTGCAGGAGAAGATCAGCCGCATCGCCGAGGAATTTGCCGAGGGTCAGGTGAACCGCGCCCAGTTCCAGGAACTCTTCGACCACTACCAGCGCGAGCGGCGCACGATTCTGGCGTGGATCGACACCACGTCCGAGGTACCCAATTGGCGCGAATTGGCGGCCGAAGGGCGAAGCATGATTATTCGCCGCCAACACAAAGCCCGCGTCCTGGGTTACGCCATCTGCGAGCAGCAATCGGGCCTACCCCTGCGCAGCATCGGCATGTTCGAGGAGGATCCGGAGTTGGTGGTGCCGATGCTCACTGCCTACCGCTCGGCCACGGAGGAGATTTTCGGGGCGGGCATGCGCTCGACCGAGATCGAGGGCGGCCGCTGGTTATGTTTCGTGGCCGGCGAGTTTGCCATGCTGATGGTCCTGTTCAGCAACGAGCCGGCGCGCAAGGACCTGGAAGGCCTCGACGAGCTGCTGCGGACTTTCGAGCGGATGAACCGCTACATCCTTCGCCGGCAGCCGATCCAGCCCGATGATCTCTTCCTGCCCTATCGCTTCTACATCGACAGCCCCAAGTAGGTTGAGGCGCCGCCGCATTCCATGTCATCCATTCCCGTTTTCAAAGTCCTGATGGCCGGCGACGGTGCGGTCGGCAAGACCTCGCTCATCCGCCGCTTCTGCGAGGGCAAGTTCGAGGAATCGCGCGTCAGCACGATTGGCGTGGACTTCCAGACTCAACGGGTGGATCTGCCCGGCGGTACGGTGAAACTCTCGATCTGGGATATGGCCGGGCAGGACCGCTTTCATGACATCCGCCAGGGTTTTTATCGCGGCAGCCGGAGCGCGGCGCTGGTCTATGATGCCAACGCCCCGGTCACGCTGCAGAACCTGCCTCGCTGGCGCGAGGAGATCCTGGCCGTCGTTCCCGACCTGCGCTTCGTCGTGGTGGCCAACAAGGTGGACCTGCTGACCCAGGGCATGGCGTCGCCTTCCACCAGCCAGGCACCGCCGAGCATTCGCGCCGGACGGACCTTCGCCGCGTCGATCGGCGCGGGGTTCGTCCCCACGAGCGCCCTCCGCGGCACCAATGTTCCACAGCTCTTCGAACAGATGGCTAAACTAGCCCAGGCTCACACACAGGCCGGCTCAGGCGCTCGCTGAACCCCGTCGAGCGAGAGTCCGGTCGCTGGGTGCTGCCAAGGCTGCGGACGACAGGCCCGGGATCCTGCGCACGCCAAAGCCCGGGAGTTGGAGCGTTCCACAAGATCCAAAGGCCGACGAGCTTCCCTCCGTCACCAGGATGGGCAGCCTACCGGGGCCATCCCGGACCCGCGGGTGCTCCGCGCCCACCCGGTGTGCGTGGGGCCGCAACCCATCCTGAGGCAACACCGCGCCGAGGCACAATAGTGAAGCTGCCGCACTGGTCGGTGGCACCCGAAGGCACGCCGCCGACCCAACGCAAGAACTTCCTCAACGTCCAGATCGATGGGATCGGAGTTGGCCTGGCAGCGGCGTCAGCGCCTTTCCTCCCGGTGTTCCTGGCACGCATGGGCGCCTCAAACCTGGAGGTTGGTCTGCTGACCGCCATGCCCGCTCTTACCGGGTTGCTGCTCGCGCTGCCGGTGGGTCGGTTCCTTCAAGCGCGCCGGCGGATCGTGCCGTGGTTCAGTCTCTCGCGGCTGCTGGTCATCTCGGCCTATGCTTTCACCGGTTTGGCGCCCTTTGTCGTTCCGCAAGAGTCGCTGGTCGCGGTGGTGCTGGGCATCTGGGCGATGGCCACATTGCCGCAAACCGCCCTCAATGTCACGTTCTCGGTCGTAATGAACGGCGTGGCTGGCCCGCGCGGGCGATACGATTTGATGAGCCGCCGCTGGTCGATCCTGGGGTTCACCACGGCCGTTTCAGTGGCTGCGGCGGGCAAGGTGCTCGACTTGCTGGCCTTCCCGATCAACTACCAGGCGGTGTTCCTCGGCCTCTCGTTGGGTGGCCTGATCAGCTACTACTTCTCGTCGCACATCGACCTGCCCGCGGCCGACCCCACGCCATCCTCGCCCGGTGCAGGGCTGAGGGCAAGGCTGCGAGATTACGTCGGCCCAGTGTTGCGTGAGCGAGCCTTCGTCTCGTTTGTCCTCAAGCGCTTCGTGTTTCTCACCGGCACCTCGCTGGCCACGCCGCTCTTTCCGCTCTACTACGTGCGCGTCGTGAATGCCTCCGACTGGTGGATCGGTTTGATCAGTACGGCACAAATGGCCGTTGTGCTGTTCGGCTACCTCTTCTGGGCCCGCCAGTCACGCCGACATGGGTCGCGCTTCGTTCTGCTGGCAAGTACTCTGGCCATCGCGCTTTACCCGGCGCTCACTGGCGCGAGCACACGGGTGGAAGTCATCGCGATCATCGCCGGTGTGGCAGGGGTTTTCCAGGCGGGAATCGACCTGGTCTTCTTCGACGAGTTGATGCGCACCGTTCCCCCGGCCTACACTGCCACCTTCGTCTCGATGGCGCAGATGCTGACCTACTTCTCAGCCATGGTGGCACCGCTCTTGGGGACTCTCCTCGCCGACCGGATCGGTTTGGCGGGAGCGCTGGTCATTGCGGCGGGTGTGCGCCTGCTGGGCTTTGCGCTATTTGCACTCCCGTCGCGATCGAGCAAATCGATTGGGGCTTCGGTGGCGGTTTAGCCTCCCTCAGAGAAGGTCCGGTGACTGGCGAATCCCTCAGATCGAAGGATGGGCCCCGTCAGCTTCACCCAAGGCGCACAATCCTCGGTGGAGTTCACGCCGTCGCGCGCGAGCCATCCGTGACCGCAGATCCCAGGGGTCCCAATTCATTCCTCGACTCACAACGGTTTTCTGGTGAATGCGCTGGACCCTCGAACCACTCGTCAGCCATGGATAGCTGCGAGAGAGGGCCTGTCTGCCATCGAAGAGTGCCAGGAGAATGGCGCCGCGGGGACTAACGGGAGTCGTAGGAGGCGATGATCTGGCCGAGGCCGATTCCGCTTCCAGCGATCATTGCCATACCGGTGAGGATCACCCACAGAGTCTGCCAGTGCTGCGCGGCCAGGGCGAACAGCCCGAGCGGCAGTGAGTCGCCGAATTGTTGATCGTACATGCGCGCATCAAGAATGAGGACGTAGGCGGCCCAGGCCGTGATGCCCAGGCCGGCGATCAATGTTGGGACAAGGATCAGCAGCAAGGTCGGTGTCTGTCGGCGGGTGATCCGCGGGGCCTCGGTGAATTCGATGGAGCGAACGAAGGCGTCGACTTCCGGCCAGCGCTGCCCGGTCCGTTCGCACAACTCGGCAATCACATCACTGCGATCCTGGCCATGCGCCAGTTCGCGGACAACGTATTCGGTGAGCGCAGGGTCGTCGAGCATCGAGGCAACCTGTGAACCGAGTCTGCGCCAGCCCGGCGGCGCGGTTGGCGTGCCATGAATAGAGGCCGAGTATACCGTGGCTCGTCTTCCTTGCTGGAGAGGGCCGTCCCGCGAGGGTGGACTTGGAGACGGGTCGGTGAATACTCCCGCTCCGCATCCTATGCTAGGATAGGGAGAGCCGAGATCGAGTGGGAGGGAGTGTGGGCGCACTGCCCGCCATTGAAGCCCGATCCGAGGTCATCCGCC
>CAYGXJ010000133.1:0-20119 GCA_964353865.1 uncultured Anaerolineales bacterium | reverse complement strand
CTCGGCTACTTCTTGTTCCGTTCGGGCTTGGGGCTTTCTTCAAGGACCTTGTCGACCAGGCCAAACTGCATCGCCGCCTGGGCGTCCATGTAGTAGTCGCGCTCGGTGTCGCGTTCGATCACATCCAGCGACTGGCCGGTGTGCTTGACGAGGATTTGGTTGAGCCGATCGCGCAAGCGCAGGATTTCCTTGGCCTGGATCTCAATGTCGGTGGCTTGGCCCTGCGCCCCGCCCAGCGGCTGGTGGACGTGGATAGTCGCGTGGGGTAGTGCGTAGCGCGTACCCTTACTGCCCGCTGCCAGCAGTACCGTCCCGAATGAGGCGGTCACGCCGACCGCATAGGTGGCGATCGGGTTGGGGATCTGCTGCATCGTGTCGTAGATCGCGAGGCCGGCATAGATGTGTCCGCCCGGCGAGTTGATCCACATTTGGATTTCGCGTTCCGGGTCCTCGCGGCTGAGGTAAAGCAGTTGCGCTACGACCAAGTTGGCTACCTGATCATTGATGGCGGTTCCGAGGAAAACGATCCGCTCGTGCAGCAACAGTGAAAAGATGTCGTAGGCGCGCTCGCCCCGGCTGGTGCTTTCGATGACCATCGGGATGAGGGCGCTCGGTTCATGGTGGGTCATGGTGTCCTCCAAGGTGTTCTACGTTGTCCGGCTAGGCGGCGGATGTCTCGCCCTTCTCTGCCGGGGTCGGAATGGGAGCCAGGTCGGGAGCGCGCCCCTGGCCGATCTCCGCGACACGCCGCACGGCCTTCTCGTTGAGCAAATCCTCCAGGAACAGGCGGCGCAGGGTGGGGTCCTTCAGCGCCTGCTGCGAGCGGGCCTCATCGCTGCCGCCCGGCATACCGGCGAAGGTCTGGCGGAAGCGTTCGGCGATTTCCTCATCCGACACCTGCAATCCCTCGCGCTCGGCGAGCTCGCCCAGGAAGAGGCCGCGCACCAGGCGCTCGCGCGCCTGAGGTTCGTATTCCTTCTCCAGCGCCTCGCGTCCGCCGGGGCGGGTCTTCAAATAAACTTCGAGCGTGGCGCCTTCGCGTTGCAGATTCGATTCAAGCGTGCGCAGCATGCGCTCGACTTCCTCCTGCAACAAGATCTGCGGGAAACGTACGCTGCCCCCGGCAATCATCTTGTCCAGCACTTCGCGCGCGTAACCCTGCTCGGCTTCGGTGCGCGCTTGCGCTTGCAGCGCCTCGCGCACGGCCACGCGCAGATCATCGACAGTGGTCTTGTCGCTCACCGCGCGTACGACCTCCTCGCTCCATTCGGGCACACGGCGTTCCTTCACCGCCAGGCAGTTGAACTGCATGTGAGCGGCCTTGGCGCGCAGGCGCTCGACCGGGAAGGTGTCGGGATAGGTGAAATCCACTTCGCGGGTCTCGCCGGCGCGGATTCCTTCAAGCTTCGGGCCACAGCCAGGGAAGCGCCCGCCCAGATTCTCGTTGAGCTCAACTTCCACTGCGCCGTCTTCGCTGCCTTTGCCGCCGACCGGAATGGGTTCCGTCTTGCCATCCGCGGTGCTGAGGTTGGCGCCGATCTTGGCCAAGAGGATGTCGCCCGGAGCCGCAGGGCGATCGACCGGGGCCAGCAGCCCTTGCGACTGGCGCAGGCTCTCGAGCACGCGTTCGACCTGTTCCTCCTCCACCGGCGGTTCCTCAAAGGACACGCGCACCTCGCGATAGGCGCCAGGATCCACCTCCGGCGCCAGCGGCACCGAGAAGCGCATCACCAGCGGCTCACGTGAGACGACCTCTTCCAGTGTCCCGGCGCGGGCGGGCTCGATCGTGTGTTCGTCGAGAGCCTTTCGGTATAGCTCAGGCCCGAGTATCTCGATCGCTTCATCGAATACGGCTTTCTCACCGAATTGAGTCACCACCACGGCGAACGGGGCTTTGCCCTTGCGGAATCCGGGAATATTCGCGTGCTCCGCCAGGTGCCGCGCCGCGCGCTTCATCGCACCTTCAATCGCGGTGGGTTCGGCTTCGATGGTCAGTGTGCCCAGGCACTCGCCTGTCTTTTCGAATTGAGTCGTCATGCGTTCGCCGGCATCCTTTCAGGGAGCAAAATGCACCGCCCGTGAAGGGCGGGGCGCATGGTGGGGAAGGAGGGACTTGAACCCTCACGCCTTGCGGCACATGATCCTAGGTCATGCCTGTCTGCCAATTCCAGCACTTCCCCAGCCTAGCCATTATAGCCTGCGCTCTCGACCCGTGACAAGGACATTTTGCGCACGGCCGCGTTAGATCTTCGTATGAGGGCCGAGCACGCATTACGCTCGACCGCGCACGTGCGCCTAGCGCACTCGTCCTGCCGGCGGACGAAGCCGTCCGGGTGTCTCGCCTTCGTCAGCACGCTCCGCCTCACAACGTGATATCCTGCGGCAAGGTGAGACATGCCAACAATTCTCGAACAGGAAATCGCCGAGCAGCCCGATGTCTTGGAAGGCTTTCTAGCCTCGGCCGGCGAACCTACCCGCCGCGTGGCCGCCGAGATCTCCAGGCGCGGGCTTTCGTACATCATGATCGCGGCCCGTGGATCCTCCGATAACGCGGCGCGCTATGCCCAGTACCTGTTCGGGGCCCGGAACCACTTGCCTGTGGCGCTCGCCACGCCCTCCTTGTACACGCTCTACGATTCGCCGCCGCGGCTTGAGGGCGCGCTGGTCATTGGCATCTCCCAATCCGGGCGCTCGCCGGACATCGTCAGCGTGATGGAGACGGCACGCGCGCAGTCGCGCCCATGCCTGGCCATCACCAACGACCCGGCCTCGCCGATGGCGCTGGCCGCGGATTGGATCGTCCCGCTGGCCACGGGGGAGGAACGCGCCGTGGCGGCCACCAAAACCTACACCACCTCGCTAGGCGCATTGGCACTGCTTTCGGTCTCGCTGTCTGGAGACGCCGCCGCCCAGGCGGACCTGGCTCGCATCCCCGGCCAGATGCGCCTCGCCCTCAGCCAGGCCCAGGGCATGGGCCCACTCGTCGAACGATACCGTTACGCTGAAGGCAGCGCGGTGATCGGACGCGGCTTCAATTACGGGACGGCCTTCGAAATCGCATTGAAGGTCAAGGAGCTGACCCGGCTGGTGATCGAACCCTACTCGTCGGCCGACTTTCTCCACGGCCCGATCTCGATTCTCGAACCCGGGTTTCCCCTCATTATCGTGGCGCCCACCGGGCGGACTCTGCCCGACCTCGATCATTTGGCCGGTGAAGCCCTCCAGCGCGGGGCCGAATTGATCGTCATCTCCGACGATTCGGATCTTCTCAAACGCGCGCGCACGCCTCTGCCTGTGCCTCGCAACACCCCGGAATGGCTTTCGCCTCTGGTGACGGTCTTGCCGGGCCAGTTGTTTGCCGCGCACTTGGCGCGCGCCAAAGGATTCGACCTCGATCGCCCGGTGGGGCTGAGCAAGGTAACCCAAACACGCTAGCCGGGTTTCCCATGACCCATGCATGCACGAGACGGCGACGATGCACCGGCGTGACGCTGGGTGTCGTGTCAGGGCGCCATTGCGTTGACACCCCACTGCGCTCAACGTATCATTGCCGCGCCATGTTTCCATCCGGCCTGAGGTGACTATGGAACTCGGAACAATCCGCAAAGTCGACATCGACCGCGAGGTCCAGCAGGCGTATCTCGATTACGCCATGAGCGTCATCGTGGCCCGCGCCCTGCCCGATGCGCGCGACGGGCTCAAGCCGGTGCAGCGCCGCATCCTGTACGCAATGCACGATATGCACCTTGCGCCTGGCACGTCCTTCAAGAAGTCGGCGCGCATCGTGGGTGAGGTGCTGGGCAAGTATCACCCCCACGGTGACATGGCGGTGTACGAAGCCATGGCGCGCATGGCCCAGGACTTCTCGATGCGCTACCTGCTGGTGCAGGGGCAGGGCAACTTCGGTTCGGTGGATGGTGACCCGCCAGCGGCCATGCGCTACACCGAATCGCGCCTGGCGCCGGTGGCCACCGAGCTCCTGGCGGATCTGGAGCGGGACACGGTCGGCTTCCAAGTCAACTTCGACGGCACGCTGCGCGAGCCGGAAGTGCTTCCGGCCGCGGTGCCCAACCTGCTGGTGAACGGCGCCACCGGTATTGCCGTGGGCATGGCCACCTCCATCCCGCCTCACAACTTGGGCGAGGTATGCGATGCGCTGATCTTCATGCTGCACGCGTGGAGCCGGCTCGATGAAATCTCGGTCGAAGAGCTGCTGCGTTTCATCCAGGGGCCGGACTTCCCCACCGGGGGCCTCATCCTCGACCGTGCGGGCTCGGAGGAGGGCCTCTCGGCGGCCTATGGCACCGGACGGGGCAAAGTGCTGGTGCGCGCGCGGGCTCATGTCGAAGGAATGGAGCGCGGACGGACCCGGCTGCTGGTCACCGAGCTGCCTTACCAGGTCAACAAAGCCGGGTTGCTTGAACGGATCGCCGAATTGGTGCGGCAGGGTGGGCTAGAGGGAGTCGCCGACCTGCGCGACGAGTCGGACCGCCAGGGGATGCGCATTGTCATCGAGCTCTCGCGCACGGCCGATCCCCGCAAGGTGCTGCGCGAGCTGTACAAGCGCACGCCGATGGAGACCACCTTCAGCATCATCCTGCTGGCCCTTGTGCGCGGTGAACCGCGCATGCTCTCCCTCAAACAGGCCCTGCGCGTATTCCTCGATCACCGCCTGGAGGTCATTCGCAAGCGCACCCTCTTCGATCTGGCACGCGCCAAGGAACGGGCGCATCTCCTGGAGGGACTGCGTATCGCGCTCAAGAACTTGGAGGAAGTCATCCGCCTCATTCGCGCGGCCAAGGACGCCGACGAGGCGCGGGCTCGCCTGCAAAAGCGGTTCAAGTTGAGCGAGGTGCAGGCCACCGCCATCCTCGACATGCCGCTGCGGCGACTGGCGGCGCTCGAACGGGAGAAGATCGAACTCGAATACAAAGAGAAGCTGGCCCAGATCAAGGAGCTGGAAAAGCTGCTGGCCTCGCCCAAGCTGATGCGCGAGGTGCTCGCCCAGGATCTGGCGCGCGTCAAGGCCGCCTACAACGACCCGCGTCGGAGCGCGATCGTCCGGGGGTGGGAGGAGCCCGCCAGCATGCCGCTCACCGTGGAGGAGACCCTGCCTTCGCAGCACGTGTGGGTCACGCTGACCGCCGAGGGCCTGCTTTCGCGCACCGAAGATACCAAGCGGGCGCTGGCACTGCCGCAAATCGCGCCGCGCTTCGTGCTGGAGGCCAATACGCGAGATACGCTGCTGCTGATCACTGAGAAAGGCCGCGCCGCCGCGCTCAACGTGCATGCTCTGCCGGCGCGCGCACGCGCTGAACAGGGCGCGCCCTTCCATACCTTGTGCAGCTTGGACGCACCCAGCCGCGTAGTGGCGGGCGTTGCGTTGCCGCCGTCCGCCGCGGCCGAAACCGGCTTCCTGGTGCTCGCCACCCGGCGCGGTATGGTCAAGAAGACCGCCTTGGGTGATCTGCCGGGTCCCTCCGCGCAAGTGCTGACCCTGGTCAAGATGGCCGCCAACGATGGACTGGCGTCGGCCTTCGTGACTGAGGGCGATGAAGACATCTTGATGGTCACCTCGCAGGGCATGGCCATCCGCTTCCGCGAGCGCGAGGTGCGGCCGATGGGCATGAATGCCGCGGGCGTGCTGGGGATCAAGCTGGGCCGCGCCGAAGAACTGGTCGTGTCGGCGCAGCCCGTGCTCCCGCGCAGTGATGCGCTGCTCGTCGCGCAATCTGGCCGGGCCAAGCGCACCCCGCTTGCGCAGTACCCTGTGCAAGGACGGCACGGCGTCGGGGCGCTCACGTGGAAGATGGCGCGCAAGGAAGCACTGGTCGGCGCGCTGGTGGGCGATGCCGATACGCGCTTCATTCTGGCGTTCAACGACGGCCTGGGCAAGCTGGCCCGCTTGAAAGACGCCCCACGCCGCGCACGCCTGTCGGCCGGCGGAGTGCTGGTCAAACTCAAGAAGGGTCAATCGCTGCAGAGTGTTGTAGCCATCGCAACCGAGCGCGAACTGCGTTTGCAGGCCGGAAAGAAACGACGGGCCAAACCCACTGCCCCTCCGCCAAAGAAGCCGGCCACACGGGCGCGCCGCCCGGCCGCGGCCCACACCCCGCCCGCCAGGGCGAAAAACAAGAGCCGACCGGGTCGGTCGGCTCGAGCGAAATGATGAGCGGCGCAGCTCAGCCTCAGGTGCGGTCGATGGTGAAGTAAGTGTAGTGGTACTGGATCTTGCCGTCACGCATGCCCAGCGTGTCGTTGCCGTCCAGTACGCGGCCCGCGCTGCTGGTGGCGGTCCAGGTAAAGTGGCGCGAGTTGCCCTCGCCGCTGCGCCCAGTGAGCGTGAAGGTGCCCCCGGGCAGCAGGTTGCCCAGGAAGTTGCGGTACCAATCGGTGATCGGCGTGCTGCCCACGATTGTCCGCGCGCCGCTCACCTGGGCTGCGTTCGGTTGGTAGAGGGCAAGCACGGTCGGCACGTCGCGCGTGTTCCAGGCTGCCACGATGCGGTCGGTGATCTCTTCTTCCGGCGGCGGCGGTGGAGGAGGCGGAGCGCCCCAATCGAATCGCGCCACCGCATCCCACATGTCGATGTAGCCCGGCTTGGTCGCATAGTCCCACGAGAAGAAGTTTGCCCCGGTCAAGCCCAGCGCCTGGGCCTTGGTGAGGAAGAGGGTCAACTCGGAGGCGGCGGGCCGCCAGCCCGAGGTCGCATAGGCCGACCCGGTAGGCACGACCGGCAAACTGGGGGTCAGCGCGGTGATCTCGTGCACCGAGCGTTCCAACTGCTCATCCGGGTTGTGGGCTTGCTCCCAGTACACCTGGGGCATGTTGAAGTCGCACTTCTCGAGGAAGGCAGTCCACGGGAACTCGGGATGATAGCTGGGGTAGCGGTAAGAACTGAGGGCGATCGGCAGCGAGCCCAGCCCAGACCGCAATTCGCGCACATAAGTTCGTGCGGCCGTGGCCTTGCCGGGGAGCTTGAACTCGCGCTCGGCGTCAATGACGTAACCGGCCAAGCCGAGCGCCTGCGTGCGCTGCACGGCGAGGCGCGCCTCGCCCAGCGGGTCGTTGCCGTAGATGTAGTGCCAGCCCCATGAGGCGATGCCCCTGGCGCGCAGCGCGGAGATGATCGGCGGAAGCAGGTCGCGTCCGTGCGAGTCGATGTTGTAAGCCCAGGTGCCATCGGCAATCTTGAGCAGCACGTGTGTCAGGCGTGCAGCTTCGGCCCGCGCGGCGATGCGCGCCGGGTCGCCGCCGTCGCAGTTGGGCACCTGCCAGACGAAGAAACCTTTGCCGCTGATCGTCATACCCAGCCTCCGCGCCCCGCAGGCCTCAATCAAGTCGAATCAACTCAGGTCCTGAGCACCCGGGACCCATCCCATTGGATGCACCTTCTATGCCAGGGGCCAAGAGGCACTGGGACGATCGGTCGACCCTGTTGCAGGCGGCCATGGGTCTCGTTATACTAGGCTCCAGCCGGCGCCCCATGAAGCTTGAATCCCTCTTTGAATCCGTCCCTTCCCTCAGCGCGGCGGACCGCGATCTGATTGAGCGCGCCTACCGCGTCGCAGAACGCGCCCACGCCGGGCAGGTGCGTGCCTCTGGCGAACCTTACCTCCAGCACTGTCTGGCCGTCGCCAAGATCCTCGCGGACTTCGGCGTGCCGGCGACCACCTTGGCCGCCGCGCTGCTGCACGACGTGGTCGAGGACTCAGGTATTCCGCTCGCCGAAATCCGGCGTGACTTCGGAGACGAAATCGCGGACCAGGTCGATGGGGTCACCAAGCTGACTCAGCTGCCGCGCGTCTCCCGCGGCGGCGAGATCAGCGCGCCGGAGGATGAGACCGAGTGGCGGCGCGCGCTCGACGTGGAAACGCTGCGCAAGATATTCCTCGCCATGGGCGACGACGTACGGGTGGTGCTCATCAAACTGGCCGACCGCCTGCATAACATGCGCACCCTGGGGCATCTTGACCCGGCCCGCCGCGCGCGCATCGCCCAGGAAACGCTTGAGATCTTCGCTCCGCTGGCCAACCGTCTGGGCATGTGGCAGATGAAGTGGGAATTGGAGGACCTGGCCTTCCGCCACGTCAACCCGGCCATGTACAAAGAGATCGCCGGTAAGCTGGAGGAACGGCGGGCCAATCGTGAGGCGACCATGGATGAGATCGTGGTCCGCCTCAAAGAAATCCTCGGCCAATCTGGCATCCAGGCGGAAATCACCGGGCGGCCCAAACACATCTACTCGATCTATCGCAAGATCGAGCGCAAAGGCGTGCCTTTCGAATCGCTTCACGACATCCGCGGCGTGCGCATCATTGTGCCGGATCTGCCGTCGTGTTACGTGACGCTGGGTGTCATCCACAACCAGTGGTCCCCGCTGCCTGGCGATTTCGACGACTACATCGCCTCGCCCAAAGACAACTTCTACCAATCTCTGCACACCGCCGTGGTCTACGACGACGGGAAGACGCTCGAGGTGCAGATCCGTACGGCAGAAATGCACCAAAACGCTGAATTGGGAATTGCGGCCCATTGGCGCTACAAGGAAGGCGGCAAGCGCGACGAGTCCTTCGAACGGCGCATTCTCTGGCTGCGCAGCCTGATGGACTGGCGCTCCGACGTACAAGACGCCGCCGAATTCGTGGATGCGCTCAAGTCCGATGTCTTCGAAGACCGGGTCTATGTCTTTACCCCCAAGGGCGACGTGATTGATCTGCCGGCGGGCTCGACCCCGATCGATTTTGCCTACCATGTCCATACCGAGATTGGCCACCATTGCCGCGGCGCCCGGGTCAACGGCAAGCTGGTGGCCCTGGACTACCGCGTGCGGACCGGCGACCAGGTGGGCATCATCACCACGCGCAGCGGCGGGCCGAGCCGCGACTGGCTGAATACCGATCTCGGGTTGGTGCGCTCGCAGCGCGCCATCGCCAAAATTCGTCAATACTTCAAGCGCCAGGACCAAGAGCAGCGCGCCTCGGCCGGCCGAGAAGCGGTCGAACGCGAACTGCGCCGGTTGGGCGTCGAGGACGTGACTATCGAGAGCCTGGCCAAGGAATTCAACTTTCCCGTCGTGAGTGACTTCCTGGCGGCGGTCGGCTCGGGCGACATCTCCTCCGCGCGCATCGTCGGCAAGATCCTGCAAGGCGAGCACGCCGCGCTGGAGGACATGCCGGCGCTCTCGGTCCCCACCCTGGCCACGACCGAGGGGGTGAATGTCACCGGGCTGCGCGGAATGCTGACCACGATGGCGCGCTGCTGCAAACCGGTGCCGGGCGACCAGATCGTGGGCTACGTCACCCGCGGACGGGGGGCGACCATCCACCGCACCGACTGTCCCAACATCCTGCGCGTCGGGGATAAGGAACGAATGGTGCGCGTTTCGTGGGGGCACGCCGCCCGCACTTACCCCGTGGCGGTGCGCGTCACCGCCTACGATCGCGAAGGGCTGCTGCGCGACGTCTCGACGGTAGTGGGTGAAGAGCACATCAACATGAACAGCGTTGTGTCAACGCTCAAGGCGCACCAGGCTACGATCGATTTGATCCTGGAAGTGACCGATCTGGGGCAGCTGAGCCGTGTGCTGAACCGCATCGAGGCTTTGCCCAACGTCGTGGAAGCGCGCCGTGTGCGCGCCTGATCCGCCGCCTGGACAAGAATCCATGAAGAGAGACCCTGGTCCTCATGAATGACCTGATGAGCATCGCCGAAGCCCGCCGCCGGTTGTTCGAGCGCTTCCGTCCCTTGCCCCTCGAGAAGGTGCCGATCGGCGAGGCTGATGGACGTGTGCTGGGCGAGGATGTCAACGCCGCGATCGACCTGCCGCCTTTCGCCAATTCGTCGGTGGATGGCTTCGCCGTGCGGGCGGGCGACGTTGCCTCAGCCTCGGCCTCGGCGCCGGTGCGATTGCCGGTGGCGGGCGACATCCCGGCCGGCGCCACGCACACGACCTACTTGGCGCAGGGGCAGGCGGCGCGCATCATGACTGGAGCCCCGCTGCCGCCAGGCGCCGATGCTGTCGTGCCGATCGAGGCAACGACCTTCAAGCGGACCAGCATGGGCGCGCCCCTGCCTGCGCACGTGCTGGTGCGCGAGACAACAAGCCCAGGCGCCAACGTGCGCCAGGCCGGGCTCGACGTGCGCGCCGGCAGCCTGGTGCTGGCGCGCGGCACCTCCCTGCGCCCGCAGGAGGTTGCCCTCCTGGCGGCACTCGGGCGCAGCCAGGTGTTGGCTTTTCGGCGGCCGCGCGTCGCGGTCCTTTCCACTGGAGACGAATTGGTCGAGCCGGGGTCCAGCCTGCGCCACGGTCAAATCTACGAGAGTAACGCCATCATGTTGGTCGCCATGGTGCGCCGCGCGGGTGGTGTCGCCATCGACCTGGGCATTGCCCGGGACGACCTGCAAGAGATCGTGACCCGCTTGGACTGGGCGCTGCGTGATGGAGCAGATCTCATTATCACCTCGGCGGGCGTTTCCGTCGGCGCGTTCGACCTGGTGCGGGCGGCCATCGAACAGAATGGGGCCATCGAGTTTTGGCGGGTGGATCTGCGCCCGGGCAAACCGTTGGCCTTTGGGCGCTACCACAACGTTCCGATTCTGGGTTTGCCGGGCAACCCGGTGTCGTCCTTCGTAACATTCGAGTTGTTCGCGCACGCGGCGATGCGCGCCCTGGAAGGTCGCAGTCCGCGCGAGCTGCCGCGGGTCTCGGTCACGCTGGAGCAGGCCGTGACCTCCGACGGGCGCGAGTCTTATTTGCGTGCCCAGGTTCGCCGGGAGGGTCGCGAGTTTCATGCCCGCGTGCTGGAGGAGCAGGCCTCCTCGGTTCTCTCCTCGCTTGCAGCGGCCAACGGCCTGGTGATTATCCCAAGCGCTGTGCGCGAGGTTGCGGCCGGGGCGCACCTGGAGGCCTGGCTGCTTGAGGAGTAGCTGCCCAGAGCGTGAGCCGCGCGAAGGATGATATGATTTACGGCGCACCCGGCCGCCGTGCGGGTCATGCGCAGCACGCAGGAGCCTCACGAATAGCTCTTGCGGTCGAGTTGGCAGCCTGGCCCCCATCATGGTAGAAATACACCCCAGAACGAGGAGGGGACATGCCAAGAATCCGCTGTCGCTACATGGACTGCGTCTTTCTTGAAGACGGATACTGCGGCGCCGCCGCCGTCGAACTAGACCCCGATGCGGGCTGCCTCACCTATTCTCAAAGCGAAGCCACGCCTGCCGAGGAAGAATGGGAAGACGAGGAATTCGATGAGGAATGGGAAGACGAGGAAGAGGACCTAGAAGAAGAGGAAGAAGACGAGGAAGCCTGGGAGGACGAGGAAGAGGAAATGTAGCCCCGCCGGGCGTGCCGGCGCCACGGTCGTCGTCGGAGCGATGAAACAAAGGGCGAGCCCCGGCTCGCCCTTGTGATTCGAGAGGTCCTGCGAGAGATCTTACTTGCGGGTTGACCCTTGGAGCGTGCGCGAAAGGATTTCTTCCTGCTCACGCCGGATCGTGGCCGCGGCACCCCGCGCCGGGCGGCCGGCGGCGGAAGCCAGCGTTGCCTCGGATGACTCCTGCGCCTTGAGGAAGGCCGCCTGCATCGCGGTCAGGGGCGGCTCTTCGGTCTTTTGCTCTTCTTCAACTTCCCTGGCGGTGCGTGTCTCGAGCGCCTTGAGGCTGAGTTGGATCTGCTTCTTCTTGCGGTCGACGCCCAGCACCATCACCTCAATCGCATCTCCGACCTTGACCACCTCAGCCGGGTCCTTTACGTAACCATTGGCCAGCTCGCTGATGTGGATCATCCCGGGCCTTTCTGCGCCGATCTCCACGAAGGCGCCGAACTTCTCAAGCCGCACAACTTTGCCCGGTACCACTGAGCCCTTCTTGATCTCATTCCATTCGACCCCGAGCGGTTTGACGAGCGTGAGCTCCAGCCGCCCGTGGGCGGCATCCACCTTGCGCACCCAGACGCTCACCTTCTGCCCGACTTTGAGAACGTCCTCCACGCGATTGACGTGCTGTTCGGCAAGCGCTGAGATGTGCGCGAAGCCCTCGCGTTCGACGCCGACATCGATGAAGGCGCCGGACAAATCGATGCGCGAGACCGTGCCTTCCAGCGGCATCTTCTCTTTGAGCTCGCTGAGCGCACGGGCGGCCCCTGAGGTTGGATTCTCTTTTGGCATGTGCCTCTCCATCTACACAAGCGCGAGCTCAGCAGCCACCGCCGCTGCTGAGGAGGACCGCCGGGACCCAAGCGCGCCGGGCATGCCGGCGGCCGCCCCGAAGCGCGGTCTGGGCTGAGAAATCGGTCCGCTCCATTCAGTCGAGGACGCCGGAAGGGGCTCGCACGGACTGGGCTTGGCATGAACCAGGGGCTCCGTACCACCGCGTGGCGTTGGGAAGCCCCCCGTTGTTAATAGCCTTGCGAAGACGCATTTTACCCCAGCGCAAGCAGAGGCGCAAGACTAGCCATCAGAAGGCGCGCCCACAGGCTAGAGGTCATACGCGAGGACATGCCTTGCGGCCTCCCGGCGCGGGCTTAGAATAGTCCGTGGAGCCGTTCACCAGAGTGCGGGCCGGCGGCAGCGCTGTCGAGCTTGCCATGGGAGCGGAAAGTCGGTTCGGTATGGGTGAGGCGTGAGATGAGCGAATTGACTCGGATGATGTGCGTTCCGTGTCGCAGCGGCGAGCCGCCCTTGGACGAGCGCGAAATCGCTGAACTGGGCAGGGAGACTCCCGGTTGGAATGTCATCGAGGCGGAGGGGATCAAGCGTCTTGAGAGAGTCTTTGAGTTCAGGAATTTCATCGAGGCGTTGGATTTCACCCGGCGCATTGGCGAGTTGGCCGAATCCCAGGGGCACCATCCGGCGCTGCTCACGGAACAGGGTAGGGTCACGGTCACCTGGTGGACCCACAAGATTCGTGGGCTGCACAAGAACGACTTCATCATGAGCGCGCGGACGACCGATCCGTACCACAGCCTGCGCGCCGCCTGATGGGGAGAGACAGCCGAACCATCGCGCCGGTTGGCGCCCGCCAAGACCCGGCAATGCCTGTGCCATGACCGAACCCCAACTGCCAACCTCGGGCAAGAATGCCAGCCCGAAACCGCCGTTGCCGGAATTTGCCGATGAGTTCTTAGGCAAGGCGCTCAAATCTCCGCGAACGCGGGACAATTATCACTGGGCGCTGGTCGCTCTGCAGCGCTGTGCCAACGAGACGCGTTACCATGGCACGCCGCGGGCCGGCATGATGGCGGTGCGCGCCATCAAGGATGATGTGCTGGTCGCGTTTCTGGATTGGCTCCTCGGCCAAAAGCACTACTCCGCGGCGACCATGGCGCTGTACATTGCCGCGGCCAAGCGCTACCTGGGCTGGCTGTATGCGCGCGGCAAGCTTGACCCTTCTTTCCGGCTGGACGCGGCGCGTCAGAAGCTATCGGAAGAGACCCGCGGAGGCGTGTTGCGCTATGCACCGCGCCGCCCGGACCCCAACCTGGCCTCCATCCTTTCCTTCTATGATGGCGTCCCGCTGCCCTCCGGGAAGACCGCGGCCGACCGCCAGTCCCGGCTGGTGCTCTTGCGCAACCGCGCAATCGTGCACACCCTCTATTCTTCGGCCGGACGGGCCAGCGAGGTGACTCAGCTCAATTGCCAGGCGGTGGACCAGGGCTACAGTACCACGGTGGAAGTGACTGGCAAGGGTGGAAAGCGGCGGATGTTGATCTTCACTCAGGAGGCACAGCAGGCGATCCGCCAATATCTGACCGAAAGAGAACGCCAGGGAGAACGCGTCACGGCGCGGCCCGGGAGCCGGGGGGTGCCACTCTTCGTCAGCCATGGGCGAGGGCGCCACCAGCGCCTTTCGCGTACGACGTTGTGGCGAGTGGTGGCCGAGGCCGCGCGCGCCCTCGGGCTCAAGTCGGGCAGCGGGCCGCACGCATTCCGCCATTTCCGCGCACAATCCTTGCGCGACGAAGGGATGGATCTGGGCCTGCTGCAAGCGCTGCTGGGTCACGCCTCGATCGAGACCACCCGCAGGATCTATGCACCGCAAACCGACGTCCGCCAATTGGTGGATGCGTTGGCCACCTACGGCGTCTCAGCCGGCGAGGCGGCCCACCGTGCGGGGCGGATGGTCCCCGCACCTTCGCGCAGCCCACGTCGCGCGCGAACCGGGCGCAAGCCGCGCAGCGCCATCAAAGGGACGTCCTCGACCGATTGATCCATGCGCTGGACGCGAGGCGACAACGCGGGCAACGAACGCGTCTTGGGCGGCCTGCCATGGGCCGTGACGCCCTCCCGCGTTCCCCCATGTCTCTTTCAGTCCCGGCGACCGCCATGCACCGATATAATGTCCGCGTGGATATCAGCACCCGAGTTGCGCAATTCATTGCCGAACACCAACTGCTCGAGCCGGGCGAGCGCGTGGTGGTCGGTCTCTCGGGCGGGCCCGACAGCCTGGCGCTGTATGTGCTCCTTGGGGAGCTGGGCTACGTGCCGATCGCGGCCCACCTGGACCATTCACTCCGCGCAGAGAGCGCCGATGAAGCGCGCAGCGTTGCTCTGATGATCGCAGCGCGGGGGGGAGAGTTCCATCATCACAGAACGGATGTTGCCGGGGCTGCCCGTCGCGAGCACCGCTCGCTCGAAGAAGCAGCCAGGCGCATGCGCTACCAGTTCCTAGCGGCCACGGCGCTCGAATGCGGATGCCGCACTGTGGCCGTAGGTCACACGGCGGATGACCAGGCGGAGACGGTCCTGCTCCATTTGTTGCGCGGCACGGGCGTCTCCGGGTTGCGCGGCATGCTCCCCGTCGTCGATCTGCACCAGGTTCAGCGCGAGGTGCCACCTGGGCGGGTGCGCCTAGTGCGGCCACTGCTGTGCCTCACCCGCGACGAGAGCGCCCGCACATGCCTTGCGCGGGGCCTTGCGGCACGCAGCGATCCCAGCAACGAAGACCTTGCCTTCCTTCGCAATCGCATCCGGCATCAGCTGCTACCGAACCTCGAAACCTACAATCCGGCCATCCGACGCCTGCTTGTTCAGACGGCGCAGCTCATGGCTGCCCACAGCCGCCTGCTGGAGCTCGCCATCGAACGTGGGTTGGAGAAGTGCATCACTCCGCTTGCCAGCGGCACGCTGTGGATTGACCGGGCAGGGTTTGCTGAGCTGCCCGAAGCCGTGCGGCAAGGAGTGGCGCGAGAGGCGCTGGCTCAGGCGCTCGGCGGGCGCGAGGATATTGCCTTGCGCCATGTGCTCGGCCTTGTGCGTTTCTTGGCCGACCCGCCGAACTCCGGGCATGCCCACCTGATGAAAACGGTCCACGTCTATTCCGCTGGGCCGCGTCTGTACGTGAGCCGCGACCCCGAGCCATCGGGGGCTGTGCCTCCTTCGCCGTTATGGATCGAGGCGGTCCCAGGGCGGGTCCTGGCTCAGGCGTTCGGCGCAAGTATTGAATTCGATCTGACTCCTCCGCCCCCGACGGCGCAACGCAGCACGGATGCGTGGAGTGCATGGATCGACTTTGATCGGGTGCATCTGCCGTTTTGTCTGCGGGCAGCCGTGCCGGCGGACCGTATTCGGCCGCTTGGCGCGCCTCAAGAAATGCGCCTGAGTGACTTCCTGGCCCGACAACATGTGCCGCAATTCCTTCGTCTTATCCAACCCGTCCTCGCCGATGAGGTGCGCGTGGTGTGGGTGCCCGGATTGCGCATCCATCACGAGGTGCGCCTATCTGACCGCTCGGAGCGAGCCCTGCATCTGCGATGGATTGCGAGGCCGGAATGACCCGAGCGCTCTCTGCCGGCGGGCGACTGCGCGGCGTGGTCATCGCGCTGGTCGGCACCGCCACCTGGGCCACAACGGCTATAATCATGCGCACACTGATGCAGGGACTGGGCATCGCGCCGCTCACTCTGGCGGTGTGGCGCGATGTGACCGTGGTCTTGGTGCTTTTGCTCGTGCTGCGCGCAACGGCGCCGCACCTGCTGCACATTCGGCGCACCGATTTGCCCTTTCTGCTCCTGCACGGCGGGGTATCGTTGGCCGCAATGAATGCCCTGTGGGCGCTTTCGCTGGGGTACAACGGCGCCACGCTGTCGACGGTCTTGATCTACCTGGCGCCGGGCGTTTCCGCCCTGGGGGGATGGGCCTTCTTGCACGAACCGATCACTCGCTGGAAGATCGCCGCCATCGTGATGGGGCTGGCGGGCGTGGTGCTCATCGTGGGAGTCTCGACCCAGGGCTATCGACTGACGCCGACCGGCATAGGGATTGGACTGACTTCGGCCTTGGGATTCGCCGCTTTCAGCCTGACCGGCAAAGTCGCGGCACGGAGATTTCGGAGCACCTGGACGAGCTTGTTTTACGGGTTTGTATTCGCCACCCTCGTGCTCATCATCCTTGCGCTGGCGATGCGGTCACCCGCAGTGCGATTCGATAGCCGCCTAGGGGTGGGACTGCTGGTGTTGGCTGCGCCCACGCTCCTCGGCTATGGGCTCTACTCGGCGGCGCTACGCTACCTGCCGGCGAGTGTTGCCACACTCATCGCCTCACTTGAGCCGGCCCTCACTGCGGTCATGGCGGTGGCCCTGCTGGGCGAGCAACTTGCACCGGTTCAGTGGGCCGGCTCAGGGTTGATTGTCGCGGGGGTTATGCTTGTGCAGCGAGAGTCGAATGGGCCGGCGCGCGAAGGTGCGCAGGCGTCCGCCGCCGCGAACGAAGTGCCGGGTTGAGGCGCGCACCCACACATTGAGGAGGAACGAATGAGACTACGTGGTCGCAAGAAGGGCGGGCGCTTCCTCGAATTGCTGGCGGAGCAGGCCAAATACGCTGTGGCGGGGATGGAAGCCCTGTCGCAGTATATGAAGACACCCAGCGATGATGCAGCCGAGCAAGTCTCGCGCATTGAGAAGGCGGCGGACGAGACCCGGCGCATTCTGATCGACGAACTCAACCGGACCTTTGTCACACCGTTCGATCGGGAAGATATCTTCGCCCTGTCGCTGACGATCGACGACATTCTCGACTATGCCTACAGCACGGTCGACGAGATGGTCATCCTCAAGGTCCGGCCCAACCCCTACTTGCAGCGCATGGCCAGCCTGCTGACCGAGGCCGCGCGTGAGATTCAGACGGGGGTGACTGAACTCATGGATCACCCGGCAGTGGCCTCCGACCACGCGGTGCGGGCCAAGGCGCTTGAGAATCGCATGGAGAGCGTCTACCGCGAGGCGATCGGCAACTTGTTTGGTGCGCCGGCCGACCTCGAACACGTGGTGGACATGCTCAAGCTGCGCGAAATCTACCGTCATCTGTCGAATGCCGCCGATCGCGGAGACCAGGCCGCCAACGTCATCTCCGACATCGTCGTCAAGCGGATTTAGAAGACGGCCTCCGCTTCGGAAGCCGTGCTGCGGATAAAATCAAACCGGGAGGAGTGGCTCTGGCGTAGCCCTCCTCCCGGTCTTGATTCGAGTTTGGTGTCAGCCCCAATGAATTGCGGGTTGCCTACTTGCGGCCGGTCTTTCTCTTGGTTGTCTTCTTGACGGACTTCTTGACCGGTTTGCGCTTCGCAGGCTTCTTTGCAGTCTTTTTCTTGGCCACAGGTTTCTTGGCGGCGGGTCGCTTGGCTGCAGGCTTGCGCTTCGGCCGCCTTACGGCCGGCTTGGCAGGAGCCGGCTTGGGGGCCGTAACCGGCGGCATGGAGGCGGGCATCGGCGCAGGCGGCGGCGCAATGGGCGCGATGGGCGGCAGCAACGGCGATGGCGGCGGGTATTGCGGTCCGCCGGCAGGCGGGTAGGGGGCGGGCTTATCGGTCATGGGTCTAGTATCCTCCTTTGGAGTGGGTTCCGAACCGGGAGCCGGTGCAGCGACCGCGCCGCTGGCCGGCACGTGGCGACGCAGTTGATCCAGTGGAACCTTGAGACCTTTGCGGCAGCGCGGGCAGTGCTCGACATGATGCCGGGCGTCATTGGCCTCCGCTGTTGCCAGAGCAGCGGCGACCACATCGGACGTCAACTGGAATGACCAGCCGCAGTACTGGCATCGCCACGAGAATGCCGACATGAATTCCTCCCGTTGGTCCCCACTATACACACTTTTCCAGGTTTTGCAACGTTGCGCGCGACCTCATGCCATGGCGCGTGGATCGCTCTGCGCGCGATGCGCTTCGCCCTCTCGCGCTCGCACCTCTGCGCGCGAGGCGGCCAGAATCCCGGCCAGGATCAGCACGGCACCCGTTATCTGGATGGGCGAAGGGGCTTCGCCGAGCACGATCCACGCCAAGAAGACCGAGCCAACCGGTTCACCGAGCACGGTCACCGTGACGTATGTTGCCGAGAGATAGCGCAACGCCCAATTGAAGGCGGAGTGGCCGATCAGTTGCGGCACCAGGCCGAGGGCTGCGATCCATGCGTAGACCCCAAGAGGGTATGGAGCAAGTGGAACGCCAATGACAAGCAAGGCGACGAGCAGCACAATGCCCGCCGTTCCATAGGTGAGCAGCGCGTAGACGCGCAGCGACATGCGTGGGCGCAGAGAACGGCCGACGAGGAAGTATCCGCTGACCATCCAGGCGCCCAAGAGGGCCAGGCCATCGCCGCGCAACGCCGGCCCGCTCAGGGCCAGCACGGCAGGCGCACATTTCGGCCCTCCGGCTAGCGTGCACACCTCGCTCAGGGCCACCACTCCCGTCCCGGCCAGTGCTGCCAGCATGCCGAGGAGGGTGCCACCCTTCGGCGGTTCGCGCAGAAAGAGAGTCGAGACGAGTGAAACCCACAGCGGTGTCGTGGTGACGAGCACCACCGAGCTGGCAACGCTTGTCATTTCGAGGGATGTGATCCAGAAGGCGAAATGGGCTGCCAGGAAAACCCCCGAAAGAATCGCGAGCCCTGCGTCACGCCGCGACACACGACGCAGGTGCTCTCGATCGAGCCACAGTGCGGCGGGCAGAATCGCAGACGCCGCGACGAGCATGCGCCCCGCTGCGATCAAGAGCGAAGGTCCGCCGCTCGCCTGCGCCAGGCGGATGAAGACCGAGGCCGTCGAGACTGCCAGAATCCCGAGCAGGCTTACGGCCCGGGCGCGCCGAGGCAAACGGCCCGCCTCAGGTTGTGAGTCGAGCGTCATCGCCATCGTGACAACCTGTACACCTTGATGAGTTTCCTTGACACCTGTTTTCGAAAAGACTAGAATTCTGACGCAAATTGGTGTCTACGGCAACGGCCCGCCTCGGGCCGCAATAGTACAAGACCGGTCCGGTCCCGTCAAAGGGCTGGACGCCTACCGCTCAAGGAGAGAGATATGACCCACGAACTGCCCCCGCTGCCCTACGACTACAATGCCCTCGAGCCGCACATTGATGAAGCGACGATGCGCCTGCATCACGACAAGCATCACAAAGCTTACGTCGATGGACTCAACAATGCCGAGGCCAAGCTGAAAGACGCCCGCGACAAGGCGGACTTCGCGCTGGTGAAGCATTGGGAGCGCGAGCTCGCCTTCCATGGATCGGGTCACTTCCTTCACCACTTGTTCTGGGAAGTGATGGCCCCCAGCGGCAAAGGAGGCGGCGGCAAGCCCACCGGCGAACTGCTTAAGCAGATCGAAACCCACTTTGGATCATACGACAACTTTGCCAAGCAGTTTGGCGCTGCAGCCGCGGCGGTGGAGGGCTCGGGGTGGGCTCTGCTGGTGGTCCAGCCTTCCAAGAAGCACCTCGAGATTCTCACGGCCGAGAAGCACCAGAATCTCACGCAATGGGGAGCTGTACCGGTTCTCGCGCTTGACGTTTGGGAACATGCCTACTATTTGAAGTATCAGAACAAACGCGGCGACTACATCCAGGCCTGGTGGAACGTGGTCAACTGGCCGGAAATCTCGCGCCGCTTCGAGGCAGAGTTCCAGAAGTAGCTTGGGCAGCGCCATCGCCCTCACCGCCAAAGGGCCGCACGCCGGCGATTGACGGCAGCGCGCGGCCCCCCAGGTCGAAGGAGAAGCAACCATGACCCACATCATCACCAGCCTTTGCCTCCGCGACGGTGGTTGCGTGGATGTCTGCCCGGTGGAGTGCATCGTTCCGGGCAAGCCCACCGCCGAGTGGCCGTGGTTCTATATCGATCCGGACACGTGCA
>CAYGXJ010000132.1:0-29330 GCA_964353865.1 uncultured Anaerolineales bacterium | reverse complement strand
GGCACAACCTGAAGTACTACACCTGGGTGGAGCAACAGGGCAAGACGGTGAAGGAGCTCGATGCACAGCTCAACCGCGAGTGGTGGGTGAGGCATCAGGGGCGAGTGAGTGAGATCGACAAGCGTATAAAGGAGATGCGTGGCAGCTAGCCCGGCACCTCCGGACCTTCTGGCCCCGGTCAAGAAGGAACTGCGCGCTCTGGCACAGGCCCGGCGCGAGGCGATGGGCGAGGCCCAGCGCCTGGCCGCGAGCCAGGCGATCGCGACCGCGCTCGAGGCGCTAGCGGCATTTCGGGCGGCCAAGGTCGTGCTGGGCTTCATGCCCATGCGCGGCGAGGTGGACCTGCGCCCATTGATCGAACGCCACCCGGAAAAGGAGTGGGGTATCCCGCGCATCGTGCGCGTGCCATCCCCGCGCATCGATTTCCACCTCTTCAATCCGGGGCAACTCGTCCCGCATTCTTATGGCATGCTCGAGCCACGCGAGAGCCAGCCGCGCATCGAGCCGCAAACCGTAGACCTTGTGCTCGTGCCGGGCATGGCCTTTTCGCCGGGGGGACACCGGCTGGGTTATGGCGGTGGATACTACGATCGTTTTCTGCCGCTGGCTGAGCGCGCGCTGAGGGTGGGTATCGCCTACCGCGCCCAAATCGTCGACGCAGTCCCGCATCACGCGGCGGACCAGAAGGTGCAGTACCTGGCCACGGAAGACGGGATCTGGCCTTGTGCCGCGGCGCGCAAGGAGGAGCTCGCCTGCTGAGCAGCGCACTGGGGCACAGTAGCCGCGGTGAGAGGCCGATAGCCGCCGGGCGCCGCATGGCAGCAATTCCACCTGACGAGCGTGGAGATCGATCGCGATCTGGCGGACTGCGTTGAGAAAGTTGAGCACGAGGTGCACACCCTGGGCGGCGTGAAGCCGTCGAGGGAGGACGCCGGAGCCGCCGGGGCATAAAGTGCAAGATGTGACGAGGGTGCCATGGGACGCCTGATCATTCGCAATGGCACGCTGCTCACGGCAAGCGACACCATCGCCGCCGACCTGCTGGTTGATGGCGAGCGCATCGTTGCCATCGGCCAGGGGCTGCCGGCCGGCGATGCGCAGGAAGTCGATGCCACCGGCAAGCTTCTCTTGCCGGGCGGGATCGACCCGCACACCCATTTCGACCTGCCGATGTTCGGCACAGTCTCCTCCGATGACCACTACACCGGTCACAAAGCCGCCGCCTTCGGCGGCACCACGACCGTCATGGATTTCGTCCCGCAAGACCCCGGCCAATCGCTGCTGGCGGCGCTCGAAGGTTGGCGGCGCAAAGCGGCCAAGGCGGCCATCGACTATTCCTTCCATTCCAATTTAAGCTGGGTGGGCGAACAGACCCTGGCCGAACTGCCCAAGCTGGTGGGTGAAGGCGTGACGAGCATCAAGCTGTTCACCGCCTACAACAAGCGCATGCGCCTTCAGGATGGCGAGATCTTCCTGGCCATGCGCGCCTGTGCTGAGCATGGCCTGCTGCCGATGCTGCATGCCGAGAACGGGGACGTGATCGACATCATGGTGAGCGAGGCGGTGGCGGCCGGCAGGCTCGCGCCCGAGTGGCACGCCTTCACCCGCCCGGCGTGGGGCGAGGCGGAGGCCACGTACCGCGGCATTGCACTCGCGGCCACGGCCGGCGCGCCGCTGTACGTGGTGCATATGACCTGCCTGGGCGCGCTGGAGGCGGTGTGCCGCGCGCGGGAGCAGGAGTTGACGGTCATCGGTGAAACCTGCCCGCAGTACCTCTTCTTCACCACAGACGACCTGCGCCGGCCGGACGGCGCCAAATGGGTTTGCTCGCCGCCGGTGCGCACCGCGGCAGACAACGCCGCGCTCTGGCGCGGCCTCGAGCTCGGCTGGCTGCAGGTGGTGGGCACCGACCACTGCGCTTTCTTCTACGATGGAACGCGGCCGATCGAGTACGAAGGCGAAATGGTTGCCATCCCCGGCAAAGAACTTGGCCGCGGCGACTTCACCAAGATCCCCAGCGGCCTCCCCGGCGTCGAAGACCGCATGCAGATCCTGTGGACCTACGGCGTGGGCCAGGGACGCATCACGCCGCATCAGTTTGTCGCGCTCACCTCCACCAATGCGGCCAAGGCCTTCGGCCTGTATCCGCAAAAAGGAACGCTTGCCCCAGGCGCCGATGCCGACATCGTCATCTGGAATCCGACACTGCAGCGCACGGTGAGTGCCGCGCGTTGGCATCAGCGCACCGACTACAACCTGTACGAGGGCTGGCAGATCACGGGCGCTCCAGAACAGGTCTACCTGCGCGGCCGCCTCATCGTCGATGGTGACGCCTGGCTGGGCGCGTCCGGCCAGGGCCGCTTCCTTGAGCGGCGCAGCGGCACCATCGTCTAAATCGCCCCTCTCCTGGTCTGCGGTTCGCTCCGATTCCCTTTGGAATCCACGCCACACGGTGTTGCCCTAACACCGGCGATTCGCTTGCGTTGGGACCACTCCTCTCATGCAAAACATTGCGCGCACTCGCCGAGTGCAGGCGTGCGCGCGCTATTGCCGGACACCCTGGCCGAGTGAACCCCGCGATTCCCTTCGAAAACAGCCTGCAATCGCCTCTCCGGAAGAAGAGAGGGAAAGCGCCAGTGTAAAGTGGACAAAAATGGTATACTTTCGTCTCTGGGGTGACGGATAGTGGCTGTCACCCACCGGTGACATACCAGTGGCAAGGGAGGACGTATGAGGCGCGCAACCAGCAAGGGGGTTCTGGTCTTTTCGCTCATTGTTTTGCTCAGCATGGCCTGTAGCCTGGGTTCGGGGCTGCTTTCGGGAGGCGATTCGGTGACGAGTGCGACTGAGCCGCCGAGCACGGGTGCGGCTCCCGCGGCGAGTGACACTCCGCCGCCGACCGAGCCACCCACGGCGGTCCCGCCGACGCCCACGATCGCGGTTGTGCACGTGGCGACGCCCGGCACTCCCGGCAAGGCGGACCGATACATGGAAGACTTCGATTCGTCCTCGACGGCGGCTGAGCATCGCACCGGCGGCGGGGATGACTATCCGGTCAACAAGTTCGAGCGGCCGTTTACCGCCCAGCAGATGGACTACCTGGCGATGATCGATCTGAAGCGTGGCGAAGCGGACGCTGACCCGACCTGGTACTACTTCTCCCTGTTCCTAAAGGGTGAGGCCGACAGCTCGAGCGGCGAATCGCGCTACGCAGTCGAAATCGATACCGATCTGGACGGGCGGGGGGATCTGCTCATTCAGGCGGTGTCGCCCATAAGCGCGGACTGGACCTCGCTGGGCGTGCGCGTCTACAACGACAGCGACAACACAGTGGGCGGCGTGACCCCGGTTGTGTCCGATGGGGCCAAGGTCACGACCACCGGCTACGAAGAAATCATCTACGATCAGGGCGTCGGGGATGACCCAGACACGGCCTTCGCGCGCGTCTCGCCCAAGTCATCGAGCGTGGTGGAGTTCGCGCTCAAGCGCGGTTGGTTAAACGACGCCGGCGGCTTCTTGTGGTCAGTCTGGGCGGCGCAAGACAAGCTGGGCCCGGCTTATTACGACTACAACGACAACTTCACCTTAATCGAGGCCGGCTCGCCGCTGAGCGGCGCGGACTACCCGGTGAAGCAGGTGGCTGCGGTCGACAGCACCTGCCGCATGTCGTTCGGCTTCTCGCCCACCGGTAGCGAGAAAGGGTTGTGCATTATCCCGGGGCGCGTGCGCAACTGCACCCCGCACCCGATTCTGATGAAGCCCGGCGACAAGATGCTGGCGCCGTTCTTCGAGGCCTCGGGCTCGATCCTGAACAACGTCTCGCCGGGCGTCTATAAGTTCTACGATATGAGTGTGCAGAACATGCTGGTGCTCACGGCCACGCTGCGGCCGGGAGGCCAGATTGACATCACCAAGACCGGGCTGGGGGATTCGTACCCCTGCAAGTAGCCTAATCCTAGCTAGCCCGACCCTGCCCGGCGGCAAACCTTTGAGAACCCCCATAAACAAGGAGAGAAGAGCGAAGAGGTTTATGTTTCTGCACATCGGATTTGAAAAACCCACCCTGGAAATCATGAAGGCTTGGGAGGCTTGGTTTGGATCGATCTCCGACAAGCAAGTCGACCAGGGTGGTTTCAGCGGTGGTCGAGAAGTCTCGAAAAGCGGAACCAAGGACCTACCATGGAACATGGAATCCATTACTGGTTACAACATCATCGAGGCGGAGAGTCTTGATGCCGCGGAGATACTTGCCCTAAGCTGTCCATTCATTTCTAGCATTCGTGTCTACGAAGTGAGGTCGTCGATGTGAGGTCGTTTGCTTGTCGGCGATTCCTTCCCGTCAATAAAACAGGTAACTGTGGGTCTGGCAAGGATCCCTCGTGCTGGCTAACAATGCGTTGCAGGTGATGTCTGGCCCGCTGCGCGTGCAAGCCGCGCCTGAACGCAGGCGTTGGGCCGCATAGAAGTGTCGATGCCACCGCCCCCCGAAGTGGGGGCGGTGGCAATGCGCTTCCCATCATCCCTTCGATCGACATCAGCCATGATCACCGCGGCGGTCAAGTGCCCTAGCCAGCCCGGGCCGCTGCCATTCAAGAAGCCAGGAGAACCCGTGACATCAATCGGTCTTTCATCGCATGCCGTTGGCTGGGTTGCCATCGCAACCGGAGTGGTGAGCTTGCTCGGAGCGCTGTTCCTGGCCCTATTCTTCGCCATCGGTCAACCGTTTGGGACCCTCAACGATCTCCTGATTGCCATCGCCGCAATTCTGAGCGGGGTCATGGCATGGATGACATATTCGGCCTTTCACACGCAGTCGCCACAACTCAGCCTGTTGGCGCTCCTGGCGGCATCAGCCGGCGCAATCATCGTCACCGTGGGCTCCGTGCTGGTCATCTCAGGCGTCACCGGCTGGTACCTGGCCGGCCTGTACATGATCGCGGGTAACGCCTTGATTGGGCTGTGGCTGGCGGCATTGAGCTACTCTGCCCAGCACAGCAACGCATGGCCACACGGCCAGGCAGTTCTTGGCATCGTCGCGGGTGCGATCATGGCGGTCGGCCTGCTGACCGTCCCCGGAATCATCCGTGGGGTTGAAGCCTGGGAGGCTGCGCCATGGGGCGTGAATCTTGGGCAGGTCGGTTTCCTGGGGTGGGCTGCCGCGTATCCCATCTGGTGCATCTGGCTGGGCCGTCTTCTTCTCGCCAAGTAGAACCCCGACGATAGCATGAGGAGGGGGCAAACGCCAAGTGAGATGCGGACCGGAAACCGCATCCACCTAGCCCTATTGCGTTGCGCGCGCCTCGAAGCACACGCTTCGCTCAAGGCCCCAAGCAGCACGCCGGTGGATCTGCTGATCGAATGGGAAGCCGGATTGATCGTGAAGGGATTCCACTTCACGGATGGTAGGTACAAATTCAAGGATGACACAACGCATGGGGTGTTGTGGTACGCAGGAAGAGGGCCTTCAAATTTGAGCGTCGCATGAGGGCGTGGAAGGCCGCCGCAAAGGATCTATGTGAAGGTAAGGGAGGAAAGATGTACATGCTGAGAATCGAACACCCGGTCCCCGATTACCCAGGCTGGAAGAAGGCCTTCGACGGCGACCCCGCCCTCCGGAAGAAATCCGGCGTCCGCCGCTACCAGATCCTGCGCCCAGTGGACAATCCTAACTGCGTCATGATTGACCTCGAGTTCAACACGCCGAAGGATGCGGAAACCCTGCTGGCTGGGCTGCGCTTGATTTGGGGGCGCGTCGAGGGAACACTGATGTCAGATCCCAAGGCGCGCATCGTCGAGGCGGTCGAAACCACCGCGCTCTGACCGCCCGTCGCCTGGAAAGCTCCTGGGGCGGTCCAGGATGCGCCGAACGCTCGACCCGGGCGATGACTAGCGCGAGTAGCGCCCCATGAGCTGAGCTTGCGCCAAGACGTGCCCTTGCATCGCCTTCTCGAGGTCGGCTGCGGATGGGTCTCCGGCAGGTGCGAGCAGCGCATCGAGCGCAAACAGCTTGAAGAAGTACCGGTGCGTTCCGCCGGGAGGGCAGGGGCCCGTATAGCCCGTCTGGCGCGCGCTGTTCTTGCCCTGCTCCCCGAGCCCTTGGACCTGGCGAGTACGTGCGACCGCTTCGGGGAGCGCGCTTGCCCCGCCTGGGATGTTGTATAGCACCCAGTGCACAAAGGTACCCATCGGCGCATCCGGGTCGTCCATGATCAGGGCAAAGCTCTTCACCCCTGCGGGCGGCGAGCTCCATTGCACCGCGGGCGATACGTTTTCCCCATCGCAGGAGAACCTTCTCGGGATCGGGCTGCCCTCGCTGAAGGACGGGCTGGTCAATTGGATGGTCATCGTCACGGCTCCTGGTTGTGGGGGCGGTTGGGTGGCGTCGCTTCTCGGCGCCTCGAGCGTCTCAGGGGCGAGGGTGAGGTGAATGGCGGGCGACGAATCGCTGCAAGCCGAGAGGGCCAAGGCCAGGCACGCAAGGGCCACAGGCGGAGTTCGAAGGGGGGAATGAGGGGAAGTCATTGCACCTCCGGCCGGCAGGGTGATTCGGGGGCTTCGAGTCGGTGACAAACCGCAAGCGGCAAGTCCTCGGGCGACGCCCTCGGAATGACGGAAGAGCCGCTCGCTCGGGAAGACAGACTCACTTTGCGCCCCTCGTGATGCCCCCGACCACACGCGCGCGGGTAAGCCTCACCAGGTCTTGCGGCACCAAGCCAACGCTTGCGCCGCGCTCGCCTGCGCTCACATAAACCTCCGCTTCGTCCATCGCCTGCGCGGCGATTACCATTTCGAAGCCGCGGTTGAGCAGCGCCAGGGGCGAGATCGCGCCCACCTTGAAACCCGTGACGCGTTCGGCTTCGGCCTGAGTGGCCATGTGTAACCCGCCGTCTTCAAGCGTGCCGCGCAGCGCTTTGAGATCGAGCTCGCAATCACCCGGGATCACCGCCAGCACCGGCCGGCCCTTGCCGGCGCGGAGCACGACCAGCGTTTTGTACACCTGATGCGGCGGCAGGCCTGCGCGCTCGGCCAATTCGGCCGCGCCCAACTTCTCTTCGGTCGGAATGTGAACCAGGCGATGCGCGACGTGGCGCGAGTCGAGCAGACGAAGAACGTTGTTGCGAAGGGGCGTGGCAGGCATCTATGTGGAGGCGCCGGGCATCTCCGCCCGGCGTGGTTCACGGACGCAGCGGCTCGCGCCTAATAGAACAATCCCCAGTCGGCGGCGGCCTCTTCGTCCATCATCGCGGGGTTCCACATCTCGGCCCCCAGTTCGACGTGCACCGGCAAGGAGAGCGCCTCCTCGGCCTTGCGACGCGTGGCGTCGATCATCGCCGGGGCATACGGGCAGAAGGGTGTGGTGAGGATCATGCGCACTTGCGCGCGATCCTCCTGGAGATCCACCTCGCGAATCAATCCGAGTTGAATGATGTTGAGCCCGAGCTCCGGGTCGACGACATCCGCCCACATCTCGCGCAGCTTGGCCGCCTTCTCGGGGTAGGTGGTATCTGCGGTCCAGGTCACCTTGGGCGGCTTTTCGCTCGAACCAGAATCCGGCGCCGGGGCGGCAGAGGGCGGGGTGACGGGTAGGTCAGACATAGGCACCTCGTGATCAGGCGGGTCCGGCCGCAGAGGGAGCCGGTGCGGGCAGGTGCACGCTGAAGGTGCAGGCACGGTCCCCGGTAAGGATGCACGATTGGCGGTGGACGCTCGCCGCCAGTGCTTGGGAGATGATCGCGGCGTCGATGGTGCACACTTCGGGATGGCGCAGGCTGATGCGGTAGTACGGGCAGTTGAGTTCGGTGACGCGATAATCGCCCTGTGGGTCGACCTCGGCTTGCGCCTCGAAGCCGTGCTCCGAGAGCAGCATCAGCAGCCGGTCGACGCGCTGCTGAATGGGCAGCCCCTCGATCTGCGAGGTCATCTCGGACGCCATGGTGGTGGCCATATCGCGGAAGAGCTGCTCGACGACCTCTTGCGGCAGACGTCCCTTGATTTCGGAGAGCAGCCGGTTGGTGAGCGCCAGGTACTTGGTGGGGAACCGCTCGAGTCCGGCCTCGGTCAGGCTGTACAGCAAGCGTGGGCGACCCACCCCGCGGCGCTCGGGCATGGCGGTGACGAACCCCTCCGCCTGGAGCACCGCCAGATGGTGGCGCACGGAGATGGGGGAGACGGCGGTGACTTCTGCCAAATCTAAGACCGAACATTGCCCCTTGCGGCGCAGGTTCGCCAGAATCTGGTCGCGGGTGCTGGCTTCCCTTTCGGTTTCCATTTGGCGCACATTTTAGCACCGATTCGGCTTTCAGTCAATATTATTTATATATATTACAATTATTGACCAATCAGGCCGTGCGTGCTATAATGCCCGACGAGTTCCGGCTGGAGAGAGCCTTTTCCATAGAGTCAGGCCAGCCGGCGGGAGAATGAGAGCAGGATGGCATCCGTCCTCGAAATCAAGAACCTGCATGTAAACATCGGCGAACGTTCAATCCTGAAGGGGGTCAACCTGATCGTTCCCCAGGGCGAGACGCACGCCCTGATGGGCCCCAATGGCACGGGCAAGTCGACGCTGGCCTACACCTTGATGGGCCACCCCAACTACACGGTGACGGCCGGCGACGCGCTCTTCAAAGGCGCAAGCATTCTCGAGCTGGCGCCGGATGTGCGCGCGCGCATGGGGCTGTTCCTGGCATTCCAGTATCCGGTGGCCATCCCCGGCGTTTCGGTGGCCAACTTCCTGCGCGCGGCGCTCAATGCCCGCCGGCGCGCGGCGAACCCGCAAGACAAAGGCATACCCGTACCCGAGTTCCGCAAGTTGCTCAAGGCGAAGATGGACCTGCTCGAAGTGCCGTCCGACTTTGCCGGGCGCTACCTCAACGACGGGTTCTCCGGCGGCGAGAAGAAGCGCGCGGAGATATTGCAGATGGCCGTGCTCGAACCGGAGATTGCCATCCTCGACGAAACCGACTCGGGGCTGGATATCGACGCGCTGCGCGTTGTGGCCACGGGTGTCAATGCGCTGGGCGGGCCGGCCATGGGCGTGCTGGTCATCACCCACTATCAACGAATTCTCAACTACATCAAGCCCGACGTGGTGCATGTGATGTACGGCGGGCGCATCGTGGAATCCGGCGGCGCGGACTTGGCCCTGCGCCTGGAAGAGCACGGCTACGACTGGATCAAGGAGCGGCACGCGGAATTGGCCAAGGAGGGTTAAATGGCTGGCAGCGACTCTCGCCTGCTCGAAAAGCTGGGCGAATATCGGTATGGGTTTAATGATCCCGAAGACTACGTCTACAAGTCGGGCAAGGGCCTCAGCCGGGGGGTAGTGGAGGAGATCTCCTCCCAGAAGGGCGAGCCGGAATGGATGCGCGCCTACCGCCTGAAGGCGCTGGAGCACTTCCTGCAGCGGTCCACGCCCACCTGGGGCGGCAACCTGGCGGGGCTGAACTTCGACGACATCTACTATTACGTTCGCCCGGCGGAGGCCTCCAGCGGCAGCTGGGAGGATGTGCCCGACACGATCAAGAAGACTTTCGACCGGTTGGGCATCCCGGAAGCCGAGCGCAAGTTTCTGGCTGGGGTGGGCGCTCAGTACGAATCGGAGATGGTCTACCACAGCATCCAGGAGCACCTCGAGAAGCAAGGGGTCATCTTCCTCTCGAGCGACGACGGGCTGAAGAAGCACCCCGAGCTCTTCAAGCAGTACTTTGGCACGGTGGTGCCGTACAGCGATAACAAGTTCGCGGCGGTGAACAGCGCCTGCTGGTCGGGCGGTTCGTTCGTATACGTGCCGGCCGGGGTGCACGTGGATCTGCCGCTGCAGGCTTACTTCCGCCTCAACACCCAGAGCATGGGCCAGTTCGAGCGCACGCTGATCATCGCCGAAGAGGGCTCGTACGTCCACTACGTGGAGGGCTGCACCGCGCCGATCTACACCAAGGACTCGTTCCACAGCGGGGTGATCGAGATCGTCGTCAAGCGCGGCGCGCGCGTGCGCTACACGACCATTCAGAACTGGTCGACAAACGTCTACAACCTGGTGACCCAGCGCGCCGTAGTGCACGAAGGCGCAACCATGGAGTGGGTGGATGCCAACCTGGGCAGCAAGCTGACGATGAAGTACCCCTCCTGCTACCTGGTCGGGGAGGGAGCCCACGGCGAGATTCTCTCGATGGCTTTTGCCGGCGACGGCCAGCACCAGGATGCGGGCGGCAAAGTGATCCATGCTGCGCCTCACACCACCAGCAAGGTCACCTCGAAATCGATCAGCAAGGGCGGCGGGCGGGCGACCTACCGCGGGCTGCTCAAGGTCTACAAAGGCGCGCTGGGCGCCAAGTCGAACGTGGTGTGCGACGCATTGCTCTTGGGCCCGGAAGCACGCACCGACACCTACCCCACCATCGAGATTGACGAGGACGATGTCTCCATCGGGCATGAGGCCACCGTCAGCAAGGTGGGCGAAGAGCAGTTGTTCTACCTCACCAGCCGCGGGCTCTCGAAGGAAGAGGCCATGACCATGGTCGTCTCGGGCTTCATCGAGCCGCTGGTCAAGGAACTGCCGATGGAGTATGCCATCGAAATGAACCGGCTGATCCAATTGCAGATGGAAGGGTCGGTCGGGTAGCTCAACCCGGCCGCGAGGCCGAAAGGACCGCGAATGCAGGAACGGGTTGTCATTCGAACCGATCGGGCGGGCCCGCGCATGCCCGCCGCGGCCAAAGATGCCGCCTATTCGGTGGCGCAGGTCGAATCCATCGCCCGCGGGCAAGGCGAGCCGGGCTGGCTGGCGGACCGCCGGCGCGAGGCGCTTCGCCTGTATCGCGAGATGCCTCTGCCGGCCGCGAGCGACGAGGCCTGGCGCCGCACCGACCTGGCCGGGCTGAGGCTGGACGAGCTCGACCTCAATGCGCTGGGCGTGCCGGGGCGCACCAAGCGGCCGCCGGCCGATTTGTTGAAACCGCTGCTGGGCAAGGCGCATGGCGGGCAAGTGGTGTTTGGCGATCTCGACCCGGCGGCCACGCCACTCGCCCCCGCGCTCGCGGCGCAGGGCGTGATCTTCTTGCCGTTTGCTGAGGCCGCGCGCACGCAAGGCGACCTGGTGCAGCGCTACCTCGGCCAGGCTGTGAACCCGGCGGAGGGTAAGTTCGCCGCGCTGGTTGCGGCGCTGGGCGACGTGGGTGCGTTTGCCTATGTGCCCAAGGGCGTGCAGGCTGAGCTGCCCCTGCATTCCGTATGCTGGACGACGCCCAGTGGGCTGCGCGGCTGGCGGCTCTTGGTGGTTGTGGATGAGGGCGCCGCGCTGACCTACGTGCATGAGAACGCCTCGCCGGCCGGAAGCGAGGCCAGCCTGCGGGCGGGCGTTGTAGAACTCATCGCCCACAAGGGTTCCACGCTGCGCTTCGTCGAATTCCAGTCGTGGGGGGCTAACGTGTGGAATGTGACCCATGAGCGGGCGCAGGTGCACGAGGGCGCCACGCTGGAGTGGATCTTCGGCGGGACGGGCAGCCGCCTGACGAAGACATTCACCACGCTGGATCTGCTCGGCACCGGAGCGACGGGGCGCATGTCGGGGTTCTACTTTGCCGACGGCCAACAGCATCTGGATCATGATACGCAGCAGAACCATCACGCGCCACACACGACGAGCGACCTGCTCTTCAAGGGCGCGCTCAAAGGGCACAGCCGCTCGGTGTGGCAGGGGATGATCTTCGTGGCCCACGGGGCCGAGAAGGCAGACGGCTACCAGGCCAACCGCAATCTGATCCTCTCCAAGAATGCGCGTGCCGATTCGCTGCCCGGCCTGGAGATCTTGGCGGACGACGTGCGCTGCACACACGGCGCGACGGTGGGTCAGTTGGATGAAGATGAAGTGTTCTATTTGATGACGCGCGGGGTACCGCGGCCGGAGGCCGAGCGCGTCGTGGTGGATGGATTCTTCGACACGATCATGCAACGCATTCCCTTCGAAGGTGTCCGACGCCGACTGCGCTCAGCTATCGATGCTAAAATGGGCGCTTCGGTTCGGGGCTAGAAGGGGGAGAATGAATTCTCGTCGCGAACCTCGTGGCAAGCCGGAAGCCCCGGCCAAGACTCTCGCCCAGGCCTTCGCCATCGGCGAAACGGTGGAGGTCCTGTGCGATCACAAACGCAGCGGGCGGCGCGTGCGCGATTGGGTGGAGGGCACGATCGTCCATGCCGACGGGCGCATGACCGCGGTCCAGTTCCGCAGCGATGTCTACCTGACCGACGGCTGGATGGTGCCCGACCGCATTCTGTGGTTCACCCGCGACTCGGAGAAGATCCGCTCCGTCCGGCGCCGCGCGCGGGCGCGCCTGGTACGCGCCGGCGGCAAGCGCCGCAACTGAGCGGCAGCCGATCCCGCCCAAGGAAGTCATGACCCCCGCCACTCGATCTCCCACGCTGGATGTTGCCCGACTGCGCACGCAGTTCCCTGTGCTCGCGCGCGAGATGAAACCCGGCGTGCCGCTGGTGTATCTCGATTCGACGGCCACCTCGCAAAAGCCGCTAGCGGTGATCGAGGCCATGGATGTCTTCTACCGCCTCCACAACGCCAACATTCACCGCGGCGTGTATCAACTGGCGGAGGAGGCCACGGCGCAGTTCGAGGCGGCCCGTTCGCGCGTGGCCGCCTTCATCGGCGCGGCGGAACCGGCCGAAATCATCTTCACCCGCAACACGACCGAGTCGATCAACCTGGTGATGCGCACCTGGGCCCAGGCCAACTTGGCGGCGGGCGATACGATCGTGCTGACCGAGATGGAGCACCATTCGAATATCGTGCCGTGGCAGATGCTGGCGGCCGAGAAGGGCCTGAAACTAGAATTCGTGCCGGTGAGCGACGACGGGCTGCTGGTTCTGCCCGTGTATGAGAAGCTGCTCGAGCGCCGGCCGAAGTTGGTGGCCGTGGGGCACATGTCGAATGTGCTCGGCACGATCAACCCGGTGGCCGAGATGAGCCGCCAGGCGCACGCCGCCGGTGCGGTGGTGCTGGTGGATGGGGCACAGTCGGTGCCCCACATGAAAGTGAACGTGCGCGAACTGGGGGCCGACTTTCTGGCGTTCTCCTCGCACAAGATGTGCGGCCCGACCGGCATCGGCATCCTGTACGGCCGGCGCGAGCTTCTGGAAAAGATGCCTCCCTTCCTGGGCGGCGGCGACATGATCCGCCGGGTGCGGCTGCACGAATTCACCACCAACGAGCCGCCCCACAAGTTCGAGGCCGGCACGCCGGCCATCGCCGAGGCCATTGGGCTGGGGGCGGCGATTGAGTTCCTCGAGGCGGCCGGCATGGATGCGATCCACGCCCACGAACAGGACCTCATCGCCTACACCCTCGACCGCCTGAGCGAGGTGCCGGGCGTGCGCGTGTACGGCCCCGCGCCGGCGCTGCGGGGCGGGGTGGCTTCATTCGTGATGCAGGCCGCCCACCCACACGACGTCGCGCAGATTCTGGATGCGGATGGCGTGGCCGTGCGTGCCGGGCATCACTGTGCCATGCCGCTGCACGAGCGCTACGGGCTCATGGCCACCACCCGCGCGTCGTTTTACCTGTACAACACGCGCGAAGAGGTGGACCGGCTGGTGGCAGCCGTGCAGAAGGTCAACGACATCTTCGCCTAAGACGAGCACGCGGGAACCCTATGGACGACCTGTACCGAGAACAAATCATCGATCACTACAAGAACCCCCGCATGAAGGGGACCCTCGAGCCGCACGACATTTCGTACGAGGACGACAACCCGTTGTGCGGCGACCGCCTGCGCATCGACGTGCGGTTGGGGGCGGACGGCCGCGTTACGGAGGCCGCCTTCTCCGGCCAGGGCTGCGCCATCTCGATGGCTTCGGCGGACCTCTTGACCGAATCGATTGTCGGCAAGTCGCTCGAGGATGTGCGCGCGATCGGCAAGGACGACATCCTGGAGATGCTCGGGATCGAGCTCTCGCCGGTGCGCCTGAAATGTGCGCTGCTCTCGCTCAAGGTGCTCAAAGCCGGAGCGTACGGCCTGGCTGAAGTGCGCGACCTCGACTAGCACCGCCTCCCATCCCGCCCATCATCGAAGGCCACCCGGCATGTTCAACTACCTCAAACTGCAAGACGATCAGGTTCAGTACGTCTCCGTCGGCCCGTTAGCGAATTTTGCCGATGGCTCGCGCTGGCTGTTTGAGATCGACGGCCAGCCGATTGCCCTCTTGCACATCGGCAGCGAGTGGTACGCCATCGCCGACTTGTGCACGCACGACCAGGGGCCGCTGGGGGAGGGCGAACTGGAGCGATTCGAGATCGAATGCCCGCGCCACGGCGCCCGCTTCGATGTGCGCACCGGCAAAGCTCTCCTGCTTCCGGCGGTGGTCGATATCCCCGCCTACCCCGTTCGCGAGCACGAGGGCGAGCTGCAGATCGGGCTGCCCGCACGCTGAAGCCGGACGGCGCAGCACCGACCGTTTGAGAGAGCGTGCCGCGTGGCTGAGGCTGCGCGGCATGTGATTCAGCTTCGCGCTGTGGCAATGAGCGGGCGAGGCATGTCATCATGCGTGATGAGCGAGGGACGCGGGTCAACATTCGTGAAGAGGAGAACGTGGTAGAATCACGCGTTTCTTCCCTGGAACTGAGCCATCATTGAGCCACAAAGGAGCATTGGCATGGCCAAGGCAACCAGAAAAAAGTCCGTCGCGAAGCGAGCGCCGTCGAAGACGTCCGCGAAGAAGTGGGTTTACCTGTTTAGTGAACTGACTGCGGCCGAGCGCTACGCCAAAAGCTGGGACGGCGTGCGCGGTCTCATGGGCGGCAAGGGCGCGAATCTCGCGGAGATGACGCGCGTGGGGCTGCCGGTGCCGCCCGGCTTCACGGTGACCACCGAAGCGTGCAATGCGTACCTGGCCAAGGGCGGCAAGTTCCCGGCGGGCATGTGGGAGCAGGAGCTGGCGGCGCTGCGGCGCATTGAGAAGGAGACCGGCAAGAAGTTCGGCGACGCCAAGAACCCTCTGCTCGTCTCGTGCCGCTCGGGGGCCAAGTTCTCGATGCCGGGCATGATGGATACGGTGCTCAACATCGGCCTCAACGACGAGACCGCGGCCGGGATGATCGAGCTCACGCGCGACGCGCGCTTTGTCTATGATGCCTACCGCCGCCTGGTGCAGATGTTCGGCTCGGTGGTGCTGGGTGTGGCCGACGAACCGTTTGAAGAAGTGCTGGCCGGCTACCGCGCCAAGCGCGGCGTCTCGAACGATGCCGACCTCAAGCCGGAGGATCTGAAGGCCATCACCGGCGAGTTTAGGGCCATCGTGCGCAAGGAAGCCGGGCGAGACTTCCCGGGGGATGCGATCGAGCAACTCAGACTCGCGACCGAGGCGGTCTTCCGCTCGTGGAACGGCAAGCGTGCCATTGACTACCGCAACGCGGCCAAGATCGCGCACGACCTGGGCACGGCGGTCAACATCGTGACCATGGTCTTCGGCAACATGGGCAACACCTCCGGCACGGGCGTGGTCACCACGCGCAACGTGTCGGACGGCTCGGGCGAGATCGAGGGCGACTACCTGACCAACGCTCAGGGCGAGGACGTGGTGGCCGGCATTCGCGCCACCAAGCCGATTGCGGCCCTGGCGCAGGAGATGCCCAAGGTCAACGCCGAGTTCGCGCGCATCTGCAAGCGCCTGGAGCGCCACTACCGCGAGACGCAGGACATCGAATTCACCGTCGAACGCGGCAAGCTGTGGATCCTGCAGACGCGGGATGCCAAGCGCACGGCGCAGGCCGCGATCCGCATTGCGGTGGAGATGGTCGACGAGAAGCTGATCAAGAAGAGCGAAGCCGTGGGGCGGGTGAAGCCCGAGCATGTGGACTTCTTCCTGCACCCGCAGTTCGACCCGGCCGAGAAGAAACTGGCCGCGGGGCGGGGCGATCGCATCGCCTCCGGGTTGAACGTCTCGCCCGGCGCGGCCGTCGGCCAGATCACTTTCGACGCGGATACGGCCGAGCGCTGGACCAAGGAAGAGAAGAAGGACGTCGTCATGGTGCGGCCGGAAACCAAGCCGGATGACGTGCACGGCATGCTGGCGGCCAAGGGCATCCTCACCAGCCGCGGCGGGCGCACCAGCCACGCGGCGCTGGTGGCGCGCCAGTTCGGCAAGCCGGCCGTGGTCGGCGCCTCGGCCATCGACGTGGATGTGGACAAGCGGCGCTTCACGGTGGGCGGGCGGGTCTTCAAGGAGGGCGACTACGTCTCGATCGACGGCACGATCGGTGAGGTCTTCGCCGGCAAGATTGCGACCATGTTGCCCGATTTCAAGGACCCCTACCTGATCAAGCTGCTCTCGTGGGCAGATGGGATCCGCCGCCTGGGCGTGTGGGCCAACGCGGACTACCCGCGCGATGCCGCCCGCGCGCGCAGCTACGGCGCCGAGGGCATCGGCCTGTGCCGCACCGAGCATATGTTCTTCGAGACGGAGCGGCTGCCGATTGTGCAGAGGATGATCTTGGCCAAGACGACCGCCGAGCGGCAGGAAGCGCTCGACAAGCTGCTGCCCTTCCAGCGTTCCGACTTCGACGGTCTGTTCCGCGCGATGGACGGGCTGCCGGTCACCATCCGCCTGATCGACCCGCCAATGCACGAGTTCCTGCCCTCACACACCACGCTGATCCAGGAAGTGACCGAGCTGCGCGTGCGCGCCAACAATCCCTCGCTGCTCCTGGAGAAAGAACGCATGCTGGCGGCGGTCGAGTCGATGCACGAGGCCAACCCGATGCTCGGCCTGCGCGGCGTGCGCCTGGGCATTCACATCCCCGAGCTCACCCGCATGCAGGTGCGCGCCATCTTCGAGGCCGCCTGCACCTGCGCCAAAGAGGGCGTCGAGGTCCATCCCAAGATCATGATCCCGCTCACCGCCCACGTTAATGAGCTCAAGCTGCAGCAGACCGAGCTCGAGGCGGAGGCCAGGCAGGTCATGGCCGAGAAGGGGATCAAGGTGGATTACCAGTTCGGCACGATGATCGAGATCCCGCGCGCGGCGCTCACCGCGGATCAGATTGCCGAATACGCCCAGTTCTTCTCCTTCGGCACCAACGATCTCACCCAAACCACCTACGGCATCTCGCGCGACGATGCCGAGACCGGCTTCCTGATGGAGTATCTGCAGAAAGATATCCTGCCCGAAAACCCGTTTGCCTCGATCGACGCGGATGGGGTGGGCAAGTTGATGGACATGGCCGTGCGCTTGGGGCGCGCCACCCGACCCTCGCTCGAGGTGGGCATCTGCGGCGAACACGGCGGCGACCCGAAGTCGATCGCCTTGTGCCACAAGATCGGCCTGGACTACGTGTCATGCTCGCCCTTCCGCGTGCCGATTGCGCGCCTGGCGGCGGCGCATGCCGCGCTGGGGGATAAGAAGTAGGCCTGCCGCGGAGAAAGAAAGAGGCCCCGACCATCGGTCGGGGCCTCTTTTGATTCCCGAGGCTCGCGCTCGCGGCGGCTTACCAGCCGCTCAAGAAATCGGTCCACTCCTGGTTCAGGTCGAGGTGGCGGCCGAACAGGTAGCGTGCCGTGGCCGGCGGCTCGCGCGGGATGCGCTGCAGGTGCATGTGGGCCTCGTCGGCCGTGCGGCCCCCCTTGCGCCGGTTGCACGGCGGGCAGGCCGCCACCAGGTTGGCCCAGGTATGGTTGCCGCCCTTGTGACGCGGCATGACGTGGTCGATGGTGAGGTGCGGCGTCTGCCTGCCGCAGTACTGGCAGGTGAACTCATCGCGGCGGAAGACCTCGCGCTTGGAGAGGCGCACCCGCGGGTGGGGGCGGCGGATCATCTTCTGCAGTTGGATGACCGAGGGGCGGGGGTACGAGAGGCGAACAGTGTGTACGTAGCCGCGCCCATTGGCGACCAGGCGCGCCTTGCCACCGACGATCAGGTTGAGCGCCCGGCGTGTTTCGCACACGTGCAACGGCTCGAAATTTGCATTGAGCACCAGCACCAGCCCGTTCACACCCGCCTCCGGTATTTCGCGGGAGTATAGCACTATGCCCGCCTGCGCCACAAGCCCGCCGCGGCCCGCCGCCCACTGAGAACGTTGGTGAGTACGCTCGAGCGCCGGACCAGGCTGAACTGCTGAAAGACCTTGCCGATCTGGCGGCGGATCGTGCGCGATTCGGCCGGCGCGGCTGATGCGATGTCCTGCCCATCCCACAGGATGCGCCCTGAAGTTGGCTCGATCAGGCGGTCAATGCAATAGAAGAGGGTGGACTTGCCGGATCCCGAGATGCCGATCACCCCCAGGAACTCACCGTCGGCAACATCGAAGCTGATGTCTTTCTCCACCGCCGTGCCGCTCGGGCAGACCTTGGTCAGGTTTTGAACCTGCAGCAAGGGGCGCTCACCTCGTGGCCGTGCGGGATGAGAAGAGAGGGGGAGCATCTCCCCCTCCCTTTGGTCGGGCGCGTTCACTCGAAGAACGTCGCGACGTCGAGGCCGGAGGCTTCGAGGTAGACGCGGAACTCATCGAAGATGGTGTCGTCGGCAGCCTTGAGTCCGTCGATCGAGAAAACCGTCTTGAGCGCTGTCTTGCCCGCCTCGGTCCCGGCGATCGTCAGCAGCGCCTCGACGATCTTGGCGCGCATGTCAGCCGGCAGGTCCGGCTCGAACGAGACGGTATCCTTGGGGATGAAGGCATCGCTCTTGTAGATCACCATCACCTTGTCCATCGCATCCGGCAGGTCCTTCTGGACGGCGGGCGAGGTGCGGGCGTCGATGAAGGTGGCGCCGAAGTCGCAGATGGCCTTGGCGTACACCGCGCGCACCACCGCCGGGTCGCCGCCCATGAAGGCCGCGGCGCTGCCGGACTTGATCGGAACTGCGGACTTTTTGAAGAAGCCGGTGGGCAGCACGTAGCCATAGGACGAGAGCGAGTCAGTCCAGCACGGCTTCCTGTCCTTGAGCTGCGCCAAGGCCGTGGCCGGGTCCTGACTGGCCGTGAAGGCGCTGTCGACGTGAGCAATGATCTGGAAGCCGTAGCGATCCGAACCTTGGCGGATGGTCACCAGACTGACATCCGCGTAGCCCTTCTGCTTGGCCACGGTGTAGGGGAAGGGGGCCAGCCAGCCGATCTGCGCATTGCCCGACCCCATGGCCTCGACCAGGGCGCTGTAGGAGGTGGCCTGGAAGACTTTGATGCTGTAGCCGGTGAGATCGGTGATCTGCTTGGCGATGGCTTCACCGCCGGTGAGTATCTCCTGCGCGGTGCCGGATGGCACGAAGCCCATGATGATCGGGTTATCAGTGGTGCCCAGCTGCGGCGGCGGGACGGGGGTGGCCGTCGGCACAGGCGGCGTGGTCGGTACGGGGGCAGGGGTGACTTCGGGAGCGGGGGTGGGGGTAGGGGTCGCGCAGGCGGCGAGCAAAGTGCCCACCACCGCAAGGGTAACCAACGCCGGAATCAATCTCTTGCCCATTCCTGTCTCCTCTTCTCATCTTCACTCTGGAAGGATTGGTCCCGGACAAGATCTAGGAATGACAATGCTCCAGGGTCGGAAACCCTTTGGCGATTGCCTCCTCTCGGGATTGGGTGCGGAATGAGACGCGCACATCATACTCTACCAGCGCCACGGTTGCAACCGTGCGCGGACGGGATTTATACTACCGTGCAGGTTTGGCGGACGGAGATAGCAGCGCATGCAGCACTTCCTCGAGAATCCCAAGGTTCATTTCGTGCTCGACTCCTCCAGCGGACGGTGGAGCCTGGCCTTGCGGAAGGCGGCCGCACCGCTTATTGACAGCGCGGAGTGGGGTGCCGCATTCACCGTGCACAGACGACCGCTGTACGCGCATGCAGGTCGGCGCGCCGCCCAGGTCGAGGCCGTGCGGATGCCGGGACCGGCGGGCGAGACGCTCGACGGACTTCGCGTCGAGGCCGCGCTCGACGAAAGCGGAGTCGTATTGCGCGGCGAGTTCGCACTTCATGGGGCGCACCCGGCATGTCTCGTCCGCCTGACGCTGATCAACAACTCCCCGCGTCCGATCGAAGGCGATCGCTTCATCATTGGACGCGTCGGCCCGGCTGCCATGATGCCCGCGAAGAGTCTGCGTCCCTTCGACGTCTTCCGCGCCCCCCTTCGCGCTGTGGCCCCGGGGGCCCTGCGCCTCGACCCCGACCCGGGCCAGATGCGCTGTTACGTGAACGGATGGCAGAGCTGGAGTTTTGCCGGCGCGCTCGGCGAGGAGGATCGGCAGCCCGGGCCGCGCCTGGGCCCGGTCACAGTGCCGATGCACGCCGGCGCGGCGGCGCCCTGGCCGACGGACAGAGGTCACTTTCGCTCCGACATGTTTTCCGTGCTGCGCAGCCCGGCCACGGGCAATGCACTGATCTTCGGTTTTCTCTCACAGCGCGAGCAGTTCGGGTCGGTGGAGGCATGGCTCGATCGCCTCTCGCCGAGCGTGATGATGAGTGCGGAACTCGATGGGGTCTTGCTGGACCCGGGCGAAGAGATTGCGAGCGATTGGGCGTACATTGGGTTGCAGCCTGCCGCGGGCGAGGAGGTTTTCGAAGGCTACCTGGATTTGGTGGCACGCGAGAACCACGCGCGCACCACGCGTGAGCCGCCGTTCGGCTGGTGTTCGTGGTACCACTACTTTGCCCGCGTTTCTGACGAGGATCTGCAGAGCAACGTGGCCGCGGCTGCTCGTCTGAGCGATCAGCTGCCAGTGAAGCTGATCCAGCTCGACGATGGGTTCGAGGCCGACGTCGGGGATTGGTATGAGCGCAATGCCAAGTTCCCGCGCGACATGCACGCGATGGCCGAGGGCATTCGCGCGCAAGGATTCATTCCAGGACTGTGGCTCGCACCGCTGGTCGCAAAACCGAGTGCGCACATCGTCCGCAGCAAGCCGGGTTGGTGGCTGCGCGGCCGCTGGGGGCGGCCGGCCAGTGCCGGGCTGGTCTGGTTCAAATGGGGGCGAGGGCTCGACACCACGCAGCCGGAGGCGATCGAGCACGCGGCCGGCCTCATCCGCACGGCGGCGCACGAATGGGGCTTTCCGTATCTCAAGCTGGATTTCCTCTATGCCTCAGCTCTGGCCGCACGACGGGCCGACCGTACGGTGACCCGCGCCCAGGCGCTGCGCAGAGCGCTGGAAGCCATGCGCGCCGCAGCTGGGGAAGGGACCTTTTTGCTCGGCTGCGGCTGTCCGCTGGGCTCTGGCATCGGCATCTTCGATGCGATGCGCATCGGGACGGACGTCGACTTCCGCTGGCACCCGACCTTCCACCCGATCTCGGCGTGGATCCGCAGTGATCCGACCTTTCCTTCGGCGCGCAACGCAATTCGAAATACCCTCACGCGCGCGATGCTGCACCGCCGCTGGTGGTGGAACGACCCGGATTGCCTCCTTGCGCGCGACACGCACACACAGCTCAACCTCGGCGAGAGGCGCAGCCTGGCCACCGCCATCGCGCTCTCCGGCGGCGCGCTGCTGGTCTCGGATGACTTGGCTGAACTCTCGCAGGAGAGCCTGCGCCTCGTTCAGGCGCTGGTGCCGGCCAACCCGCGCGCCGCGCGCGTCATTGGGTGGGATGTGGACCGCGATCCTCACACGGCCGTCCTCGAATGCCACGGTGCGTTGGGCGAATGGCAGGTGGTCGCGCGCTTCAATTTGGGTGAGGCAGCCATCCGTGCGAATCTCGACTTGCGCGCGCTCGGGCTGCCGGAATACGCCGAGGCCTTTTCGTTCTGGGATGAGCGTTACATCGCGCCAAGCGCGGGCACCCTCGCCCTGGGATCGATTCCGGCTCACGGCGTATGCCTGGTCGCGGTGCGCGCGGCGAGCGATGCACCCGCCTTTGTGGGCAGCACGCTGCACTTCACGCAAGGGAGCGAGGTCTCAAGTTGGCGCGCCTCGACGCACAAGATGGCGCTCGCGCTGCAGCTTGGGCGCACAGGGTCGGGCCGTATCTCTTTGCGATTGCCGGCCCCGCCGCGCTCCGCGGTCTTCAATGGCCTCCCCGTCGCGTGCCAGCCAAGCGGGGAGGGCCTCTATCGATTGAATGTGACCATCCCCAAAGAGGGTCGCCTCGAGGTGACATGGTGAGCTTCGCGAACGGACTTGCGTTGCGCCGAAGGATGAACAATGACTGATGCAGGCCCGCTCCCGCCCGATCCTCTGCGGAATTTCTTCTTCCCGCGAGGCATCGCTGTGATCGGGGTCTCACGCGATCCGACGCGCCTTGGGTATGGACTTGCACGCAACCTAGTGCGCAAGTCACCCGCACCGGTCTACCTCGTCCATCCGGAGGGCGGGGAGTGGGAGGGGCGCACGCTACACCGGGCGGTAAGCGAAGTTCCGCGCCCGGTGGATCTGGCCATTATCCTTCTGCCGGCAGCCAAAGTTGCGGACGCGCTGCGCGAGATTGCGCAGGCCGGTGTGCGGGCCGTCATCGTCGAATCTGGCGGCTTTCGCGAAAGTGGCGAAGCCGGCGAACGGCTCGAGGTGGAACTCCAAGCTGTCGCGCGCGAGAGTGGTATACGACTGATCGGCCCCAACTGCATTGGTGTGGTTGACACACATCTGCCGCTGGATACGACCTTCCTGCCCCCGCGCGACGACATGGCCGGGTCGATCGCTTTCGTTTCGCATTCGGGCGCAACCTGCTCGGCCATGCTCGACCGGGCATTGCTCGAAGGGTGGGGCTTCTCGCGCGTGATCAGTCTGGGCAACCAGGCCGACGTGGGCGAGGCAGAAGCGCTGCTCTCGCTCGCCCATGACCCGCATACGCGTGCCATCGCCCTCTACCTGGAGGGCATCCAAAACGGCGAGCGCTTCCTCGCGGCGGCACGGGCCGTGGCGCAGGTCAAACCCATCGTGGCGCTCAAGGTGGGGCGGTCGGCCGAGGGGCAGCGCGCAGCACGTTCACATACCGGCGCGCTTGCCTCGAGCGATCGTGCGGTGGAGGCAGCCTTCGCCCATTGCGGGATTCTGCGCGCGCATACGGTGGAGGAAATGGTCGCAATTGCCCGCGGGTTGGCTCACCTTGGGCCGTCCGCCGGGCCGCGCGTTGCAATCCTGACCAATGCGGGTGGACCGGGCGTCATGGCGGCCGAGCTGCTGGGGGAGAACGGCCTTGAGCTGGCGGAGATCTCAGCCGGCACGCGAACCCAACTCGCCGACCGGCTGCCGCCGGCCGCGGCGCTCGACAACCCGGTGGATATGCTGGCCTCGGCCGGCGCAGCACAGCACGCCGAGTGCGCTCGCCTGCTGCTCGGAGAGGCCGCAGTGGAGGCGTTGATCGTGACCATTGTCCCGCCGCCGATGCATGACGTGGTCGCTGTCGCCGAGGCACTCGCAGCCGTCTTGCGCACGGCTGCCAAACCGGCGGCCGTCTGCGTCATGGGCGGGGCCTCGGCCGCAAACGCCAGAGCGCGACTGCGCGAGGCAGGCGTGATGGAATGCGGGTACCCCTCGGAGGCAGTGCTTGCCATCTCCGCGGCATGGCGCCGCGCATCGATTCAATTGCCGCGAGGGGAACCCCTCGCAGCGCGGTTGAGTACGGCTACGGGTCTTGCCCGGGAGAAGCTCACCCACACGTCAACGGAGAAGCCGGAGGCGATCGCGGCAATCGAGCTGGCTCAAGCGATCGGCCTGCACTGCCCGGCCTGGCAATTCGCCGTCGATGAAGCCCAGGCAGCAGAGGCAGCGGCGAAAGTGGGTTGGCCTGTAGCGCTGAAGGCAGTGGCCCGACAACTGACGCACAAAACCGAGGCCGGCGGCGTCGCGTTGGGCTTGGCCAATGTGGGCGAGGTACGCGAGGCCTATCGGCACATGCGGCAGGCGGTCGAGGAACACGCGGACAAAGGAGCGTGGCAGGGCGTGCTGGTTCAGGCGATGGCGCCTGCTGGTCAAGAAGTGATTGTGGGTGCCGTGCGCGATCCCCAGTTTGGCCCGCTGCTCATGTTCGGCAGCGGCGGCAAAGATGTCGAAGGGATGGGAGACGTGGCTTTTGCCCTCGCGCCGCTGACTCTGGCGGAGGCACAGGCGATGCTCTCGCGGACCTGGGCCGGCCGCCGGTTGGCGGGCGTGCGCGGCGCTCGCGCCGTAGACCGGGAGGCCGTTCTCGATGCGCTGGCCGCCATCGAAGGGCTCTTGCTGGCGCACCCAGAGCTGCTCGAGTTCGAGGTCAATCCGTTGATCGTGACCGGCCGCGAGGCGTGGGCGGTGGATGTGAGAGGCACGATTGAGGGAGGTTCCAGTCACCGCTGACATCTGGTGCGCCTAGGAGCCGTTTTCGCTAGGTCAGAGCGCGCATCATCAATTGGGAGCAGCATGGCACACTGGATGTACGACCGCGCACTTGAGGTTGATCCCGAGCGCGAACCCGCGTCCGCAGACCGTGCCGCTGTCAATTGGGTGCGCGCGCTCGGAGGTGAAATCGAGGCTGCGCATGGCAGGGATACCGCCTCTCAGATCGAGTCGTGTCGCCAGTTGGCTGCCACCATTTTGCCGCACACCAAAGTGAGAGTGCCCCTTGCCTCGGTTTTTGAGCCACTGTTCTTCACAATCACCAACTCAATGGCGCTGGAGAGTACCAATTCGGCCCTTGCCCAAGTACCATGGGCACGCCCATCCGCAGTCGTTTGTTGGTACTAGGCCCTGTACTTCCCCGTAAAAAGCATTCTCGCCTCCATGAATACGAATGTCGCGGAGGGCCACTCCGTGTCCGAGAGGGCCTTCGTTTCGACTTTGCGTCCGAAACTGCCCAACCCGTTCAATATGGTTGCCTCCCGAACGTCCGGACAGAAAAACCGAACGGAGCTTCCGACTTTCGGGACCTTGCCTCCTTTCGACCTGAGCCGATCATTCTCACCGGGCCGTGGCGTTGCCCAAGGCATGCTAGTCCAGTACTTGGCGGGCACCTGCAAATGGTATGCCGAACGCACCAAGGCCCGGAGGCTGTCAAAGGGGGAGGTACCGAACATCCGCACTAAGACGGCGCGCCAAAAGCGCGACAGACGACTCCTAAGTGAATCGGCTTCCTTCACTGCGCATTCCGCTACCGAGTCTAGCCAAACTACCGCGACGCGATCTATCTCACGTACGGCGAACCCCCTCCCGCTTTCTTTTCCCAATTCATAGGGCACTTGGCGGCTACTGCCCGCTTCGCCGCGATCAATGCCTTGGCGTTCGCCGAACGCAGAGTCGGGGCGAAACCTGTCAAGTTGTTCGTCCGGGATTTGACCGACGATCTCTGGGGGATGGCAGCTGCCGAGCAATCTGAGCTATTCTGGCAGCAGGTGTTGCGCTAACCTGCCAATTGCGCACCGACCCACTCGGACGCGCCGCCGCAGGTTCTACCGACAAATGGGACTCGCACATGTCCGCTGTCTAAGTGGATATAGGCCAGAGACTGTACCCGTCACCTCGCCTGGCAGAGTTCGACCTCCCTGGTTGATAGGACACTGCCTGAACAAAGGACTCTTCCAATGGCACGCATCAAGGACACAAAGGGCAGAAGTGATGAGGACTCTGGCTACGTACGGCTGCTCGGAAACACCCCTCTGGGCCCTTTCACAAGCCGCCTCCATGCAACGGTCATGCGCACCGGCAACGAACTAGAGCGGATGCTCGAATCCGCCACTCCCGCTGATCGAAAGGCGGAGCTATCCGCCGCGCTCTCCACTGCAAAGGACTCTTCGGCGAGGGGGAACGAGGTGGTCTCTAGCCCAAGGATTACCGAGGCCTCAAACGGTCATGACATCAGCGGCAACGTAGTGGTCTTCGACCATGCGAAGAAGACCCTGAACGTGATTGAGGTGTAGGATGGCGATACCTTTGACACGAAGAAGGCATCTGGGGAGAATTGGACAGCTTGAAGCAATCAGCCTAAGAACTTTCGAAGGCAACCGGTTGCATGGGGTCTATCTCTCGTTCTTTTCCTTCAATCAAGCGGACAAACAAGCTATCGTGGCGGGCGCGAAGGGTCGCTTCTCCCCGGAGCAGGTGATGACAGGTCGGGAACTCTGCAGTATATTGGCTATTGACTTCGATGTCTTCCGTACAGGCGGGTGGGAGAGCCAGCATCGAACTTGGACTTCTTCCTTGGCGAGCTCGTGACTATCCCGGAGATCGCCCAGCGCCTCCGCCAAAAGCTCAAATGAATGGTGTTCGCCATGTCTCAAAGCGCGCGCAACTCAGGTCTTCCAGTTGACACTATCGTGGAAGGCGACTGCCTCGAGGTCCTCGAGCGCCTCCCAGAAGGCTCTGTTGACCTTATCTTCGCCGACCCACCTTTCAACCTCCAACTGAGGCAAGAGCTGTATCGCCCCAACATGACCCTGGTTGAAGCGGTCGATGACACCTGGGACAAGTTCGCAAGCTTTCGGGACTACGATGACTTTACCCGATCATGGCTAAACGCATGTAGGCGGGTCCTGTCGAACTCCGGGACCCTCTGGGTCATCGGCAGCTACCACAACATCTTCCGAGTTGGCTCGATGATGCAGGACATCGGCTACTGGATACTCAACGATGTTGTTTGGGTAAAGACCAACCCGATGCCCAACTTTCGCGGAGTGCGCTTCACAAACGCACACGAAACGCTGATCTGGGCGTCCAAGGCCAAGGGCACCAAGTACACGTTCAACCACCACGCGATCAAGACATTCAACAACGGCAAGCAAGTGAGGAGTGACTGGCTTCTACCCATATGCGCTGGCTCAGAGCGCATCCGCATCAACGGCCAAAAGGCCCATTCCACCCAGAAACCCGAGGGTCTTCTCGAGCGAGTCATCGCTGCCTCCAGCAAGCCTGGCGATGTTGTCCTAGATCCTTTTGTTGGCTCAGGGACAACGGCCGCGGTTGCCAAGAGGTTGCATCGTCATTGGATTGGCATCGAGAGGGAGCCGGGTTACGTGGCGATTGCACGCCAGCGCATCGATGACGTGGTCCCTGACATGTTCCCCGACACACTGTCCGACCCACGGGATGGGGCAAGGTCCAGGCGCGGGCCCAGCTTCAAGGAGGTGGTCGCCGCCGGGCTGGTTAACCCTGGAGACAAGCTGTACTTCCGGTCAGACCCATCACGCTTTGGCACAATTACAGCCGAGGGAAAACTGCAGGTTGGCTCCTTCGAGGGGTCTATTCACAGGGCCGGAAGCCACTTCGCGAACGGGAGCCCATGTAACGGTTGGGATCATTGGTATTTCGCAGACAAGGACGGCTCTTTTCTGCCAATTGATGTGCTTCGCAAGCAAATCGAAGTCCCTTCCCCATAGGCTTTCCCCGACTCACCCCATTCTGAGTCGGCAAGCATCTCGAGCAGCCTGACACCGTGCAGGCCAGGCCTTCATTCGTGATCGTCCTGCCTACCTAGGACCCCCTCACCTTCGCCCTCAACCACTCCAGCCTCGCCTCAGCCAGCCCTTTCATGCGCGAGAGCGCGAACAACGCACCCGGCCCTTCGACGCTGAGCGAGGCCGATACGTTGCCGTAGAGAACGGCTTGGAGCGGGTCGTAGGTGAGGTGCCAGCCGGCCAAGAAGCCTCCCGCGAATGCCCCCTCCGCGCCCACCGGGTTGCGCCGCTCCGCCGGGTAGGCGGGGATGGCGATGGGCGAAGAATTTCCAACGTGGTACATGACTTGGCCGCCCGACTCATCCATCACAACCACCAGTGGGCAGCCGTAGGCGCCCAAGCGGCGCGCTATCTCCCCCAAGTCGCGTGTTGATTCGCGGTACAGCCCGCGCGCCATTCGTTCATTGAGCAGCAAGAGGTTGACGCCTCGGAGCAGGGGGGGCAGCAGGTAGAGCGAGGTGGGCTGGAGGTAGCGCGGCGAGGGAGAGAGCGCAATTGTCGTCGTGCCCCCGCTGTGCAGCGGCGCGGGCAGTGTCTGGTGAGTGACGATGTGGGCCGGGGCCAGGTAGGCCGCGCGCGCCTGCCGGTGGGCACTCGCAAGGTCCTCGGGCCGGATGGCGAGCGGCGTGAACCTGTCGCGCACGCCTTCATCTGCCCCCGCAAAGGTGAACGGGAGCAACTCCTTGGGCAGGGCCACGCCGCGGCGTACACACGCCAGGCGTGGTTCGCGCTCGTTGACTTCCCCGTCGCTGCGGTATTCGTAGAAGGCCTGGCTCGGTGGAGCTCCGGGTACGACGTGCACCGCTTCGCACGAGATGCCGTGCGATTGAAGCTGCTTCAGCCAGCTCTGAGGAAAATCCTCGCCGACCCGGCTGACGAGGGCCAGCGGGTCTGAGCCCCACACGCGTGCGCCCACGGCAGCATACATCGCACTGCCCCCGGGCTGCGCGAAGTAAACATCCTTCTGCGGGCCGATGACATAATCTTGGCGAAGCGGCCCGATGAAAACCATGTGCGGCGACTGGTGGCTCATCCACACGTCTCATGCAATCGTGCGACTTGCGGTTGCGCGCATACTCAGTATATAATGCGCCCCACGTGCACGCCCGAGTGTCAGCGGTGAACGGGCGGCACCACCCTCACTCAAACATGCGACCATGAGTTCTGCCAAGATACTCCTCATTGAGAGCGACCGAACAACCGTGCCCTCGCACGGTTCTGCGCTGTTGAAGAAAGGCTTTGCGCTCATGGTCGAGAACGCCCCGCGCAAGGCGATTGAGCGCGCCAAATCCACCATGCCGGACGTGGTCGTGCTGGACGCCATCTCATTGCGCACGAGCGGGGTAAGGCTGGCGCGGACACTGCATGCCAAGCTGGACGGCTGCCCGCTTGTACTCATCACCCGCTCCGAAATCGATGACCCATCCCAGGCCGGCGCCAGCATTGTCCTCACGCCGCCCTTTACCCCACGCAAATTGCTGAATGCCGTCCAACGGCTGTTGCCGGGTGACGAAAACAGCTGGCAGCAGGTGGGCCCGATCAAGCTCAATCTGATGCAGCGCAAGGTGGCTTGCGCCGGTCGCGAAGCGCGCGTGACGCCCAAGCAGGCGCGCCTGCTGGATGTTTTCATCCATCACCCGGGGCAGCTGCTCACGCGCAAGTTCCTGCTCAAGGCCGTGTGGGATACGGACTACACGGGCGACACGCGCACGCTGGACGTGCACATCTCATGGCTGCGCCAGACGATCGAAGCCGACCCCGAGCATCCGCGCTACCTCAAGACCCTCCGCGGGATGGGCTACCGCCTCGACGTTCCAGAGACCGGCCGCAAAGCCTGACTTTTCCCTAGACCTCAATTGGGATTTCCGCCTCGGCCGTCTCGCCCGAGGCACACACTGCGCGCACCTTGGCGCGATGCGTGCCTCGTTGTGGGTAGCGGTGGCTGAGGCTGAGAGGGGCCGAGCCGCGGCGCCACGGGCGTGCGGC
>CAYGXJ010000131.1:0-42732 GCA_964353865.1 uncultured Anaerolineales bacterium | reverse complement strand
AGGTCTAGGATCACAAGATTGGATAGGCTTCCCAAAGAGGTCGGAATCGCGCCAGTCAAATGGTTCGTGTAGAGGTTGAGGTCCCGCAACTCACCCAGATTGCCCAGCTCCGCGGGAAGGGGGCCGGATAGATTGTTGTCCTCCAAATCGAGTTCTGTGACATGCCCGGCCGCACAGGTCACGCCATACCACGAGCACGGCGTCGTAGTAACGAGCCAATCCGTGTCAGTCGTCCAGGCCGCGCCGTTTGTGCCGCTGTAGAGCGCCACCAGGGCTTCGCACTCGGGGGCTGGTATCTCCGAGACAGCATCACAGAACCCAGCCGGCAGAATCCTCTCCGGTTCGGTTTGCACTGGAGATCGTGCCCCGGCGCCTCCCGAGTTGGAGGTTAGGCTTGGCCGAGCGCTTGCGGATAGAGTTGGAGGTTTCGTGGAGCCAGCAACGAGCCCGGGCAGGAGGAGAGTCACCAGGAGAACGGTCTTGGAAGGGTGAGTGGAATGCATGGTCTCCAGCCTTCTATGTTATTGGGCGGTTCTCAGGATGCTGCAAACACCTGCCTACGGCAGGCGCACTCGCCGTTGTGACATGTATGAGATGGCTTGCTTGGGTATTTCGCCAATTGCTAGCTTGTTTGGCGCTTCGATTCGGTCACGCCAGAATCCAGGGAGTTCTGTGTGCCCGGCGCAGGCACATGCCACGATTGGTCGAGGCGTCCCGATGAGTTGCCAGCGATGCCATACCAGCCGGTACTTGGCGGACGAGCGACCGCAATCGAACGGATCTATGTGTTCGGGTTTTCGGTGCTGGCAAGGACTTCTTTGGAACTATCCCCCTCTTGGGAAGAAGTGCGCGGTTGACTAGCGCTCCCCTATTCTGCGTGGCTCGATTCCCCTCTCATCGATGATTGTATCCAAGTGGCCCTTTAAAGCAACCCGCGCGTTGCCTTAATCGAGCCCGAGTCGGCTCGGCTCAACCCTCTCCGATAACCCCCAAAACACCCGATACCCCCCAATCACCGTCTCTTGGAAGATAATCCCTCGTGCCCGGAATTCCTCCCTCAACAGCGCATCCAGCGCCGGATGCCTGGTCGTGATGTACGCCAGGCGCTCGCTTGCGCCGACCAGATCGTCGTACGGCGCATACCGGTCGTCGCGCGCGGAGTAGCGCATGTCTTCGTGGTAGGGCAGGCGGGCAACGTAGATCAACTCCTCGGCCGAGAGGAACGCCAGCGGATACTCGACCCAGTAGTTGGTGTAGCCGCGCGTCTCGCCCTCGGCCTGCAGGAATGCGATCAACTCCGGCAGCGCGCGTGTATCCACCTGCGCCACCGGATCGAATTGGGTCGTCAGCCCGGGCGGGTTGGCCCGCGCGCATTGGATCGTCGCCCCAATATTGAAAACCAGTACGCCCGCCAGCGCCGCCATCGCCCACCGCGGCCGCGCCCGCCACAACCCCTCCAGCATGTCTGCCCCGCCAATCGCCAGGCACACGCCCAGCGGCAAGAAGTAACGCCCGCTCGGGTCGCCCCCAAACGGCGTCAGCACATACGCGATAGAAAGAAGCAGCGCGGTGCCCGCCACCATCGTGCGCGCGGGCGCGGCCTCCGGATTCTGCCTCAGCTTGACAATTCCGTAGGCGATTGTCCCGAGCATAAACGCGATCGCAATTGGCGCGAGCGGCCAGAAGAGCCAGGTGATGGCCCATGGCGGGCGGATGCCGGCCACAACCGTCGATCCGAATACGATCAGGTTTGCCAGCCGCGGACCAATCGCGCCCCATGCGGTGGCCGCTCCGGTCCCCGCAATCGCGCCGCCGAAGAGTTCGGTCACCGCAGACTGCCCGAGCAACGTATACGAGGTCACCCACGGCCGCAACCCGAGCCACGCGCCCACCAATCCCATTCCTGCGCATGAAGCAAGGTCACGCCATCCCATCGTCCTTCTGGCAAACCACATGAGCGTGAGAACTGCAGGCAAGGACATGGTCAGGCTGAGTGGGAATACCCACAGCCCAATCCCCACGAGAAGACCGAGAACCAGCGAACGCAATGGGCCAACCCGGCCCAAGGCGGAGGGCAGGCAGAGCAGCATTGTGAGCGCGCCGATGAGCAGCGCCTCGCCGTAGCCGCCCAGGCTGACGGTGGTGTAGAGGGTCTGATTGACTGAGGGCAGGGCCATGAGCAGCGCGGCGATCGCCGCCATGCGCAAGGATCGGAACGCACGCAGCACGAAGAAGTAGACCAGGCCAAGCGTGACGAGGTAGAGCGCAACTTGCACAGCGCGCACGACCCACACGTGCTCGCCGAATAGGGAAAAACCGCCGGCGACCAGGTACGCATCCAGGCTGCCCATGTAGGCCTGGCCGTAGAAGAAGAGCGGGCGCTCGCCGCGCAGGATGTGGCGCGCCATGAGCGCCACCACGGCTTCGTCCGAGTTGAAGGGCAGGGCGTTCGCGAGGAGCAGCGAGAGTCTGAGGGCGAGGGCGGCGAGCAGCGCGGCCACGAGGCCAAGGTGGTTGTTGACCTTGGCCAGGGCCCGTATAATGACCGGCATGTCACGCCGCTCGTGGGCGGTGCTCGTTGCACTCATCGTCATCCTCGCTCTCGCGGTGCGCCTCATCCCCGGTCCGCGCACGATCGACGACGCCTACATCACTTTCCGCTACGCACGCAACCTGCTCGTAGGGAACGGGTTCGTCTTCAACCCCGGCGAGCGCGTGCTTGGCACCACCACGCCGCTCTTTACACTCATCTTGGCCGCGGCCGCGCTGCCCTTCGGCGGAAGTGCCGCGCCGTTCCCGGTGATCGCGTTGGTGCTGGCCACGCTCTTCGAGCTCGGCGCGTGTGTGACGCTTGCGACCCTCGGCCGCGCATTCGGCCGTCCGGCCGCGGGCCTGGTGGCCGCCCTCGCCTGGGCCATCGCGCCCTCCAGTGTCACCTTCGCCATCGGCGGGCTCGAGACGAGCCTGTTCGTCTTCCTGATCGGGCTGGCATTCCTGGCACACGTCCATGAGCGCGCAGTGCTCACCGGCGTCTTGTGCGGCCTGGCTGCACTCACTCGGCCGGATGCATTGATCCCGGTCGCGCTGATCGCGCTCGATTGTGCCTGGCGCGCGCTGCGTTCATCGCGCGATCGATGGCGCGCGTTTGTGCGTTTTGGCCTACCTCTCGCCGCACTTCTTCTTGCATGGGCGGCGTTCGCCTGGTTCTACTTCGGCGCCTTCGTCCCGCAATCGATGCTCGCCAAAGGCGCTGCCTATCGCCTGCCCGAAAACGCCGCCTTCATCCGCCTCATCCAGGCCTACGGCACGCCCTTCATGGAGAACGAGCTGCTCGGCACGTGGTGGATCGCTCCCGGCCTCGTGCTCTCCCTGTCCCTGACCCTGCTCGCCCTCTCGCGCCTTGTCCGCCGCGTGCCCACTGCCTGGCCGGCGCTCGTCTATCCGTGGGCTTTCCTGGTCGTCTTCTCAGCCGCCAACCCGCTCATCTTCCGTTGGTATCTGGCCGAGCCGCTTTCATTCTACATGCTTTCCTTTTTGATTGGCGTCGGGGAATTCTCACAGGACGTGGCTGACTCCGACATGCTTCACGGGAGCCTAATCGCGCAACCGCTCGCGGCGCGGGTTGGGTGGGCGACGGTGGCGGTGTTGGTCGTTGCCGCGCTTGGGGCGGGGTGGGTTCTGCATCCGGAGGATGGGCCGGACCGTCCTGCTCCGGAGATGGCCTGGGTTCGGCTCGAGGAAGCCTACACTGAGGTCGCGCGCCGCCTGGCGCCCGAAGTGTCCGAGCGCACGGTTGTCGCCGCGGGCGACGTGGGCGCGCTGGGCTACTTCCTCGACGCGCACATCCTGGATCTGGTCGGGCTGAACTCGAAGGAGGTCATGCAGTACTTCCCCTTGCCCGACGAGATGTACGTGATCAACTACGCCGTGCCGCCGGGCGCGGTTTTCGCGGCGATGCCGGACTACGTCGTCCTGCTCGAGGTCTACGGCCGCAATGGGCTGCTCAAGGAGGCCCGGTTCGCCCAAGCCTATGAGCTTATCGACCACATCGACACCACCATGTACGGCAGCGAAGGCCTGCTCGTGTATCGCCGCCGCTGAGCGCCGCTCACTCTCTTCGCCTCGCTTCTCATGACCGCTGACGCGCATCCACCTGCAGCGAAACCTAGCGCACCTGGCGCGGAGGATCTCGTCGCGCGCTTTTGCGCGCCGGCAGTGCTCGTCATCGCGCTTGCGGTCAACCTGTGGAGTGTTGCTTCTGTCCCGTTTCATCCGGATGAGGCCACCTGGATCTTCATGAGCCGCGACCTGGCGCTCCTCGCGCGCGAGGGGCCGCTCGCAGTGTGCTGGCAGCCGGGCGCGGCGGCGGATCCTGTAGTGCTCGAGCGCACGCGGACTGCGCCGTTGCCGCGCCACATCCTGGGCCTCGAGCGCCTGGCGGGCATTCTGCCCGCAGGCGCGGTGCCGGTCGATTGGGACTGGACGACCACCTGGGCAGTGAACGCCGAGCGCGGTGCAGTCCCCTCGGCCGCGGTGCTCCTCCATGCGCGCCTGCCGATGGCGCTGCTCACGTCGTTCACGGCGCTGCTGGTCTTTCTCATCGCGCGGCGGATCGGCGGCGCGGGTGCGGGTTGGGCTGCCGCGCTGCTCTTCATCTTCAATGCGCTCATGCTCCTGCACGGTCGGCGGGCGATGAGCGAAGCGGCCCTCGTTTTCGGCGTGTGCCTGGCCGTCTGGCTGATGCTGCGCCTGCCGCGCGCGGGCCTGATCCAGGGCGCGGGCGTCGCGCTCGCGGTGCTCGCCAAGCATTCGGGTATTGTCATTGCGCCCGCGGCGCTGCTCTCGGCGCTATGGCCGGTAGCGCCGGCTGGTGAACGCGCGGTTGCGCCGGCGCGAACTGCCGGCCGGGTGCATGCCTATCTCGGCCGGGTGTTGCGCGCGGCCGCGCTCATGGCGCTCGGATTGGTCGTTGTCTTTGGGCTGCTCTCGCCAAGCCTGTGGTGCCATCCGTTCTCCGCGCTCGACGCCATGCTGCGCGGCCGCACGAGCCTGGTGGATGCGCAGGTCGGGGCACTGCGCGCTGCGGGGGCGGCGTTTGTGTTGGCCACACCGGCAGAGCGTGTCGTTGCGCTGATCGACCGCGTCTTCGTTGCCTCGCCGGTCTTCTGGGAGATCCCCAACTATGCGGCCGAGACCGCGGCCTCGGAGGCCGCGTACATGCGCGGGCCGATGGCCAACCTGCTGCGCGGTCCAGTGTGGGGGAGCATACTGCTGGCCCTGGCGCTACTCGGCGCAGCGATTGGCGCGCTGCTCCTCTTCCGGCGCGTTTCGAAGGCCGAGCCAAATGCCCCGCGTGCCGCCTCTCGCCGCGACCTGGCGCTCGTGCTCATGTGGACGCTTGGCACCGTGCTTGGCCTGCTCGCGCTCGTGCCATTTGCCTGGCAGCGTTACTACCTGCCGCTCGCCCCCGCGCTGTGCGTCTGGCAAGGGTTTGCGGCGGGGCATCTGGTGAGGGCGGGAGGGCTGCTTCGCGGCAGAGCTCGCCGTCTCACATACTAGCGGCACCGAGAAGTGAACATGAAACGGGGTCTGGCCATGCTGGTGTGTCTCATGCTTGCAGCAGCATGCAGATTCTCCTCCGCAACGGCGACCCAAACGTCCGCGCGGGCAACCGCAACTGCCGCCCTGGGGATCGGGCCATCGGCCCCACCGTCAGATCGCAGCGCAATGTCAACGCCAAGTCGGAGATCACTTCCTACGTCAGCGGCCATCGGATCAGTCAACATTCAAAATGCCAGTGTCGTCTACTACGATATCTCCGGTTCCAGCGAATCCGAGTTGCGCGCCGAGTTGGATGCCAAATCGCCTGTTGGCTATGACGGCTACAAGGGCGATGCAACGACGAATTGGTTCATCCGTTGGAACTGGCCCGGCTATGGGAGCAGGTCTTGTGACTTGAGCCAAGCCACCGTCACCTACGAAATCGAGGTTATCTTCCCGCGTTGGACATCGACCGACGACGCGCCGCCTGAACTTGTCGCGAAGTGGGCGGACTTCTCCCGTGCTTTGGCCGGTCACGAAGAGAACCATGCGGACTTCGTTGCTGCAAACTATCAGTCTGTACTCGATGCAATCAGGAGCGCGACCTGCGAAACAGCCGATGCGGCAGCGACTTCTGCGCTCGAACCCCTCAGACAACACGACAGGGACTATGACGCTGCGACCAACCATGGTGAGACTGAAGGAGCGAGGTTTCCTTGACACATGTGGAAACGCACTCTTCGAGCTGCCAACAGCCGCAGCGCCCAGCACGGCTCGCCTATCCTTCCCCGACTGATCCGGCATGCTCCCCTCCGTCCTTCTAGGGAGGCGCAGCCCCTGAGGAATCTCGTCCTCGCTTTCAAGCGGCGACGGCGAACCATTGAACCCCACCGGCTCGCGAGCAAACATGCGTAACGCATGCTATGCCCTCACCAATAAAGAAGTCGGGGCGACTTTCTAAGTCGCCCCGACAGACTGTCGCCCCATCAGTCGTTCACTCGGTGATGTAATCCCGCAGCTTGCGGCGGTGGGTCGGGTGGCGTAGGCGGCTGAGCGCCTGGGCTTCAATCTGGCGCACGCGCTCGCGCGTGACGCCCATCTTCTTGCCCACTTCCTCGAGCGTATAGGATTGCCCGTCCAAGAGGCCGTAGCGCAGCTGCAGGATGCGCACCTCGCGCGGCGGGAGCGCGGAAAGCACCTCCTCCAGCTGCTCGCGCAAGAGGTTCTGCGTCGCCAACTCGACCGGCGCGGGTGACTCCTCGTCCTCGATGAAATCCCCCAGCACCGAATCCTCTTCCTCGTCGGTCGGCGTCTCGAGCGAAATCGGCCGGCGCGCTACCTGAATCATGTTCTCGACCTTCTTGGCGGTCACGCCCAGCGCCTCGCCCAGCTCCTCCGGCGAGGGATCGCGCCCCAGCTCCTGGGTCAGTTGATGCGAGACGCGCAGGAGCTTGTTGATCTGGTCGCCCATGTGAACCGGCACGCGGATGGTGCGGCCCTGATCGGCAATCGCGCGCGTCACCGCCTGGCGGATCCACCAGGTGGCGTAGGTCGAAAACTTGTGCCCGCGGCGGTAGTCGAACTTCTTGGCCGCACGGATCAGGCCGATGTTGCCTTCTTGAATGAGATCCAGGAAGGGCACGCCGCGCCCCATGTACTTCTTAGCCACGCTGATCACCAGGCGCGAGTTGGCGGTGATGAGGTGCTCACGCGCGGCCCATCCATCTTCGATTACGCGCTGCAGGTCGGCCTGGCGGCGCGCGTCGTTCACCCCGCGCGCCAACGCCTCGCGCGCGAACTTGCCGCGTTCGATGCGCTTGGCGAGTGAGACCTCCTGCGGGGCGGTGAGCAGCGGCACCCGGCCGACTTCTTTGAGATACAGCCCGATCGTGTCGTCGGCATCGATCGCCGAGAGGTACGAGTCGTCCTCGAGCAGTTCCCCAGCCAGAGGAATCTCTTCCTCGACCTCGGCCAGGTCTTCTTCGCCCGGCTCGGCCTCGGTCACGTCGGAGGTGTCGTAGACCTCGATGCTCGCGCTCAGCAGTGCGGCGTAGGCTTCCTCGAGCTGGTCGATGTCGCGCTCGGCATCCGGGAAGAAGCGCAGCACGTCGTCGATCGTGACGAAGCCCTTCTCCTTGCCGAGCTCGATCAGCGTGCGCATCGAGGGATGTTCTTCGTCGACCGGCAGATCGTCGAGGGGCGAGGCCGGCGCCGATCCGGTCGGCGGCGGCGTATCCCGGCGCGAGGGCTTCTCCGGACGCTGCGGACGGCTCAGGCGCGCGAGTTCGCGCGAGATGGCCTCGCGCCCCAGATTGCGCGGCGCACGGTCGATGAAGCGCCCTGAACTGCCCGGCGCGCCCATCCCAGGCAGCCGCATCTGGAGCGTGCCGCGTCCGTGTGGGCGCGACGAGCCCTGACCCCGCTCGCCGCCCTCGGCCGCGCGCGAAGTCACTTTGGCCGAGGCGGGCGGAGTGCGCTTCCCCGTTGCGGCCGGTTTGGCGGCGCGAGCCATGGCAGGCTTCGGCTTCGCGGCGCGCGGCGAGGGTCGCCGGGCGCCTGTGGCCGGTGCTTTCCGGCTAGCGGCAACCGGTGTTCGCTTGTTCTTGCTTGTTTTCGCTGTGTTTCGTGCCATATCGATACCAGAATACAGCGGAAAACCTCTCAAGGCAACAACCCGGCACGATTCGAAGGCGATTTCAGCCTCGAAACCGGTGCCTGGCAGGTCTTGAAGGAGGAACTGAGCGGCGTTCTCAGCCCTGCGAGCCTGCGGGGCCGAAAACCAGGGCTAGGGCGTCGGGACGGCGGTTGCCGTGGCCGTGGCCAGGCCGGGAGTGCCCGACGGTGGAGGCGGAAAGGCCTCCAGCGTTGCGGTCGGCTCGGCCAAAGTGGCCGTCGCCGGCAGCGTGGGCGTGGCCGGCAGCGGCAGGGTCTGCGCCCAACTCAAGACGGATTCCAGCGCGTAAGTGCCCACCACAACCACGCGCGGGTCCCCCTGCATGCGCACGTAGTAGCCCGAGCCGGTGACGGTGGGGCTGCCGACTTCCAGCGTGTAGGTCGCGTCGGCGGTGGTCAGCGCAATCACGTACCTCGGCTTGTCCATGCCGAAGTTCTCGAGTGTGATCTTCGTCCCCAGGTCGGTGATAAGGGAGAGGTTCGACATCTGAGAGATGGCCAACTCCACCGCGCCCGTATCGGCCGGTTGCTCGCTCGGCTCGACGAGCGACCACGTGCCGTCCGATTGGCGTGCGAGCTCGACCATCGTCTTGGCCTGTGTATCTTCCAGACGCACGCTCTTCACGCTGGTTGATTCGATCGTCCAAAGCGGCGCCGTGGCCGGCGTGGGCGTGGCGGCCGGCGCTTTGCCCGGGCGCTCGAGCCACCATGCAGCGCTGGCTACAACCACCAGCACCAACACCAGGATGAGAGTCAGTCTTCGATCCATCGGGTCGCCTCCACCTGGGCGCGGCTACTTGTGCCGCCGCCGCGAGAACCACACGACCGCGCCGGCCGCCACGAAGGCGCCCGGCAACAGGCAGATCGTCCCCAACATGATCAGGTTGATGGCGACCGTCGACGGGGGCGTGATGATACGCGAGGTCTGCGTCTTGGGCGTCAGGTTGATCAGCGCATCCTGGCGCGCCGCCCAGTTGATGGCGTTGACCAGTATGTCGCCGTTGCCGTAGGCGTCGAAGTTGGCGTTGCGCCCGAAATCCGAATCGCCGAAGACGACCAGGCGCGCGCGCGGCGGGTCCTGCTCGACCGCGGCCGCAATCACTGCCGGTCCGGGGTGGTCGGTCGCGGCGTCGAAGGCCACCTGTTGGTTGGTGATGCTCTCTAGGTCCGTCTCACCCCACGAACTCGAGCCGGTGAGCACGAGCGCAGTCTGGGTGAGGTTCTTGCCCTGCGGCATGGAGAGCTCAATGCTGCGCGCGGTGGGGAAGATGGTGACCGTGCGGAACAGCTTCTCGACGATCGGGCTCTCGGCGTACTGGGCGGCGATCGCGTTGAAGGCGTTCTGCGAGGCGGTATCCACCACCACGTCGTCGCGCAAGGTGACCCCCCAATCGCGCGCGAGGTAGGCACCTAGCTCGTCGGGGGCGCCGGCGAAGTGGGTCATCAGGCTCGGCTCAATCATCGCCACCAGCCCGCCGCCCTTGGCCAGGTAGGCGGATATCGCCTGCACCTCGGAAGCCGCCAGCGGCTTGTCGGGCCCGGCAACCACCAGCGCCAGCGCGTCATCCGGCACGGCCTTTTCGACCAGCAGGTTGAGCGTGGCGGTGGTGTAGTTCTGAGTGGTGAGCATGTCGGATACTTTGCGCAGCGCGGCATCTTCCGTCGCCGCAGGGTCGGCCTCGCCGTGCCCGGTGAGGAAGTACACCTTGCGGTTGCCCGGGTTCGAAAGGCGCACCAAAGCCGCGGTGATGTCCTGCTCAGTGGGGTAGGAAATGGACTCGGAGCGCGTGCCCATCGCCACCACCAGCGTTCCGTCGCGAGTGACGCTGTCGGCCGTGGCCGCGGCCGGGTCGGCCTCCGGATCGATCATGCGGAAGGTGAACTCGGGCGAGGCCTCGGTGTACTGCTCGAGCATGCGCTGAAGTTCATCGCGCGAGGTGCCGGTGCGCGAGGTGTAGTAGGCGCGCGCCTCGGCCGCCTCGGGCAGCGTCTCGAGCGTCTGCAGCGTTTCGGGCGCCAGGGTGAACTGCTTGTTCTCGGTCAAGTCCCAGCGTGCGTTGTGCCGGTAGGAGAGGAAATTGAGCACGACCACAATGCCGACAAACGCCAGGCTCATCAGCAACACGTTGCCGCCGTAGCGCGCCTGGCGGGAGCCGAGCCAACGCGCCACGCGCCCCGGATCGAGCAGCGCCGAGACGAGCAGCGCCACCACGCCGATCACCAGCCCGGCGTAGACGTAGCCGTCGAACAACCGGCGCACGAAGTAGTAGCCGCCGGCCAGCACCAACAGCACCACGCCCAGACCCAGTGTGTAAGGCGCGAGAATGCGCCAATCGAAATCTGCGAACGCCTGCCCGACCGATTTCAGCCAGGTGGAAGGTGTGCGCTTCGGAGACTTCCCGTGCTCATCCATTTACTGCCACCTCCGCGCCTCGACCACACGGGTGCCGGCGAAAAGCGCCAGGGCAGTCAGGCTGACGTAGTAGACGATGTCGCGCGTGTCGATGACGCCGGCATACGCGTTGTTGTAGAAGTGCCCTGAGAAATCCAGGTAAGAGAGCACCGTGCTCGCCGCGCCGCTGGCGGCCTGCACCGGCAGGCTGATCACCCAGAGGAGCAGCAGGATGCCCAGGGTGGTGAAATAGGAGGCAATCGGGTTGGCGAAGAGGGCCGAGGCCATCACCCCGATGGCGACCATGGCCATGATCATGAGCAGCATGCCCAGGTAGGAACTCACCAGCGGCCCCTGATCGATCCCGGGCGAGGTGATCGCGTTCAAAATGATCGGGAAGATCCACGTGCCGGCCAGGATCACCAGCGAGAAGCCCATCCCGCCCAACCACTTGCCGATGACCAGTTCCCCATCGCGCACCGGCGCCGTGAGCAGCAGTTCAATCGTGCCGCTGCGGCTTTCATCGGCGATCAGGCGCATGGTGATAGCCGGCACGCCGAAGAGCAGCAGGGTGGCCAGCGGGGCCAGCACCGCCTGCCCGTCGGGCGCGTACTGGTTGAGGATGGAGGCGCCCAGGTTGGAGTAGAAGATGACGCCCAGCACCAGGAAGATCATGGCCGCCACGGCGTAGGCCACCGGGGAGATGAAGTATTGGCGGAATTCACGCGTGGCGATTATCCAGATGTTGCGCATGGTCGGGTTCTCCTGTGCGCCGCGGCTAGCTTTCCGTTCCGCTTTCGGAACGGGTGAGTTCAAGGAAGATATCTTCCAGGCTGATACCCTGAGTGTGCAATTCGAGCACGTCGAGATCGTTCTTAACCAATGCGCGGGCAATCGCCGGTCGAGCTTCGGTGCCCGAGGCGGTCTCCACTTCGAACTGGCCTGGGCCGCGCGCGGCGACCGAGATCACCCCCCGCACCTTGCGCAAGATGCCCTCGGCCGCCGGGGCCTCGCCCGCGACGCGCACGGCGATCCGTTCGGCGCCCGCCAGGCGCGACTGCAGGCGCTCGGGTGTGTCTTCCGCCACGATGCGGCCTTTGTTGATGATGAGCACGCGCTGGCAGATCTGCTGGGCCTCGGACAGGATGTGAGTCGAAAGCAGCACCGTGTGGTCGCGGCCAATCTCGCGGATGAGCTCGCGCACCTCCACCACTTGGGCCGGGTCGAGGCCGATGGTCGGCTCATCGAGGATCAGCACCTCCGGTTGATTGAGCAGCGCCTGGGCCAGTCCCACGCGCTGGCGCAGGCCCTTCGAAAGCCGGCCGATGTAGGACTCGGAACGGTCCTCCAGGTGCATACGCTCGATCACCGCGTCCACCCGCGCCTCGGCCTGGGGCACGCGGCGCAACGCGGCCATGAAGTCCAGGTACTCCTGCACCGTCATCTCAGGGTAGAGCGGCACGGTCTCGGGCAGGTAGCCGATGCGCCGGCGCACCTCGAGCGATTGCTCGACCACGTCGTAGCCTGCGACGCGTGCGGTGCCCTGGCTGGGCGGCATGAAGGCGGTCAGGATGCGCATGGTGGTCGTCTTGCCGGCGCCATTCGGCCCGAGGAACCCCACCACCTCGCCCTTGGAGGCGTTGAAGGAGAGCCCGTCGATGGCCTTGCGCGGGCCATACCATTTCGTCAGATCAGTGACTTCGATCATCCCAGCCTCAATGCGCGGCGAATTTGCGGGCCTATTTGGCCAGCGTGCAAGAACCGACCATACGTTTGTACAGCCAAAGCGAGGAGTGTCAAGCGAGGCCTTACGATTCTCATGGATTCTTCATGTTCTTGAGGCCACTTCCGGCCTCAGATCGGTCCCGCCAGCCTGCGCCCGCCGAGCGCCGCATGGCGCTCCGAGACAGACCGGAATTGTCCGCCTTCGCTTGACAGCCTGGAAACCGTCAACTAAAATGCTCTGGCTGCCCTCGCTCGACCAACAACCGCATAGATGGAGACCTTTCCTGCCATGATGCATGGACTCACCTCCTTCGAACAAGTGGGGATCTGGAGCGTACTGGGTGTTGCCATTCTCGGGCTCCTGTACGCGCTCTTCTTGCGCGGACAGATCCTGCGCGAGGACAAGGGCACGCCCAAAATGCAGGAAGTCTGGAACGCCATTCGAGAGGGTGCCGACACGTATCTCCGGCGCCAGTTGGTCTCGATACTGCCGCTGGTTGCGATTCTGACCGTTGCGCTCTTCTTCTCGGTCTACATCGTGCCGCCCTCCGCCGAGGCCATGGATCGCTTCGCCGGGCAGCCCGCCGACAACGTGCGCCTGATCGTAGGCATTGGGCGCGCGATTGCCTTCATCATGGGGGCCGGCTTCTCGCTGACGGTCGGGCAATTGGGCATGCGCATGGCGGTGCAAGCCAACGTGCGCGTGGCCTCCGCCGCGCGGCGTTCATTTGGCGACGCGTTGCGGATCGCCTATCGCGCCGGCACCATCACCGGCATGCTCACCGATGGGCTGGGCCTCTTCGGTGGGACGATCATCTTCATCATCTTCGGCGTGGCTGCGCCCGACGCGCTGCTCGGCTTCGGGTTTGGCGGCACGCTGCTGGCGCTCTTCATGCGGGTTGGGGGCGGCATCTTCACCAAAGCGGCCGATGTGGGCGCCGACCTGGTGGGCAAAGTGGAGGCCGGCATCCCCGAGGACGATCCGCGCAACCCGGCGGTGGTGGCGGACCTGGTGGGCGACAACGTCGGCGACTGTGCAGGCATGGCCGCCGATATTTTTGAGTCGTACGAGGTGACGATTGTCGCGGGCTTGATCCTGGGCCTGGCGCTATATCACCTGACCGGGCACATCGAGTGGATCATCTACCCGCTTCTGGTGCGCGGCATCGGCGTGCTCTCCTCGATCATCGGCACCTATGCCGTACGTAGCGGGCCGGGCAAGAGCGGCAACGCCATGGCGGCGATCTTCCGCGGGTTCTTGACCTCGGCCGCCATTTCGGTGGTGTTGTTTGGCGGTATGGCCGCCGTGTACATGCGCGGGGTGCCGGGCGGCTGGTGGCGCCCGTTCCTGGCCACGGCGGCGGGCGTGGTGTTGGCCATCATCATCGACCGGCTGACAGAGTACTTCACCGGCACGCACGGCGCGCCCGTCAAGGAAATCCGCCGCGCGACGAACACCGGCCCGGCCACGACCATCCTTTCGGGTCTCTCGGTCGGATACGAGTCGACGGTCTGGTCGGCATTGGTCATCGCCGCGACGCTGCTGGCTTCGATCATCATCTTCGGCGGCATTCCCGGGATGGACGGCGTCCAGCAGGTCACCTTCATCCTCTATGGCGTGGCCATGACGGGCATCGGCATGCTGACCCTCACCGGGAATAACGTGGCCATGGACTCGTATGGCCCGATCTCCGATAATGCTAACGGGATCGGCGAGATGGCCTGGCACGGAATGAAGGACCCCGAGACGCAAGCCGCACGCAGCATCATGGCGGAGTTGGACGCCGTGGGCAACACGACCAAGGCCATCACCAAGGGCGTGGCCATCGGCTCGGCGGTGATTGCAGCGGTCTCGCTGCTCGGCTCCTACTTGGTCGATGTGAGCAAAGTCCAGGAGGCGATGGGGGTGCCGCTGGTCGAGCGCCTGACCAGCGTGGGCATCCGCATCTCCATCCCGCAGGTTTTTGTCGGCCTGCTGATCGGCGGCGCCCTCCCGTGGCTCTTCTCGTCCTTTGCCATCCAGGCTGTGAGCCGCGCCGCGTCCTTGATCGTGGAGGAGGTTCGTCGCCAATTCCGCCTGGGTGTCTTGGAGGGCAAGATCAAGCCCGACTATCGCCAGGCCGTTTCTATCTCAACCGCTGCGGCGCAGAAGGAGCTGATCAGTCTGGCTCTGCTGGCCGTCTTGTCGCCGATCATCGTTGGCCTGGTGCTGCAAGTCGAGGCCTTGGGCGGCTTCCTGGCCGGCATCATCCTCTCCGGGCAGCTCTTGGCCGTGTTCATGTCGAACGCCGGCGGCGCGTGGGATAACGCCAAGAAGCTGATCGAGGATGAACCGTCCGACCTGGCCAAGAACACGGGCAAGGGTTCTGAGCGGCACAAGGCGGGCGTGGTGGGCGATACGGTCGGCGACCCGCTCAAAGATACAGCCGGCCCGGCGCTCAACCCGATGATCAAGGTGGTGAACCTGGTCTCGGTGATCATCGCCCCGATCGTCGTGCAGTACAAGGAGCTAGGGGTGGGGGGCTGGATTGCGGTCGCGGCCCTGGCCGTGGCAATTCTGTGGGCCATCTGGCAGAGCAAGCGGCCTGTCAAGCAGCTCAACGCGTAGTCCTCAATCGCCTCGCACGGAATAGGGAAACCGGCCGCATCAATGCGGCCGGTCTTGTGTTGTACGCCCAGCATGGGCGCTGACTTGGGAGGTGAGAGTCCTCTCTGGGAGTTGATGGCACCCTGTGCCTGCGCACAGTGCAGGCCCAGCGTAGCCAAGGGCAAGCCCGCCCTGAGCGCACGGGCCAGGGGGCGCGAACCCGAAAGGAGGCCGTGAGCCTGGACGAGCCCGCCCAGGGCACGCGGGCCAGGGTGGGCAACGAACCACGAAGTCCACGCCATCAAGATGCGGGACGGTAGATCGGGCAGGTGTGCGGCCTGTCCTGGACCGACAGTCCAGGGGGACCGCCAGCGTTCTTATCTGGGGAGACCTGTTGCCAAGCCAGGATAAATGGCAACCTTGGCCGAGAAGCCAAGTTGAGGCGGCAGGAGTCAGCCGAGGCCACACCGCACCTGCGGTGGGTGCAGGTGTAGTACCGCTGCCGTCACAGCGGGAAGGGCCGAACGTTGAGTCGCCGCATCGAGCCCATCCGGCGGGGCGTGCCACAGATCCCAGCGGAACACGACCCGAGCTTACCCTCCCGCGGCCACCGCCTCGCAAACCGTTCTGACTTGTTCTGGGCCCAGCTCCGCAATGCCAGGTATCTCCATCAACTCGATGCCTGCGAGCTGTTGAGGCGACCCGACCCCACGCCCGCGACGCATCCCTTCAGTTGGAATACCGGCGGGCAATCCTCCGCGCCGACCCACCTCCTGACATGCAGGCACGTGCCATCCTGACAGGGCGGCAAGGCATGCGAGTGATCGATGCCGCCATCGTTGCCAGTTTCCGGATTCCACTGGGCAACCCAGAGAATCTCAAGGGGGAGGCTGGCCGGGCAGTTGGCTCGGGCCGTCTTGCACAAGTCGTTGGGCGCGCACGTCGAAACGGCGCACGTGCTCCACGTCCGCCGGTGCAGGGTCCGGTTCTTCCTGGCAGGCTCCTTCGCTCAGGTTGGTGCATGTCATGGCCGATGCGGCCTGTAGGCATTGCAGGACCCGAGTGGAGCGCCACTCTCCGCGTCCGGCGGTAGGGCCGAAGATCAATCAGCTGCTTTCCCGCCTGGTCAAAGGGGACGAATGTCATATTCGCTAGGCTGAATATGGGTGGATAATACATTCATGAAGGCGAATACGACATCACGTGGCGCAGAAGCGGTTTCGGGAAGGATCAGCGGTGTCCTCCAGGCCATCGGTCCAGAAGTGCGGCTGCAGATCATCCTGGCCATCGGGCGAGGAGAGGCGTGTGTGTGCCATCTGGAGGCAATCCTCGGAGAACGCCAGGCCTACATTTCGCAGCAGCTCATGGCGTTGCGCGAGGTGGGCGTAATCACCTCTCGGCGGGAGGGCCGATACGTCTACTATCGGTTGGCGGACCCCAAAGTGCTCGACCTGCTGCACTTGGCCTGGAGAATTCAGGGGGGAGGCGAGCATGCCTTTGGGTGGCGCCAAGACCGGAAGCCCCGCCCATGCAAGTGCCCGAGCTGCGCAACGGATGTGGCGACCGTGAGGTCAAGGAATTGAGGGTCAATTGGGCCGACTCCTACGGGCTTGAATTCACGCCAGGATCCCATATTCACGGCACGTGCAGCCCACATTGTGGAGCGGTGTCACTCGGCTTGCCAGACTTAGCCCTCTCACATCGGTGATGGGGGTCCTGCGACGCGGTAGGTCGAAGGCAGCGCTCCTATATGCATAGGTCAGGTTGGAGGGTCACGAGTCAGTCGGCCAGCCCACACGCAAAAGGGGACGCTCGGAAATCGAACGGCGCAATGCGCCCCTTCAGTCAAGGAGGAGACATGCTCACCATCAAGGTACTTGGTCCGGGGTGTGAAAACTGCAAGAAGGTCGAGGCGTCGGCACGGCAGGCGGTTGGCAGCCTCGGCCTGGAGGCGACCGTGGTCAAGGTCACCGATTATGCCGAGATCAAGAAGTATCCAATCCTCTCGACGCCGGGCCTGGTCATCAACGAAAAGCTCGTCTGCGCGGGCCGCATTCCCACACCGGCCGAAGTGACGACCTGGCTGGCCAACGCTCTCGAGAGCGCCTAGCCCCTATCTCCCGGAAAGGAGAGCGTATCGAATGACAGTCCCTTCTACCGGCGTGGCCAAACGTCTTTCCACGCTCGACCGCTACCTCACGCTGTGGATCTTCCTGGGGATGGCCCTGGGTGTCGGGTTGGGCTTTCTCTTTCCGACAGCCGTACAGAGCGCCAACCGCGCTGTCACGGTGGGCACAACCAACATCCCCATCGCCATCGGCCTGATCCTGATGATGTATCCGCCGCTGGCCAAAGTGCACTATGAAGAACTGGGCGATGTGTTTCGCAATTGGAAAGTGCTCGGCTTGTCGCTCATCCAAAACTGGGTCATCGGGCCGGTGCTGATGTTCGGCCTGGCGGTCATCTTCCTGCGCGGGTATCCGGAGTACATGACCGGGTTGATTCTGATCGGCCTCGCCCGCTGCATCGCGATGGTTATCGTGTGGAACGAGCTGGCCAAGGGCGACAGCGAATATGCCGCCGGCCTCGTCGCCTTCAATAGCATCTTCCAGGTGTTGTTCTACAGCGTTTATTCCTACGTCTTCATCACCGTCTTGCCCACCTGGTTCGGCATGACGGGAAACATCGTCGACATCACCATAGGAGAGATTGCGAAGAGTGTCTTCATCTACCTGGGCATCCCCTTCCTGGCCGGGTTCTTCACGCGGCTGATCTTGGTGCGCCTCAAGGGCAAGGAGTGGTATCACAACGTCTTCGTCCCGCGCATCAGCCCGATCACCCTGGTCGCCCTGCTCTTCACGATTGTGGTCATGTTCAGCTTGAAAGGGGAACTGATCGTCAGCATCCCGCTCGATGTCGTGCGCATCGCCATTCCCCTGTTGATCTACTTCGTCGTCATGTTCCTGGTGAGCTTCTTCATGGGGCGGGCGATTGGCGCGGATTACTCCAAGACAGCCACCCTCTCGTTCACGGCGGCCAGCAACAACTTCGAGCTGGCAATTGCCGTCGCGGTGGGCGTGTTCGGCATCAACTCGGGTGTGGCCTTTGCGGCCGTCATTGGCCCGCTGATCGAGGTGCCGGTCATGATTGGGCTGGTCAACGTGGCTTTCTGGCTCCAGAGGCGATACTACAAGACACCTCTGATCATGCCGGCGTCCTAGGTAGGGAGTATAGAATGGCGGAATTCCTGGAATTCACCGTAGACAAGTTCACCTTCCGGGTCGCCACTGATCGCGTGTACAACAGCGAAGGTGTATGGGCCAAGCCGGAGGGCGACCGTGTTCGCATCGGCCTCTCGGATTTCGTGCAGCAGCGCAGCGGGGACGTGGCCTTCGCTGAAGTGAAACCGGTGGGAACGACGCTGGCGGTGGGAGACGAGGTGGCCCTCATCGAATCGATCAAGGTCAACCTCAGCATCGCCTCCCCGGTGAGCGGGAAGGTTGCGGAGAGCAATCCGGCCATGAGCGACTCGCCCGAAGTCGTGAACCAGGACCCGTTCGGGGAAGGCTGGTTGGCCGTGGTTGAGCCGGCAGACTGGGCTGCCGACTCGCGGAAGCTTCTGGATGCCCAGGCGTATTTCGGGCGCATGCAAAAGGAAGCCGAGGAGGAGTCCAAAAAGCCATGAATGGGAAAAAGGCAGCACCGCCTCGAGCGAAAGTGGTGATCGTGCCGTGCAGCGGCATTGGCAAGAGCTACGGTACGGTCAGCCGCGAGGCGGCCTACGAACTGACGGAGGACTTGCGTCCGGACGCGGCACAGCTTGTGCCGCTGTCCCTTCTGGTATTGGGGGATGCCGAGGCGCGGGCGGCCGTGGCCGCCAGCCCGGCCATCTCGATCGATGGCTGCAAGCTGGCCTGCGCGACGAAGATGGTGAAGGAGAGCGGGGGCACGGTGGCCAAGGACTTCGCCGTGCTGGATGTCTACCGCCGCTATCGCCAGTTCAAACCTCAGGGGATTGCCGAACTCAACGAGCCGGGTCGCCAGCTTGCCCGCGCGCTGGCGGAGGAAGCAGCGCAGGTCGTTGATGACCTGAATGCAGGAGGCAAGCGTGGTTGACCTGCCGAAGAAGAAGGTGGGGATTGTGGCCTGCTCGGGGGAGGAGTTGGCTGAGGGAACGGTAACGCGTCTGGCCGCGCTCAAGGTGCTGGAGCAACTACGTCCCGACGAGACCGTCACCATCTGCCTGCCGCTCTTCCTGGCCGGGGGAGAGGGGGATCGCGCCTTCGCTCGCTTCTACCCGACAATCGCGATCGACGGCTGCGAGAAGCTGTGTGCAGCACGGGCCACGGAGATGTATTCCGGCAAACCTGCGGCCAGCATTGTGGTGAGCGAGCTCGTGTCTGAGAGTGGATTGAAGCAGCCGCATGGCTGCCGGAAACTCGACCAGGCCGGAATGCAGGCGGTCGAGATGACCGCCGCGCGGGTGGCGGAGCAGGTTGACACGCTTCTCGAACAGCGCTGGAACCGGCGCAGCGGTGAACTCGTGGATGGCGCCGTTGCGACAGTCCCCGGGGAGGAGAGACAGGCCACCTGTTCCTGCGCCATTGCCATCCCGGTTCAGAAGATCGAAGTGGATGGCCGGGAGGTCACCCTGGCCGCCTTGCCCCTCATATTCGCGCAGCTGCGGGAGCGGGGAAAAGGTGCGACTGCCGCCACGGGTCGCGAGCTGCTCGAATTGGTGCGCGTCTACAACCCTATCCCTGATGGCGCGGACGCCGCCTACGAGGAGGCGCTGTTGCGGGAGTACGCCGCGTATTGTCAGGCGGAGAAGGTGAGCCCATGAGCCGAACGGCGACCTACCACACGACGGTCGCCTGGAAAGGTGAACACTGGGGGCGCCTCGTGATGGGCAACGGGCCGGAGATGGATTTCTCCGCGCCCCCCGACGCCCAGGGACACCCCGGAGTATTCACACCCGAAGACGCTTTCGTCGCGGCGGCCAACATGTGCGTCATGATGATGTTCATCTGGGCGACCGAGCGTTTCAAGATCACGCTCCTCTCTTACGATTGCCGGGCGGAAGGCACCAAGCTGATCGAGCTGGATCGCACAGAGACCTTCAGTCACTTGCGCCTGCGGCCGGTGATCCGCATTTCGCTCGGCGGTGAAGAGCGCAAGGCCGTGGAGTCCCGCGCCCGCCGGGCGCTCCAGTCAGCGCAGAAATACAGCCTGGTGGCCAATTCGGTGAAATCCGAGGTGGTCATCGATCCGCAGATTGAGTTCGTCGCCTAATCTCCGCGGTCGCCTCCCCCGGGTGTGGCAAGCAGACTGCGGGCGATTGCACAATCGTGTCGGGCATCACCTTCCCATGCGGGAGGCGTCCAATGGCAGCCAACTATCCAGAAACCCGCCGCCTTCTCGAAGCGCGCCTGGCGCAATAGGGACCCGAGATCCCAGGCCCGATGAGCGGCTTTGCGCGGATGCACAAGAAGGCCGTGGAAGATGGAGCGCGGAGTGGCAAGGTCAAGGAAACGATGGCTCTGGCGATCCGCATCGCTGTCGGCTGCGACGGCTGTATTGCCTACCACGCGCACGACGCCCTGGCCGCCGGCGCCACGCGCGGTGAGCTTCTCGAAACGATCGGAGTAGGGTTGCTCATGGGCGGCGGCCCGGGCTCGACATATGTTGCCCACGCGATGGACGCGATCGAGCAAATCTCAGCGGAGGGCATTTGAGGTGAGGGAGCTTCGACAACCGGCAACGGGCAAGATCGCCCCACAGACTCCTCGGCCTCTTGTGCCCGCTCGCGGACAGGGTGCGCGAATTGTGGTTCGACGCATGACGCAATTCGGCGCGAGGCGCTGTGCGCCGGCTTCAACGGCGGGTCGCTAGGTTCGGTGCAGATTGATCTTGCGATACTGGTCGGTTTCATTGCGCTGCTGTTGATCCCCGCTGTGTCCATCCTTTGGCGTGGGACAGACTGAGGGAGATCCCGTGTTGATCGAGCGGTTCGAAGTGGAGGTCTTTACCCCGCCTTGCGAGCCGGGGGCCGAGCGCTATGCGGCCAGGGCGCGCCTGACCGTTGACGTTGGGGATGTCTTGCCGTACCTCAACGCAACGCTGCGAGGGGCAGTGTACTTGCCATCCGCACAAGCCCTCACCTGGAAGAAGGGCGGACACAACATCGCTTTCCACGCCTACGAGATCGCGACCAGCAATGCGGCTGACCGAGAAGAGGCCGAGCGGGAGTTGCGGGGCCTGGTTGACCTGGTCAACAAGACCTGGGAGCGACGCGCCGAAATCACGCCGGATCACGACACGCATCAACGCCCGGCACCCATGGCGCTCTACAAGCTATTGCCGCTGACCAACTGCAAGCGGTGCGGCGAGCCGACCTGCTAGACTTTTGCCTTCAAGCTGGGTGCGTCGCAGAAGGCGCTGGCAGACTGCCCGGTGATTCTGGAGGAACGCTATACAGGGAAGCTCGCCCAACTGCAGGGGATGGTGATCGAGGCGCCCTCGATTGGGAAGGGAGGTTGACCGATGGGCACTCCAGCGCGGCCGAAGCCACAGGAAGCGGACAGACAGACCCCGCCAAAGGTCGACTCCGATCAACGATGTTCTTGCGGGCTAGACCCGTTTGCCGAATTACCGCCCGAACAGCGCCCTGTGCCGGCCCAGCGCGCTGACGCGTTACGCAAAGTGACCTGCCCCGGTTGCGGACTGGCTTACAGGACAAACCGCCCAACCGATTTGTGCATGGAGTGCGCGAAGAGAGGGACGCGTTGACTGTTGCCCGAGAATGGGGCCTGACTCGGCTCGAGGGACGCTCGTCGTCACCCGGCCGATAATTTGAGCATGGAGAAAGCGCAATGCAGAAGGCCATGAGCTTGGTGCTGGAGGATGAGGACGTTTTCGAATTGATGCGTGTCCTCATGGATGATGACGCCCAGGGGGCGCTGGCCTTCCTCAAGACGCATCTCAACGGCACGGCGCGCGATCTGCTGGAGGGGGGCTGAAAGGTGATGATCGAGGTGCCCGGTGCGGGCATCCGAAGGGTTCACGGCGGGCTCTTCTAGGAATGAGCACGGCCTTCCTGGAGTCGATCGCCCTGGAGCGGACTCTGCCCTGCCTGGCTGAGCCGGGCAAGATCATCGTCGTCGGGTCGCCGTCGCGCAGCCTGGCGGACGTGATTCCCTACCTGGCCACACTCCCCAACGTTATCATCTACAACCCTCACACACTCTCACTCACGCTCCGCCGCCAACCAGGGCTGATCGCGGTGGAGCCCGAGCGGGTGAGCATCACACAGGTCGCGGATGGTTCTGAGGGGATGGAACTCCTGGCCGCGTTGACCCAGGCCATCAACGCCACCTGGGAGCATCGCGCGGAACTCGTGGCAGCGACGGGCCAGCGGCGGGCGCCGCGGCCCCTCGACATTTGGGCCCTTCTCCCCCAAACCAACTGCAAAGCGTGCGGCGAGGCGACCTGTATGGCTTTCGCCTTTGGGTTGGTCCAGGATCGGCACGCAATAACAGAGTGCACGGTTCTCGACAACGCCGAGGCGATGCTTGATCGCAAGGTGGCGCTTCACGCGCTCCTGGGTCACTAAACCTCGGGCGGATGTTCTCAGCTCGGATTTGAGTAGTCCATTCATGTCGAGGGTCGGGCGCAGTGCCCGCAAGGGAGCTCGCAAATGATAAGACGCGTCCTCTTTCTGTGCACCGGCAATTCGGCACGCTCGCAGATGGCCGAAGCCATCGTCACCGCGCGATATGCGGGGAAATGGGAAGCGTCAAGTGCTGGCACGTGGCCGACCGGCAAGGTTGACCCGCGTGCTCTTCAGGCGCTGCGGGAGATTGGCATTGAGCACCAGGGACGATCGAAGCAGGTTGACGAGATGCGGGAGTTGTCCTTTGACCTTGTGGTGACGGTATGCGACTCGGCGGCAGAGGAATGTCCGCTTTGGCTTGGGACGGGCAACCGCGTTCACCTCAACTTCCCGGATCCAGCCAAGGCTCGCGGATCGGAGGCTGAGGTAATGACCGCCTTCCGAAACGTGCGCGATGATATCGCGACCAACGTTTCGGCACTGCTAGGGAGGTCTATCCCGAGGTGATTACTCGGCAAGGCGCGAGGTGCAGGTGGGGCTGCCAGACGGCTCGGAGCCTACCAGCACTCACGGGGAAATCCGAGAACTCGGCTCCGAGGAACGCAGCACACTTCTTGATCGATCGCGTGGGACGGTCGGCGGGAAGGGCGGCATCGGCGCGTGGAGGGGAATGGGGGTGGGCGAGGATGACAAACGGCGGCGAGGGGTCCGCTCATCTTCTTGAGAGGAACGCCTCCCACTTCGCGACATCGAAGAAGCGCTCGGTGACCATGTTGGATCCGCTGGCGACGCCCGATTGCCACAGTCGCATCTTCAGCGCGTCGCTGTCAAGCAAAGTCCCGATCTTGCCTGCTTTGCCTGCGAGAAGCGCGGTCTGCAGCTTGCCAAAGTGTTCGTTAATGAATGAATCGTTGAGCCACATGCCGCGGAAGTCGACGGCCGCCACCCAGCCGGGTTTCAAGCGGGCTGCTTCGCGGGTGACACTCGCCACGAGTTGCGCGAAATCGTCGGGTGTGAGCGCCTGATTGGAAACGATATCCATTCGCTGGCGGTCGGGGTCGGCTGTGGCTGCAAACATCGTCGTCGCCCTCCGGGTGTGTGTGGCGCGGCTCCATGTGGAGGCTAGGATAGCAAATGCCGCACGCCGGGTCAATGCTCCGCGGGTCGCTGGGAGCGGTCGGCACCTCGTGCGCGAACCGGCCGGCCGCTCCTGTATAATCGATCAGAGGCACTGCTGCTTGCCCGGGAGGCCAACGTGCCGGTTGCCTGCGCGATTGCTGCTGCGCTTGCCCATGACTATCCGGACCATCCCGAATGCCCGCAGCGCTTCGCGCATCTTGGCAAGCTGCGGAGGCTGCCCATCGCCGAAGACCTGACCTGGATTGAACCGCGGCCCGCCACACAGGCTGAACTGACGCGGGTCCACACCCCGGCCATGCTGGCCGGAGTGCGCGGGGCGGCGCGGCAAGGACCAGCCATCATCGATTTCGCACCTACCTACGTCGCCCCCGGCTCCTTTGAGGCGGCAGTTGAAGCAGCCGGCGCGACGATCGAATGTGCCCGCGCAGTTCTCTCGGGCGCGGTCACCACGGCTTTTGCCATCGTCCGCCCGCCCGGGCATCATGCGGAGCCCGGCCATGCCATGGGCTTCTGCCTGTTCAACAATCTGGCCATCGCCGTTCAGGATGCCCTGGCGCATGGGATACAGCGCGTGATGATCGTGGATTTCGATGCGCATCACGGCAACGGCACGCAGGCCGCCTTTCAGGACGAACCGCGCGTGGCTTATCTTTCCACCCACCAGGGCGGCATCTATCCCGGCAGTGGATACGAGTATGAGGCGCCCCAGGCGCGCGGCCGGGTGGTCAACCTGCCTCTGCCGGCCTACGCCGGCGACGCCTGCTATGCCAGAATAATGGAAGTCATGATCCGACCGTTGGCGCGCTCATTTCGGCCCGACATCATCTTCGTTTCGGCAGGGTATGATGCGCATTGGCGCGACCCGATAACAACGCTGGGGCTCTCGGGCCGGGGCTTCTACGAGATGGCGGCCGCGTTGCAGGACCTGGCGCGGGAGGCCGCCCAAGGCCGGATGGTGCTGGCCCTGGAGGGGGGGTATGACCCCCAAGCCCTTTTCGAAAACATCCATGCCACGCTAGCCGCTCTGGTCGGCCGGCCGTGCCCGGTTGAAGCTCACGGTCCCTCTCCCCATGCGGAACCCGACCTCGCCGCTTGGCTGGACCGGCTTCGCGCGTGGCATGGGTTCTAAGGTGCCGGTCGGCAAGGCCATGCGGGTTGCAGTTTCGCGTGAGTTGGTGCATACTGACTGCGGACGAATAAATGGCTGAAACTGCCCTTCGCACCTACAATCAGGAAGTCCAGGACCTGATTGATCACGGTCACCTCGACGAGGCGATCGCGCACAGCCAGCACATCCTCGCGCGCTATCCCAAGCACGTCGAGACCTACCGGCTGCTCGGCAAGGCATACCTTGAGCAGAATCGGCATGCGGACGCGGCCGACATCTTCCAGCGCGTATTGTCCGCCATCCCAGACGATTTTCTCTCGCATGTGGCCATGGCCATCATGCGCGAAGATTCGGGCAATCTCGACGCGGCCATCTGGCATATGGAGCGCGCGCACGAAGTCAATCCGTCCAACCCCACCGTGCAGCAGGAAGTCCGCCGGTTGCGCGGACGGCGCGACGGAGTCGAGCCGGCGCGGCTTCGTTTGACGCGCGCCGCCCTGGCGCGCATGTACATCAAAGGCGGCTTCTTTGCTCAGGCGGTGGCCGAGATCCGCGCTGCCCTCGAAGAAGACGCGGACCGTCCGGACTTGCAGGTGATGCTCGCCTCGGCGCTGGCGCAGAGCGGACAGGCCGCGGAAGCCGGCGAGATCTGCAATGCGGTCCTCGGCAAGCTCCCCTATTGTGTTGAGGCCAACCAGATCCAAGCGCAGATCCTTTGGCGCGTGGGTCGCAAACCGGAAGCGCAGGAAGTCTTCCGCCGCCTTTCGCTGCTCGATCCGTATCGCGGCGTGCGCCCACCGACGGACGATGGACGCATGCCGGAGGTTGCCGCCGGCGCCGTGACGCTGTCCCGCCTCACTTGGGAGCCGGGTCTGCCCAGCGGTTCTCAGCCGCCGCCAGGGTGGAAGGAAGGCCTGGGTCTTGGCCCTGCGGAAAGCAGCGGCGAAGAAACCAAGATCCCCGATTGGCTCGAGAGCGCCGCGCCCGGCAGCCACCAGTCACCATTCATGCAGGATGCTGAGCCGGGCTTGGTGCCGGCCCCCGACTGGATGTCTGAAGCTGGGTCGGGGCTGGGGGTGGGGGCCGCGGGCGCTGACGCACTCCTCGGCCCGGATGAACCGGAGACCTCTCTTGCTGCCGCGGAGGAAGACATCCCTGATTGGCTGCGTCAGGCGCCAGCCGAAAAGAAGAGCGAGTCTGGCCCGGGTGCGTACCCGGATTGGCTCAAGCCGGAAGGAATGGCCGCGGCGGAAGCCAAGGATGTTGGCGATGCGCCCGAATGGCTGAAGGCTGCCGAACAAGACGCGGGTCTCAGCGTCCCCGGGGAGGGATTGCCCGGTTGGGTTGGCTCGGAGTCACCAGAGGCGGAGCCTCTTCCGCAGGCCCATCCGGCGGGCCGCCTGCCCGGCTGGTTGCAGGCGGAAGCCCCCGAGCCATCGAGCAGCCCGCACACGCAGGAATTCCCCGAACTCTCAGCCACCCCCGGCGCCGCGCCCATGCCTGGAGGCGGTGGGTCACACGACCTGGACTGGCTCAGGTCAGAGGCGCAGAAGGCTCCCGAATCGCCTCCCTTTGAAGAGGGCGGAGCCGTTGTCGATGATGGGTCGCCTGCGGGTGATGTCACTTTGCCGGATTGGCTAAAGCCGGTCGGTGCAGGCGAGCGCGAAGATGAAGGCGGAATCGCGCCGCTCATCCCGTTCGCCGACGGGGAAAAGCGGACGGCCGAGCCCGAAGCGGCACCCCCATCACCCGAGCGACCCTCGTGGCTGGCTGCGGACGAGGGCGCGGGGCTGTGGCGCGACGAAAAACCGGAACCGCCCGCGGCCACGAAGGACGATGCCGACCTGGCCGCCGGGACGGCGCCGCTGGCGGCGCGCGTTGCTCAGGGGTCGGCGTTGCCGGAGGAGGGAACTTCGCCGGAGGCCGAGCCTGCGGCAACTCCTCAAGGCGATGGCTCCGAGTGGCTCAAGCGCTTGCCCTCCCAGCCTTCGAGCCCGGCCGATATGGAGGCGCCCGCCTGGTTGAAGTCGGAAGCCTTTGAATCGGCCCAACATGATGAGACCGAAAAGCCGGAATGGTTGCGCCCGGCCACCGAGGAGACACCTGCTGAGATCGGCGAGATACCGGATTGGCTGAAGGCTGCAGGGCGGGTTATCCCCACCCCAGTGCCAGAACCCGAAGCGCAAGATCAACCCGCGGCGGAAGCGCCCGCGCGCGCCGACATGCCGGATTGGCTGAAGCCGGTAGGTGCGGAAGACCAGCCTTCGCCATCGATCCCGAAGCTTGTTGCGTCTCCACCGGCGGAGGCCGAGAAGCCGCGTGGTGGAGAAGCGCCGGGCTGGCTGCTTGAACTCGCCTCGCAGACCGCAGCCGAGCCGATCGCCGAACCCGAGCCGGCTTCGGAGTTGCCGGCCTGGCTCGACGAACGCCAGCCGGGGGCGAGCGATACGATTTCGCGCTGGCTTGGGCAGAATACCCCGGGCGGTGAAGGAGAAGAGGCGCCCTCTTCTGAACCTGCGGAGGGTGATGTTCCCTCATGGATGCGGTCGATGACAGGAGAGTCCGCAGTGCCCGGCCAGCCGACGGACGAGACGGCGGGTGAGGCAGAACGCCCCGCAGGTGCGGCCGCGCCCGCGCCGATGGGCGAGCCCGCAACGGGTGACATGCCGGCTCCGGATTGGATCAAGGCTGCGATGGGAGAGGTGGAAAGCGAAGTCAGCAGCGTCTTCCCAGTGGCGGGCGAGCCGTCATCGCGTGAGGCGGAGCCTCCGCGCACGGCGCTGCCTCCGCCGGCCGCGGCTCCTGTGCCGTCGGCCCAACCCGCGCGTGCCAGGCCTGAGCCTCGCCCGACGGAAAAAGCTCCGACGGGGATCGGGGCGGATATTCCTCGCGCACCCGCGCCGACCGTTCGGCCGCCGGCACCCGCCGCGCCCCCCTCGGCCCAGTCGCTCCGCGTTGTGCCGTTGCCTGCGCCCGAGACGGGCGAAGAGCCGTTGCCCGCCGCTGCACCTGAGCCCGGGACCTGGGTTCCGCGTGAGCCGGCGGTCGCCAAGCTGCCGACTCCTGAGCCGATGCCTATGCCGGCGCCTCCTGCAGCTACGGCGGCCGTATTGCGGGCGGCTGCGCCCGCGGCGAAGCCCAAACCCAGGCGCGCGCCCAAGCGCAAGCCGTCGCGCCTGACTCACGTGGAGGGCGAGGCGCTGCTCGCCGAGGCGCGTTTGCAGATGAATACCGGTCGAGTCGAGGAGGCCGTTCGTTCGTATCAGCGTGTGCTCGAAGGGGGAGACGACGCCGCACAAATCGCCACCGATCTGGAGCGCGCAGTTGAGAGCAAACCGCTGGTTGCGGAATTGTGGCAGACCCTCGGCGACGCGTGCCAGCGTGCGGGCAAACTCGAGCGAGCTTACGAAGCGTACGAAAAAGCGCTGCACCTCTTGTAGGGAATTCGAAGCGCCTTCCTTGCACGCCATTGACATCTTTCGGCCCGGGACCTGACGCCGCGGGATTCCCCCTTTGACCACACGCAGGCTGGTCACTCTGCTCGCCGTGCTCGCCATCTTCGCCATGGCGCTGCGCGTGTCACTTGATTCCGACACGTGGTGGCACCTGGGGGCCGGGCGTTGGATGATCGAGCACGGGTCGCTGCTGGGTGAGGATCCGTTCTCATTCACGCGGTCAGGCAGCCCCTGGCACTATCCGGGATGGCTGGCTCAGCTGCTGTTGTACGTCGTCTACCGGGCCGCGGGTGCGGGCGGGTTGAACGTGCTCACCGCGGCCGTGGTGACCTTGGCCTTCATCTTCGTCTACCGAGCGACGCGCGGGGACGCCTTCTTACGTAGCTTCATCGTTCTCTTGGCCGCGATTGCCTCCGCCGTCTACTGGAGCGCCAGGCCGCAGATCCTTTCGCTGCTCCTGGCCGCGGTTTTTGCCTGGATCCTTGAGGACTTCCGCAGCCAGGGCCGCAACCGCTTGTGGCTGCTGCCCCCCCTCACGGCGCTGTGGGTCAATCTGCACGGAGGCTTCGCCATCGGGTTCATCTTCATCGCCCTCACCATGATTGGGGTGGGCGTGGAGGGGTTGCTGGCCGCGGGCGCTGAGCGACGTGGCGCGTGGCGCTCGACTGCCATGCTGGCGGGGGTTGGGTTGGCCTGCGCTGTGGCGGTCGGGCTCAACCCGTTCGGGTACGAGATGCTGTCTTACCCCTTCAAGACCGTCGGTATCGGTGCGCTGCGGGCGTATATCCAAGAATGGCAGTCGCCCGACTTCCACACGCGTGAGGCCCAACCCTTCCTTTGGCTGTTGTTCCTGAGCCTGGGGGCGATCGGGTTCTCGCGGCGGCGCCTGGCGGCGGCGGACTTCATTCTGTTCACCGGCGTGGCCTACACCGGCTTTCTGGCCGGTCGCAACATGCCGTTGCTCGCCCTCGTCGCGCCGCCGATCATCGTGCGCCACGCCCAGGAGATCCTCGAGCGCGTGGCGCCTTCGTGGGGCAAAGGTGATCCGAACCGGGCGGGCCTCGCCCGCATGCGTTGGCTCAACGTGGTGCTCCTGATGCTTGGGTTTGTGGCGGTGGCCGCCAAGGCGCTGCCGGTGCTCGACCCGCTGTTCAACCAGCAGCAGGTGGCGCGAACGGAACCGGTTGAGGCGATAGCCTACTTGCGTGCGCATCCGGCGCTTGGCCGAATGCTCAATTCGTACAACTGGGGCGGCTATCTCATCTGGGCTTTGCCCGAGTATCCGGTTTTCGTCGACGGGCGCACGGACCTGCACGACGACGATCTGCTCACTCAGTATCTGGCCGCGGTGCGCGGCGAGCCGAACTGGCGCGAAGTTCTGGAGCGGTGGCAGATCGGCGTGGTACTGCTCGAACCGAACGCGCCGCTGGTGACGCTGCTGCGGCAGCAAGGCTGGCAGACGGCCGCCGCGGACGAGCTCTCGGTGATCCTCATTCCACCCGCCACTTAGACCGATAACCAGAGACGATCCCTGCAATGAGCTGAGCGATCCAGGCCCAAGGGGTGCCGTGACGAACAAGATGCGGTGGTGGCTCGTTGTTCTTGGCGCGGTCGGGTTGCTGACCGCGCTTGCACAATCGCGCTTCATCACTCAGCCCGGCTACATGGATGCCTGCTATGCCTACAACGGCGGATACTCATTGGCCAGCGGCAGAGGCTGGAGCGACCCGTACCTGTGGAACTACCTCGACGACCCTGCGGGCCTGCCGCATCCCAGTCACGTCTATTGGATGCCGCTACCCTCTCTTGTCGCGGCAGCGGGGATGCGCCTGGCCGGCCTCAACTTCCGTGGAGCGCAAGTCCTCTTCATCATTCTCGCGGCGATTTTGCCGGCGGTGACGGGGTGGGCGGCTTGGCGCCTGCTGGCCAATGCCCGCCAGGCGGTCCTGGCGGGCATGCTCGCGGCGTTCACAGGCTTCTATGCCGCCTATCTCACGACAACCGATGGGTTCATCCTTTATGCGCTGATCGGCACGGGGGTTTTCATGATCGCCGGCGAGGTGCTGACCCGGCCGCGGAGTTGGCTGTGGCTCGCACTCGGGGCGTTGCTTGGGTTGGCCCACCTCACGCGCGCGGACGGCCTTCTGTTCCTGGCCGTGGTGCTGGGATACGTATGGATTGGGTGGCCGCGGCGCACCGCGTCCAAGGCGAGTTCTCAGGTGCGCCCAGGCTCCTCGAGCCGCGCGCGTGCCCTTGCGCTGATCGTGCTCGGCTACCTGGCGGTGACAGGCGCGTGGTACCTGCGCAATCAACTGACTTTGGGTACTTGGCTGCCGGGGGGCGGGCTGCGCACGTTGTGGCTCACCGGGTACGACGAGTTCTTCCATTACCCTGCGGCGGATCTTGGCCTTCAGCATTTGTTATCGAGCGGGTGGCGCGCGATCGTGCGTGCGCGCGGCGCGGCACTACTGCAGAACGTGCAAACGCTGTTCGTCGTGCAGGGCTGGGTGGTGCTGGCCCCGTTTGTTCTGGCCGGGCTATGGCACATGCGCACCCGGCGCGCGGTCCAGCTCGCCGTGGGGTATCTGCTTGCGCTGTTCGTTGTGATGACGATCGCCTTCCCGTGGCCGGGTGCCCGCGGCGGATACTTCCATTCCTCGGCGGCCTTCATCCCGCTTCTGGCGGCCGCCGGCGCGCACGGTCTCGATCGGGGCGTGGAGTGGCTGGCCGGGCGGCGCGGCTGGGTGGTCGCCCAGGCGCAGGCGGTTTTTGGAGCCGCCGCCGTGGTGTTAGTCTTCGGCCTGACGCTGTTCCTCTTTGCGAGCCGCGCGCTCGGCCTCGGAGGCGGCGGGACAACCTGGGCGCGGCAGGACGAGGCCTATCGCCAGGCGGGTGAAGTGATTCGGGCCGAGGGTGGTGTGTCACCGGTAGTGGCGGTCAACAACCCGCCATGCTTCTATTATCAAGCGCAGCTCCCCGCTGTGGTCATCCCCCAAGGAGGACCACAGGCGCTGCAAGAGGTTGCGGAGCGCTACGCAGTGACCTACCTCATTGTCGATCGCAATCTGCCGAGCGATCTCGTGGGTCTCCTTGGCGATGGCAAGTACCCTGCCTGGATGACGCCGATGGGCCGAACGAGCGAGGAGCCGGGCAGCGCCTTGGACATCTACCGGGTGACCCGGCCATGACGCGCGCCCAGTGGGCAATCGGTTGCGGGCTGCTCGCGCTGGGAGTGGCCGCGCCGCTCGCTTATGTGGCCGCCTCCCGCGCGGCCGGGTTCAGCGGCTTCCCGCTCGATGACGCATTCATCCATCAGACGTACGCTCGCAGCCTCGCCTTGCGCGGCACGTGGTCATACTCCGCGGGTGAGGTTTCGGCGGGCTCCACCTCGCCGTTGTGGACGGTGCTGATGGCTGCGGGCCAGGCGCTGCGGTTGGTGCTGCCCGGGTGGCCGATCGGGCTGGGCATTGGGCTGAGTCTTCTTTCAGCCTGGCTGGGTGGGGCGTGGGGAGAACGCGCACTCGGCGTCCCGCGCCTGCTCGGCGCGGCGGTTCTCCTGGGTGAGTGGCATCTGGTTTGGGCCGCAGCCTCCGGCATGGAGATTCCGCTCTTCGTCGCCTGGCTCATGGCGTGCTGGTGGTTGCTCGCGCGCCTCGAGGCGCAGGCCGGCGCCGGTTGGACAGAAGTGATTGGGCTGGGCCTGGTTGCTGCGGCCGGTGTGTGGATCCGCCCGGAGGCGATACTGGCGCTACCCTTTCTCGGCTTGGGCGCAGCGCTGGCGCGAGGCAGCCAAAGGCAGCGCGTGTGGCGGGGCGTGACCGTTCTAGGTCCTCCTCTGATCTCGCTTCTGCTCTACTTCGCATTCAATCGAATTCTCGGCGGAGATATTTGGCCGAACACGTTCTACGCCAAGCAGGTGGAGTACGGCGTGTTGCGCGGGGAGGCATGGGTGCAGCGCGCTGGAGGACTGGCGGCGGCGATCCTGGCCGGGCCGCTGGTCGTGCTCGCGCCGTTCATGTTGGCGGCCGTCTACGCGGCACTGAAGCAGCGGCGCTGGGAGAGGCTGACGCCCCTGGCGTGGATGATTGCTCACGTGGCGGCCTACACCGCGCGCCTGCCGGTTTCGTATCAGCACGGGCGCTATCTTATTCCGGTCATCCCGGTCGCGCTTATCTACGGCGCGGCCGGGTTGCGCACGGTGTGGATCCGCAGGCGGGCAGGCCTGGCCGGCAGGGTGCTGGTGCGCGCTGCATGGTTGTCGTGGGGCGCGGTTGGGCTCGCCTTCCTGGTATTGGGTGGGCGTGCGTACGTGCGCGATGTAGGGCTCATTGACGAAGAGATGGTGGCGACGGCGCGCTGGGTCGAGGCGCACACGCCCGAGGGTGCGGTCATTGCCGCACACGACATCGGCGCGCTCGGGTACTACGGTCAGCGCCGGCTGGTGGACCTGGGCGGGCTGACAAGCACGGCCGCGCTGGCTGTGTTGCGCGACCCACGCGAGCTGGCGCCGTTCCTCACGCACGCAGGCAGCGATTACCTGGTCACCTTCCCCGCTTTGTATCCCCAGGTCGGAGCGCGATGCCAGGCGGTATTCTCGAGCGGTGGTTCGATGAGCCCGGCGCTGGGCGGCGAGAACATGCAAGTCTACCGCTGGGCAGGCGATTGCGCCGAGCGCATCGGGCCCTAGCCCGCGCGTTGCCCGGCCGATTCCGCAGTGCTATACTTTGCCACGAGGGTCAATCGGTGCGCATCCCGCCGGCGGCAGTGCCGCGCGCGGACGGCGCTCACTCTAGCTTGGCGAGGCAGGCACGATGACCGAAAAAGCAGCTCCGCCCCCGGAAGGCTCGCTCGAGGCCCTGGTCGAACAGCTCACGGCCGAACTGGAGAAGGTGCGCAGCGAGGCCCAGGAGATCGGCCTGCTGGTCGAGCAGAACCGCGGCGAAGTGGAGAAGCTGCGCCAGCGCCAGGCGGCCGTCTCGACGCGCCTCAAGCAAATCCAGCCTGCGTTCGACACCGTCCCGCGCGAAGATATCCGCGCGGCGTACGAGACCGCGCTCGACGCGCAACAGCGTCTGTTCAACACCGGGGGCGAGCTGGAGCGGCTGCAGACCAAGCAGGAGGTGCTGGTGCGCTTCGGCAAGACCCTGCAGGCGGTGCTCGACACGCTGCAGCTCAACAAGCCGGAAGCCGGGGCAACGACCGCGGCGCCCAAATCCTTCCTGGTGCGGCTGGTCGAAGCGCAGGAGGCCGAACGCTTGCGCCTCTCGCGCCTGATGCACGACGGCCCGGCGCAGGTGCTGGCCAATTTCATCCTGCAGGTGGAGATCGCCGGGCGTCTATTCGAGATCGACCCGGCCCAGGCCAAGTCGGAGCTGGTCACCCTCAAAGGCAATGCGGCCTCCTCCTTCCAGCGCATCCGCGATTTCATCTTCGACCTGCGCCCAATGATGTTGGACGACCTGGGCCTGGCGCCGACCACGCGCCGCTACCTGGACGCGATGAAAGAGAAGGGCGGCCAGGACCTGAGCTTCATCTTCACCGGAACGGAGAAGCGCCTGCCGAGTCACTATGAGGTGATCCTCTTTCGCGCCATCCAACAGCTGGTGGCCGTGGCCCGTGACGTGTGCCAGGCCAGCAAGGTCAAGGCGATGCTCGACCTGGATGAGAACCGGGTGCGCATCATCATCGAGCACGACGGCAAGGTTCTTGACCCCAAGGTGATGGGGGAGGACGACCCGTACGAGCTGCGCAACTTGAAGGAGCGGGTGGAAATGCTGGGCGGCACGTTCCAATATGAAGGGCAGGAAGGGCTCGGCACGCGGGCCATCATTGAGGCCCCAATCCTGCACGATTAGGGCAGAACGCGGCGCACTTGGCCAGAAAATTGCACGCAATCTGTTAATTGCCGGGCCGCGTCAGGGTCTATTGTGAAGGTGTCTCCCTCGCCTGCCTGTCGCGGGGCAGGCGAAATCCAGGACGGAAGGGGGGTGGTTGCGTTGCCGAGGCAGAACCACCTTCGAGCCCAAGGCTTGTTAGAGTACGCATTGATACTGGTCCTCGTCGCCATTGTGGTTTTGGTGATCTTGGCTGTCTTTGGGCCCGCCGTCGGCAACATGTACAGCAATGTCATTGCGGGGTTCTAAAGGAGGGGCCACGGGCTGGTCGCGCGGCACGCTCCTTGCTCCCCGGCGGGCGGGTTCGCACCCCTTCGGTAAGCTATTCGCAAGGCGAATCCGCAGGGGGCCGGTCTATAATGTGGCCAACCTGAACGAGCGAGCCCAGAATGAAAGGAGGTTAAACCATGTTCAAGAGGTTCCAGCAGAAGGGTCAGGGTCTTGTTGAATATGCGTTGATTCTAGTCTTGGTTGCTGTTGTCGTGATTGTGATCCTGTCCCTGCTCGGCCCGGCCATTGGAAACGTCTTCAGCAACATCGTAACCAACATCTAGCCGGTTCGCACCCGCCTCACCATTTAGTCGACAGGACTTACCCCTGTGAGGTCCTGTTGAGGGAGAAAAAGACAATGAAGCGCTTCATGAAGAAAGGCCAAGGTTTGGTTGAGTACGCGCTGATCCTGGTGCTGGTAGCGGTGGTGGTGATCGTGATCCTCTCGCTGCTCGGCCCGGCCATCGGCAACGTGTTTAGCAACATCATCACGAACATCTAAGCACATTGCAGTCGCGTCGGACGTCAGCAAAGGGCCTCCCATGCGGCGAGGCCCTTTGCGGTTCTGAAGGGGGCTGCGCTTGACAACCCGGGCGTTCCAGGTATCATAACCACCGCACTTGTCCACGGATTTCCCTTTTGTCTGCGCTCTAGCCCAGCCCCTGCCGGCCGCGTCGGAAAGCCTATCGGCAGGGTGGATGTGACCCACGCCCTAGGAGGTCTTCATGCGCCGCCGCCTCTTCCTCATCATCGGCCTAGTCCTACTCATTGTTGCGGGGTTGGTCTTTGCGTGGACCAAGTTTAGGCCGAGCACGACGCGCAATGCGACACCCACGCCCCAGCTTCCGACCGACGTCTTCTCGGTGGTCTTCGCCGCCCAGGACATCCCGGCCGGGACGTTTGTGACGCAGGAGAACATCACCCTCGGGCCGTGGCCCACCCTGTACCGGCTGGAAGGTCTGGTGTCGGACCCCACCACCATTGTGGGTTTGCGCGCGCGCCTCGACATCAAACGCGGTGAGCCGGTCTTCTCGACCCAGGTGACGGAAAGCCTGGCCGGGCAGACGGTGGCCGGGTCGGACATGGCCCTCGACATGGCGCCCGGCAAGCTGGCGATCGCCATGCCGATGAGCCGGCTGGCGGGGGTGGCCTTTGCCCCGCAGCGCGGTGACCATGTGGCGGTCATCGGCACACTGCTCTTCCTCGATCTCGATCCAGATTTCCAAACCTCGATGCCCAACAAGATTCAGGTGTTCTCGATCACCGCGGAAGGCAAGATTGAAGTGGACACGGTGGAGGGCGGGCGCAACTTCTCGGAGGCGCCGCTTTCGAATGCCGTGTTGGCGACTTACGACGTGCCCAGTGAGGCCCAGCGCGCGCGCCCTGTCAGCGCGATCGTCATCCCAGATGCGCGCGTGTTGGCGGTGGGCACCGTCCCGAGCAAGACCGCCGCGCAGGCGATCGCGGCCGAGGGCGTGGGTGCGCCGCAGGCTCAACCCACGCCGGCGGGCGGCGTATCGGCCGCTCCGGACATCATCGTGCTGGAGGTTTTTCCGCAAGAAGCCCTGGCGCTCAACTTGATCATGAAGACCGGCGGCGATCTCTCCTTTGCCTTGCGTGCCACGGGCGATACCTCCGCCCTCGACCTGCCGAGCTGGGATCTGCAGCGCCTGATCACAGAGCGCAACATCTCGCTGCCGCCCAAGCTGCCCTACGGCCAGGCCAATTTCACCAACCAGCTCTTCATTCCGGAACTTCCCGGGGACAGAATAACGGCTAAGTGATAGGGCTGTGGCCACCAAGATCCGCGTCCTGATCGTCGACGACTTCGCGGAGACGCGCGAGAGCATCCGCAAGTTGCTGCAATTCGAGTCCGATCTCGAAGTCTGTGGTGCCGCCCGCACCGGGAAAGAGGGCATCACCCTCGCCAAGCAGACCCAACCGCACGTCGTCCTGATGGACATCAACATGCCCGACATGGACGGCATTGCGGCCACCGAGAAGGTGCTGGACGAAGTGCCCTTCGCCCAGATCATCATGCTCTCGGTGCAGAGCGACACCGATTACATGCAGAAGGCAATGCTCGCCGGTGCGCGCGGCTACCTGGCCAAGCCGCCCTCGGCCGACCAGCTGATCGCCACCATTCGCAAGGTCGGCGAAATCGCCATCAAGCTCGAGCAGAAGAAGTCGATCGCGGTGGAGTCGGTTGCCGCGCCGGTGCACGTCCAGCGCTCGGGCAAGGTCATCACCATTTACTCGCCCAAGGGCGGGGTAGGGCGGACGACGGTGGCCGTGAACCTGGCCCTGGCGCTGCACACGGCCGACACCCCCACCGTGCTGGTGGATGCCTCGGTGCAGTACGGCGATGCCACCGTCTTCCTCAACCTGCAAGCCAAGAACAGCATCGCCGACCTGGCCGACAAGTCGGTGGAGCTCGACCCGGAAGTGATCGACAGCGTGCTCGTGGCGCACGGCACGGGGCTGCGCGTGCTCTCGGCCCCCCCCAGCCCGGAGCACAGCGAGACGGTGCAGCAGGGTCACGGTCAGGTCAAGCGTCTGCTGCGCTTTCTGGCGCAGACCTATCAGTACACGGTCATCGACACCGCGGCCACGCTGGACGACGTAACCCTGAGTATTTTCGACGAGAGCGACGTGATCGTGCTCCTGGCGGCGCCCGACATCCCCACCATCAAGAACGTGCGTTTGTTCTACGATGTGGCCGAGCGGCTGGAGTACCTGGGCAAGGTGATGCTGGTGATGAACCGGGTCGACAAACGCTTCGGTATCACGGCCGAGGCGGTGGCCGACAACCTCAAGCAGCCGGTGGCCGCGCAGCTCCCATTCGATGAGCGGACGGCGATCCAGGCCACCAACCAGGGGGTGCCGTTTATGATGGGCGACCGCACGCGGCCGCTGGTGCGGGCCGTGCTGGAGCTGGCGCAGACGCTGCGCGTTCGCCTGACCGAGGGGCGCGAGGCCGCGCCCGAAGAAGAAAAGAAACCCATCCGCACGGGCATCTTGCGCCCGCGCTGAGGGTGCTAGGTAGAAAGTGAGAGTCGACCGTGTCTCTTCTTAAGCGATACGAGCAGGCCCAGACGGCGCCGCCTCAACCGGAGGACCTCGCCCCCTCGCGGCTGCAGGCCATCCGCGCCAGCGACCGGCTGAAGCCGGGCGGGGGCCAGGGCGATAGCGGCCTGCTCGACCTCAAGACACGCGTGCAGAACAAACTGCTCACCGAACTCGACCCGTCGATGGACGTCAACCGCACCGCCGAAGTGCGCCAGACGATTGAAGAGCTCTTCGAAGGCATCCTGGCCGAGGAGAACATTGTCCTCTCGCGGGCCGAGAAGCGCCGCCTGTTCGAAGCCATCGTGGCCGAGATCCTCGGATTCGGGCCGCTGGAGACTCTGCTGGCCGACGACAGCGTAACCGAGATCATGGTCAACGGCCACAAGGATGTCTACGTCGAGCGCAAGGGCAAGATTGAGCGGGTCAACGTGTTGTTCGAGAGCGACGAGCACGTCTTGCGTATCATGGACCGCATCGTCTCGCCTCTCGGCCGGCGCATCGACGAATCCAGCCCGTACGTCGATGCCCGCCTGCCCGACGGCTCGCGCGTCAATGCGGTCATCCCGCCCATCTCGTTGGTCGGGCCGGTGCTGACCATCCGCAAATTCGCCCGCATCCCGATCACGGTCGAGGACATGGTGCGCTTTGGGTCGATCACCAGCGAGGCCATGGAGTTCCTCAAGGCGTGCGTCATTTCGCGCATGAATATGGTGATCTCGGGTGGCACCGGGTCGGGCAAGACCACCCTGCTCAACATTCTCTCGCAGTTCATCCCGGGCGACGAGCGCATCCTGACCATCGAAAACGCGGCCGAGTTGCAGTTGCGGCAGGAGCACGTCGTCTCGCTCGAATCGCGCCCGCCCAACATTGAGGGCCGCGGCGAGATCACCATCCGCGACCTGGTGGTCAACGCGTTGCGCATGCGCCCAGACCGGATCATCGTGGGCGAAGTGCGCGACGACGCCGCGCTCGACATGCTGCAGGCCATGAACACCGGCCACGACGGCTCGATGACCACCCTGCACTCGAACAGCCCGCGCGATACTCTCTCGCGTCTGGAGACGATGGTGCTGATGGCCGGGATGGAGCTTCCCTCGCGCGCCATTCGCGAGCAAGTGGCCTCGGCCATCAACCTCATCGTCCACCAAGAACGCCTGCGCGACGGCACCCGGCGGGTGGTCAACGTTTCCGAGATTCACGGCATGGAAGGCGATGTCATTACCATGACCGATCTGTTTGTGTTTGAGCAGACCGGTTTTGAGGGCGGCCGCATTATCGGCCGCCTGCGCCCGACCGGTCTGCGGCCCAAGTTCATGGACCGCATCGAGGCCTCCAACATTCGCCTGTCGCCCTCGATCTTCGGGATCGGCGAAAAGATCCGCTACTAGTCTCGCGTGTAAGGGGAGCCGCATGAACGCCGGAATGCTGGCCGGAATACTCGCTGCCGCCGCCGTGGTGCTGATGGCGGTCGGAATGCTGGCAGGTGGCCGCAAGACGGTGGTCGAGGAGCGCCTGGGCGAGGTCACCTCTGCCCCGGCGGTGGTCGTGACGGGCGAGGAGGTGGTGGCCGGCCAGCGGGCCAGCCCGATCGCCGACATCCTCGAGGCGCGCTTCTCGGGTTCGCGCTTGTTCGGCAATATGGCGCGCGATCTGGCACGCGCCGATCTCAAGCTGCGCCCGGCCGAATACATCGCGGCCATCATCATCTCCGGCGTCGGCGTGGGAATCGTGGGTGGGATTCTTGCCCGGGCGCTGGCCTTCTCCTTTGTGGCAGGAATCGGCGGCTTGTTCATCCCCATCTTCTACGTGCGCAGTCGCCAGTCGGCCCGCCTGCACTCCTTCGAAGCCCAACTGCCAGACATGGTCAACCTGACGGTCAACAGCCTGCGCGCCGGCTATTCGATCATGCAGGCGCTGGAGGCCGTCTCCAAGGAGATGCCCTCGCCCACCTCGCTCGAAATGCGGCGGGTGGTGCAGGAGATGCAGTTGGGCATCTCGCTCGAGGTGGCGCTGGAGAACTTGTTGCGCCGTGTGGCGTCGGGCGACCTCAAGCTGATGGTGACGGCCATGAATATCCAGCGCGAGGTCGGCGGCAACCTGGCCGAGATCCTGGATACCATCTCCTTTACCATTCGCGAGCGCATCCGCATCAAGGGCGAGATCCGCGTTCTCACCGCGCAGCAACGCATCACCGGTTACATGATTGGGATGGTGCCCTTCGTGCTGGCGCTGTTCCTGTATTTCGTCAACCGCACCTACATCATGCAGTTCTTTAACCCGGCCACGCGCATTTGCGGCATTCCGATGGTCATCACCGGACTGTTGATGATCTTCCTGGGCTTCTTCTCCGTGCAGAAGATTGCCTCGATCGAGGTGTAACCATGCTAACCGCCATCGTGCTCGGTTCGCTGGTGTTGATTGCAGGCGCGCTGGTGTACGCCGGCATGCGTCTGCCAGCCTCGGGGGATCCGCTCGAGTCCCGCCTGGCGGAATACGCCGGGCGCGACAAGCCGATCTCCCTGGAAGAGATCGAGCTGCAACAACCCTTCCAGGAGCGGGTGATGCTTCCGGCGCTGCGCGGCATCGGCCAGCTTGTTGTAAAGTTCACTCCCAAAGCCAACCTGGTTCTTATCCACAAGCGGTTGGAAATGGCCGGCAACCCGGCCGGGCTGGACCCGACGGTCTTCTGGGCGCTGCAGATCGTGGCCTCGGCGCTCTTCGGCGGGCTCACCTTGGTGCTGTTCGTGATCGGGCCGGGCGCGCCCAAATGGTACTTGGCGCTGCTCTTGGTGGGCGTGTTCACGGTGCTGGGCTACTACTTCCCGCGCTTGTGGCTTGAGAGCCGAATCCGCCGCCGCCAGGATGGCGTGCGCAAAGCCATGCCCGATGCGCTGGACCTGCTAACCATATGCGTGGAAGCCGGGCTGGGGTTCGATGCGGCGATGGGCAAAGTCAACGAGGAGTGGGAGAACGAGTTGGCGCTGGCCTTCGGGCGCGTGCTGCAGGAAGTCCGCCTGGGCAAGCTGCGGCGCGAAGCGCTGCGCGACATGGCGGAGCGCATCGGCCTGGCCGAGATGACCAGTTTTGTGGCAGCGGTGATCCAGTCGGAGCAACTGGGCGTCAGCATGGGCCGCGTGCTGCGCATCCAGGCCGACCAGATGCGCATCCGGCGCCGCCAGACCGCTGAAGAGCAGGCGCGCAAGGCACCGGTCAAGATGATGCTGCCGCTGGTGTTCCTGATCTTCCCGGCCATCATGATCGTGCTGCTCGGGCCCGCCGGAATGATTCTCATGCAGTCGCAACTGGGAGCGATCCTCACGGGGGGATGAACGGGAACGCCGGAGGCCGCCGCGCCTCCAACAATCGAAAGCAGACACGGTTCCAGCTCCGCCGATGGCTCTGGGTGGGGCTGGATTTTGTTCTTCCCCCGCGTTGCGTCTCATGTGGGCGATGGCGGGCTCGCATCTGCCCGGCCTGCGAGGTGCGTATCACCTGGCTGCGCGATCCGCTGTGCGCGCGGAGCGGCACCCCGCTGCGGGGCGCTACGATCGGGGGCGGCCACACCCGCATTCACGAAGCCGACCTGAGAGCGGTGCGCTCAGCGGCCCTGTTCGACGGGCCCATCCGCGATGCGCTGCATGCGCTCAAATACCGACGCGACCTGGGCTGGCGCAAGCCATGGACGAGGTGCTGCTCCCATTGTGAGGCGGGTTGGGATGGCGGGTGAACGCGATCGCTACGGTGCCGCTCGGTGTGCAGAGGCTGGGTGAGCGTGGATACGATCAGGCGGCACTCGTTGCGCATGCCTTCGGCGAAAGGATTGGGCGGCCCGTTCGCGAGAACCTGTTGAAACGGTCACGGGAGACCGCCTCGCAAGTCGGTCTCTCGCTCCCCGAACGCCGTTTGAATGTGGCCGGCGCATTTCGCGCCCAGGAGGTGAGCCGCCAGAGGATTCTTCTGCTGGATGAGGTGTGCACGACGGGGGCGACGCTGGAGGCCGGCGCACGCGCGCTGCCTGCCATCGCCCACAACCGGAGGTGAGCATGACGCTGCAGGTTGAAATCCAAGGCCACGATATGGAGGTGACGGCAAGCCTCGACGAATACGTGCGCAAGAAGGTGGCGCGGCTCGAGCGCTACCTGGACGCGCTGGATGAAGCGCGGGTGGAGCTGCTGCATGTGAAGAGTGCGCGCAGTGCGGCCGACCGCCAGGTGGCGCAGATTACCGTGCGCGGGCCCAACGTTCTGCTGCGCGCCGAAGAACGCTCGGACGACATGTTTGCCGCCGTGGATGCGGCGCTCGACAAATTGCAGCGGCGCCTGGAACGGTACAAGGGCAAACGCCACCGCGGACGCGGTGACGGCACCAGCGCCGCGCGCGTCGCCGAGCCCGAACGAGCCGAGCGAGGTGCCCCGAGCGGAACGCGTATTGCGCGCCGCAAAGCCTTCGAGCTCGTGCCCATGTCGGAGGAAGACGCCATCGAGCAGATGGAACTGCTTGGACACGACAGCTTCTTTGTCTTCCTCAACCTGCGCACCAACCAGGTCAATGTCCTGTATCGGCGCCGCGATGGGACTTTCGGGTTGATCGAGACCAGTTCCCGCTAGGGCGGCCCCGCACGGCACGCACGAGCCCGCCGGCATCACGCCGGCGGGCTCTTTTATTGTGAATGGGGCGACTCTCAGATCACCCAGATGCCTTGCTCTTCCCTGAACCTCTGCGATGACGCCGTCGCTTATTCGACGAATGAAGCGACTCACTTCTGATCGTTTCGCACACCGTGCGCTCGCCAGATCAGGTCTCCTCGTGTCAGGCTGCCTTCTGGCTGACCGCTATCCTGGGCGCCTGCCAATACCGTAGGTGACTTGGAGGATTGGCGCAGAGAAGTCCTCGGTGAAGAGTACTTGTCCATGCTACCTCATCGAACGCGGCAAGTCCAGTTCCGCGCGGTGCTGCATACGCTCGGTTCCCACGAGGAACATCAGACACAAAGCGTAGGGGTAGAGAGAAAGGTGCGCCCTACTAGCCTGACTTGGAGAGGACCGACAGGGGACAGCAGCGAACGGCGGGGCAGGCGGCGGTCGCGCGTTTTCGGATTCGGAGGAAGACACTGATGCTGTTCACGTATTGGCTTGGCCTGTGCTAGCCGAAAACCCGTCCGAAGTTGTTCGGACGGCTGCAGACTCACATAGCACGCCGGTAGTCGTGGTTCAATCCATTGAGGACGGGAACGGCGATGAGCCTTCCTCGCCTCGGCCAGGCTGGC
>CAYGXJ010000130.1:0-21005 GCA_964353865.1 uncultured Anaerolineales bacterium | reverse complement strand
ATCGCCGGGCGCTTTGCCACCCATATTGGTGAAGGTGGCGCCGTACTTCTCGGCGAACTCGCGCCGAATCTGCCAGAACAGGTCGTCGTTTATCTTGTGCGGCGAGCCGTGCGACGGATTGTCGTACTTGAGGTAGCCGCGTCCCTTGCGGGTCTTGAACCACGCAGCGGAGGGCACTCGGCCGGGGTTCTCGCCCCACACCATCGAAACCACCGCCTGGGTCATCGGCCCCCACTCGCTGCCGAACTCGGCGCCGAACACGCGCCAGCCATGCGAGCCGAGCCACTCCTCGGGTGTCCCGTACACCACCGTGCTCACCGGGTGGTCGTCGATGCCGTAGTCGTTCCAATCGACAAGCAGATACAGGTTGTCGAGCGCCAGGCCCCAAGCGGAATTCATCATCTCGTGCGTAGCACCCGGCGTGAGGCCCGCTTCACCCTCGAGCCCGAACACCTTGACGCCCTCGGCTCCGGCGCGCTTGAGCGCCAGCGCCTCACCCGCGGCGGCCGGGCCGCCGTGGCCGGAGGGGCCGGTGTTGAATTTGAGGAACAGCGTCTTGCCTTCCATCTCGGCATGGCCCGAGAGCCCGCCCCGGTGGCGGAAGGCGAGCAAATCCTGCCACACCAGCATGCGCTCGGCCGCATTGGGCACCGCGTAACGAGAGTCGCGGGTCTGAGCCTGCTTTATCCGCAGGGCCTCATTGAGCACCGCGAGAGTCGTGTAGACGAGAGGGATGGTATGCCCGCCGACCAGGACGAAGCGATCGCCGAAGCGCTTCTCCGGATGACGGATGTCCCAGCGCATGGCCCCGCTGAGCAGCGTGACCAGGAAGGCGTGCACCTTGGAGCGCGAGCCACCTGGGTGACCGCTCTGGCGGTAGTTGAGCGTGATGTCGAGGAGCGAATCGACCAGGTCCTTGGTACGCTCCCAGTACGCGAAATGGGAGGTCAGGTCCTTGTAGCGTTGGGCCAGGCGCTCCTCTCGAGCTGCATCCATAGTGCACTCCTTCTCGTGCGATGATCGGCCCGCGCACGGGCCGGATCGTGCGGATGAATCAAACCGTTCAGGCGAGCGACCAGGCCTCTTGCCACACGCGCTTGGCGCCGGCGATGACCAGTTCGGGTGTTTCTTCCGGCGTGAGGGGTTTGACTTCGAACCCGATCCACGGCCGCGGCGTACGCCCGGCTTTGAGATAGCCGGTCGCGAACAACGCGCGAATGAACTCGATGACCTCGGGCGTGTCGTTGGCGCCGCCCGGCCATCCGAAGCGCGGGTGCATGTCGCCGTAGCCGGGCGCGCCCGGCGTCGTCACACAATTGCCGACGTGGATGTGCACCAGGAAGTCCTTGATCTCACGCAGCGCCTCCTCCGAGTGCTCGGAAAGCAGCGGTTGATGGCTCAGATCATACATCAGGCCGAATTCCGGGAAGCTCGCACGTACGGCCGCGGCGTACTCCGCCGCAAGCGGGCTTGGCCCGATGAGCGCTTTCTTGTCCACGTCGCGATCGAATGTCTCGCAGGTCGGCGCCACGCCCTTCTCGCGCCCGTAGGCACACAGCTCCTTGGTCGAGGTGACGAGCGCCTTGAGTGCCGCGCCGCGGTCCTTCTGGCCTGGATCTTTACCGGAGAGAAAGGCCAGGCGCTTGGCGCCGTACCAGGCGGCCTCGTCGATGCGCGTCTTGAGCACCGTCACGGCCGCAGCGCGCTCCGCTTCATCCAGGCTATTAGGGTTGAGCTTGCCCTGGAGCACGGCCGGCTGCGCACCGTAGCCTACGCCGATATGCGAAGCCACGAGCACCTGCCGCGCCGCCTCGCGTTCGGCCGGGGCTTTGATGTGGGTGATCTCGATGCCGCCGAAAAAGGTGTCGGCCGCGATCTTGGCCATGCTTTCGGCGATCGGCCCCTCACCGGTGATGGTCCTGGGGTAGGCCATGAAGTGCACGATGCTCATCGTGCAAAAGTTGTCCCAGTGCGTGTCCATCGGTTGTCCTTTCGAATAGCGCCGCGGCCCTAGCCGGGCGGCGGCACCGGGTTCTCGGGTTTGCGCCCCTGTCCGGCCAGACCGTCACGCCGACCTGTGCGCTCACGGAGCAATGGGCTTGCGGTAGACGCGGTAGCGCTTGTAGACCCTCGCCCCGGCGCGCTCGATGAGGTGCGGCGCGTATGGGTTGTCGTCCGAGGTTAGCGAGAGATCCGCCCAAGTATAGCCCTTGGCATGCAGCCGGCGCGCCATTTCGTCGAAAAGCAACACGCTCACGCCCGTGTCCCAGTATTCGGGCAGCACCACCCCGCTCTTGATGGCGGCGCACCTCGGCCGCCTGCGCATGTGCCAGGCCAAGCGCGCATAGTCCCACGGGTAGCGCAGCCCGTTGGCGTGGATAAGCGCCTCGTTGATGTTGGGCACCGCCGGGAACCAGCCCACCACGCGCCCTTTCACCTCAGCGAAGAGGACGAGTTCGGGATCCGCGATCTGGCGAAAGGCACCCAGCGTGGCTCGTAAGGCTTCAGGCTGCCAGGGGATGAAATCCGGCAGGTGGGCCAGCGCCGCGTTCATCAGCGGTATCAGACGGTCCACCTCGTCTTCCCAATGCGCGAGGTCGGCATGGCGAATCGTTATCGTGCCGCGCCGCCGCATGCGCTCGGCCAGCTTGGCGATGAGCTGCAGGGCGGGCGTGTCGTGGTCGAGTTGTATCTGGTAGGCCAGGTTGTCGCCGCGCGCCGGCCGGAACCCATAAGCCTCGTGCATCTGCTGGTAGTAAGCTGGTGTGTGGCCGCACAGAAGGACCGGCGGCCGGTCGCGCCCCTCCAGCAGCACGCCATACGAATCCTCATAGTCCAGGTTCCACGGCCCGTAGAGCGAGTCCAGCCCGCGGGCGCGTCCCCAGCCCGCCACGTGGTCGAACAGGGCAAAGGCCACCGCCTGGTCCTGGATGCATTCGAAGAAGCCGAACATGCAGTCGCGCTTGCCGCGCTGGGCATTGGTCACGCGGTCCTCCGCTGCGCAGATCGTGCCCACCGGCCGGCCCGCGCGCCAGGCGATGAAGAATTCGGCTTGGCCGCGCAAGAAGAACGCGCCACTTCGCGGGTCGATCGTCTTCGCGCGCTCGGGCAGGAGCGGCGGCACCCACAGCGGGTCGCCGCGGTAGATGCGCCACGGAAATGTGAGAAAGGTGCGCCGCTCGCGTGCGCTCACCACCGCTCGAATCTCGATGTCAGTCATGGGATGCCTCGCGCCGCGCCTGGCGGCGTGCCTCGAGTTCTTGGGTCAGGTGGGCGTAGCGTTCGCGCCCGAGCGGGTAGACCAGGGCGAACAGGATGCCGCCTCCAAGCAGCGCCGCTGGGATCGGCCCCACGGCGATGCGGATGCCGGCCAGCGCGCCCGCCGGTTGGGCTGCGCTGTTGGGTACGTATCCCGTGACCTGCAACACGAGCAGCACCAGCGGGATCGCAATCGACGAGGCCACCTTCTGCGCCAGCGTGACCAGGCTGTAGAACATGCCCTCGTGGCGCTCACCGCTCTCAAGCTCGCCCCATTCGATCGCATCCGGAAGGATCGACCAAGGCAGAATGTGGGCGGCGCCCACGCCGATGCCCGCCAGCACGCACAGGCCGAGGATCAAGGCCAAGCTAGAGGAGGGCCCCAGCGTCACCAGCACGAGTTGCACCGCCGCCCAGAAGGCGATGCCTGCCACGTAAGCCCGCTTCTTGTTCCAGCGGCGGCTGACGAAGGTCCACAGCGGCAGCGCGAAAAGCGCCACCACGAAAATAGTCGCCATAATCAGGTCGCTCTCCGCTTCGCGCACCACGATGTACTTGACGAAGTAGAGCAGTGTCGCCTGCAAGATGTCTATGGCCACCCAGGTGAACAGGAAGATCCCCACGCTGAAGATGAAGGGGCGGTTGCGGGCCGCCGCGCGCAGCGACTGGCGCAGCGTCGGCTGGGCCTGCTCCATGAACGCCTCGCGCTCCCGCGTGCCGAAGAACACGAGCATGAGCGGCAGGGCGCTCACGAGCCCGAACGCCGCACCCATGAGCAGGACGCTCGAGGCATTCTCGGGCGAAAAACGACCAACGATGGCAAGCGGGACGGTGAAGGCGATCAGGCTGCCTACGATCGAAAAGAACATACGGAAGGAAGTGAGCGAGGTGCGTTCATCATAGTCGCTGGTCAGTTCCGGCGTCAGCGCAAAATAGGGCATGTAGACGAAAGTCGCCGCCGCGTCGTACAGCACATAAGCCAGGGCGTAGTACGCGGCCAGGCCCCATGGGCTGGCAATCGGCGGGCGCAACCACATCAGCGCAAAGGCCGCTGCAAAGGGCAGCGCGCCGAACAACAGGAATGGGCGCCGCCGGCCCCAGCGCGTGCGCGTGCGGTCGGTGATGTGCCCGATGAGCGGGTCGTTCAGGTAGTCCCACGAGCGGCCGACAAAAATGGCCAGCGCCGCAATCCCCGGCGACACGCCGACCACATCCGTGAGGAATATGGCGAAGTATGCGCCGACGATTGTCGAGGTCAGGCTGAATCCGAGGTCGCCCGATCCATAGATCAGCTTGGCGCGTCGAGGGAGGCGATCGGCCACTGGCGCACTCCGCGAACAGGGGATCGCCGGGCGCATCATCCGGGGCGTGGCCGCATGCCAGTTCGCGGGCGCCTCGCGCCCCCGGCGTCCTGCCGATATTACACCTGCTTGGCCGCGGGCACCGGCTGAGGTCCCCGGACCCCCGCAGCGACCCACAAATGAGCTCTGCAATTCAATCTAGATTCACACATCGCCCGGATCCTGATTGGCGACCGCCGGGCTCTGGTACACGATGGAACAAACAGCAAGACCATGGCGAGGGAGGTGAGACATGCGCCTGGACACGTGGACGCCTGTTTTGGTGATCGTCGCCTGATTCCTTGGGGGCGTTGGCAATGCCTTGTTGGGCGGCGTGCTGCGCCGTCCGCGCAAGGTGAAGCTGCCCGACGGGACCTACGGCTATGATCTGGGCTGGGTCGGCAACGCAATCATCGGCAGCCTGGCTGCGTTTGCCTTCTGGGCCCTTGGCCTTTCCAACCCCGAGCCGCCAACGGTCTATGCCTCCGCACTGATCAGCGGGCTGAGCGGGGCGCGAATGCTCGACAGCTTTCTCGACAAGCGCAATCTGAGGGGAACGATCAACGGCCTGGCCGCTGAGCTTGGCGCGACCGTCCCGCCAGCCCACGGCTAGGCGCATCATCGAAGGAGGGGGGCATGCCTGAGGATCTGCATCCCGATTCCGATATGAGACCGGCGCCCGACGAGGATTTGCCGGTCGAGCAGCTCGTCTCTCGGATCTTGACAAGCCGGGCGACAACCGATCTGGCGGATGCGGCGCAGCAATTGATCAAACAAACGCGCCGGCGGCGCGACCACAGCTAGTACCGCCACCTCTCGCTGCTCGAGGCGACGCCCAGCGACCCGAAGCGTTAGGGCACTCGCGGCTCCACGGGGTCACTTCCCTCTGCGCCAGCAACTTGCTGGCTCCCGCATGTCGGGATTCCTCTGGGAGCTTACGGAATAGGGGATGTCCGGCGCTCACCCCCACCCCTTTCCGCTCCGCCGGCATATCGGAGCCTCAATGTGGAAGAGTCAACCCGGGGGAGGGACGAGGTAGCGCATTCTTCCTCAACCTGATAATGTCGTTGCGAGGAACAATGCCCCCGCTGCGCGGGGCGTTGTGACGCGGCAATCTCGGCACCAACGGAGGTCTCCTCTCTGGCACCTGCGGCCTGCCTGCTATCGCCAGCCGAGATTCCTCGCTAGCTTCGCGCGCTCGGAATACGACCCATGACGCGCGCTGGGAATGACGAAGAGGACTGCAGCGCGCGATCGGCTTGACAACCCTGCCAACATCCTCAAAAATCCCCCTCGGCGAATCTGGATATTCGAGTATGATTCGCGCCTGCCCTGGCCCGAGCGCCGCAGCCTTGCGGCTTCCGGCCCCCCCTCGCCCACGCGTACAGCCATTCCGGGCTCCCAGGTTGTGAGGTTGGCGAATGCTCAAGCGTGTATCCGAGATCTATCACCAATACCCCTCCAAATTCTGGGTCGTGGCCGGCGCCAGTTTCATCGACGTGGTCGGGCGAACGCTGATCATGCCCTTCTTCACGTTGTACGTGACACAAAAGTTCGAGGTCGGCATGACCCAGGCCGGCATTCTGCTGGCCACATTCTCCGTTTCCGGGTTCGTCGGGAACATGATCGGCGGGGCGCTCACCGATCGCCTCGGGCGCCGGGCGATGATTCTCTTTGGCCTGGTCTTCTCGGCGGTCAGCTCGATCGCCATGGGCTTGGTCGGCGAGCTGCGCGTGTTCTACGTGCTGGCCGTCGTCGTCGGCCTGCTCTCCGACGTGGCCGGCCCGGCGCACGGGGCGATGATTGCGGACATCCTGCCGGAGGAAAAGCGCGCCGAGGGGTTTGGCATGCTGCGCGTGGTGGCCAACATGGCGTGGATCATCGGCCCGACGATCGGCGGGCTGCTGGCCACGCGTTCCTTCCTGCTGCTGTTTGTCCTGGATGCGGTGTGCAGCATCATCACCGCGGCGATCGTCTTTCGTCTCATCCCGGAGACTCGCCCGCAGGCGGCCCATCTGGCCAGCCAGGAGTCGATGGCTCAGACTTTCATGGGCTACCGCACGGCACTGCGCGATGCGCCCTACGTGGGATTCCTTCTGGTGGCAATCCTCATGAACCTGGTCTACCTGCAGCTCTACTCCACCTTCTCCGTTTTCCTACGCGACGTGCACGGCGCCGGGCCGCGGGTCTACGGTTTGCTGATGAGCCTTAATGCCACCACGGTCGTGCTGCTGCAATTCTGGATCACGCGCAAGCTCAGGGTCTACCCGCCCATGCTCATCATGGCCCTGGGCACCGCATTCTACACGCTCGGCTTCGGTATGTACGCCTTCATCGCCGGGCTGCCGCTCTTCGCACTGGCCATGCTGCTGATCACCTTCGGCGAGATGATCGTCATGCCGGTCTCGCAAGCGCTGGTGGCCCGCTTTGCGCCGGAAGAGATGCGCGGGCGGTACATGGCCGTCTTTGGGCTGTGCTGGCAAGTCCCCTCTGCGATTGGCCCGTGGGCTGCCGGCATCATCCTCGACAACTTCGATCCGCGACTCATCTGGGTCTTGTGCGCAGGCATCTCGGCCATAGCCATCATGGGCTTCTTACTCCTGCATACGCTCACTCGCGCTCGTTTTGCACCACGGCCGGCGGCCAGTCCAGCGCCCGCGGCCTGATGTGTGCCTCACACACATGACTGTGGTCGAGAAAGAAAACGGGACCCGCGTATGCGGGTCCCGGCCATTCCCGGTTCGGTGCGCCCTGCGCCCAGGCCTGTCTCACGCGTCCGCTACTTGCGCCACCTCAGGGAATCGTCCCGGCATCGACATGCGCAGCGTGCGCAGCACGAGTACGTCCGGCCGCAGGCTGGCCTCGTAGTACCGCTGATTGCGCTCCATCATCGCCTCGCGCAGCTCGCGATCGGTGAAGAGACGCAGCGTTTGTTCAACGCACATCTCGGGTGAGTCAAACTCGAGGTAGTTGTCTCCTGCGGCCAGCTCCCCCGGCACCTCGAAGCACAGGCGCTCCGCGGCGATGGCTTTCGAAAACGCCACGTATTCGGCCAGCTTCCAGCCGATCGACTCGTGCAACCCGGTGGTGGCGATGCCGATCGAATGCTCGCGCAGCAACCGGATGTAGTTCTCCTTGGTCGAGAGGCGATCGTCCGGGAGCAGCACATCCTTGTGGTGGGTCAGGGCGTAGGGAGTGTGGCGGAAGCCACCGGTAAAGGCCGCACCGAATTCTTTCCGCAGCAGGCGGACGCACGCGGCGCGTGCCTCGTTGATCTGCCGCCGCTGCTCGGCCTTCTCCGCCGGACGAGCGGGGTCGTCGGTCGGGTCCCAGGCGCGGGCCATGAACAGCACGCGCGGCGGCTGAAGCCGGTCGGGCGGCGCGCTCATCTGGCCGACCGTTGCGCGGAAGCCGGGCGCCACGGCCGACATCTCGAACCCGCTTAGCGTCAAGCGGACAAGCGCCTTCATCCGTTTGGCGGCGTCCTTTTCGAAGAAGAGCCGACGGCCGATTTCGAACACATCGCGTCCGTCGGCATACACTGCATAGTTCAATCCGTACGGATGGACTTTGGCACGCAGCGCCGGCGGGATCGCCTCCCGTGCGTAGCTGCGTTTGAAATACAGGTCGACCTGGGCGGCGGCGACCAGGTTGATGTCCTGCGCATCTTGCGTGTCGTAGTACACCCGAGTGCCGCCGTCGAGAAGCACAAGCAGATGCGCCTCATGCGCCTGCGGACCGTAGGCGGATGCACGAGCATCGGCCGTGCCGCTTCCTATGAATACCTGGCGCAGGCGGACAACGCCGGCGCGGTGCAGCAGCACCAGCCCGGTCAGCGCCTGGGTCAGGTGCGGCGAGAGCGAGCGGCAGAATACCGTGGCGTTCGAGGGTTTCATGGGTGCCAACTCGGAAGGGCAACAGCAAGCGGGCTCTTGACTCACATATCGCAGCGGGAACAATATCAGCGGGGGCTGCCTACGATCCGCCCCCTCCGGGCTTGCTGCCCTCAAGGATCAGGGTTTCCAGGTCGTAGAACTCGGCCGGCATCTCGCGCAGATTCTCCAGGCCACCCAAGTCGCCACTCGAGCTCTCGCCCGGCCGGCAGGCCGTGATCTCGGCGAAGCCTGCCTCCTCTAACGCGCGCCGCAGCGACTTCTCGTCATAGATGAATCGGTGGCCCCAGGCGCGCACGAAGTGATTGATGATGTAGCTGTCTTCGGCCTGCTCGGCCGGCAGGCTGGAGGCCTGCGCCGCCCACGCCAGGTAACGCTGCTGCAGTGGCGACTTGCCCGCGCCGTACAGGTTAATCAGAAAGACGAGGTTGGGGGTTGCCACGCGTAAACGGCCTCCCGGCCGCAGGACCCGCAAACACTCGCTCAACATGAAGTGGGCCTGGCTGGGCGTCAGGTGCTCGATCATGTGCTCGGTGTAGACGCAGGTGAAAGTCGACGGATCGAAGGGGAACGACTTGCGCACGTCGAGGTATAGCTCACGGTCCGATTCGGGATGGTAGTCGGAATTGAGCCAACCGGGGAGTGGATGGCGGCCGCAGCCCAGGTTCAGCTTGCGGGTTCCGCCGGCGGCAAAGTACTCCTTGAGCAGCCGGCGGTCGGCGCCGGCAAGGTCACGCCGGGCGCGCCAGGCGATCGTGCGCCGTGCGTCGCGCGAGATGGCCACGAGGTCGTGAGCAAACTGATCGAGGTAGACCCGCGCCAAGAGGGTGCGCACGAAGCTCGGCATGGGCCCATTCTATCCCGATTGAGCTGCCTGCCCGAGGCTAGAAGCCTTCCAGCTTGCCGCTGCGCTTCGCCTGGCGTTCGACCCAACGGAAGAGGGAATAGCCCAAGAGGACGTAGACCACCCCCAGCAACATCTCTCCGCCGAGTAGCGGAAGCACCGACCCTAGGCTCACCCCGGCAATCAGCGCGCGCGAGGCGGCAATGCCGCGCGTCAGCGGCAATGCCCACGAGATGGCTTGCATCCACCCCGGCAGCGTGGCCACCGGGATATTGGCGCCGGAGAAGATCAACAGCCCGAAATACGCTGCGTTGTTGATGAACATCGTTTCGATGCTCACCAGCCCGACGCAGCCGAGCAGCAGGCCAAGCCCGGAGGTCGAAAAGGTGGTGATGAGTATCGCCAGAGTCAGGCCGCCTAGGTTTGCCTGCGAGAGGTCGAGCCCTAGAAGCACCACGCCCCACGCCAGGCCCATCACCACGCTCAGCATCCCGTCGATCACGTGCATGAAGGCCCGCCCCGAGAACATCGCCAGGCGATTGGCCGGCGTGCCGAACAGGTAGGGCAGCGTGCCCGCCCAGCGGTCGCCCCCCACGCTCATGGTCACGCCGTAGATACCATTGACTGCGGCCAGTTGAATGGCGTTGCCGATGACGAAGAAAGAGGCGTTCGCGCGCCCGGTGGCGAATGTACCCAGCAGAGTCCAAAACAGGATTTGCACCAAGGGCATGAGCACCTTGGAGGCAATGTAGGACACCGGGCGCAGCCAACTGAACAATGCCACGTACGAGAGCAGCGCTCCTTCCAGAAACAAACGTACATTGATCGCCAGCGCCCGCATCAGCGCCTCCTACTCCAGCCTCAGGCTCGCATCGGCACGCGCCTTGTGCAGCACGATGCGCGTCAGCCATTGCGACAAGAAGAAGTAGATCACGGCCAGCGCTGCCATCATGCCCCAGCAAAGAACGACCTCCGGCAGCGTCGCGCCGCCGGTCGTCGTCCCGTGCAACGCGCGCGCCGCCCAATACGGCCCCAGGATGTACGAAAAAGGCGTCGTCCAGCCCGGCAGCAGGGCAATTGGGAACAGGAACCCGCACAGCATGTATATCGGAAACTCCATGGCGTTCTGGAATTGTTGCACCGTGCGACTGAGCAGAAAGACCGGTGCAATCACCAGGCCAAAGGTGACGTAGGCGATGACCGTGAAGCCAAGCGACACGACAAACAGCAGCGGCTGCTGGATGGCGAGCGACTGATGGAAAACCAGCGAGGCGAAGATGTAGCTCGCCATCATCGCCAGCAGCGACTGCACCACGACGGCCAGATTCTTGCCGAAGATGATCACCGAGACCGGCGTCGGCTGTCCGACCATGAGCTCGAGCGTCCCTGTCCAGCGCTCCCAATTGATGCTATTACCGCCCATGAAGAGCAGTGCCGACCACAGCCCGGTCATGCCTGAGCCGATGACGACGAACAAGGCGTTGGCCGCGCCACGCGACACGAGCATGTACATCGCCATCACCGCAACGATCAGCGGTTGGACGAGGATCGTGAACAGCACGAAGGCGTCCGGCGCATTCATGCGCAGGGTCACTTCGAAGGCCGCCAGCACCACCCGCGCGTTGTGCCGCCAGTCGGCCGCGTTCATGCCTCGCCTCCCACCAGGCGCACATAGGCATCTTCCAGAGTTGGTTCGCGCACCACCACCCGCCCGACCCGCAGCCCGCTCATCGCGGCCATCAGGTCCGGGACGGCTTCCGCCCCGCGGCGCGTCTGCACCCGCATCCACTGGCGAGAGTCCGAGTTCTCAAGCGAAACTGTATCCACAAAGGGCATGCCCCGCACACTTTCGAGCACGGCCGGTGGCAAGCCGAAGACCTCGACCTCTACCACCGAGAGATCGCTCACGTGGCCCTTGAGCGCCTGGGGCGTATCCATCGCGATGATGCGACCCTTGTTGATGACCGCCACCCGCTGGCACAGCGCATCGGCCTCGAACATGTAGTGCGTGGTGAGAAGAATCGTCTTGCGCTCGGCCTGCAGGTCGCGCACCACGTGGCGCAATTCGCGCGCTCCCACCGGGTCAAGCCCGATCGTCGGTTCGTCCAGGAACAGCACTTCTGGGTCATGCAGTAGAGTGCGCGCGATATGCAGGCGCTGCATCATGCCGCGCGAGTAGCCCTCCACCTTCTCCTTGCCGCGGTCTGCGAGGCCTACCATCTCGAGCAGGTAGGCAATGCGCTTGCGCGCCACTGCCGGTTCGACGTGGTAGAGCGAGGCGAAGTAGCGCAGGTTGTCGATGCCCGATAGGCGCCAGTACAGCCCGCGTTCGCCGCCGAAGATGAAGCCTATGCGCTTACGGATGGGTTCGGGGTCCCGGTCCACATCATGCCCCAGCACGCGCGCCGTGCCGCCGCTGGGGATGAGCAGCGTGGTCAGCATCTTAACCGTCGTCGTCTTGCCGGCGCCGTTCGGCCCCAGCAGGCCGAACAGTTCACCCGGGGCGACAGCAAACGAGATGTCGTCCACCGCGACAACCGTCTTGGCCTTTCGGCGGATGACGCCGATATGGATCTTGAATTCGCGGCGCAGGTGCTCGACCTCAATCGAGTTCACGGGGAAACCTCATACGGGATGGTCGGCCCGGGCGACGGCCGGTGCCCGTGATCGTCCCAACGCGGGACTTTCGCGGGCGGCGATCTACCGCCTTTCGAGCGGCAAGGGCGACTTCGCATTCTACCGCGCAGGCATCGGCCTGTCGTCCCCCATTTGAGGGAAGAAGGTGATGCGGCGCTCAATCGCTGGCCCGGAATCCGCCCTGTGCTCCTGCGTATGCGCCGGGCGGAGGGGTGCACGGTCGCACGCTTTCGGATTCGAGGATTTCGCAGTTCGGGGATCTGGCGGGAGCGGAGCGCCAAACGGAGACGCAACGGGCGAGAGAGGCGCAGGCCAACACCCTTCGCGTTGGGCCGGCTAGAAAGCGTGCCGGTGCCTGATATCCTCGACGACCTCTTCCACCTGGTGCCTCACAGGTCCTATCACGTGCTCAGGCACCGGTGGGGGTAGCCGATCGCGCAGGGTGTCTCCACCATACTTGCGCTTGTAGCTTCCGGGTAGCGGGTCCGGGAACTCCTGCCCTGACATGACTCCAAAGAACAGCGTCCAGGCGCGCGGGACGACCTCCAAGTCGTAACCGCCGCCGCCCAGCGCCAGCCATCGTTTGCACAGCGTGCTCATTCGCTCCACGACCTTTGCTTGGCCGAGAGTAGTCAGCCTCAATTCGGCCAGCGGGTCGCGATAGTGGGTATCCACGCCCAGCTGGGTCACCAGAACGTCCGGGGAAAAGCGCGCGACGAGCGCAGGCACCACGTGTTCGAAGGCGTACAGATAGGCCTCGTCGTCCGTGCCCGGAGGCAGCGGCACATTGACGGCGTACCCCTCGCCGCGCTCACGCCCCGCCTCGTGCAGGCTCCCCGTGCCCGGGAAGAGAGTCCGCCCATCCTGGTGGAGCGAAATAGTCAAAACGCGATCACTGTCATAGAAGGCCCACTGCACGCCGTCGCCATGATGGACGTCGACATCCACATAGGCCACACGCGCGCCCTGGGCCACCAGCCAGGTGATCGCAATGACCGCGTCGTTGAACACGCAGAACCCGGAGGTCTCCGCCGGCCGGGCATGATGCAGCCCGCCGCCGATGTTGAAGACCGTCTCGGCCTCCCCGCGCATCAGCATGTGCGCGCCCTGCAGCGAGCCGCCCACCTTCAGGCGCTCGCTGAGATACATCCCTTCGAAGACCGGGTTGTCGCCCGGCCCGAATCCGAAGCGGTGAGCCGCCACGTACGGGTCGCCCTCGCTCAGGCGGCGCACGCCATCGATATACGGCTGGGTGTGGAAGAGGGCCAGCTCATCTTCGCTAGCTGGCCGCGGGGCGATGAGGCGCGTTGTTTTCGGACGAAAGGCTTTGTAGGCCTGCAGCAGTTCGTACGTCCGCCGCAGCCGCTCGGCGCGCAATGGGTGCCCGCCGCCGTGTTCGTGCGCCCAGTAGCCGGGCGAGCACATCACCACGGCCTGCCTGGGTGGGGTCATGGGCGTCACGCCAGCCTCCCAGCGTGAACCCGCGTGGGCCCCCACACCCCGGCGATTGCCGACCCGCAGCGCGGGCAGTGACCCGCGCGCATGCGGTTGTTCAGCACTTCGAAGCCCAGGCGCTGGATGAGCAGCTCGCCGCACTCCGGGCACCAGGTGTTCTCGCGTTCCGATCCGGGGCGGTTGCCGAAGTAGACATGCAGGAGGCCCGCGCTTTCCGCGACGTGCCATGCCATGTCGAGCGCCTCGCGCGGCGTGGCTGGCGCGTGAAAGCGGTATGCCGGACGGTAGGCGCTGAGGTGCCATGGAACCTGGCGGCCAAGTTCGTTCGCGATGCGCGCCGCCATCATTGCCAGCGCGTCCGCCGAATCGTTCACCCCCGGGATGAGCAGGGTCGTGATCTCCAGGTGCACGCCTCGCGCTTGCGCTAGGCGGCAGACCTCCCATACATGCTCGACGTCGGCGCCCTTGGCGTAGCGGTGCACCACCTCGGCGCTGCCTTTGAGGTCAACATTCATCGCCTGCAGCCCAGCCTCGGCCAAGAGATCGAACGCTTCCGGCGTCATGTAACCGTTGGTCACGAAGGTGTTGTACAACCCGCGCCCCCGCGCGAGGCGCATCGCGTCCAGCGCCCACTCGAGCGAGAGCGTCGGTTCGTTGAAGGAAAAGGATGTGCCCTGGCAGAAGTGACGCGGCACACGCCGCACGAAAGCCTCCGGCGAGAGATACTCGCCTGAGACGGGCGGCGGGGCGGTTGAGATGTCGCTGTTCTGGCACCACGGGCAGCCGAAGTTGCACGACCACGAACCGACCGTGAGTGCATACGTGCCGGGGTAGAAATGGTGGAAGGGCTTTTTCTCGATCGGGTTGGCCGCCAGCGAGGACACCGAACCGTAGATCAGTGTGACCAACTGGCCGCCGCGATTCTCGCGCGTGCGGCACCAACCCGTTCCGCCGGCCGGCAGCAAGCAACGCCGGGCGCAGGCGTTGCAGCGCACCTTGTTCCCCTCGCGCGCCTGCAGGAGTGCCTCGCGCACGAAGCCGGATTGCACAGCCACTTCTCCCTCGAGACGAGTCAAGTGGTCATCCTTCAGCGTTCAACCATCAGCCCCGGTCCATCAGCGATTGCGATGTCGAAAGGTCTGCAGCGCCGGTCGGCCAGGCCCATCGCCTCCCATGCTGCTACGCCTGGGCTGCCCCACCCGGCGGCCGAGTGGCGGGAGCCGCCGTCTGCTTCTCGGGTGGAATGAATGAGACCAGCACCAGCGCCAGCGCGGTCACCCCCGCCAGCGCCCACATCACGATCGGGCGATAGGGCCAGGGCGAGGCCGCATCCAGCACGAGCGCCGCCAGGAATGGTGCTCCGATGAGCGACCGCCACGCGGCGAGCGGCGGCTGGGTGGCCGCATTAGGCTGCGCGACCTCTCCGGCACCCGAAAGGAACACGACCAGCATGGCAACGATCTGCAGCAGCGCCTGCAGCCCCGTGAATCTGAATCCCAAGAGGCCCAACAGGTAGGCGATGTACACCGCGGGCACCACCGCGTACAGCCCCACGCTGATGGCCTCGCCGTACCCTCCGCGCCATCCGAGCAGCCCCACCAGCGCGCGCACCAGGCCGGTGAGTATCACAATGAAGATGAACCAGATCAGCAGATTGGCGAGAAGCATCACGCCCAGGACAATACCCGTTACCCATAGCGTCAGCTGCTGCCACAACCGGGCCACGCCCGGCGCGTCGAGGACGATCGGGTCGGCCTGCAACAGTTGCTGCATTTGAATGATCGGCACGATCTGATACTGCCCGCGGTTGAGTATGTGCAGCTCGGTGCGGGTCAGCAGCATGCCTTGCGCGTAGCGCGTGCGGTCGATCTCCCGCATTGAGCCGGTGGTGTCGATCGCGACGAGCTGACCGGGTTCTTCGGAGATGATGAAGGGCCGCGCCGGGTCGGAGGCGGCCACGCCGCCCTGGATGGTCAGCGTGGGCACGCGCCCCTCAACGAACGCCTGCTGCAGATCGCGGCCGGCGGAGGCGAGCGAAGCCCCCACCCGCAAGGTCTGCACCAGCGTCACCACCAGGGCGAACACCATGAAGAAGCCGATGGCCAGCCCCGATCCGCGGCGCACGCCCCGCCGGTAAAAGCCCGGGCTGAAGCATGGCATCACGAACCCGGCCGCGATCCACGCCAGCGGCGAGAGCTCTCTGCTCGGCGCGGGCGGTTCGGGGGTTGGGGTAGGCTCGTTCATGTGTGCCTCCGTGAAGTGAGGAGCCCCGCTTGTCCGGCGCGGACGGATCTCTGCGCCGGACGATCATGCCCCGCGCCCACCCTTGCGCGGAGGCCGGCTCCCCACAGCATATGAACTACGGGGCCAGCGGCCGATACGAGCCAATCATGCGCAGCAGGATCTCGCGATAGGGCAGGTAGTCGTCGTGCGTGCGCCCCGACTGCAGCCAGTCGCCGCCATAGATGAAGCGCGTATCGTCGCCCAGCTTGAAGTGGTAGATCTCGGCTTTGAAGACGTTGTTCTGCTGCGGATCGTAGATTTCCATCCCGCCCGCCGAGTAGGCCTGCCCGGCGATGGTGACCATCTCGGTCTTGTTGACAATGGTATACGCGCCGATGCCGCTCACGCCGCACGGCGTTGAGTATTTCCCGCCGCGCTCCTGCGGCGCGCCAATTGTCAGGAAGCCTATCGGCAGTTGCACATCGACGCACAACTGTGCTGGGTAGGTCGCTTCGAGATGGGCGGAGAACTGGTCAGGCGTCATGCCGGCCGGCAATTCCTCCGTGGGGTACCCAGTGACGCCGAGGGCGGAGATCACCGCCTCCGGAGGATAGTCGAACTGATATCCGAGGAAGGCATTGGTGTACGTCAGCCATCCCAGGATGGCCGTTGGCGCGCCGGCCGGCACGAGCGTGTCAGTGGCCGCGGGCGGCGGCGGGGGCTGGCTGGGCGCCTCAGTTGCCGGCGGCGGCGCAGCGGTGGGTGTGGCCGCTCCCAAGGGAGGCAATACACAGGCCAACGCCACAAGCAGCACCGCTGCGATAACTAAACCCTTGTGCATCGGACCTCCTGCGCTGTGACGAGCGAATGATGTGCGGCGCCCGGGGGCGCCACGCAGTCCGTGCGGCATCGCGTGCCGGCTCTATTGTAGGCGAGATTGGAGCAACGTGGCGGGCGCCGACGGGCCCGCGCTATCCCGGACTTGCATCGGGTGTGGCGCCCGCCTCGTATGGCGCACGGCAGCCAAACTCCGCCCAGCGCCCGGTATCCTCCGCATCGGTATCGGGGAAGACGACCCAATCCCCGTCTTGGAGGACGGCCACCTTGCTGACCCGTCGACCGTGCCAAGCCACTTCGTGGCGCGTCGTCCCTTGCGTCGTCCAAGACGGATTGTTGATGTCCACCTTGTAGCACACGGCGCGAGCGATGCCGGCATCCCGCGCTGTGGCGGGCACAATGCCCGCGGCTTGCGAAACGACCCGCACCTCGCCGCATGCGGGCTGTCGAGGTTCGCCGGGCCAGACTGGAATGTCGGTGATGCACACCTGGTAGCTGCGCTCGATCTTGTCAACGATTGACGGCGGCAGCCTGCTGCCGCCGAGCGCGGGGATGCAACCGCGCAGGGCCCACAACCCGAGGATGAGAAGCCCGACGACAAGCAGGATTCCCTTTGCGTGTTCCCTGACCCAGGCGGCGAGGTCACGGGGCGGGTGAGATGTTGAGCTCTCAAGATCGTTCATTGCATCCGTCCGCAGGTCGTCGCTGGCCCACGCCGACGGCCGAGGCGGAAACTCCTCTCCTACTCTACGGCAGGACGCCCGGTAAGACAAGCAGCATGCAGGGCTGAACCTGCCCCTTACCTGTGGAATCCGCGTCGGCCGCAGCATGGCGCGCTGATGCTGCAGATGTGCGCCATGGACCGGGCGTCCAAAGGGGAGTATTCTTCTCTGCCATTGCCCTTCCGACCTTGCTGGCTTGGGCACCGCTAGGGGTTTGGAATCGAGGCAGGTCACAAGAATGAGTGCAAGCCTCGGAAACGATGAACTGGAGCAGCTCATCGCCAATCTGAGCCGCTCGTGGAAGGACCCGCGCGATCAAATCCTGCTTGCCAATATGATCCGCGCGCTCGACACGCGATATTCCTTAAGCAGGAAGATGGCCAACGAACGCGGGGTCGAAGGAATCCTCGCCCAGATGCTTGGAAGACTGGCCAATTCATTCGGGCGGCTATCGGTCATACAGGGAAAGAGAATATTGGATATTGCGTGCGGTTCAAATACCAGCAAAGCGCCCGCCTCACTCTGCATTGACACACCCTTCGGCGAATTGACGATTGGGCGAGCGAGCAAGGGCTACACGGCCCAGTTTGAGCCGTGGTTCTGCCGCATCCTGCTTGAGTTGGGCGCGACTCCGGTTGGTGTCGATTTTGGCGATTTGGAGGAGGAAGTATTCATTCATCATCGAGTTGATCTCGGAAAAGTAGGTGCTCTCGACTTCTTGCCCGATCATTCATTCGACGCGGTCCAGGATAGTCGTCTGTTTGGCTCGCCCGAATTCACTGCTCAATTCCGGAATCAGGCTGACCATTTGAAAGTGGCGCAGGAGATCAGGCGGCAGGAGCGAAGATTGCTGAAGCCAAACGGTCTCGTTGTTCACTCGGATGCCGAGGGGCTATTGCACCGATAGGTGGGGCCGAGGACCAGTGGTGTCACGAATCAAGTCGGACTCCCCCAATCAGCGCACTTCCCCGCGCACTTGCCCCGCTAGTCCACGGAAACGGTACCTTCTGGCCGTCCAGGCCTCGCTGGTGCTGGGCTTGCTCTCCTCACCCACCCCTCCACCTCCTCCGCCATTTTCTTCCCGATGCCCGGCACACTTGCTAGCCCGCGCGCGCCGAGTGTGCGCTGCACCAACCCAATCTCCTGCGGTAAGTCCTCGATCGCCCAGGCGGCCTTGCGGTACTCCCACATGCGCCGCGTGTCCCCGGCCAGGTCCACCGTGTACGCTTGGTCCGCCAGCCATTCGACCAGCCGCTTGTTGAGCGTTCGCTTGTCGCCCGCGACAATCGGGCGCGGCACCCGGTCGCGGATGCCGGTGCTTGCGCACAATTCGCGCACGCGGTTGGCCACCTTGCGCCACGGCGCCTGGCTCGGGCCGTAGCTGCCCGCGGGATACAACGCCTCATAGCGCCTCGCCAGGTCCGGCATGTCGTGCGCCAGCTCGCCCATGAAATAGCCGCGCTGCTGGTCGGCGAGCGTTAATCCGCCCGCCAGAACAAATCGCCCGCCATGCTCCGCCGTCTGGCGCACCAGGAGCTCGAGCGTTGCCTCGTCGTCGCACAACTCGGGTAGGAGCGGCATGGCGCACGTGCCGGTGGTGATGCCCGCCGCGGCAAACTTCTCCATGGCGGCGAACCGCTTCTCCGCCACGGGCGCCAGGTTCTCTATCCGCCGCACACGCGCCGCGCCCGGCGCATCGGCCGTGCTGATGATGCTGAAGGCCACGACCGTGTGCGCCCGCTCGTGGATCTCACGCAAGAGGTCCAGGTCGCGCAGTACAAGCGGCGAGCGCTCGAGCACAAAAACCGGGAACCCGAGGTCGCGGCATACCTCCAGCATACGCCGCGAGATGCCGAACTTGCGCTCGGCCGGCTGGTAATCACCGGTGAATACGACGTCCACCGGCGCACGCCGCAGCGCGCGCTCCAGCAACTCCGGCGCGTTTGCTTTCACTTTGATCTGGTAGGCGAAGTCGTGCGGGTCGTCGTAGGGGGAGTACTTGCGCTCGCGGCAGTAGCAGAAGGCGCAGCCGTGCTGGCAGCCGATGTACGGGTAGGCCGAATAGCGCGACCAGAACCAGTGGTCGGCGCGCTTGCTCTTGTTGAGGATCGTCTTTGGCTGATAGGGGATGAAGACCGTCCGGCGACCCACGCCCGCCTCCGTGATGCCGTGCCCGGCCGAACCTGTACCTCATTCGCGTGCTGCTGGCGACTCTATCACAACGGGAACATGCCGCCATCTCATGGCCCTAAGACCGGGCCACCGCGCCTTCCCAGGAATCCCACCGCCCCGGGAGGGGACCGGGGCGGCGAGACTACTGTGGGACCCTGGAGGAGGAGAAGGAGGAGAATAGGGCTAAGTCTCCGCGCGGATCAGGAACGCACCGTGACCAGCGCCGGCACCGGCGCCGTCGGCTCCGGCCGATTGGTGGCCGCCACCGCGCGCATGAGATGCACGCCGTCAATCAGGCGGATATCGCGCGCATTCGCCCACGAGCGCGCTTCGCGCGTGAACCCACCCACCGCAAATACGTAGCCGCGCACCGCCTTTTCGTCGGCGACAATCGCGGCGTGAAGATCGCGCACCACAAATTCGCCCAGCGGGCGGTCGTTGCGCGCGCCGCACAGCACCAGCTCGCGCTCGCCCTTGGGGTTCTCAAGCACAATGTCGGCTCCGGACTCGCTGCGCTGCACCACCGTGGCCTGATAGCCGCGCATGCGGAAGAGCACGGCGGCAAAAATCTTGAAGGCTTCCGGGGAGAGGCGCCCAAGTTCGCGCCGGAATTCATACACGCCCTGGCTGGAGGCCGGTGAGGCGGCTTCCTTCACCCACAGGTAGCCTTGCGCCACCCAACCCGCCAAGGCGAGCAGCGTGATGCCCAACGCCGGCAGCGACATCTCGACCGGTGCCATGGGGTTCCACACCATCCATGTGTACAGCGGCACGCCCACGATGAAGACCCACAGCAGCGTGACCTCGAGCGCCGGCGCGGCCAGCGCTTCGCGCAACGGCCCGTTCGGGCGCCACAATGGCTCGCGCCGCGGCTGCAAGAGGGGATCCCACTCGTTGGTCTGCGGACGACCGCGCGCGGCGAGGATGAGGCCCACCTGAATTCCAATCGGGATGAGCATCAAGTAGCCCATCAACGGTTGCGAAAGAAACGTCATCACATCCAAAAAGAGGTCCATGTTCTTCTCCTCAGGTCCTGCGCGGGCGGCAGCAGGGCGTTGCTCAAAAATTGAAGGAAGGCTCCCATACCTTTCCGAGATGAGCGTTCTGCCGCCCGCACCATCATTATCCTCGGGTAATCGGACGAAGGGTGGTTGCAATAGGCTTGCAGAGGCCGCGCCAAGGCCAGGAATCGAGCCGAATCCAAGCAGAAACTGCGTCAACCTTGCAGGCCTGCCAATTCCCGCAATCCTTGCAAAGCAACCGTTCCACAAGTCGTGCCTGGCGCGAATTGGGACTCTTGAGGAAGGGGGGAACGGCACCTCCGCACGCGTCGCACCCAGCCCCCTTCCTCAGGGTGGACAGCTCGCAGGGACCCGCATGGGAGGCCGGCGAAGAGAGGCCGGGGAATGTCAGATTGCCAGAAGCGCAGTCGCGAGCAGGCACACGCCGACGCCCAGCCACTGGCGCCGTGAGACGCGTTCGTGCAGGAGGAGTGCGGAGAAGATGACCGTGACCGCCGGGGCCATCGAGGAGAAGACCGCGGCCACGTCGAGGCGCGTGACGCGCGAGGCGAGCAGGAAGAAGACGTTGCCGCCGGCATCCAGGACGCCGGCCGCGAGGGCCG
>CAYGXJ010000129.1:0-27492 GCA_964353865.1 uncultured Anaerolineales bacterium | reverse complement strand
AAGGAAAAAGGTCTGTGTACAATTAAAGTCCTTTAATACAAACGGCATATTCCCCGACTAACCTCCTGATGCGGACCCGCATGTCCGGTGGTGTGAGAGGGAGGATGGGCGACCCATCCTCCCTACTCGATCCGTTGGCGCACGCAACGCCGTGCTCACCTCGGGCTTAGATAAACGGGTCCGTCGGGGTCGCCGTTGGGAGGCCGGGGATCTCGCACATGCCGGGTTCGCCGCCGTATGGCACAAAGCCGTATGCCAGCCGGCAGGTGTTGTCGAGCGCAAACAACTCCTTGAGCGGATACTGCGCTTTGAGCTCGACCAGCGGCGAGCCGGCCTGGTCCGACGAGAAGTGGTCGTTGTAGTCGAACCACCCCGGCTGTCTCACACCGCCGTCGGTCCACACTCCCCACAGGAATGAAGGATCCCCGTTGAGCGCGGTGGATTTGAACGCAATCTGCACTGCCGCCGCATTGCCCGGCGCCATGCGCACCCAGGCCAGGTCCGGGTCGGCGCCCACCCCCCGGTTGAAGAGCAGCGTCTCGTACCCGCTCCCGCCGCGGCCCGGGTCGGAGGCCAGGGGGTTTGGTCCGCCGACGTCCTGGTTGACATCCTGCCACACCTGCATCCCGTCGGTGGTCCACTCGCTGGTGGCCGGGGCGAGGGCCCACACCAGGGCATCCCCCCGCCCATCCAGGTCTGTATCGACCTCCACGCCATAGGCCGCCTGGCCGATCGCCTCCGCCGGCGGCACGCCCTGCAGGAAGAGCGTGACGTAAAACCATGCCCCGTTGCGATCGATCTCGGCCCGGCCGACATCCAGATAACCCAGGTACTGCATTGACTGGGCGGTGAAGGGCCGCTCAAAGCGGTTGATCTGATAGCTCTCGCCGCCGGGCGCGCGACCCTGGGCGCCGGTCTTCTGCGAGTTGGTGTCGGTGATGAATCCCTCCGCAGCGCCCGGGCTGTCGGGGCGCATGGCGTGGCTGATCGCCGTGGGGGCGAGGGTGGCCTCGGACGGCGCCGCGGCTGCTGGCGCGCTGGGTGGCAGCGCCGGCGCCGCAGTTGCGGGAGGCGGCGTGGCGCTAAGCTGGGCCAAGAGGTTGCAGGCCAAAGCGGCGCCCGCGGCGAGGCCAAGTGCCGCCTGTACGACACGTGCCGATTTCTTCTGTCCCACACCCTTCTCCCTCTACCGAGTATTGTGGCGGTCCCGATCCCGCGCTCCTTACGGGCTGCAGGGCGTGCCCGGAGTGATACCTGCCTGGCATGGGACTATGCAGGCGCAAATCTTGGTTGAGCCGGTGATGTAGCAGAATAGGCAGCCCGTTGCGGGCGGGCGCGCCTGCTGGCACACACCCGGCTCGGTGCCGCCGGGGGTAAAGCCGAACGCCTCGCGGCAGGTGTTGTCGAGGGCGAAGATGGCCTTGATCGGGTACAGGTCCTTCATCTCGACCAGCGGTGAGCCGGCCTCGGCCGAGGTGAAATGATCGTTGTAGTCGAACCAGCCCGCCTGCTGCAGGCCGGCGTCGGTCCAGGCATTCCACATGAAGGTCGGCGGGGAACCGAGCAGCGATTCCTTGATCGCCAGTTGAATGTCGCCCCCGCCGCCCGCGCCCAGGCGGATCCACGCGCCATCCGGATCGTCCCCGCGCCCAGCGCTAAAGATACTCGTCTCGTATCCGGAGGAGACGGCCGGGGCATCCGGCTCGAGCGGGTTGGTCGCGCCCACGTCGTCGTTGGCGTCCGTCCACACCTGCATGCCGTCGGTCGTCCACACGCTGGAGGTCGGGACGCTGCCCCAGACGAGGAAGTCCCCGCGCCCGTCGATGTCGGTGTCGAACTCAATGCCATACAACGGCTGCAACTGGCCGCGCTCGCTGGGCGGCGTGACGAGCCACAGCGCGATGTAGATCCAGGGCGGCTGGTGATCCAACTCGGCGCGCTTGATGTCGAGGAACGGCAAGTACTGCATGCTGGTGGCCGCAAACGGCCGCTCGTAGCGGTTGAGCTCAATCTGATCGCCGCCGGGCGCGCGCCCTTGCGCGCCGGTCACCTCGCACACCGTGTCGTTGATGTAGCGGTCCATGCCATAGAATTCGGCCGGGGCCATGATGTGCACGACCGGCCCGGTGGGCGAAGCTTCGAGCGCCGGTTCGCCGGGCGTCACACCTGTCACTGCGCTGGTTGGAAGAACTGCGGGTGGTGCGGTGGGTTGAGAGGGCGCGGCGCCACCGGGCAACGCGCAGGCCAGCGTCAGCGCGACAAGGAGATACATCACCGAAGCGAGCGGAGCGCGCTTGAAATGGAGTCTCATGGTTGTCTCCTTCGAGTGACCTTACGGGCTGCACGGCGTTCCGGGAAACGCTCCCCGCGGACAGGGCGAAGCACAGCGGCAAAAAGCCGCTGAAAGCAGGCATACCATGCATCCGGTGGCGGGTGGCCGCGCCTGCTGACACACGCCGAGCTCCGCCCCGCTGGGCGTGAAACCGAACGCCTCGCGGCAGGTGTTGTCGAGGGCGAAGATTGCCTTGATCGGATACAACTCCTTCATCTCCACGAGAGGCGATCCCGCCTCAGCCGAGGTGAAGTGGTCGTTGTAGTCGAACCAACTTGGCTGCTTCACCCCGGCATCCGACCATGCGTTCCACATAAAGGTCGGCGGCGCGCCGAGCAGCGATCCCTTGACCGCCAGCTGAATATCACCCGCGCCGCCCGCCCCCAGGCGGATCCAGGCGCCATCCGGATCGGCCCCGCGGCCCGCCTCGAAGAGTTGAGTCTCGAAGCCGGAGGAGGCGGCCGGGGCATCGGGCGCGAGGGGGTTGGCCGCGCCGACATCTTTGTTCACGTCCTGCCATACCTGGACGCCGTTGGTCGTCCAGGTGCCGGAGGCGGGCGCGCTGCCCCACACCAGAAAATCGCCGCGCCCGTCCATGTCGGTATCGAACTCGACGCCATACAGCGGCTCGAAAGCGCCGCGCTGGGCGACCGGCGCGATAAGCCAGAGCGAGATGTAGAACCAGGGCGCCGAGTGTTTGAGTTCCGCGCGCTTGATATCCAGGAAGGGCAGATACTGCATCGTGCTCGCCTGGAACGGCCGCTCATAGCGGTTGAGGTCGAGCTGGTCGCCGCCGGGCGCGCGCCCCTGGGCGCCGGTCACCTCGCACACGGTGTCGGTGATGAAGCGGTCAAGGTCATAGAACTCGCCCGGCGCCATCACGTGCACGACCGGGCCGGTGGGCGAGGCCTCCAGCGGGGGCTCAGGCGGCGCCTGGGTCCCAGGCGGGGGTGCCGGCGGGGAGGTTGGCTGGGCCGGCCCCAGGCCGGGCAGGCTGCAGGCCAGGGCTGCCAGCAACATGAGGCTCAGGGCGGCTCGCAGCGGGCGGTGCAGGAAGCGACTCGTCGGGACCATGACGTCCTCCTGTTGGGTTTGTACGGCGACAAGGGCGAGGAAGGCGGCGCTCCACGCGGAGGTCGATGAGATTATATATCCGCTCCGCTGACGCCGCCGAGCGGGTTCCAGCCTCACAGCGTGGCGGTTCTTCAACGGCGTACGGGATGGATGTATAGTGAGGGCATGCGGCGCGCCGCGGGAGGTGAGCCATGCTCAAGTGGATGCGCAGTCTGCCGGTGGTGACGGGGGATCCGTTACAGGGTGCAGCCGTTCCAGTGTTGCTTCTTCTCAACCTGGCCTTCAACGTAATTGCCAACGCGAGCTTCAAGCTCTCCGCTTTGGGCGGATCGTGGCAGTCCTTCCTGGGGTGGCAGGTGGCCGGGAATCTTGCAGGCTTCATTACGGTCATTACCCTCACCTGGCTGCTGCGCTACCACCCGCTGCACCTCGTCTTCCCCGTCACCACCGGGCTGGCGGTGGTAGGGGTCCAGGTGCTGGCCGCGGCGCGGCTGTTTCACGAACCCATCGGCCCCCGGCAGTGGCTGGGCACGCTGCTCATCGTGCTGGGCATCTTGTTCGTCGGCGGGCGAGGCTGAATGCGCGGTCTCATTCGCCGTTTCGATGCGCTTCTGCGGCGGCGCGAGGGAGTGTACGAATTCAGCATGTCGCCGCACGGTTTGCTGCGCTTGCGCCGGTGCCGCGCGCGCGAGCGTGTGCCACTGGACGAGGGAAGTGTGGAGCCAGGCGAGGAGGTGCTCGAGCTGCACCTGTGGAACGAGCACATGCCGCCGCTGCCGCGCGAGGGGCCCAGCCTGGCTTGGGCCACGCGCACCGAGCGCATGTTCGTGGCCTCGCTGCGCGATCTGGCGCGTGAAATGCGTGGCACGCCCGCCTATCGCGACGTGCGCGCACTATGCGCGGTGACCGTCCTGCTCACCCCCGGCCCGGGGTCGGCCGGGCCCTTGGCCGCGCGCCTGGGGTTCATCGTGCGTCCGTACCGCAACCGGCTCGGCCGCTTCGGCGAATTCTGGGAGAACTTCTACACCTGGTTCATCATGTGGACCTTCAATGCGGCCAGCCTGCGTGGGCGCCGGTTGCTCGGGTTGCGGCGCATGGAAATGTGGATGAGGGCCGAGGACTTCGTGCAACGGTTTGGCGGGTGACCGCTGTGCAGAAATGGCCCCCGAGAAACCAGAGCGCGGCGTCCCGGCGAATGCAATGCTCCCGCCCCGCTGCATGGGAGAGCCCGCATTTGTGCCCTTCTGCGGATGCCGCTCAAGCACATGACGTGCGAACAGTATGTGGAGGCTAGCGCCGTGCAGCGCGCCGTCGCGAGCCGGCCGCTACCGAGCGCTTAGCGGGCCGCGCGCGGCCGAACTTGCGCACGAGGTACGTCAGCGCCGGCGGGTCAATGGCCCCGTGCTCCAGATCGACCCGGTCTTCGAGGTTCTCTGCGCCGGTGAAGGCGCGCAACGCCTCGCGTGTGGCCGGATCGTAAGCGCCGTTGACCCGCCGGCGGTAGTGACCCAGGGATTTCATCATCGTCTGCAGGTCGCGCGCCACGACGCCGCGAATCTCGACCCGCTCGGCCGGGTCGCTTGTTCCGGAATACAACTGGTGCAGCTCGATCAGCCGGCGCAAGCGCGGAATCGGATTGGGCGCGTCGTCGACGCGCAGGTCAAGCGCGCGGTCGTTGAAACCGGCATATCCGCCGCCCGGTCTCACCACCAGCAACGCGGCAGACTGCCGGCCGCGGCTATCACCGCCGGCGCGGTCGCCGGCCGCGAGCGCGGCGAAGAGGCGCATGGCCAGTTCGCCGGACGTGCCTTCGAAAGCCTCGGCCATTCGCTCGACGACCTGCGGCCCAGTGAGAATGTTGCCCTGGCAGGCGTAACCCGGCCCGGTACGGCCACCGGCCCAGGCGAAGCACTCCGCGCCGGTGAAAGTGACCGCGCGGCCGGAGCGATCGACCACGCCCACCTGGCGCTGGGCGCGTCCCTCATCTGCGGCGAGCAGGCGGTCGAGCGCCTCTTGTGCCGGCACGCCCTGTTGCATCAAGTCCAGGCCGGCCGGTCCGAAGGTCGTATTACCGTACGACTGAGTGGCGACAGCGCCTGCCCCGGCGCGCGCCCAGGGCACCACCGCGCCGACGGCCAGAAAACGCGAGGCGACTGCGATACCCCACTCCCCCCGCGCGACATCCGCTGCAACGATCGAGAACGTGGCTACTCTCATTGGGGGCCTCCCATCCGGTGCGCGCAGGATAACCCGCGCCCTGCGACCTGTCAACGCGCCGACCGACGCCTCGCCCTCGACGGCGTGGGGTTTCCACTCATGTATGTCTGCCGATATTTCCGACCGAGGCCTCATGAGGGGCATCAACCAGCGCGGGTCGCTCGCATGATGGGCCTGGACCTCACGCGCGTGCAGGCGGTCCTGTTCGACGTGGACGGCACACTCGCCGAAACGGATGAGGAGTACCTGCGGCGGCTCGTTCGTCTTGCGCGCCCGCTGCGCTTCTTCTTCGGCCGCGCTGGCGAGGCGCGCGTCTTGCGCCGCTGGATGATGGCCTCGGAGGGGATGGCCAGCTTCCTGCTCACCCTTCCAGACCGTCTGGCCATTGACGAACCGCTGGCTGCGCTCACCGACCGCTTGGCCGGCTGGCGCGGGCTGGGACGCCCGGGCGCCTTCCATGTCGTGCAGGGCGTGCCCGAGATGCTGGCGCGCCTAGCGAAGCGCTACCCGCTGGCGGTTGTCAGCTCGCGCGACCGGCGCGGCACCCTGGCTTTCCTCGACCAGTGGAAGCTCGCGCCGTATTTTGCCGCGATCATCACCGCGCTCAGCGCAGCGCGCATGAAGCCGCACCCCGCGCCGGTGTTTGCAGCGGCGAAGGCACTGGGTGTTGCACCCGAGGTGTGCCTGATGGTGGGCGACACGCGCGCCGACATACTTGCGGGCCGGCGGGCGGGTGCCCAAACGGCCGGTGTGCTGTGCGGGTTTGGCGAGCGCGAGGCGCTTGAAGCGTGCGGGGCGGATGTCGTCCTCGAGAGCACCGCCGAGGTGGCGCGGTTGTTGCGCAGGTAGAGGTGCCCCGGGATTCAAGGACATCACCCCTTCGGACGGGCGGATCTTCCGTATACTGGAGGTGCTGACAGGAGTTGGCGAGATGAAGACCCTGGTACGCCGGTGGAGAGGCGAGCTCATTGTACGAATCCCGCATTCCTTGGCGTTTGCAGCGGGTCTGACGGACGGCTCGCTGGTCGAGGTCTGCCTCGTCGATGGCCTGCTGATCGCTCGCCCCGTCAACCCATCCACACGCCGCCTGCGGCTACTGCTTGCGCGTACTACCCCCAACCACTTGCATCGCGAAATTGAGAGCGGACCGCCTCGTGGGCGGGAGGTCTGGTGAGGGCGGGACCGTCGGACGCCAGGTCAGCCCATCCCGCTTTCCCTCGGTGATTGACCATGATATCGCGATGTGATACTATGATTGCCAGCAGCAGGCACCAACCACGCTTGAAGCCATCTTCGCAGACCCACCGGCCGCAAGCCCGCGCCGGAGTGAAATCGAATCGCTACTCCGGGCACTGGGTGCGGAGTGCTCCGAAGGAAGCGGCTCCCGGCTGAGGGTTGCCCTCAACGATGTAAGGGCTGTCTTTCACCGACCCCACCCCGAAAAGGAAGCCTCCCGAAGCACAGTGCGGTCGGTCAGACGGTTTCTCGAGCAGGCCGGAGTCTCTCCATGATGGAGTACCAGGGATACAGCGCTAAGGTCGATTTCGACGACGAGGCCCGCGTCTTCCACGGCGAGGTCATCAACCTGCGCGACGTGGTGACGTTTGAGGCCGACAACGTTGAGGGGCTCGTCAAGGCTTTCCATGACTCCGTTGACGACTATCTGGAATTCTGCGCGCAGCGCGGAGAGGAACCGGAGAAGCCGTTTTCGGGGAGATTGCTGGTGCGGCTTCCCCCCGATCTCCACCGCAAGCTTTCTGCGAACGCACGACTGAGTGAGAAAAGCCTCAACGCCTACATCGCCGGAGTCCTCGAGACGGCGATCATAGATGACCGGCGCCACAAGCCCTCCTGAGCGGCACCCGCGTTCCCCGGCCCAGCCTTCCCTGCCTCGCCTCAAGCCGATGATCGACTGCCGGCGGTGTGCTGCACCGGCCACCGCCCTCGTCAGGGTGACGCACGTCGTGACCCGCGAAGAACGCCGGATGGCCGACAGAAAGCGGTGCCGCCCCAATGCCATCAGCATGGTCGTCGCGCGATCGCAGGAGACTCTGCGGTTGAGGCCGCGAGGTGGTCGAGACGAAAGCAGGCCAAGAAGGGTGGCAACGACCCTGAATGTTGAGTTCTTGTGTAGCGGCATCGACATGCGCACGAAGTAGACATATCGCACATATGTATAGAATAGGATCATGGAGGTTGCGCATGGACTCGATTCGAGAAGCCCCAAAGTCCCGCCGACTCAACATCCTTGTCAGCGAATCGCTCATCGAATCCCTCACCGCAACGGCCAAGAGTCGGGGGTTGACCGTTTCTGCTGTCGTGCGCCAGGCCGTGGAAAGCGAGTGTCGGCGATCGCATGAGGAGGCCCTGGCGCGGGTTGCCGAGGCGCTCGCGCCGCTCTACCAAACCGACAAGGAACTGACCGCCTTTCAGGCGCTGGATGGAGAAGAGTTTCGATGAAGCGGGGAGAGGTCTGGGAGCTGAATCTTGACCCAACGATTGGGGCGGAAATCAAGAAGAGCCGCCCGTGCGTCATCGTCAACCGCGACGCGCTCGCCCGCCTGCCCCTGAAAATCGTGGTCCCCCTGACCGAATGGGACGCGCGTTTTGAGACCGCGCCCTGGCACATTCCAGTTGAACGCACAGCCGAAAATTGGCTCTCCAAGAAATCCTCGGCTGATCCGGCGGAAAGGACGCCTTTCTGATTCCGCGATGGAGAGAATCGGAGCAGGCCTGAAGAATTCCCTGGCGCTTGACTAGGCGGCGCCCCTTCAGGTTCATACTCTGGGTCGGTTATGGGTGATGAGCGCCGCGCCCCTCCCGGTTTGAATGGGAGGGGCGCGGTTTTGATGCATGACCTGTGGCAGGCTTACGCTTTACGCATCCGCTCTTCGAGCTCGGCGGCCGCCAGGCGTGTGGCCTCCAGGCGCAAGCTGAGAGTGAGATCCCCACGTGTGCGCTCGGTTACCCCGCGCACCATGTCGGTCGTGCGCCGCAGATTGCCGGTGATGGCATCCGGGTAGTCGAGCGTGACCAGCAGCGAATAGATGTCGTCCATCATCGTGAGGAGCCGTTCGGCCTGGCGACTCTCCCCGCTGCGCATGATGTCCAGGCAGTGCCGGCGCAACTCGCCCGCCGCCTCGCCCAGCCCGTTGAGATAGGGCGCCGCATCCACTTGCAGCTCGTCGGGTGAGGGCAGGCGTTCGCCTCCGACCAGCGCGTAGACAATGGAGGCCTCCGCCAGTTCCTTGAGCGCGTCCTGCGAGTAGCCGGCGAAATACAGATCGGGATAGGGCGCGAGCGCCTCGCGCAGCGTGCCAGCTTCGCTGCGCGCCTGGCCGATGTGCTCGAGCGCCAGCGGCCGCTCGTTGCGGTGCACCGCACGAATGGCGAGCGCCGAATGGCGGATGATCGAGCGCGAATGTTGCAGCGCCTGTTCGCGGGCGTGATTCTTGGCCTCCAGCCGCGTGCGGATTTCTTCTCCCAGCGTGTTCAACATCTCCATGAGGTTATTCCGTGGGGGGCGAGTCCGGCCCGGACTCATGCCCGATCGGGCGGCCGAAAAGCTGGCCGGCCAGGGTTGCGCCTTCAGGGATGCGAATCTCGCCGTACTGCGCCTCGTATTTGCCCAGGTTCTCGGTCAGCGCGCGCAGCACCAGCTTGGCGCTGAGCGGCGACATAACCACCCGCGCGCACACGCGCGCCTGGTTCATGCCGGGCAGGAGGTGAGCGAAATCCACGACAACCTCCGCCGGCGAGTGGGTGATGAGGGCGAAGTTGGCATACACGGCCTCGAGATTCGGCGGCAAGCGCAACGGAATGGGGCCCTTGATGGGCGGCGTGTTCTTCGGCAATTCAGTCATGCAATCCTCCCGGCCCGGCCAGACGCTAGAAGGGGATCTCCTCATCGCTCGCCGCGGGCGGCGCCGTCTGCCCCTCGGCCGGTTCCGTCCCGCCGCCCTCCTGGCGCGGGCCGCCGCCGAGGAAGCGCACCGTCTCCGCCACGATCTCGTACGAGGCGGCGGTGGTTCCGTCCGGGCGGGTGTAGGTGCGCGGGTTGCCGGTGGCGCGATCGGGCGAGAGGCGCCCCTCGACCAGCACCTGGCGCCCCTTGGAAAGGTATTGCTTGCAGGTCTCGGCCTGCTTGCCCCAGGCGGAGACGCGGATCCAAATCGTTTCTTTCACCTGCTGCCCCGCGGAGTCGTTGTAGGTGCGATTGACGGCGACGGGAAACGATGTGACCGCCTGCCCGTTGGGCGTGTAGCGCATCTCGGGATCGCGGCCGAGGTTGCCGACCAGAATGATTTTGTGGAACATAGCCCTCCTCCCCCGCGCGTCGAGCGACGGATGACCCCGCGCCCCGGGCGCGATGGGCCGCATTCATTCTACACCGCGCGCCTGCCTCGCGCCTCAGACGCGGGCGGCGACGTCTTTCGCGATTCGCGCCTGGGCCTCGGCGACAGGCATAGCGCCTGGGTTCTCACCGGAGCGCAAGCGCACCGCCACCGCCCCCTGCTCGACCTCCTTATCGCCGACGACGAGCATGTAGGGCACCTTCTGCAATTGCGCGTCGCGGATCTTGGCGTTCATCCGCTCGGGACGGGTATCCACCTCGACCCGCAGGCCGGCCTCGCGCAACCGGGCCTCGACCTGGTGCGCATACTCCACGTGCCGGTCGGCGATGGGGATCAGCAGCGCCTGCACCGGCGCCAGCCAGACGGGGAAGGCGCCGGCGAAATGCTCGATCAAGACGCCCATGAAACGCTCCATCGAACCGAGCAGCGCGCGATGGATCATGTACGGGCGGTGCTCCTGCCCGTCCTCGCCGGCGTAGACCAGAGCGAAGCGCTCCGGCAAGGTGAAATCGAACTGAATCGTTGAGAGCTGCCATTCGCGCCCCAGTGCGTCGCGCACCTTGATGTCGATCTTCGGTCCGTAGAAGGTGGCCTCGCCCTCATCGACCTGGAATTCGACCTTGGCCCGCAGCAGCGATTGGCGCAGGGCTTCCGTGGGTGCCTGCCACTGCTCTGGCGTGCCGGCGGCCTTGGCCGGGTTGCGGGTCGAGAGATAGGCCTGGAAATCGCTAAAACCAAAGGCCCGCAGGATGTTCAAACTGAAGTCGAGCACACGGTCGATCTCCGCCGGCATTTGATCCGGACGGCAGAAGAGATGCGCATCATCCTGGGTGAAGCCGCGCACCCGCAGCAGGCCGTGCACCACGCCGCTGCGCTCATAGCGATAGACCGTGCCCCACTCGGCGAAGCGCAAGGGAAGGTCGCGGTAGGAACGAGTCCGGCTCTTGTAGATCTCGATGTGGAAGGGGCAGTTCATCGGCTTGAGGTAATACTGTTGCCCCTCGATATCCAGCGGCGAGTACATGTTCTCTTTGTACCAGTCCAGGTGGCCGCTGGTTTCCCACAGCGAGGCCTTGCCGATGTGGGGGGAGAAGACGAAATCGTATCCGCCGCGGGCGTGTTCCTCGCGGCAGAAGTCTTCCGCCAGCTTGCGCACCATTCCGCCTCGCGGGTGCCACAGGATCAGACCCGGGCCGACCTCCTCGCTGATGCTGAACAGGTCAAGCTCCTTGCCCAGCTTGCGGTGATCGCGCTTCTTGGCCTCTTCCAGTCGCCACAGGTGCTGCTCGAGTTGCTCAGCCGTCTCCCAGAGGGTGCCGTATATACGCTGCAGCATCGGCTTCTTCTCGTCGCCGCGCCAGTAGGCGGCGGAGACATTCATCAACTTCAGCGCCTCGGGGTTAATCTGGCCGGTGCGCTCGAGGTGCGGCCCGCGGCACAGGTCGGTGAACTTGTCGTGGGTGTAGGTGGTGATGGCCGGCGGGGCGGAGAGCGGGTTGCCGTGCTCGTCCTGGGTGCCGTGCTCGAGGCCGTCGATCAACTCGAGCTTGAAGGGCTGGTCGGCAAAGAGGGCCCGCGCCTCGGCGGCCGAGGTTTCGCGGCGGATGAATGGGACGTCGCTGCGGATGATGGCACGCATGCGCGCCTCGATCGTGGCCAGATCCTCCGGCGTGAGCGCCCGCGGCAAGTCGAAGTCGTAGTAGAAGCCGTCTGCGATCGCCGGGCCGATGGCGATGTTGGCCTCTTGGGGGAACATCTCCATGACGGCCTGGGCCATGACGTGTGCGGCCGAGTGACGCACGCGAAAGAGCAGTGAGTCCTCGTACCGTTCGGCGGGTGCCTGAGACATGGGGTACCTCCCTGGAAAAACAAAAACCTCCCGCCCGACATGGGGCGAGAGGTGCATTCCCGCGGTTCCACCCAACTTGGCGCGACTGCGCCATCTCGAGGCCGATAACGGGGCCGGGCCGTTCCCCATACTGAGCGGTGCCAAAGCACCACCGTTCCGGTTCACGCGGTCGGGGGGTTTTCGCAGGCGGCCGGCCGCGGGGCTTGCACCACGTGTCCCCGCTCGCTGAGGCGGCCCGGGCTGCTACTCGTCCTGACCCTGGCGCGATAGGTCGTGCAGTGGGGGGTATAGGACTGGAACCTACGGCCTGCGCGATGTCAACGCGATGCTCTAACCAACTGAGCTAACCGCCCGAGGTGAGGCGCATTATACCGGGGGCGGGAGCCCAGGGCAAGAGCAGGTGGAGCGGGCTGGAGGTTGAGATGGACGATAGTGAGAGGGTGCGCCGGCCTTCTCGCTCCGGCGCAGACCCCCCGGCGTCGGGGCGGGAACCAGTCTGCCCATGCCTTTGCGGACGCATCTTCGGGTGATCGTTCGGCACCCGTTGCGGCCGGCACGACGGCAAGTATCTGCCGATCGGGGCTGTGCCGTTCTCGCATCGAATGGTGAGATCCTCGCGACACGGTATGCGTTGGGTTACGCCCATCTCAAAGGGTCCTGGACGAAGACTCTCAGCCAACTGAGGAGGCCGGCGCGCAGGGTGATGGTTTTGGGCGTGTGGCGAACTACGCCGCGATGGGGAGCATCCTCCAAGCCCATCGATGCAGCTTCCTGCGGATCCAAACCCTACCGCTAGACCGTCCTGGGTTCCGACCCAGCGCCGGATCAACCGAGGAAGAGCCCGACCGCCAGGAGAACGGGCGTGAGGATATTGAGCAGGACGTTCTGCGCCATAAACGGGACAAGATTCGAGATGTCCTCTGCCCGCCCATGCGCGCCCCTTCCCGCCACGACAGCCAAGGGTACCGTAAGAAGACCGAGCAGTGCCCAGGCCGGAAGAAGGTTGACCAAGACACCGCCAGCAATCGACGTGTAGGTCAGGATCAGGAAGGAGATGTAGATCCAGCTGCTGGCCCGCCGCCCGATCACGATGGGAAAATGCTTGCGCCCGATGCTGCGATCGGCTTCGACGTCCGGGAACTGGTTGAGGAGCAGCAGGTTGTTCACCAGGAAGAAGGGGACCAGCGAGGCGACGAAGGCTGTCCACGAGTACTGCCCGGTCAGGGCAAAGCTGGTGCCCATAACCATGAAGGTGCCAAACCCCAACCCAGGGGCGATCAGGCACAGCAGGGGGTATCGGGTGAGCCAGACCGTGTAGATGGCAATGATGAGCAGTCCAGCCAGGCCGAGCGGCAACAGGCCCGCCCCGCGCACGAACACAAAGTACAGGCCGACCACGGCGGTGACAGCCATCGCGACCAGCCCAGTGGCTAAGGCCTTGGGCGCCATCGCTGGCTGCGCCGCGAGAGTGCCGCTGCCTCCGCTGAAAGGAGTCCGTTGTGTACGCAGATCGAGGCCGCTGCGGAAGTCGAAGTACTCATTCAGCGCGTTGACGCTGATGTGGGCGGCGACCGCTCCGATCAGAACAATCACGGCCTGCAGCAGATCCACACGTCCAGACCGGTAGAAGGCCGCGCCGATTCCCAAGAGCACGCAGGCCGGCGCCAGAATGAGGAAAGGCAGGCGCATGGGTCCGAGAAGAGCCTGCGGGGTGGCGGGTGAATCCATTGCAGTCATTGGCACCTCCTGGGGCGGTTGTTGATGGGGGCCGATGCGTGCCCGAGTCTCAAGTTCCCAGGGCCACGGCCATGACGTCGTAGTACGTGCCCGCGCCGAAACCGTCGAAGAGTACATGGTCTCCCACCCTGAGCTTGGGCAACTGACGCAGGAAAGCGATCATATTCGAAGCGGCGCTGACATTGCCGAACTCGCTCAACAGCCAGGGCATCGGGAAACGGATACCTAACTTGCTCAGCTGCTTGGCCTTGAGCTGGTTGATCTTGTAGTTGGCGTGGTGAACGATGCCCACGGCGATTGGCTTGTCCGGCGTCCCCAGCTTGCGCATCAACGCCTGGTACTCCTGCATGACCTCGGAGACAACCTCGACGCCGTTGCGGACGAACAACTTGACCATTCCCATCAGGCCGGCCATAACAACCGGACTGCCGTCCTCCGGCTCATGCATCAGCCCAGCGACGCGCACATGATGAGGGGAGTCCTGGGACACCTGCACCAATGGCTGCCCGGCCTGCTTCGGACCCGAGTAGGGGTAGAACATCCGCACTTCGAGCAACCCCTCCCGATCGAAGGCTTCGCGGCTCCTGCCTACCAGGAACTTCATCGTTTCGCCCGGGATGACGCCGATGACACCCGCCCCGTTGCCGAAGAGCTGCAGCGCGTTCTTGTCCCGCGCCCGGCTGGTGAACCGGCTCAACCCTTCGATCCCACCCACGAGGATCTTCTTGCCGCGCAGCGTTTCGGCGATGTTGACCTGCCCCGGCGCGGCCAGGTCCGGATTGAGCGCCAGGTGCAACGCGCCCATCGAGCCGTCACACGCCTTGTGGACGCTGACCTTGAGGGCGTCGTCCGGGATTCCCGCACGCCGTGCAATCTGGGTAACATAATCGTCAGCCACAGGGCCGCTCATGCCAATCAGGAGGCCCTGCACCTCGGACGGATCCCAGCCGCTGACGCGAGCCGCTTCACGCAGCAGATGCGAGCCGACCTCGATCTCCAGCTCCAGGTGCTGGGCCTGCGACAGGTCGGGGAGATGGTGCCGGTGGAGAAACCCCAGCTCGGCGAGGTTCATCATCTCCTCGTCTTTCAGCGACTCCCCCAGTCGGTGTTCGATGAAGCCGCGCAGGGCCTGGTTGTCGTAGCTTGTGCCCCACGAACCATACACCCCCCCGATTCCGAGCTCGGGACTGGAGATGCTTTCCATCCCCAGCGGGATGCCAGGGCCGACGGGCAGGAGGACCTGGTGGACCCCCGGCAATTGAAAGAAGGACGGGACCGACGCGGCGGCTGTTGGTTCAACTGTATCAGTCATGCTTCTGCCCTCCCTGCTTTCCCAACGGTACCGTAACCTACGCTGTTATAACCCCATGCGCGGGCGTTCGTCTCTCGCTGAGCGCTTCTCCGGCCCCGGCTGAAAACCTCGTGTGCCCATAGGGTGGCCCCGATTTCACCTGCCCTATACCCGGTTGGTGTGCTTGGTTGTCAATCTGTGCATCAGACGCCGCCTCCCCGCATGGGTGCATTGGATGCGGGCTTCCCCCCAAGACGCGCCTGCATCCCGTCGCTCGATCCGTCTGGACCAAGCGGCCGACCTCATGCAGAGGGACTGCGAACTCATCATGTCCCATGGCAATCGGATAGGCGATGACCCCTTTCGAGGAGGGGGTGACGGGTCACGGTCGCACCCGGCCGTGGGATGGGTGGTCACCCCGCCGCAATGGGACCACCCTCGGGCTTGATCTTGCCATCGTAGATCTTCAGGCACGCGAGCACCGCGGAGCTGAGGGTAGCCTCGGGATCATGGAAGCGATCTCCGCGGCCCCCACTTCAGGAGTGCGTCTCAGATCCTGGCGAGCTTCGGTTCGGTAGGTTGGGGTAGCCCATGGGAGACTCAAGGTCGCAGATCCACTTAGGGGGGCTTACCCCGACGTACCGCAACCCCGACCGGGCTCGCGTCTCTTCGCCTTCGAGCGGTTCTTCCGCCGCATACCTGCTCGGATGGGCTTTCCCATAGCACACCCGGGGGACAGAATCAATGGACTCTTGCATTCCATGATCTGCTCTTGACAATCCAAGACAGCTGATATATACTCGGTATATATCCTTGGTATAGGTTCTGGATCAACCCTCCACTATGTTGCCATACACCCTGCTCGGGCTGCTCGCCAGCCGACCCCGTCACGGATACGATCTCAAGAACGCCATCGAACAGGCATTCGGTGGTCAACGTGAGATCAATTTCGGCCAGATCTACACGACCTTGAGCCGCCTGGAGCGCGATGGCTTGGTGACCGGCTCCGAGGCCGAGGATGGTCGCGGAAAGAAAACATACCGCATTACTTCGCGGGGACGGAAGGAACTGGAAGCCTGGCTGGACCAGACCGCAGAAAAAATCGAAACGTACAAGGACGAATTCCTGGTCAAGCTGATGGTCCGCCACCTGGCCGGATATGGCGACACGCTGGCGGCGATCACCCGTCAGCGGCAGGCTTATCTCCAGCAGTTGCGCGATCTGACAGCATTGTCGGTCCGGAAAGGCGACGATCCCTACGTGTCGTTGCTGATTGAGGGTGCCATGCTGCACCTGCAGGCAGATCTCCATTGGTTAGATATGTGCGACGAGCGCCTTGAGCACTTGCAAGAACCATTGTAGGAGACACGAATGTTGTTGGATAGGGTTCTAGGGACAATAGGGTGGCAACACTTCCGTCTATGCTCGCCCTTATGGGTGTAGCGGTCGCGGGCCAGCCTCTTCGATATTTCCTGCAGAAAAGAGATCGCAGAAAGAAGGCGAACACCAATGAACACAATAATCGTAGAAGCAAAGAATGTATGCAAGACCTTCGGCCTGAACGGCGTGTCGGTGGAAGCGGTGCGCGGCATTGACCTGGCCGTCAATGCAGGTGAATTCCTCGCCATGGTCGGACCCTCGGGCAGCGGCAAGTCAAGCTTGCTGCATCTGATCGGCGCAATGGATAGCCCCACCAGCGGTGAAGTCCTCTTCGAAGGGCGCGACCTGGCCAGATGGAGCGATGGACAACGCACCGACCTGCGCGCACACAAGATCGGTTTCGTCTTCCAGACCTTCAACCTGCTGCCCACCCTCAACGCGTTTGAAAATGTCGAAGTCGCCATGCGCCTTGGCGGAATGGGGCGGTCCAAACGCCAGAGTCGGACGGCCGAATTGCTTGAGCGGGTAGGTCTCAGCGAGCGGGCCAAGCACCAACCGCGCTACCTGTCGGGCGGCGAACGCCAGCGAGTTGCCATCGCTCGGGCATTGGGTAACCGCCCGAGCCTGCTCCTGGCCGATGAGCCAACCGGCAACCTGGACTCCAAAACCGGCACCTGCATCCTCGAGCTGCTGCGCACCATCTGCAACGAGGATGGGCAGACCGTCATCATGGTCACGCACGACTTCCGCGCGGCCAGCTATGCCGACCGGGTGCTGGCAATGCGCGACGGACGCATCCGTGGAGAAACGAAGCTGCAGGCCGGGCACAGCACGACCCAGGCCATGGAACAGTTGCTGGAACTTGAGCTCCAGTAGGACTAGGGAGGTGTTCCATGATTGACATTGCATTAAAGAATCTCGGCACGCGCAAGGTACGCACTTTCCTGTGTGCACTGGCTGTTCTGGCCGGCGTGTTCCTTGTGGGTGTGACTCTCGTGATGAACGACTGGATGTACGGCACAATGACAGCCGAACTGGCGAAGTACATGGGTAAGATATACGTTCAGCAAGGCGAATCAACATACCCGCCATTTGACAGCACCCTGAGCCAAGATACGGCTGCAGCCATCCTGGAACGCACTGATTTGGGGTTGAACCCAGCAGAAAGCACCCCGCTCATCTTTGTTCGAACCGAGCGAGGGATGATGCCCTTTATGTCCGCAGAGAGAATGGTGATCGGCGTGCCTGCCGGGAGGGAAGCCGTCCTCATAGGCACGGTGGCTGCCGACAGCGGTGTGGACCATTTCGCGGTCGGCGAAAAAGGGGATGTGGCAATACTGGGAGAGGCGGCTGCCGAGGATTTCGACGCCACAGTGGGTCAAGATATCAGCATCAATGGGACGGAAGCGCGCGTGATTGGCATCCTGGAGAAGTCATCCATGGACAGCGTCAACATCGCTGCCATCATGCCGATGGAAGCTGTACAGCGCATTTTCGCCAAGCCAGGTCAGGTATCCAGCGTATTGCTCACTCCCCAAGATGTCCGAAAAACTGCGGACGTAGCGGCCCGGCTGGAGCACGATTATCCCGCGTTGGGCGTAGTAACCCAAGAGGATATGCTGGCTGAAGCCGAGCAGGTGATGAAGATGCCGCTGATGTACATGAGCAGCATGGGAGTGACGGGCATGATCGTGGCCATGATCGTCATTATGAGCACCATGTTCATGGCAGTCACGGAGCGCACACGGGAATTTGGCACGCTGCGCGCCCTGGGCGCCCGGCAACGGGTCGTGGTCGGCACGGTTCTCATTGAGGCGCTTGTTCTTGCTCTGATAGGCGTGCCCCCGGCGATGGGGTTGGTCTACCTGATGAGCAGAGCGATGGAGACCACTCCTCCAGATGTGCTCAAGCTGGCACAAATCACTCTATTCACTGTTGTCGCGGCTATGGTTGGCGCAGCCTACCCGGCCTGGCGCGCCGCTGGGGTGGAGCCGCTAGAAGCATTGAGATACGAATAGAAGAAAAGGCCTCGCGGACTTGTGTCCGCAAGGCCATACGTTGGCTGCTTACTGCGGGCGGACGCCGTCCGCGGGTCGACATCCCTTCTCCCCACGAACTAGAGCATGCGACCCGTTCCTTGGTTGGGCGGTCACTATCGCCACAGTTCCATCATAGGCTGGCGAGCAGCCTGCCCCGCTGGCCGGTGAAGGGGGCTGCTGCACAGCCTGGCTGCCTGGCTGCCTTGCGCGTTCTGGTAGACCTGTGCTGGCCAGTTTGTCACGCGCAAGGCGATTGAGGTTGCCAAGCCATCGCGCAGCGAAGCGGCCGGTATTGCATCAGAAATGTCGGGCAAGGGACTCGAATAGGACAAGACAGGAGCAGGGATCTGATCTCTGGGCTAAAGAGCACGGACGGAGAAAGCAGCTCGCCCAGCCACGAATCCGTACAGCGAGCCCATGCCACGTCCGGACGGAAGGGGTTCTTGGGCACGACAGCCTGGTTTCCCGGCCTGCGTCCTGCCCGCCCTTGGTGCGCGGGCCGAGGGGGCGGGACGAGTCCTGACCCGGTTGCCAAAATCGAGAACCGAGGCTATGTGAGCCTCGGTTCTCTGTTGATTCGCATCAGTCAAGATCACGCGGGTCCATCCGAATTCACCTGAGATCGTTGTGCGTCGCTCATGTGCACCTCGCATGGGCCTGTCACCGGCTGATCCAAGGTTCCAGTCCTGCGGGCTCACTCCTCTCCCGCTATCGTCGCCTGGACTCGCGCCCGTCACGCGTCGACCGATTGCGCCGCCGCTGGGGCGGGTGGAGGGTCCTCGGCTCGCACAGCTCATCGGCCTGGCGGGAGGGGGCTCGCCTGCCGCTGGACCTCTGGCGCCTGGTTCTTCAGGGAGGCACTCGGTTGAGATGAAAGGGAAAGACGGTTTCGTACGCCTGTCCCATCGCCACGACATCCTGGTGTTGCCTTTCCCCTAGCGGATCGCCAAAATGCGCGCAATGGGGAGATAGACTCAGACGGCACCCTCAGGTGCTCGAGATGGGCTCGCGCCTCGCCTAGGCGTCGGTGGTTCTCTGGATGCCACATCCTGAACATTGCCTGCCTGCGATTATCTTGCGCGGCTTTGCGCAATCGGTCCTGGCCTGAGAGTCTTGTTCTCAGGCCGAACACCTGTGCGGTTCACCCGCTCGGGGCGTCAGCCGAACTGAAACCAGTGCAACGATGGGGGGCCCGGCTTTCTTTTCACTGCCCTTTGGAGGAGGGATGGTGCACCGAGTGGGTGGTGCATCGGTGGTGAGCTGGGATCCATGGCCGACGTTCGATTGCGTGCCAGGATGTGGCTTTCTAGAACAGCTCTCGGCGAGAGAATGGTTGGGCCATCAATCGGAAGAACATTCTCCCCCCCGTAGCCCAGGAGAGATGCACGCCATTTCGTTTGTTCTCAAGCATTCGATCGACCAGCCATGGCGTAACCACTTCAACTCTGTCCGCGATGATGTTGAATATCCGCTTGGCTCGTTCCCACTCCTTAGGACGACCCTCATACTGCTTGGCAATCAAATCGGTGACCACCATGCCGGGTCGGAGAGAACCTACGATAATGGGACTGTTGGACATCTCTTGTGCCAGGCCTCGGGTAAAGTAGCACACTCCGTACTTGGTCATGCCGTAGAAGATGAGCCCGGCGTGCATTCGGCCGTCACTGCCCATGCCTTCCATGTTATAGATGCTGCCGTGTCCTTGCTCGATCATGCCTCGTGCGGCGACTTGTGATCCGAAGATCACGCCCAGGAGGTTTGTCTTGACGATATCCTCTACCTGCTCAGGCGAACTCTTGGAGATCATTTGCTGATCGCCACTCAAGCCGGCATTGTTGATCCAAATGGCCACACGACCGAAGGTCGATACACTCGCTTGCCACAAAGAGTCCAGGTGGCTGGGATCTCGAACGTCACAGGCATGGCCCGCAATGCACTGAGCAGGATACTGTTGCCGCAGGGCCACAAGCGTACGCTCCACGTCCCCCCTTTTTCTTCCGCTGATCATTACGGAGCAACCGCGAGCAAGAAAGGCCTTGGCCAGGCCAAGGCCAATGCCACGGGTGCTGCCGGTTATCACGGCGGTCTTTGTCATTTCATCCTCTGTGTGCAGCTCCCGGATGGCTGCTCAAATGCTTCCCGGCTCGGAGTGAAACATCTTGCCCGCGCCCGCCACGATCCTGGCTGTTCCCGGGACGATGACTGCGGATGTCAGGAGGGCATTGGACTCGAAAGGAGTCAGGGCACACACGGTTCCTTCGACCCGGGCCACCTGGCGAGAGCCTGAGCGGCTTGGCGTTCTTGATCCGTGCGTTGCCGAAACCGCAACCCAATCCCGCCCGATCGGGGGCCCGTTCCCTTGACCACGCACAGCCTGGTTGATGCAGGGACAAAGTGCACTTTTGAAGATCCAGATCACAAACGATTGCCTTCTCCGAATCTGAGTGAAAGACAGCTCAGGCCCCCATCGAGTTTTCGGAATTCGGAAACATCAACCTCGATGATCGAGTACCCGGCGCTTTCGATGGTTTGTCGTGCTCTTGGATAGCCCTTGGGCATCAACACTCTGTCATTCACCCATAGGCAATTGGCCGCATAGCTCTCAGGGTCATCGATTCTCAAGATGTTGAATCTTCTAAAATCCTCCTTCGCCAAGAATTCACCACAGGCCACTAGATTGTTGTGCTCTAGATATGCCACCCCGGTCTTCAAATGCAGGACTCTTTCGAGCCTGATCACGGACCCGCGCATGCCGTATGTCCCGAGAATATCAATGACTTGGCGAGCGCCGCTCTCATTCGTTCTCTGTGACAGGCCAATATAGAATTGCGACCCCGCCCTCAGGATGTCGCCCCCTTCGACCGTTCCGGGCTCTCGGACCTCTTCAAGGTTGGGGTAATGGGCTCTCAGAACCTTCTTGATATCGGCAGTTTCTCCTCTTCGGGAGGGTGCTCCAGGATTCATAATGATCGCACACTCGCCCGCAAGTAATGCCACATCTTCAACAAACGTCGAATCGGGATAGCGTTCATCTGCTTCCAGCACTGAGATTTCTAGTCCGCACGCTTTGAGCGCCTCGACATATTCTGCGTGTTGGACAAGTGCGTGTTCATAGTCTGGAGGACCCATTCCTGCGGTCGTCAAGCCGTGGACCATGCTTCTGCCTGGGGTGCGTACGATGGCTCTTGTGAACATCGGTATTCCTTCGGCCGCCGACCCTGAGGCGGGGATGGGGCGAGCCCAGCCCTTCTGGGTGTCTACTCAGGAGGATCGGTCACTGAGGCCCGGGAGGTCAGCACGTCATCACCTCTTGCGTCTGACTGCCAGCATGGTGATGTCGTCGCTTTGCTGTGCGCCTGTAGCGTAGTGGTCGACTTGCTCTTGAATCTGCGCCAGACACGCATCCAAAGCCTGGTCTTCGACGAACAAAGGCATCAGTCCCTTCGCCTCGAAGTACTGCCCTGCGGGGTTTGCGGTATCCGTCAAACCATCGGTATGCGCAAAGAAGGTCTCATCGTGTTGGATCGCCACTTCGCTGATCGCGTAATGTGCATCAGATGTCACGCCGACTGCGGGCCCCGTACGTTTCAGAGTTTCCTTCACTCCATGCTTATCGATCAACATGGGCGGCAGGTGTCCGCCATTGATGTATGCCAGCATGCCGGTGCGCGTGTCGAGTATCCCAAAGAAGATGGTGGCGAACATTCCCGTCGTGCCATGGGTTTCGGCGATGTACGAATTGGTGAGCGAGATCGCGTTGTTCAGCCGGATGGCGGAGGGAATATTGCCCCTGGACTCGGTACTTACAAAGAAATCGATGCTCGATACGGCGCGAATCAAACTGCGGAACAAGGTCATAAATAGCGCTGCGCCCAAGCCCTTGTCACACACATCGGCAATGACCAATCCTATCTTCCCTTCCGGCAATTCGAACACGTCATAGAAATCCCCCGCCACCTTGCGCGCCGATTTGAGGGAGGCCGCGATCTCCCAGCCCGTGGGTTGGGGCAGGGCATCCGGCAGGAAGCCTGCCTGTATCTCTCGCCCAATCTCAAACTCCCGTTCCATGGCCTTGCGATACAGTTTCTCCTGATCCCACAGACGGGCGTTCTCAAGAGCAACACTCATGGAGTTCGCCAGAGTGGTCAACAAGCGCACGTCGGACTCGCTGAAGGCCCGTTCCCTGTGCATATTCTTTAGAACAATTGCACCATGCATAGAGCCGCCCATCATGAGCGGGAGATAGAGCGCGGACTTGGGAAGGCCCGTGCCCAGGGGATCGACACCCTGATACTGGAGGGCGGCCTGCTCCAGACCCTCACTGATCAGCCAGGGCTGAGGGCTATGAAGTAGATGCCCAATGAACCCTTTCCCGCCAACCGGGCCCGGCTGGAAAGAAAGCCGCCGGCCACCTTCAACGAGAAACGGCGCAGACAACACATCGGTTTGGGGATCATAGGCCACGATGGAGAGATCCGCATGCCGAAAGAACCCCCGCAACTTCTCACCGACCAGTTGGTAAATGGAGGCTGTGTCCAGTCTTTGAACCAACTCCTCCTGCACGCTGTTGATGAGTTGCAGTTCAGTCGCGCGTTGTTCGGTCTCTTGGAGCAGGCGCTGGGTCTCGTCGAAGAGACGCGCGTTTTCGAGCGCGACGCTCATCGAGGCGGCCAGGCCTTGCAGCAGGTGGACATCCGATTCGTCGAACGCATTTTCCTGATCGACATCTTGCAGGCTCAGGATCCCAGTCACCTTGTCGCCAACGAGCATGGGCACGCCAAGCCAGGATTTGGGCGTAATGGTCCCAGGCAGCGTGGGCTGTCCAAGACGCGCCGCCTGTTCTGCAACATTGGTGTTTACCAACACCGGCAGTCGCGTTTGCACGATTTGGGTGCGGAAGCCGCGCAGCGGGTGGTGGCCGGGGGCATAGACGCGCTGGCCGCGCTCGATGGCGTAGCGATGCTCGATCGAATCGGTCTGCCGGTCGTAGGTCGAGATCATGACAACCTGCGCGTTGAAAACGTCGCGGATCTTGTCGCCGACCAAATCGTAGATGGATTGGACTTCGAGATGAGCGGCGAGTCCCTGCTGAACCCTGCTGAGGATGGCCAATTCCGCCTCGCGTTCGGCCAGTTCTTGCTCTAGTGGCGAACTGCCATCCTTGGGCACTCGCGTCCGGTGAGACATCGTCACCCCTCCTCTCGCGCGCCGAACCAAGCCTGACGGCCTCGAGCTGCGAAGTCCCGCGCTTGGGTCGGGAGGCTGCCCGGCGGATGCGGGCAAAACTCCCTCACCCATGCACAACTCGGCGGGCACTGCCCGACTGCATTGTCGCACGTCTGCACTAAGTCCGCCCCCATGAGTTCTTGGGTGGCTTGATGGAATGGCGGGTGAGGGCTGACGCCCACCCCTCGATCGATAGGATTTGACAGGGGTCTGAGAGGCATTGGAGCAGCAGGTTTGAGAAACTGGGGATCCAAGCGGCCAGAATGGCGGCCATCTTCAGCAAAGCATGATCGCCAAGCACTTCTCCGTGGCCAACCCGAGGGCCAATGGTGCTCGAGCCCAGGGGAGGCGAAGACCAGGAGCCCGTGGACCCATGCAACCGTCAAGACTGAGCGAAGCCTTCAAGTCAGCGTTGGTAATCTTTGGACCCTTGTTGGTTGTGTCTGTTGTTCCTGCTCTCGGCCTCCTTCCTGTGTGTGCCCCCGATGTGCTGGAGAACCTGGTCATTCCAGCCGCGACCCCGTCTCGAGTGTGCGCATGGGCCTTCGCGCCAGTCACAGGTGCGACCTGTCTTTTTGCAGCCGGGCTGGCGGGCACGTTGCTCCTGGGCAGCCGACGTGGGCTCACCCGCAAGATTGGCTGGGGATTGGTATGGCTCTTCTTCAGCCTCCTGGCGTTCGCACTCATTTGGTATGCGGCACTCACCATTCCGGCGATGGCCGCGACAGACACTGCACCCCAGACCTACCTCATGAACACAGCCCTGCTGGCGGCGCTGCTGATGCTCCCGCTGCAGATTGCCGTGGTGCTTTGGCTTGGCTGTGCTGCAGGCATTCTCGATAGTTCCCGGCGCGAATCCACGACCCGACGGGCCTAGCCTAGCCGCAGGCAGGGGTCACCCGTGCCCGGCCCCGCACACACAACCGCCCGCTCCTTGTTTTGGAGCGGACGGCCCATGACCATCCTTATAACCCGCTGATCTCTAGTTCGAGCCAAGGCAGCGCGGCTGCCCCCAATCATGGACCGCCAGGCTCGTGACGGTCGTCTATCGGCCTTGTCTTCCACCGCGGGCGGGTACGGATAGGGTTTTCGGCCAGCCCAGCCGCCCCGCAGGCCTCAAGCCTGGCTGCCCGGCGGAAGCGGGCCAAGCGAGCAACACCCCCCTGCGGCCCGCAGGATGGGCGTCGGCGCGTTGTCCGGCCCTCCCATAGACTGGGCGGCCTTCGCTCAATCTTGAGCAAGAACAACAAACGTGATGTCGTCCGCCTGAGGCGCGCCCTCGACAAAGGCATTGAGGTCAGCCTCTATGTGTGCGAGCAGTTCGCCTACCGTGCGGGGCGCGGCGGCAATCGCCGCCGTCAGACGATTGATCCCGTATTCTTCGTTGCGCGGATGCGGATGCCATACTTCAGTCACCCCGTCGGTGTACATCACCAGCGCGTCGCCCGACCCGAGCGTCGTTGTCGACTCGCCTAGTTGCAGTTCCTCCAACGCTCCAAGCACGGCGCCCGTTCGGGCCAATGTCTCCGTGGCCCCGGAGGCGCGCCGCAGGATGGGTGGATTGTGCCCCGCATTTGCATATTGGATCGTTTGCTTGTGTGGGTCAAGCACCGCGAGAAAGACCGTGACCAGTATCCCCGATGAAGACTGCCAGAGGAGGGTCTGGTTGACCTCGAGCAACACGGAGGCCGGACTGCGATGTCGCAATGCTCCGGAGAGAATAAGACTGTGTACCATCGCCATGTAGAGCGCGGCCGCTGTCCCTTTACCCGTAACATCGCCAATCACGATCCCCCAGCGGCCTTCCGCCAGCGGAAAGATGTCGTAGAAATCCCCGGCGACCTCGCCCGCCGGATGCCAAGCACTCGCAACACGAAAGCCGGGAATGTCGGGCATTTCACGCGGCATGAGGCCCGCCTGGACCTCGCGAGCGACCTGAAGTTCTTCTTCGAGGCGTATGCGCCGGGTCTCTGCAACCTCGTAGAAATAGGCGCGCTCAAGCGCAGCGACGAGCTGTCCGCTGACCGCGGAGAGAAAATGCAGGTCCGCGTCGGTCAGGAACTGCCATTCCGCGGTGGCAACATTGACGAGACCCAGCGGCTTGCCTTGTGAGATCAGGGGCACACTGGCGTGAAAGCGCAAACCTTGATTGTCCCCTGCGGCGCGCATGGAATCTCGCAAGCGTGTGCATTCGACGACATTGATGGCACGGGTAAGGCGTCCTCCGAGGAGCAGATGCTGGCAGTGGCACGCGGGCGGCTGGCGGAGAAAGCGGCAATCGTCCTGTTCGAGGCCGGAGGGCAAGCCACAAGAAGCAGCCAGCACAAAGCCGTGCGGCGGGGCATCCCTCACGGGAAGAACACGCAGGTGTGATTCGGCGAGCATGGACACCCATCCAGCCCGCAAATTCATTACATTGAGCAGAGTTCTCAATGTGCTGTCGAGAGCGCTGCGGATATCCACGGAGCTGTTGAGCACCTCGGCGATTTGTCCGAGGGCGAGCAGTCTGTGCACCTCGCGCACATGACGGTCCTGGGGCAATGTCTCTTGCCGCTCCTCTATCTCCGCGCGGGTGAGGAAGGGGCGGTCAAAGTCATAGTCATCAAAGGGGGTGTGGGCAATGACCCCCTGGGTTTGCGCCCACCGGTAAAACCGTTTGAGCGCGGCAACATGCTCTTCAAGCGCAGCTTGGTCAGCACCTTTGGCGCGCAAGTCAAATAGGTAGGCCCGCAGGTCTACATCGTCGTCCGCGCTGGGGATGAAGACCGCGGCGCGGCGATGCGCCTGCCATTCATAATAGCCGCGCAACGCAGGCAGCGCCGGGTCGGACCGGGACAGGGATGAGGCGAAGCGCTCCAAAAGGACCACGCTATGTGCTCCTGCAGCGGCCGACTTTGAGACAAGAGCGCCAGAGCGTTCGACCGCACGCACTGGCTGGGTGTGCCCCTCGGTTTCGGACTATTCGGGCGTTCTCCCCGTCTGGGGCGGCCGAAGGGCCTCGAGCGATGCGGTCCGGCAGTCGCGGGCGGCCTATTGCTCAATCTCGACCAAGGCCGCGGACGGGTAGCTTGCGGCCCGCCAGCAGCCGCCGGGTCATCTGCGCTGGCCTGCCGAAGAACATCCGGACGTTGCGCGGCCGGCCTGCCCTGGAGTGGGAGTCCAGGGGGCAGGCAGCCTGCTGAGTATAGGATGCGACGCTCACAAACGCTACTCGCCGTTCAAAGCCCAAGACGGGGTTGGAAAGGTGATCGACCGGACAAGGGCCACGCCCGGCCGTGGCGCCATCCTCGCATACCTCTCGCGCTTGCCGGAAGGAACCCCCGTGGCGCTTGAGACCTTAGGGAACCTCGCCGCCAGGCAGTTTTCGCCGAACCCGAATTGGGCTGTCACGCGTTTGCACTGCGATCAAGAACCGCAGCCACGCCTCCCTGGCCACGTATGCGCTCTCGCCTGAAGGAGTCAACGACCTGCCTCCCAAAAGGGGGCGAGTGTGGCTCAAAGGAACCCTCGCAATCCCTGCCCCCCTCGCGGATCGCCGGGCTCGTCCAGACCTCTGCGGCGAAGATGCCTGCCAAGGTGGACAAGCCGCAGCGGACATATCAACTGCCGGCCACCGGCTTTTTCCCGGTGATCTCCGGTAGGTTACCCGAGTGTAGCGAGGGGCAGAACGCAAAAGGGCCGCAAATCAGGTTGAGGCGCGGCCCTTGTCCTCGGACCTTCGGCCGGTCGAGCGGGTAGCCTGGACGTCGGCGGTCCGATGAGCTGCGGACACAGAGCATCGGCCCAGTTCAACCAGGAAACGAGAACCGAGGCCGCGTGAGCCTCGGTTCTCGCCTTTCAGATCAGCACGATACGGCCGGGTCCCGCCGACCTCGAGACTCTAGTCGAGGAATCGCCCCGATTCGTAGAAGAGCTTGCCGTCGACGATGATCTGTCCCCCTTTTCTCATATCACACAGCAGATCCCAGTGGATGGAGCTTTCGTTCTTGGCG
>CAYGXJ010000128.1:0-2268 GCA_964353865.1 uncultured Anaerolineales bacterium | reverse complement strand
CCGCGCCCATGACGTGGTTCTGAGCTGGCACCCAGGAACGGTGAATGAAGAAGATGTCTTCCTCTACGCTGTGCCTAATCCTGTCTGCCCTAATTACCTGTCGTACCTCCCTTTCCTCATTCGGTAGCGCTGCAGGTCGGGACCTGGATGCTTAGACCCGTAGGCGGATTCACCGCGTGCCCGAAGTGGATGAATTCGCGCGTTGACAAGTGCTGCCGGGAAAGATCGACTTGCATTCGAGATCATCGTCCCCGCTGGCATTGGGCGGCGATGCAAGCGTTGGAGTCCCGCCAATGCCACGCGGGAATGACGAATGTCAAGGCCACGCTCGCGCGTGGCTGAAGAGATCGTCCTCCCCGCGTGCTTGAAGCGGGGACTCAGTGATCGGTGATCCGTATGCCTCAATGAAACAGGCCAGAGACGTGTGCCTCTGGCCTGTGGGTTCCCATTCTTAACCGCATCCCATCATCCTGAAGCGGCTGTCAGCAACTCACGATACACGACGAGGAATTGGTTGTTGATCACAGACGCCGAGTAACGCTGTCCAACGCGCTGGCGCCCGGCTGCGGCCAATCGGTGACGCAGGCCTGCATCACCTGCCAGCCGCGCCAGTGCCGCCGCTAAGGCCGGCGCATCGCCCGGCGGAACGATCAGCCCGTTCACCTCGTGCTCAACCAGGTCACGGCAACCGGGCACGTCCGTGGTGACAACTGCACGCCCGGCGGCGGCCGCCTCCAGCAGAACGGTCGGCACGCCCTCCCCGCCCAGCGTCGGCAAGGTGACGATGTGGCAGGCGGCGAAGACTTCTTCCATGGCCGCCCGCCAGCCCCACCACTCCACCAGCCCCTCGCGCGCCCACCCCTCGAGCGTCCCGCTATCGATAGTCATCGGGTTGCCCGGGTCAGGCTCGCCCACCAACGCGATTCGCATCGCGTGTGATTCGCGGAGCAAGCGCGCGGCCTCCATCAGCGTGCCCACGCCCTTGGTCCACAACATGCGCGCGGCCAGTACCACCACCGGCGCACCCGGCGGCTCGCGAGAGGGAGCAAATCGTTCGGTATCCACCCCGGCACCGGGAATGAGCCGCGTGTGCTCGTGCGAAACAAGGCGGTGGGCTTGGAAGTAGTCTTGGTCGTGTGGGTTCTCGAAGGTGGTTACGCCGCGCCGGCGGCCCAGTGCATGGCGGTAGAGTGCGCGCACCATCGGGCGCAGCAGGCGGCTGCGCCGGTCATCGCCGATGAAGACATGCCCCAGCCCAGCGATTGAACTCACCACGCACGGCACCCGCGCCCATTCCGCCGCCAGCGCGCCGTAGATGACCGGCTTGACCGTGAAGTGATGGGCGATGTCCGGCTGCTCCTGGCGATAGAGTCGCGTCAGTTGCAGCAGCGCGGCCGCTTCACTCCACGGCGCGAGCGATTGGCGTCCCACCTGCCATTCGCGCCAGCGGAACCCGTTGCGCGTGAACTCCTCGACAAATGGGCCACGGGGCGATATCAGGACGAGGTCGAACCCCTCGCGGCGCAACATCTCGGCCAGCGAGAGGCGGAAGTTGTGGAGGTACCAGTCGGTGTTGGCGACCAGGGCGACTTTTGTCATTCTCGCAGTATCGGGTAGGCTTCGGCTCTGTCCCATGATCACCCGCGGTCCGCCCACAGAGACTCAACCGCGGCGATGAGCCGCTCCGCGCGCGGCGTTCCCGCGAGGCGTGCGGCGGCCAGCGCCATCGCTTCGCCTGCGGATCTCCGCGCGCTCCGGTCAGCCAGCAGTTCGGTCAACCGGGCGCGCAAGGACTGGGTCGTGAGCGAGTCGACGAAGAAGACCCCGCCGTGCTGCTCGGCAAACGCACGGAACGCTGGCAGCGGGTTGCACACGACCGGCACGCCGGCGTACACCGCATTGTAGAACTTGCCCGAGCAGGCAAGCGCCGTGTTCGGGTTCTCATCGCCGTAGTACACCCACACCAAATCGGCAAGGACCAGCCAGTTCAGTGCCTCCTCGTTTGGACAGGCCGGGAGGACGTGAACGAGCGGCAGCGCCCGGGCGGTGCGCTCGAGCATGCCCCACAGCGGCCCCACGCCTTGAATGACAACGTGAAAACGCGCTTCGCGGGCCGCCTCCACAAGCGCCTCCAAGCCGCGCTGCGGAAACAGATTGCCCTGGAACATGATGACCGGTTCGGCAGGTCCGATCCTTAGTTCACCTCGAGCGAGAGCGCGCAGGCGCAGGCGGTCCGCCAGCGGCGGCTCGAGTGGAAGCGTGGGAATC
>CAYGXJ010000127.1:0-71119 GCA_964353865.1 uncultured Anaerolineales bacterium | reverse complement strand
CTCCTTCAGGTGAACCCGCGAGGCGAAAGAACCGGGCAACTCGCGGAATATTAGACCAATATTGGCCCGCTTGGGAGATATTGTCCCATAAGGAGTGTGATCGCGCAATACTCGGTGGAGAACGGGTACAGTGATGGGCTGGCACATCCGTGCGTAAAGCGCATGCAAATCGTGAGTGCCCAAGAGAGAGTGGCGCCGCCTGCGCGTGATGCGCGCGAGCGCGAAGCGCACATGTGCGAGGACCACACACCGCCGACGGTGGACGCGCGCACGCGAATCAACCGTCACGCCGCGAGATGAGGCAAACGCCGGGTGACTGCGGGGCGCCGCGTGGGGTGGGAGGCGGGGCGTCATCCCTCGGATCAATGCACTTCGATCGATTCTCTCCTTGACGGTCTTGCGCCTCGCCCTTACAATTGAACGACAAACGAATATCGGGCTCGGGGAAGAGTCCCCGTCCCACGCCCACGGCGAGAGACGGGGCACCGAAGGGGCAAGCCGTTTGCGCGTGCAGCGCCCGGCGAATCTCTCAGGTCTCCAAGACCCCGGGTCTCTTTCCTCTGGAAAGCGAACGATCACCGAAGGGGCAAGCCCCGCATGGCGGGGCGAATCTCTCAGGTTGGCGACAGAGGCGCGCACACAGTGTCTGTGCGCGCTTCTTGTTCTCTGCCACATCTCTGCGGGAGGCTGAGCATGAATATTCCATCCGACCTTAGGTTCACCAAGACCGATGAGTGGCTGCGCGTGGCGGGCAGCGAAGCCACGCTGGGCATCAGCGACTACGCCCAGTCGCAACTCTCGGACATTGTCTACGTCGAGGTCACCGCCGCCAAGGGTGCGACCCTCGCGGCGGGAGAAGCCGTGGCCTCAGTCGAGTCGGTGAAAGCGGCCTCGGAAGTGTTCCTGCCCGTGGCGGGTACGATCAGCGCCGTCAATGAGGGGCTTTCGGCCAAACCCGAGACCCTCAACAGTGACCCGTACGGCGAGGGATGGATGGTGAAATTCACCCTGGCCAGCATCAAGGACCTTTCGGCGCTGATGGACGCGAAGGCGTATGAGGCCTACTGCAACGAACGACAGAACCACTAGGCCGCGCAGGCTCTAAGGAGAATGGCGATGGGCTACATCCCTCATACCGATTCCGAACGCGAGGCCATGCTGCGCGTGATCGGAGTGAAGTCGGTGGACGAGTTGTTCGCCGACGTGCCGGCGCGGCACCGGTTCCCCAAACTCGATTTGCCCGAGGCGCTCTCGGAAATGGACGCGGTGGCCGAGCTGCGCGATCTCGCGGAGGCCAACGTCGAGGCCGGTCACGCGGCCTGCTTTCTCGGGGCAGGCGCCTACAACCACTTCATCCCGGCCGCGATCAACCACATGCTCTTGCGAGGTGAGTTCTATACCGCCTACACGCCGTATCAGCCGGAGATCTCGCAGGGCACGCTGCAGGCCATCTTCGAGTACCAGAGCCTGATCGCGAACCTGACCGGCATGGAAGTGTCGAACGCCTCGCATTACGACGGCGCGACGGCCACGGCCGAAGCGGTCATCCTGGCCCTCAACCAGGTCCGCGGGCGCTCGCGGGTGGTGCTCTCGCCGGCGCTGCACCCGCACTATCGCGCGGTGGTGCGCACCTACATGCAAGGGGCCGGGGTGACCCTCGTCGGCGATGATGCGGTGAATTCACGCGAGGAGTTGCAGCGGCGCAGCCGGGCCGCCCACCTGGCAGAATTGGTGGACTCACAGACCGCGATGGTGATCGTGCAATACCCGAACTTCTTCGGAGGTTTTGAGGATCTGACGAAGCTCGCCGAAGCGGCGCACACGGCCGGCGCGCTGCTGGCCGTGGTGGCCTACCCGCACGCGCTGGGCCTGCTCAAGACCCCGGGCGAGATGGGCGCCGACGTGGTGTGCGGCGAAGGCCAGCCGCTGGGCATCCCGCTCTCCTTCGGCGGGCCGTACCTGGGCTACTTCGCCACACGCAAGAGTTTCTTGCACAAGATGGCCGGACGCGTGGTGGGCGAGACGCAGGATAGGGACGGCCGGCGCGGCTACGTGCTGACGCTTTCGGCGCGTGAGCAGCACATCAAGCGCGCGCGGGCCTCCTCCAATATCTGCACCAACCAGGGGCTGATGGCGCTGGCTTCGGCCATCTACATGAGCCTGATGGGCAAGCAGGGTTTACGCCAGGCGGCGCAGCTTTCTTTCAACAAGGCCCACTACGCGGCCGAGAAGCTGGGCAGGCTCAAGGGCTATGGTGTGGCAACGCCGGAGCCATTCTTCAACGAGTTCATCCTGCGCTGTCCGCGCCCGGTGGCCGAGATCAATCACGAATTGCTAGAAGAGTGGGAGATTCTGGGCGGGTACGATTTGGGGCGGGACTATCCTGCGCTCAAGGATCACATGCTGGTGGCCGTGACCGAGATGAACACCAAGCCGGAGATCGATGTTTTGGTGGAGGCGCTGAGCGATACGGCGGGAGGTGCCCGATGACGGAACCCACGATTTACGAGATCTCGGTCGCAGGGCGACGCGGAGCACACCTGCCCGACAGCGATGTACCGGCGTTTCGCCTGCCCGCGGGCCTTACGCGGGCCGACCTGCCGTTGCCCGAGATGTCGGAGATGGACGTGGTGCGCCACTTTCTGCGCCTCTCGCAAATGAACTATTCCGTCGACAAGGGCATGTATCCCTTGGGCTCGTGCACGATGAAGTACAACCCCAAGGTGAACGAGGACATGGCGCGCCTGCCTGGGTTTGCGTTGAGCCACCCGCTGCAAGAGAGCGAGTTCTCCCAGGGGGCGCTGGCGCTGATGTACCAACTGCAGGAGTGGCTCAAGGAGATCGGCGGTTTCGCCGGGATCACACTGCAGCCCGCAGCCGGTGCGCACGGCGAGTTAACCGGGGTGCTGATCATGCGCGCCTACCACCTGGCGCGCGGCGATACGAAGCGCACCAAGATCCTGGTTCCGGATTCGGCTCACGGCACGAACCCGGCTTCCTCGAGCATGGCCGGGCTCAAGGTGGTGGAGATCCCCTCCGATGCCCACGGCAACATCGATCTAGAGGCTTTCCGCCGGGTGTGCGATGAGACCACCGCGGGCCTGATGCTGACCAACCCCAACACCCTCGGCCTGTTCGAGGAACACGTGTTGGAGGTGGCCAAGGCGGTGCACGACTGCGGCGGGTTGCTCTACGGCGATGGCGCCAACCTGAACGCGCTGCTGGGGGTGGTGCGGCCGGGCGATCTGGGCTTCGACGTGATGCACTACAACCTGCACAAGACCTTCTCGACGCCTCATGGCGGCGGTGGGCCCGGCTCGGGCCCGGTGGGCGTGGCCGCGCACCTGGTGGATTTCCTGCCCAGCCCGCTGGTGGGCATCCTCGAAGAAGGCGAGGGCGATGAACCGCCACTGTATGGGTTCATCACCCCGGCCAAGAGCATCGGGCGGATGCGGGCCTTTCATGGCAACTTCGGCATGCTGGTGCGGGCCTACACCTACATCCGCATGCTGGGTGCCAGCGGCCTGCGCGCCGTGGCCGACCACTCGGTGCTGAATGCCAACTATCTGAGGGTGCGCCTCAACCAGGCCTATCACGTGCCGCATGACCGCATCTGCATGCACGAGTTCGTGGCCGAGGGCCAATGGAAGGATGCCCCGGGGGTGCGTGCACTGGACGTGGCCAAGCGCCTGATGGACTACGGCTTCCACCCACCGACGAACTACTTCCCGCTCATCGTCCACGAGGCGCTGATGATCGAGCCGACCGAGACGGAAAGCAAAGACACGCTGGATGCCTTCGCCGACGCTCTTCTTCGCATCGCGGAGGAGGCCAAGGCTCAACCGGAGCTTCTGACCCAGGCGCCGCACAATGCACCCGTCGGACGGCTGGACGAGGTGAAGGCGGCCAAGGAACTGGTGTTGTGCTGCCGCCCGGTGGAGATGGACCGGGCGTAGCCAGGGAGAGGGGTCAATGCACGAGAGCGGGCGGGGTACACTCCCGCCCGTCTTCTTTCGACAGGACTGTGTGCTGCGGGCTGACACTGCTCGAAGAGAGCTGGCGAACCGTATCGCTATCGCGAGGCATCGTGCGGGGGAGATGTGCAACATCGACTTGGAGCGAGTCGCGAAGGCACGGCGTCTCCGTGCCCGCCAAAGGAGAGAACCTCGGCCGCCAGCGCCGGGGTTCTCGATTCATCGGCCGTGTCGCCCTCTAGACGTAGAGCGCTTTGAACTCTCCCACTTCGCGCAGCGAATCCAGATCGTTGTCCTGCTTCGACCATTCAACCAGACTGGGCGCGAGCGGCAGCGCCTCTCGCAAGTTCTCGAGGGCCTTCTGCGGGCGATGGGTGAGCGCGTAGAAGCACGCCAGGTTGTAGAGTGCAGTACCCTTGTGCTGGTCGCCCTGACCGAGCGCCAACAGGTCATGCGTCATCGCCTCCTGAATCTGGGTCGCGCGTTCGAGTTGAGCATGTTCGACCAGGTACATGCACAAGTGGTGATAGGGGTGCCAGTGGCCGTGTCCCAAGAGCGCCATCCATGCCGGTCCGCTGCCCGCCCACGCGAGTCGCCCGGGAAGGATCAGGTCCTCTTCGCTCATCGACTCCACGGCCCGCAGCAGTTCCGCATGGGCGCGCTGGTCCTCGGCCAATAGATCCTCCCACGTCCGTGTGCGGCTTGCGGCAAAGAGGGCGGCATTGAGGCGGTCGAGCGCCTCCAGTTCATTTGGCGATTCGCCATCTGGCAGGCCGGCCATGCGCCGGTTCATGCGCCCGTTCCATCCGACGAGGTGGGCCATCAAGTCCTTGGCTGCCCAGCGATCGGGGCGCCCGACCTGTGCCCGGTCTTGGGTCGAGAGCTGATCCCCAAAGCCACACACTTCCTGGTGGGCCTGGTCAAGGAGATGGAGGATTCTTGGCTTGAGTGCGCGCTCGCTCATAGCAGTTGCCTCCCATTTCGCGAATGTGCGACAAGTTGGGTGCCTTCCGGCACGCGCTGCGTGCCGCTCTTGCCCGTCATATGGATTTCCCCGAGGGATGCAATCGGCGATCGATTTCGGCGAGCAGGTCCGGCATACGGCGGCGAAACCCGTCGTGATCGGCGCCCGCATCGATGGACAGCAGCGACCGGGGCTTCTCCCGGGCCAGCCAATCGGCGAGCAGTTCGTCGATGAGCGGCACATCCTCCACCCGTGCAATCTCGAGCGAACGGTGGCGGGCCAGGAAACGCGTGGTCAGGACCTCGATGGGCGCCGTCAGATGGATGTAGAGGTCGGGCGCTGGCATCAGGCGGCGCAGCCTGCGATAGAGGCGCTCGCACAACTCGTGCTCCGCGCCGCTCAAGTATCCGCGCCGATGAAACAGCCGAGTGAAAACGAAGAAATCCAGGTCGAGTCCGCCATCGACGACACCCGTTCCGGCGAAGGCGCGCAGAGCCTCTTCTTGTTCGGCCCGCAGCAGCAGGTAGTCCACTTGGTTGGCGAGCGCAAAGCGCGGCAGGTCGCCGGCGAAGAGGGCCTGGAACGGTCGCTCAGCATGCTGCTCCAGACCGGCGACGAACTGCCCCGTGGCGCACAAAGCCTGGGCCAGGGTGGTCTTGCCCACGCCGGCATTGCCGATGATGGAGACTAGTTGACCCATAGTAACAAGTCCGAAGTTCGCACTGCAGCACGGAAGGCGCCGGAGGGTTCTTTTTCGTCGCCGAATCTGCCGCCGTGGATCTCAGCCGATTCTACTCGTGCTGGTGGGGGAGGCTTCATGTGCTGTAGGAGTGACGGCCATCCACCGCGCCTGTCGCCGGCTTGCGCACAAGAGACGCAAGGATGGGACTGACCTTTGTTGCGCGCCCCCCGCCTGCCGGCATGCCTTCTTGGCGTGGATGGCCCAAGGCTTAGCCAAACGCGCGCTGGAGTTGCGGCGGAGTGTGGGGGGCCTCTCGGCGCGCTTGACGGTCGCTCATCCGTCGCTCTCGGACATGAACTGTTCGATGACCGTCACATAGCCGGGCACGTCCGCCATGGCCGCCGCATGCCCCGCTCCGAGGAAGGTGTGAACCTGGGCCTGCGGGTAGAGCGCTCGAAGCGCAGCGTGGGCGGGGGCATCCACCAGCGGGTCATCCTCGCCTTCGAGGATGAGCACGCAACCGGGCCACGAGTGCAGGTCCGAGGCCGTGAAGTGCGAAGTGCGGTCGAAATCGACCGCGGCTTGGTAGCGCGCAATGACGGCGTGCTTCGTGAGTTCGCGCAGCAGCTCGCTGTTCGCGGCCCGCCAGAATTCGCGCCGTGCATCGGTCAGCGGAGCCAGAGCCCGCTCGCTGGTGGTGCGCATGAGTGCACTCACCCAGGCCGCGGGCATCAGGCGCAGCAGGCTCAGCACCCGGCGGTTGGCCCGTGCGCTCTCGGGATTGGGCGGACCGGTATGCGAAAGGATGAGCGAACGCACCCACTGCGGTGCTTGCCGCACCAGCCGCTGCGCAACCAGCCCGCCAAAGGATGCACCGCGAACATGCACGGCGCCGCCAGCCTCGGCCTCCACAATGGCCGTCGTACCGCGGACCAGTGCCTGCATGCTCGTGGCCTGGGCCGGGAACGACAGGGCAATGAACCGCCGCGTTCGTGCGAAGTGCTCGGCCAGTTCGAAGGTGGCCTCGCTTGCGCCCTGTAGCCCGGGCAGAAGCAGTAAAGGCCTGCCCCCGGCGCCGCCCACGCGATAGGCCCAGGCCACACCCTCTATCTCGAGCGTACGGGAGGGATAGCTACTTCGGAACGCGGCGAGCGCCTGGGTCGCCTCGGCTCCCGCGGAGAGGGCCGCCACTGCCGCATTGGCTTCTGGGGTCACGTCGCGCTCCTGGGCAACACGCCGCTCTCTTGAACGACTCTTGGGGGCCGGAGTCTCATACGCTCGGGCGAGCGGAAACCTGCACCAAGGCGACACCTACAATCCCGATGACCATGCCGATCACCTGCACAGGCGTCAACCGTTCGCCGAGGATCATGAATGACATCAGCGCCGTAGCGAAAGGCGAGAGGTTCATGGCCACATTGGCTTCGAGAGCGGTCAGGATCTTGAGCGATCGATTGTAGAGAATGTAGGCGAGCACCGTGTTGATCGATGCCAGCCAGCCGACAAGGGTCCACACTCGCCATGAGGGCAGCGTGACTCCCTCGACCGAGATGGCCAGGATGAGCAGCGACGCGCCGCCGAGCCCCAATGGCAGGGCGGTCAAGGTGAAGGTGTCGAGTTGGCCCATGCGCGCCACGTCCCGGCTGAGGATGGCAAACACGGCAAAGCCTGCCACCCCGATCACGGCGATTGCCAGGCCCAGCGGTTGACCCGGCGCGAGCCCCATCGCAAAGAACAAGGCGCAGCCCGCCACGCACAATACCACGCCGCCGACTTGGCGCAAGGTCGGGCGTTCGCGCAAATAGGCGATCCCGGCCGCCAGCACCAGAAGCGGGAGCAGCCCGACGATGAATGAGGCGGTGGTGGGTGAGATGTACTTCAGCGACCAGTAGAGCGCTCCGTTGCCCACTGTGTACACGCCCAGGGCAATCCCAGTCAACCTGAGCCAAACGCCCCTTGAGCGCAAGGCGCGCGCGTTGGATCGCCAGCGGATGAAGGGCAACATGAGCAAGAAAGCGCCGAAATAGCGCAAGCCGGCCATGGTCAGCGGGCCGACTTCGTCCATGCCCACCCGGACGAAAACAAATGAGGTCGCCCAAATCATCGAGGCGATGAGCGCTTCGAGGATAGCCCGGGTACGGGAATGGGAAGCACCCGTTGTAGGAATTGTGAGGATGTCGGGGGTGTCGGCCATAGAGGGGGCAACTATAGCACGGCGTGCGGTCGTGGAACGCAGCCCGGGCGCGGCGAAGGAGGACAATGCGAGGCGAACCCAGAGACTCACGTTGCACCAGCATCTGTTTGTGGAAGTGAGGATCGGCGGACTTAGCCTCGATGGTTCAGTCGGCGCGCTGTGTCGGCGCGTCGGCCTGCGCCCCCGAAGACAGCTGCACGCTGGTGAGCCCCAGCGCCGCGCGGCTCGCCAGGAGCCGCAGCTCATCGCGCGAGTTCTCGACCATGGTGATGCCCTTGGAGAGGCGCCCTTCGAGTTCCGCTTGCAGGGCGGTCAGGCTCTCCTGCGTGCGCTGGATGTAGGCGCTGACTTGCTGCAGGTCCAAATCGTGGGACGTGTTGAGCGTGGTCTGGAACACCAGCAGCAGGTAAGGGATGAAGAGGCTGTAGCTCAGCAGCACCACGCCCATCTCCATGACTTCGACTCGCACGGCGGCGCACAGGTCATACACCGCGTCGGGCACTGCAGCTATTCCGAAGCTGACGGTAGCGCTTGGGTCGATGTACTTGCGCACCTCGCGCGCCTTGGCCAGCACCGCCTTTTCGATTTGCGCCTTGAGGCGTTGCTGCTCGTCCGGATCGCGAGTGTCGGCCATTTGTTCCAGCAAGCCCGCGGAGGTCCACTTGCTGTCGATGGGCAAAATCAGGTTGTTGGGCAGTCGCAAGCCGAATTCCACCGTCTTGTTGCCGATTTGGAAGTTGCGCACTTGCCATTCGGCCGGCAATTGTGCCAGCACCAGATCGAGGATGTTCTCGCCCGCTGCGCCGCGCGATTGCGTCCCGGCGATCACTGCCTCCAGGCGGCGGATCGATTCCGCCGTCTGGCGTTCGATATCATGGCGGGCGGAGGCCTGCGACCGCAAGGCGCTAAGCGTTTCCTGGGCCGAAGCTAACCCCTCGCGAATCGAGGCGGTGGTGTCGGTGAGCCCTTGGGCAAGCGCGCCCGTGTACACCAGGCGGGTCGAAACCGCCGCCACGTCTTCGCCCACTTTGGCCTGACCGCGTTCCACCGCCGCCACGCGTTCGGCCAGGCCACGTATCTCCGTCTGCAGGGTACCTATGGATTGGGTCAGTACCTGCAGAGGACCCGCTTGCCCTCCGGAATCGCCTGGGCGCCGTAGGAGCAAGGTGACCAGCAGGGCCATCCCGACCAGGGCCAGAAGGGCAAGGGCCATCAAGCCAATAGCGAGAGAGGTATCCATTCTTCTCCTGCGAGCGCAAGTTGAGCGTGACAGCTCAAAACCGTACGATGACACATCTCATTCACCATACCACGACTCGCTCTCCGATTGCAGGGGGACGGGCTGCAGGGAGATCGAATCACTCTCCCGTCGGCCAGTGGACTTGCCGGAGCTGCACTCCACGGCGCCCGACCGGCGGCAGCCGATCACCCAATCCTGCACGTGGGCGTCGACTGCGAGGGGGTGCGGTTCGCTCTTTGGGCAATGCGCTTTGAGGGTCTGATCAGACCGAAGCGATTTGTGCTAATATCAATGGGCCACCCCATTGCGACAAAAGGAGACCCCATGTCCACTCGATGCCACCGGGCGTCCTTCCTGCTCCTCGTTGTCCTTCTTGTCTCTGCCTGTGGCCCCAAAGCCACCTCTTCCTCGTCAGCTGCGACGCCGACTGCTGAGGGTCCGGGTCCGGCCGGCGAGCCGGCTGTGCTGCGAATTGGCTGGCTGGGTGCACCCGATACCCTCAATCCGGCATACGCCTTCCTCACCGAGTCGTACGACGTCTTCGACCTGGTCTATAACCCTCTGGTCACGGAGGCACCCACCGGCGAGTACGTCGGCGCATTGGCCAAGGAATGGTCAAGCTCCGCCGATGGTCTGACGTGGACTTTCACCCTGAAGGACGGGATCACATGGCATACAGGGGAGAAGTTCACCGCAGACGACATGGCCTGGGCGATCAATGCCGTGATGAGCAACCCCGACGGCTGGGCGGCCATCTCGAACTACCCGGCCGGCTTCAAGGAAGTCACGGCTCTCGACGACAAGACGCTTCAGATCGTGCTTGAGAGCCCCATCGGAAACATGGAGTATCGACTATCGTTCCTGTATGCCATCTACCCCAAGGACTTCACGGGCTTCACCGGGGTGGAGGACCTGCAGAACTTCAACAATTTCGAGGTCGTGGGGACCGGCCCATTCAAGATCAACACCTTCGACAAGGACAAGGGTATTCTTATCCTGGACGCCAACCGGGCGTATGTCGACGGGTCACCCAAGATCGATCAGGTTATTTTCCAGACTTTCGATAACTCCGATGCCATGATCCAAGCCATCAAAGTCGGTGACATCGACACCATCCTGGAGGTGCCCGCCAGTGCCTTCAAGACAGTGAAGGGCTTTGAAAACGTTGTCGCCACGGCAACCCCCGGGCGCTACTTCTATGAATTGATCGTCAACTCGGTGCCACGGGATCATGACCCCGTGCCGACGAGGAACCCGGCTCTCGAAGACCCGCAGGTCCGTCTGGCCCTCGCCACCGCCATCAACAAGAGCGATATCGTCGAGGTCGCATTCCAGGGACTGGCCGCGCCGTTGGCGACGATCGTTCCGCCCACGCTGGGAGGCGGCTTCTGGCACAACAGCGACATCCAGGATATCGGGTTCAACCTTGACGAAGCCAACCGCATCCTCGAGGCGGCAGGTTACCTCATGGGGAGCGATGGTGTACGCGCCAAGGGCGAGGATCGCCTGGAGTTGCGACTGCAGTTCCCCTCCGACAATCCGCTCTACCCGCGCATCGCCGACATGATGACCGACTGGTTTGGCCAAGTGGGCATCAAGTCCATACCCGAATCTGTGGACCCCGACAGCCTGACTGCGCGCATTACCCCGACCGGGGATTACGATTTGGCGCTGTGGGGTTGGGGACCCGATCCGGACCCGGATTTCATTCTGAGCGTCATGACCAGCGATCAATTCGTGGATGGCGGGTGGAGTGACAGCGGCTACATGAACCCGGCTTACGACGCGCTCTACCTCGAACAGCAGGTTACGGTCGACAAGGCGAAGCGCCAGAAGATCATCTGGGAGATGCAGGAGATGGTCTTCAACGATAAGCCCTACATCGTGCTGGCGAGCGAAGACACGCTGCAGGCCTATCGCAGTGACCGATTCACCGGCTTCATTCCTTCCCCGCTGGGAATCCAGGTCGGCATCTCGTTGCTAAACGTCGAACCGGTCCGCTAGGGCTGGGCACAATGCGGGGGCGAGCGTTGTGAGCTCTCCCCCGCACTCTCCACCCCCGACCTGATGAACCGTCGCGACTACCTGGTTCGCAAGTTCGCCTTCGCCCTGGCGACGGTCCTGGTTGTGGTCACCATCAACTTTGTCCTCTTTCGCGTGCTGCCGGGTGACCCGGTGCGGGCCGTCATCGGACGCAACGTACGCATTTCGCCGGAGACCCAGCAAGCGCTGCGCGAGCAGTTCGGCCTCGACCAGCCTGTCTTTCCCAACCAGTTCCTCGCCACGCTCGGCCAATGGGCGCGAGGCAACCTGGGTATCTCATGGTCATTGCGGCAGCCGGTCAGCGAAATCCTGCTCTCAAAGCTGGGCAACACGTTGATGCTCATCGGCCTCGGTCAAGCGCTTTCGATCGTGTTCGGCGTGGCTTTGGGGCTGCTCGCCGGATGGAAGCGCAAGACGGCTGTCGACGTGGGCGCGTTGACCTTCTCCCTCATTGCCTGGGCGATTCCCACATTCTGGCTGGGGATCATCCTGCTCGCGGCTGGGAGTACCTGGCTCGGGCTGCCGACCGGCGGGATTCTCAGCCCGCAGAATGTGGGTCGCCCGCTCTACACCGTGCTGCCGGACCTGGCCAAGCATCTCATCCTGCCTACCCTGACCCTCACCATTCTCTACCTGGGCGAGTACATGTTGATCATGCGCTCGTCCATCCTGGAAGTACTTAGCGAAGATTACATCCTGACCGCCAAAGCTAAGGGCATGAGCCACTGGCAGGTGCTGCGACGCCACGCCCTGAAGAACGCCATGCTCCCGATTGTCACGCTGATCGCCCTGAACTTGGGGTTCACCGTCTCCGGGGCGATCTATATCGAAACCGTTTTCTCCTACGATGGTTTGGGCAAGCTGTTCCAGTCGGCTCTGGTGAAGCACGACTACCCTCTGCTGCAGGGGGCCTTCCTGCTGCTCGCAGTCAGTGTCATCGTCGCCAATATGCTGGCCGATTTGGTCTACTCCTACCTGGATCCGCGCGTCAAGGCCGTATAGTTCTCGCAGGCCGAGTGGCCGTATGCCTGAAGAGTAGTTCGGGCGGCTCCCGGCCCGAGGTCGAGGGCATTGAAACGCAATCTGGTTGATTTCTGGCGCGTCTTCCGAGGCAACCGGATGGGCATCTTGGGTGCGATCCTGGTGGCCTCGACGCTGGTTGTGGCGATACTCGGCCCGGCGTGGACGCCCTATGCGCCAAGCGAGATCGTGCGCGATGCCGACGGGCGCGCGCTGACCTTCGCTCCGCCCTCGGTTCATCCCCCGCTGGGCACCGATGATGCCAGCCGCGATGTCTTCACCCAACTTGTGCACGGGGCACGTATCTCCTTGACCGTTGGATTCCTAGCCGGTTTCATCGCCATGTTCATTGGCAGTCTGTTCGGTATCCTGGCCGGCTACTTCGGCGGCTGGGTCGACACGCTGCTCATGCGCGCGACGGACGTTCTTCTGGTGATCCCGGACCTGCCCCTCATGCTCATTCTGGTCGCGACCCTGCGTCAAATGGACCTGCATGTTTCTCCATTGGCCGTTTTGACGGTGGTGATTGGGTTGCTGTACTGGACGAGCACTGCGCGATTGATTCGGTCGCAGGTCCTGACGATCAAAGAGCGCCAATTTGTCGCGCGCGCTCGCGCGATTGGCGCCGGTCACTGGCACATCGTCCGCAAGCACATCCTTCCGCAGATCATGCCGCTGATCGTGGCCAACACCGTGCTCATCCTTTCGACGGCCATCCTGGTCGAATCGGGGCTGGCCTTCTTGGGGTTGGGCGATCCCACCCAACCCTCCTGGGGGACGATGCTCAACTTCGCCTTCGACCGCAACGCGGTCTCCAATGGCGCCTGGTGGTTCTATTTGCCGCCGGGACTGGCGATCGTGTGGGTCACACTGGGTTGTGTGCTCTTGGGCAACGTGTTGGAGGAAATCCTCAACCCCCGGCTGGCAATGCACCATCTGGAGGGAGAGCAAAACATGGTGGCCCGCCGCGAAGAATCCCCCACCGAGGGAAAGTGATGCGCCGACGATGACCCGGGACGACCCCCCGCTGCTCAGCGTCCGGCACTTGAGCACCGAGTTCCTCGGCACAAAGGGAAAGCCTGCGCGTGCGCTCGAAGACGTATCCTTCGACGTCTTTCCCGGCCGCACCCTGGGCTTGGTCGGCGAGTCGGGTTGCGGCAAGACCACCGCGCTGCTCTCCATCCTGCGGCTGCTTCCGGCCTCGGGACGAATCACCGCAGGGCGCGTAACCTTCGATGGCACGGACTTGCTTTCGCTCAGCGAGCGCGAAATGCGCCGTTACCGCTGGAGGGAGCTGGCCATCGTTTTCCAGGGCGCCATGAACGCCCTCAATCCGGTCATGCGCGTGCATGAGCAGATCCGCGAAGCCATTCTGCTTCACCACCTGCTCGACGTCGAGGCGGCCAATCGACGGGTGGATGAGCTCTTGGAACTCGTGGGCATTCCCAGCGCCCGCGGAACCCAGTACCCACACCAATTCTCGGGTGGAATGCGCCAACGAGCGATGATCGCCATGGCCCTGGCCTGCCGCCCGCGGATTCTCTTTGCGGATGAGCCGACAACGGCACTGGACGTCATGATCCAGGCTCAGGTGCTGGAATTGCTCAAGACCATTCAGGCCGAATTGGGTCTCGCCATAGTCATGGTTACCCACGACTTGGGTGTTGTGGCGGAGGTCTGTGACAGCGTCGTTGTGATGTATGGCGGGAAGGTGGCCGAGTCCGGCACATGTGACCAGGTCTACAACGACCCGCAGCATCCCTACACCCAGCGCTTGCTGCAATCCTTCCCCGACCTCCAGCGGCGAAGCCAGGATCTGGCTTCCATCCCGGGAACGCCGCCGCGTCTCAGCGACCTTCCGCCTGGGTGCCGCTTCGAGCCGCGCTGCCATGCACGCATACCCATTTGCCGCCAAATCATGCCGCCTCTCATCGCCCTTTCGACTTCGGCGGTCACTCGTCCCGAGGAGTTGCCCTACCTCACCGGTCACTATGCAGCCTGCCATCTGCACACGGGCGAGGAGGCTAGGCTATGAGCGTTCCAGATCCGGTCAGCGCCCCGCCCGTGCTGGAAGTGCGCGATCTCTACAAGTACTTCCCCATCACCCAGTCGCCGTTGGACTCGCTACGACGGAAGCCGCTGAGATACATCCGCGCCGTGGACGGGGTGAGCTTCGCATTGAGGCGGGGGGAGGTCGTCGCGCTGGTGGGCGAATCGGGGTGTGGCAAGACCACCATCGCGCGCACCCTGATCGGCCTGGAGGAACAAACCGGCGGGGAGATCCTCTTCGAGGGCCAGTGGGTCGGCGCCAGCCAGCGCCGATTGCGTGCCGGCCTGGCGCCGCTGGAGGCTTCCGGCCCTGGCAGCCGGCAGCACCTCCAGTTTCCGAAGATCGCGATGAAGCGGCTGCGTCAGCACGCGCAGATGGTCTTCCAGGATCCGTACGAATCCCTCAATCCTCGGGCGACCGTCTACGAAATCGTCGCGGAGCCGCTGGTGGTGCACGGTCTTGGCCGGCGACGCGAGGAGCGGGATGCCCGCGTCCGGGGTGCCCTTGAGGAGGCCGGGCTGCGCCCGGCGGAGGACTACTTCCCGCGCTTTCCGCACGAACTCTCGGGTGGGCAGCGCCAACGGGTGGTGATCGCGAGCGCCATGGTGCTGCGCCCCGAGCTGCTCCTGGCGGACGAACCGGTATCGATGCTCGATGTATCGATCCGGGCCGAGATTCTCAATTTGCTCAATGACTTGCGCAAGCGCAGCGGGGTGGCCATCGTCTTCATCACGCACGACCTGAGCACAGTCTCGTACTTCGCCGACCAAATCGCGGTGATGTACCTGGGCCGGATTGTCGAGATTGGACCAACGGATGATGTGCTGCATTTCCCCCAGCATCCCTACACCAAGGCCCTGCTTTCGGTCGTACCCGTGCCCAACCCCCGCCTGAGGCGCGAGCGAATCATCCTTCAAGGTGAAACCCCCAATGCCGCCAATGTGCCGCCGGGTTGCCGGTTTCACCCACGCTGTCCTGTGGCCATCGAGCGGTGCCATGTGACCGATCCCACTTTGGTCGACGTTGGTGGAGGGCACCGGGCGGCATGCGTGCTGGTCGAAGCCCGCGACGATCGGTCGGGTCAATCCGGGGCGCGCGAATCGTGAGCGGAGCGTGGGGCTGCCGCACCGAAGGCATCGGGGCCGGCCAGCCAATGGCCGGCCCCGTCTAATTTTCTCACACGATGGGCGGTTGGTCATGGAGCGAGAGGTCGCGGTTCCAGATGTGACCCTACCCCGACTTCCCCGTGCCCCACTGACCATAGCCTGCTGTGCGCCGCTGTTCGCGGCGGCGATGCTGCTCGTGGATCTCGGCTACATGCTGGACCTTCTCGTCGATGGCGGCCTGCAGCCACAGCTTGCCATGCTCCGCCGTCCCGAGACTGCCCGCGCCATACGCGCCGGTTTGGGTGTCGTCCTCCCATGGAGGGTTTGCCACCAAGGCGCCGCCCTCGATCCAGTCCATGAAGAAGGACGGCGTGCTGATGAAATCCGTCTCGTCGACGACACGCGCCATACGCACAAGGTCGGGCCGCAGGTGGAGGATGAGCGATGTTTCCAGTTCGCAGGCGTGACCCATCCCACCGCGAGGAGAAATGCGGTGCCGCTCGAGGGCAGCCACCCCGTGCGGCCCCGAAAGATAAAGCCATGCCGCGGCGGCGAAGATGCGCGGGTGTCGCTCTCCAGCATATTTGACAACGTTCGCCAGGAAGGAACAATTGCCGCCATGTCCGCTGAGGAGATAGAAGCGGTCGTGTCCACGCGCCACGAGCGCGTCGAGAACGCCAAGGTAGAGATCCTCGAAAGCGCGCCCGCCGGCGTTGAGTGTGCCGGCGAAGGACCGGCGGTGCGTGCTGACCCCGTAGGGCATGACTGGAAGAGCAATCGCCTCGCCGGGTGCCAGGGCGGCCACGCCACGAGCGATGGCCTCGATGATCAGCGTGTCCGTCGAGAGGGGCAGGTGATGACCATGCTGTTCGGTGTGGCCGATCGGAATGAGTACTACCTTGCCACGGTCGCCGCTTTGAAGGAGTTCGGTTTGCGAATTCGGGCAGGGCAGGGAAAGGCGCGAGCTTCCTTCGTGCGTCGAGAGGCCGGGCACCTCGGGGAGATCGCTCGGCGCAAGGACCATGACGCGCGTGAAGCCGTCCTCTCGCAGGCTCGCCGTCAGGTTCGAGATGTACGCGCCCCATACGACCGCGGGCACCTCGACGGATGAGCCCTGCCATCCGTAAGGAACGGATGGGAGCCATCCGATGCGGGCGGGGTGGCTCATGGCCTCGGCGAGTCTCCTGCCGTCGTAACCCGAACCGAACGGGATGACCAGGGGCGTATCCCGTGCCAACCTGGCGATCTCCGGCCAAGTCAAGTCTTCGTAGGCGAAGAATTCGGTCATCGTCAGCCTTTACGGTGAGGGGGGCGTTCCCTCTCCCGGGCTGAGGGGGGACGTCGGCATCAGATACCAATCCAAGAAACGTTCGATGCGCGCGTAAGCATCCAGCCGATTGGCCCGCTTGAGAAAGCCGTGGGGTTCACCGGCGTAGGTCTTGTACTCATAGGTCTTGCCGGCCCGGCGCAAAGCTTCCACCCACGCTTCGGAAGCCTCCGGCGGAACGATATCATCCTCCAGGCCATGCAGGATCAGCACCGGTTTTTGGACTCTATCCACCTCAAAGATCGGGGAACCCTTGGTGTAGACCAGCCGGTTGCGCGCAGGGTGGCCCAACATCATTTCGGTGTAGATGCGCAGATCGCGATCGCACAGCGCCCACGACGACGGGATGTGGGCATCGCCGTACAAATCCACCCCGCAGGCGTAGAGATAGTCCGGGTCGCGCGAAAGGCAGCACGCCACCAGGTACCCTCCCTGGCTGCTGCCCATGATGGCGATGCGCTGCGGATCGATCCAGGGCAAGGTCCGCACAAAGCGCCCGGCGAACAGACAATCCTGCGCGTCGCCCCCGCCCCAGTCGTTGTAATTGGCGTGCTCGAAAGCCAGACCGTAGCCGGTGCTGCCGCGGTAGTTGGGCATGACCAGGGTGTAGCCCTTAGCCACCAGGTACTGAGTGAATTCATCCCACTCATCGCGGTTTTGGTCGGCAGGTCCGCCATGGGGCGCGACGATGGCGGCGCCGTTCGGCTTGGGTGGGGCAAAGAGATAGGCAGGGATTTCCAATCCGTCGAAGCTTTTGTAGCTGACCACCTGAGGCATGACCAGCATGTTGCGCGCCAAGGCCGGCGGCATGGAGAAGGTCAATTGGGCCATCTCACCGCCGGGAAGCGACACGCGGTAGAGGTCTGGTGGCTGGGTCGGTCCCTCGTACTCGACGGTCAGGAAGGATCCATCGGGGGACCAATTGGGTCGCGAGAAGACGCCTCGCCCCGACTTGAGGTAAGTCACCTCACCGCTTTGCGCGTCAACCAGGGCCAGATCAAGGGCGCCTCCTCGATTGATGGTGGAGACCAAGCGTTTTCCATCCGGCGACCAGGAGAGCCCCGATACCTCCAAATGCACGTGGGTCAACTGCCTCAAACCGCTTCCATCGCGTTCGATCAGCCAGACCTCGTCAAAGCCTGAGCGCTGTGAGAGAAACGCGATGCGGCGTCCATCTGGGGACCAGCGTGGCCACCAGTCCTTCTGGCGCGGCGCTCCGGAGAGCAACACCATTTGGCCCGAGGCCACGTCGACCAGGCGCACATCCAGGCGATTGGGATCGTCGTGCGGACGGAAGATGAAGGCGACCGAGCGGCCGTCGGGCGAGGGCCACGCGTCTCGAACATCCCCGGGTAGGGTCACCAACTCCTTGGGCCACGACCCATCGCGGTCGGTCAGCAGCAATTGGACGCTCTCGCGCGCTCGATCCACGCACACAAGGAGTCCTTGGCTGTCGGGCATCCACACCGGGGTCGAGGCTTCCTCGGCGAAATCGCTGATCTTCTTGGGCAGGCCGCCCGCAACCGATACGATGTGCACGCCCTTGGCCAGCGTGAACGCCAACCAGCGGCCATCCGGCGACCACTTGGGGATTTCGTCGGCCCAGTAGATGGCCGGACCACGATCGACCGAGACACGGGCAGGCCATCCTCCGGCAGAGGGAACAGTGTACACGTCGGACGATTCGTCGTGATCCCAAATGAAAGCCACGGTCTTACCGTCGGGAGAAAGGCGGTGATTGCGCACCCGACTAACCGCGGTGAGCAGTTTGAGACTCCAGCCTTCCGGAGGTTTCAAATCCGGACGCGGGAGTGAGGGCCACCCATTGCGTTCGTACTTCTCTTCGCGCTTGATCTCCCCTGGCATATGGTCTCCTCTGGCTGCCCTCGTTGTCTGCCTCGTCTGGGTGCATCACCCGGAGGGTGAGGCACGGCGCACATCCCTCGGCAGGTACCTACGAGCCGGCCGGTCCGCGCTGGCCCTGTCGGGAGCACCTAGTGGAGGACAACCCTCATCGACCGGCATCTCTCGGACTTGGCGGCACCGGCTCTGCATCTGGGTGCTGAGGCGAGCGGAGCGTGTATTCCCACCGTGGTCGCGAGTAGGGGGCGGTATCCGACGACGATGCCCTGGTTAGGGACCCGATCCGCCCACCCACGGCGCTTCACGGGCTGAATTCAGGCAATTGTATGCAGAGCACAAGGGCGGTCCCCCGGAGCCCGATGCACGTACCGTGATCGGACGATTGCATTCCATTTGATTTTACACCAGGCAGGATCCCGCCCAAACCATGCATGCAGCGACTGGTCATGGGTCACCATGAACCTGGTGTGGCAGCGACTCTCGACCAGGCATCCACGCGCGGATAGGCGTAGTCCCTCTTGCCAAGCATCTTCCGCTTCGACGGCCCTGCATCTTTTCCGGGTTGGGCGCGCCCGAATTGGGTGCCCGGTCGTGCTTTCGCGCTTTGCGCTGAGCCAATGCGGACTCTGTGGCTCGATCCTCTCTGCGCCTCCACCGATTGCCAAGCCGAAGGCATCGACAGCAGGGCGGACAAGGCCACCCGCGCACGGATGAGAGCGCGTCTGTCATGGCCCGCCCTCGTGATTATTCCTGTGGTTATTCGTGTGAAGGGCACCGATAACTGACTGCACGGCAAGGCAGGCAATAGCGCATGAGGTAATTGACTCGATAATTCATGAATGCTAGGATAGTTGTTGATTACATACAGAAGAAAGAAAGACAGTGGCGCAAATCGACGAAACTGACAGAGCAATAGTCAGTTTGCTCATGGAGGACGGGCGGATGCCCTGTGCCGATATCGCCCGGCGCGCGGGCAGTGTCTCGGAGCGAGCTGTCCGCTACCGGCTCGGCAGGCTGCTTGCGGAGGGTTTGATCCGCGTCGTCGCCATCCCCAACCCCAAGTCGTTCGGCTACAACGTTATTGCGGATGTCTTCCTCCAGGTTGATGCGGGCAGCATTCTCGAGGTCGCACGAAAGCTGACTGAGTACGAGTGCGTGAGCTATGTCGGCTGCTCCATGGGTGAGACGGACATCAGCACCCAGGTCGTCGCTCACGACAACGCCGAAGTCTACTCGTTCGTCACGGATGTTGTCGCCAACATCCCAGGCGTGCGCAAGACATCGACAGTCATCGTCCCCCTGGTTTTGAAAGACGTCTACCAATGGAGAATCCCGACCTCCGGCCGCGTGGAGAAGACGGCGCGGGAGGGCTGAATCCGTCGCGCGGAGGATCGCCGCGCCGGGAACAGCAGGCGGACGCGACGCAGTTGTGATCTCCAACGGCCGAACGTGGCCAACAGGCATGGAAATGAAAGCGCAACGACCCAGGCAGCGCGGGCGCCCGCGCTCTGGGACCCCGCAGGCTTCAAAGGAGGAGCGTGATGTCGCAATCGAAACCGCAGACGACCGCCGCGGAGATCAGCGCTGAGCGACGCAAGCTCAAGCGGGAGCTGACCCTGCTTCCCCTGTTCGGGCTGATCTACTTCACGGTCTCGGGGGGTTCATTCGGGATCGAGGCGCTGGTGGGTTGGTCGGGGCCGGGACTGGCGCTGCTGCTGATCGTCGTCACCCCAATCGTCTTCAGCCTGCCGAACATGCTGATGGTCCGCGAGCTGAACTCGATGATGCCCGTCGAAGGGGGCTACTACCACTGGGTGAAGCGGGCCTTTGGCCCCTTCGCTGGGTTCATGGCCGGCTGGATGAACTGGATCATGTCTTTCGTCGATGTGGCCATCTACCCCGTGCTGGCTGCCTACTACATTGGCTACTTCATCCCCGCCATCCGTAACGGCCTCACCCTGGGCGGCCTCGAGTTGAGCGGCGGATTCATGTCGTTCCTGGTGGCGGCACTGATTATCTGGGCCATGTCGGCGCTTCAAATTCGCGGCGCACGCCTGGCCGGGCTGACCACCAGCTGGCTGGGTGTGCTTGTCATGGCCCCGCTGGTCGTCATGACCATCCTGGGGATCGTTGTCTGGATGCGGACTGGCTCGACGGCATCTCTGCCATTCCTGCCCGAGGGGGAGACGCTGGGAGGCGCGCTGAGCGTCGGCCTGTTCGTCGTCATGTGGAACTACATGGGCTGGGAGCTGCCGGCCGCCGCTGGCGATGAGATCGTCAATCCGCGCAAGACCTACCCGCGCGCCATGCTGCTGGTCTTGATTGCCGCGGTGGCGACGTACGCCCTTCCGGCCGCGGCCGGCTTGTACGGCGGTGGCGGCGATGACGGACGCTACCAGATGTGGGGCATCGAGGAGTACAGCGACGGGGAGGGGATCGGCGTTGTGCTCGAGGAGTACGGAGTCGCCCCCGAAAAGTACGAGTCGTGGGGGGTCGACCCGACGAGCGCCGTCGGCTGGGAGTTCCCCGACATCGGCCATGCCATCGCCGCCAAGTTGACCGGTCCCGAGAGCGCGCTGCCGCGCGTGCTGGGGGGTTCGCTGACCATCGCCGCCGTCCTGTCGATGATCGGTCTGTTCATCGGCAACAGCCTGGGTGGGTCCCGCATCCCGTTCGCACTGGCCGAAGACGGGATGATGCCCAAGTGGATGGTGCGAGTGCACCCGCGGTATGGCACGCCGTGGGTGGCCATCCTGCTGTGTGCCTTTGCCTTCACGCTCTTCTCCCTGCAGGCATTTGCCTTCCTGGTTGTCGTCGACGTTTTCCTGCAGACGCTGGTGATCCTGGCGGAGTTCGGGGCCATGTGGAAGCTGCGCATTACCCGGCCCGACTTGCCGCGGCAGAAGGTGCCGGGCGGGTGGCTGGGGATGGTGCTGGTGACGCTCGGCCCGACAGCGATCATCCTGCTGGCAATCTACAGCCAGATCCAGGAAGAGGGCTTGAGTTCGCTGTGGCTGGCTTTGGCCGCCATGGCCGTCGGAGCGCTGCTGTATATCCCGATTCGCAAGTGGATCAAGCCCGGGATCCCGGATGTGGATCCCTTCACCGCTGACGCCGGGGACTGAACCCTCCGTCACCTTTCCCGCGGCCCGGGGCATGGCCCCGGGGACGCGGATCGGATGAAAGGAGCGCCTCCATGAAGGTCCTGTTGGTCGGTACGGGCGGCGTGGGCGAGTCGATCGCCGTCGTCGCCCAAGACAAGCCTTGGCTTACCAAGATGGTGCTCACTGACATCAACCTCAAGCGCTGTCGAGAAGTGAGGGCCAAGCTGCACGACCCGAAGAAGTTCCCCATCGAGCGGATCGACGCAAGCAGCAAGGCGCAAATCGTTGACTTGGCCAAGAGGCACAAGGTCGACCTGATCATGAATGCCGTCGAGCCGCTGTTTAATGAGCAGATATTCGAGGCGGCGTATCAATACGGCTGCACCTACATGGACATGGCGATGACCCTCTCAACGCCACACCCGGCGCGGCCCTTCCAGGAGCCCGGGGTCAAGCTGGGCGACTACCAGTTCGCGCGCGCCGAGAAGTGGCAGAAGAAGGGCCTTTTGGCGCTGCTCGGGATGGGAGTGGAGCCGGGCATGGCGGATGTCTTCGCCAAATACGCCGAGAAGCACCTGTTCGACGAGATCGACGAAGTCAACGTCCGCGATGGAGCCAACCTCGAGGTGCGTGGCTACGAGTTCGCACCCAACTTCTCGATCTGGACGACGATCGAAGAGTGCCTCAACCCGCCCATCATCTGGGAGAAGGATCGCGGCTGGTACACCACGGAGCCATTCTCTGAATTGGAAACCTTCGAGTTTCCAGAAGGCATCGGCCGGCAAGGGTGCGTCAACGTCGAGCACGAGGAAGTGCTGCTCGTCCCGCGCTGGGTCAAGTGCAAGCGGGTGACGTTCAAGTATGGCCTGGGCGACGAGTTCATCCGCGTGCTGAAGACAATCAAGATGCTCGGGCTCGACAACAAGAACCCGATCACCGTGGGCGGGGTCAAGGTGGCCCCGCGCGACGTGGTGGCCGCCTGTCTGCCCGATCCGGCGCACTTGGGGGACCGTATGTTCGGCAAGACATGCGCCGGCACGTGGGTCAAGGGCAAGAAGAACGGCAGGCGGCGCCAGGTGTACCTCTACCAGGTGGCCGACAATGAGACCTGCATGAAGAAGTATGGAGTACAGGCCGTGGTCTGGCAAACGGCGGTCAACCCGGTCATTGCCATGGAACTCCTCGAGCAAGGAGTGTGGAAGGGGGTGGGCGTGCTGGGTCCGGAGGCGTTCGACCCCGACCCGTTTATGGAGCGAATGGCCCGCTACGACTTCCCGTACGGGATCAAGGAAATGCGCTAGACCTTGCGGCATCCGGGCCGGCGTGCCCTCGGGCACGCCGGCCCACCATGGGAGGCTGAACGTGCCCCAATCTCTCGACGAGGCCCTGAAGTACGCCGATCGCTGGATTGAACTGATCCACCAACCCAACGTCACGGAAGCCGTGGGAAAACAGATCATCGAGGAGTCGAAAGCGAATTTCGCCGAGTACTTCAACCGCGGATGGCTCGAGTACCGCAAAGCGGTCACCGAGGCCGGCGACTGGGCGGCGACCGAGTGGACCGGCAGCGGGGCCCTCTTCCGCGACGTGCTGGGCCGCGAGTACATCGACTGCCTGGGCGGGTATGGTCTGCTGGTCCATGGCTGGTCGAATCCCGACATCGTGGACACGGTGCGAGCGCAGCTCACGCTGCGCACGCCCATGCCCAGCCAGGAGCTCATCGACCCGCTGCGCGGCGTGCTGGCACGGCTGATGGCCCAGATTACGCCGGGCGACATCAAGTACAGCTTCTTCTGCGCCAGCGGCACCGAAGCCAATGAGGGCGCCATCAAGCTGGCCAAGCTGCATACACGCAAGAGCGGTTTTATCGTCGCGGTCAAAGCATTCCACGGCAAAACGATGGGCTCCCTCAGCATGATGGGCAAGGCCGACTACCGCCAGCCCGCCGGAATGCTGTACGGCGGCCCGATCTACCACGTCCCCTTCGGAGATGCGCAGTCCGTCGAGCGGCAGCTCGACATCTGCCAGAAGGTCGGAATCGATATCGCGGCCGTTCTCATGGAGCCGATCCAGGGCGAGGCGGGCGGCATTGTCCCACCGGACGACTTCTGGCCCCGGTTACGCGAGGTGACGCGCCAGTACGGAGTCCTGCTGATCGCCGATGAAGTGCAGACCGGTTTGGGGCGCACGGGCACCTTGTGGGGTGTTGACCACTGGAAGGTCGTGCCCGACATCCTGACCGCGGCCAAAGCTCTCGGTGGCGGGGTGATGCCGGTCGGCGCATTCTCCTCGACGGAGGAGATCTGGCAGGTGATGATGAAGCCCAATCCCTTCATCCACACCACCACGACCGGCGGCGGGGCGCTGGCATGCAGCGCGGCGATCGCTGCAATCCGTTTCACCCTGAAAGAACGGCTTTGGGAACAGGCGGCGGCCAAGGGTGCCTACTTGATTCCGAAGCTGGAAGCTCTGGCGGCGCACTACCCGCAGATCTACGAGCGCATCACGGGCCGTGGTTTGCTGATTGGCATGCATTTCCGAACCCCGGAAGTTGGGTACAAGGTGGCGGCGGGATTGTTCAAGCGTGGCGTTCTGGTGGCCGGCACGCTGACCAGTGCACACACGATCCGCATTGAGCCGCCGCTGGTGATCCCGTACGAACTGCTGGATGCCGTGCTGGATCGGCTGGCCGACACGCTGGCCGAGGTGAGCCGGACGCTGTAGACGAAGCGAAGAATTCAAAACTCGAACATCGTCGGCAGCATGTCGCGCTCGGATGCGGGGAATTCCAGACCCTTCGCCAGAGCCTTGTCGGGCGAAGGAACGGCATGCCGAAACCCTTTTGAAGAGCGGGTCACAAGGAGAAGGTCGTGAGCATCTCGCATGCGAAGAGCATCGCGCTGCAGCGAAGGGCAGCTGCCCTGATGCCCCTGGGCGTCAACTCCAACTTCCGCTACTGGGGGGAGGGCATCACACCCTATGTCCAGAGGGCCCAGGGCGGCCATCTCTGGGATGTTGATGGCAACCGCTTCATCGACTATCGTCTGGCTTTCGGCCCGATCATTCTTGGTCATGCCTATCCGCAGGTCGACGCGGCCGTGCGCGCGCAGCTCGAACGCGGCGCGCTCTTTGCCATGACCAGCGAACTGGAAATTGCCGTCGCAGAGATGGTGGTCGCCATGTGCCCGGCCGTGGAGATGGTGCGCTTTGCCTGCTCGGGCACCGAAGCCACGATGCATGCCCTGCGGCTGGCGCGAGCGTATACCGGGCGCGAGAAGGTCATCAAGTTCGAGGGCAACTACCACGGTTTCCAGGATTACCTGCTTTTCTCCACGTATGCTCCGTCGGAGGCGTACGGCAGCCGCCGCAGCCCGATCGCCGTGCCGGCCAGCTCGGGGCTGCCCAACTGTCTCACCACACTGGTGATCAGCCTGCCGTTCAATGATTTCGAGGCACTGGAGAACACCGTGCGCCGGGCCGGGCACGAGGTGGCGGCGATTATTACCGAGCCGATGCAGGACAACTGCGGTGCGATAGAACCCGTGCCCGGGTTTCTGGAGTTCATCCGCCAGAAGTGCGACGAGCACGGCATTGTGTTCATCCTCGATGAAGTCAAGACCGGCTTCCGTGTCGCTCGAGGTGGGGCGCAGGAGTTGTACGGCCTATCGCCGGATCTAGCGACTTACGCCAAGTCCATCGCCAATGGTTATCCCTTGGCGGCCTTTGGCGGCAAGCGCGAGATCATGAACCTCATCGGGCAGGGTGTCTCACAGGGCGGGACCTTCAACAATAACATGCCCGGGGTGGCTGCGGCCTACGCCACGCTCGATCTGCTCCGAACCGAGCCCATCCTGGAGACCATCGCCCAGCGCGGGCGCCGGCTGATGGAGGGCTTGAAGGAGATATTCGCAGCCTCGGGCATCCCGGTGTGCTTCAGCGGCCACCCATCCATGTTCTCGTTTGCTGTCGGCGTGGACAAAGTGACCTGCCAGCGGGAGTGGGATGCATCGGACAAGGCCTTCTACCTGCGCCTGGTCGAGGCGGCGATGGAGCGTGGTGTCATGCCGGATCACGATCCGCGCGAACCCTGGTTCCTATGCTATTCGCACTCTGAGGCTGATATTGATGAGACACTCAACGTGATGCAAGACGCGGTGAGAGTCGTAGCGCGGTAGCGCGGGGTGGGCAGAGCGGGCGCCTCAGAGCGTGCCGGGTCACCCTCGGGAGGTTCATGTGACAGCCAAGGGATCCCTATCATCGCACGACATGGTACGGATGAACCGGGAGTACACGCTGTTCTCCTGGTCGGTTCAGTCCGCAACCTCCCCCATCCCGATGACCCGGGCGGAAGGTGTCCACTTCTGGGACGCGGACGGTAAGCGCTACCTCGACTTCTCCTCCCAACTCATGAATCTGAATATTGGCCACCAGCATCCCAAGGTGGTGCAGGCGATCCAGGCGCAAGCGGCTCAACTAAGCTATGCCCATCCTGGTATGGCAACCGAACCGCGCGGGCTGTTGGGGAAGAAGATTGCCGCGGTGGCTCCGGGCAACCTGAAGAAGACTTTCTTTTGCCTGGGCGGCGCGGAGGCGAACGAGAACGCCGTCAAGATCGCGCGCTTCTTCACCGGCCGTCACAAAATCCTGGCGCGCTATCGCTCGTACCATGGGGCGACGTATGGGGCCATCGCGCTGACTGGCGACTATCGGCGTCTGCCTGCCGAGCCGGCCATGCCGGGCGTGGTTCACTTCCTGGATCCATACTGCTACCGATGCCCGTTTGGATGGACACGTGAGACGTGCCACCGCGAGTGCATCGCCCATGTGGAGGAGATCCTGGGCTACGAGGGACCGGACCGGGTGGCGGCGATTCTGATGGAGGGTGTCACGGGAACCAACGGGCTGATCGTGCCCCCCGACGACTACTGGCCGCGGATCCGCGAAATGTGCGACAAGTACGGCATCCTGCTCGTTTCCGACGAGGTGATGAGCGGCTGGGGGCGCACCGGCAAATGGTTCGCGGTCGATCACTGGAACGTGGTGCCCGACATGATCACGACCGCCAAGGGGTTGACCTCCGGCTACGTCCCGCTGGGAGCGGTCATCGTCAGCGATAAGATTGCCGACTATTTCGAAGACAGGATGCTGTGGTGTGGTCTGACCTACAGCGGACATCCGCTGGCGTGCGCGGCCGGGATCGCCACACTCGAGGTCTATGAGGACGAGCGGCTGATCGAGAACGCTGCCACTGTGGGCAGGCACCTCGCACGTCGACTCGAGGAGATCAGAGCCGCGCACCCGTGCGTGGGCGACGTGCGCTACATTGGTCTCTTCTCGGCGCTCGAGATCGTTCGGAGCAAAGCCACCAAGCAGCCCATCGACCCGCTCACCGAGATCGGCACGTTCCTGAGAGCCAATGGGCTGTTCACCTTCATCTTCCACAATATCCTGTTCGTTGTGCCACCGCTGTGCATCACCGCGGACCAGGTTGATGAGGGCCTGGCGATTATCGAGAAAGCATTGGAGATGACGGATGGCCTCTGCACGGCGTAGCACCTCTCCCTTCGACGCGCTGAACTTCATTGACAACGCTTGGCGCCCTGCCGGCGCGGCGGAGTACCTGGATGTCTACAACCCGGCAACCGCCGAAAGGATCGGAAGAACACCCCTCTCGGGGGCGGCCGAGGTCGTGCTGGCCGCGCAGGCCGCGGAACGCGCGTTCCCCGAATGGCGGCGCACACCACCCGCCGAGCGCGTGCAGTACCTCTTTAAGCTCAAGAATCTGATGGAGACGGACCTGGAGGAACTCGCCCGCCAGATCACCATCGAATGCGGCAAGACGCTCGAGGAGGCGCGCGGCGAGATGCGCCGGGCGATCGAGAACATCGAGATCGCCTGCGCCACGCCTATCTTGATGCAGGGCTACAACTCGGAAGACATCGCCCGCGGCTTCGACGAAACGATGATTCGCCAGCCAGTGGGCGTGTGTGCGGTCATTTGCCCGTTCAACTTCCCCGGCATGATCCCGTTCTGGTTCCTGCCTTACGCGATCGCGTGCGGCAATACCTACATCGTGAAACCCTCCGAGAAAGTGCCGCTGACGATGCAGCGCATCTTCGGGCTGATCGAGCAAACCGGGATTCCCTCCGGCGTGCTCAATCTGGTCAACGGCGCACGCGAAACGGTGGAGGCTATCCTCGATCACCCCTCCATCCGCGCGATCAGCATGGTCGGATCGACACCCGTCGCCCGCTATATCTATCGGCGGTCGGCCGAGAACGGCAAACGGGCGCAGTGCCAAGGCGGGGCCAAGAACCCGATCGTCGTCATGCCGGACGCCGATCGGGAGATGACGACCAAGATCACCGCCGACAGTGCCTTTGGCTGCGCCGGCCAACGCTGCGCTGCGGCGTCGCTGGCAATCACCGTCGGGGAGGCGCGGGAGTGGTTTCCCGAGATGATCTGCGACGCGGCGACCAGCCGGGTGACCGGTTACGGGTTGGAGGCGGGGGTCCAGATGGGCCCGGTGATCACGCCCCACAGCAAGGCGCGCATCGAGCAGCTCATTGGTCGTGGGCAGGAGGCAGGGGCAGGGATCCCGGTGGATGGGCGCAATCCGCGAATACCCCGCTTGGAGCGAGGGAACTTCGTGCGACCTACGATTCTCGTCAACGTGCCCATCGGCAGCGAGCTGGCCACGACGGAGATCTTCGGACCTGTGCTTGGATTGATGCACACGGCAACGCTCGAAGAGGCGATTGCCCTGGTGAACCGGAGCCCGCTCGGCAACATGGCCTGCATCTTCACAGGCAGCGGTGCGGCGGCGCGCAAATTCCGCTATGAGGCCGAGGCCGGGGATATCGGGATCAACGTCGGCATCGCTGCGCCGATGGCCTTCTTCCCCTTCAGCGGATGGAAAGAGAGCTTCTTCGGCGACTTGCATGGGCAGGGATGGGATGCGATCGAGTTCTTCACCCAGAAGAAGGTCGTCGTTGAGCGCTGGCCGAAGGAATGGTCGCGCAAGTTCTGATGAAAGGAAGGTGCTGGCTAAGAGAAGCTACGAACCCTGGCGCAAGCAGCGCAACTCGCGAAGCGCAGGAGGAGTGCGCACGGCCGAACCGGGGATCCGGACAAGCTGAAGGAGGAGGATGACATGCCTGAGCAAATGGCGTTCGCCCGCAAGGCCAGTGGCCTGGTGCGGGGACTGTCGTTCATTGATGCTTTCGGTGTGGGTTTCATGAATCAGGGTATGACAGTGAGCATGTGGGTGATGATCAGCATGGGCCTGTCGGTGTACACCGGGGGCAACCTGATCATCGCCACCATTCTGTCCGCCATCCTATGCGGCATTGGTTTCTCGCTGGTGTGGGGCATCCTCGGGGGCTCCATGCCCCGCAGCGGCGGCGAGTACATCTACAACTCGCGCATCATCGGCCCTCTCATTGGCATCGCCGAGTCGTTTGGCAACGCGTTCGTGTGGATTATGTGGATCTTCGTCCTGGCACCGTGGACCGTCGACCCGGGCCTGGTCATGCTGTTCCAATTCCTGAACATGCCAGCCGCCGCCGAGTTTTGCACGCAGCCGATCGCCCTGTTCCTCATCTCGTCCCTGGTCAACATCATCGCCCTGCTGTTCCTGGTCTTCGGCATGAGAGTGTTTGCCGCGGTCCAGAAGGTCGTGATGGTCCTGGGCATCCTGGGCGGCATCGTCATCCTGCTCCTGTTCACCTTCACCTCGCGCGAGGGGTTCACCCAGGCCTGGAATGCCGTCGCGGCCCAGTACGGCTCGCTCGACTACCAGGGCTTCCTGACGGCTGCCGGAGCCGCCATGAAAGAAGCCGGCACGGCCCTGCCAGCCACGTGGAACTGGTTTGACACGTTGGGCGTGATGGTGGCCGGCTCCTGGCTCTTCGCCTACAGCTACTGCATCACCTTCATCGCCGGCGAGGTGAAGCGCCCGGACAATACCATCATCTTGGGCAACCTGTTCGCCGTTCTAGTGCCGGCGTTCTTCATGCTGTGGCTGGCGATCGTGCTGTACCGCGTTGTAGGCTTCCAATTCCTATCGGCGACCGCCTGGGTGGACTACAACGGCCTGGCAGGCTACACCGTGCCCTGGTCCTCGCACTACGTCGGCCTGGCGGCCATGCTGACCAAGAGCCCGATCCTGCTCATCCTCATGGCGGGCTCCTTCATCCTGTTCAACCTGTGGTACGTCGCGCTTTCGTATCTGGCGTTCCCACGTATCTTGTTCGCCTGGGGCATGGACCGCATGGGGCCGAAGTGGTTCACGGATATCGACTACCGCTGGGCCACGCCGGTGAAGAACCATATTCTGTGCTTCATCCTGGCGGAGTTCGGCATCGCCCTCTACGCCTTCTGGCAGAACCCGATGACCGGGCTCTCGATCACGGCACTGGAGATCATCTCAGTATTCGGCGTGACCGCCGTCGCCGCCACCCTCTTCCCATACGTCAAGAAGGTGAGGCACATCTGGGACGCCTCCCCGTACAAGACCTGGAAGGTGCTGGGCATCCCGGCGGTGACGTTCGGCGGGATCGTCAACTTGATCTACCTGGCGATCCTGTTCTACTTCTATGTCGTCATGCCCAACTTCGAGGAGCTTACGACCTGGTCGCTGGTGCTGTATGCCGGCATCTGGGGCCTGGGTGTCCTGTGGTACCTGTATTGGAAGCGGCGCAACAAGAAGGTTGGTGTGGACGTCAGTATGACCTTCGGTGAGCTGCCTCCGGACTGAGCCACAGGAGTCGCAGAGAGACGAAGGACGGGAGACAGGCTTGCGGGGGCGCTCTCCCGTCCTTCGCCCAACAAGGAGTTGGGCATGGGTGAAACGATCCGGATATTCTTCGTCACGGATATTCATGGGTCCAACCTGTGCTACCGGAAATTCCTGAACGGGTTGAAGGTCTACAAAGTCGACGTCGGGATTGTATGTGGAGACCTGACGGGCAAGGTGCTCGTCCCGCTGGTCGCGAAGGCCGGGGGCGGTTGGGAAACCACGCTGATGGGAACCCACACGGTGGCCGACACCGCGGAGGAGTCCGACAAGCTCAAGAAGACCATTGAGATGATGGGCTACTACTGGGTTCACCAGACCCCCGAGGAGTTTCGAGTCCATCGCGATGACCCGTCCAAAGTCGACGCTCTGTTCAAGCAGCTGATGCTGGCACGGTTGAAGGAGTGGATCGCACTGGCCGACGAGCGGCTCGCCGGGACTCCCTACAAGGTCTACATGGCACCGGGGAACGACGACCACATGGAGGTGGACACGGTCATCGAAGACTCGGCCGCCATCGTCAACTGCAACAACCGCAACGTCATGCTGGGCAACCACGAGATGATCACCTTCTGCTGGGCGAACCCCACCCCCTGGCACACGCCCCGCGAGAAGCCGGACGAAGAGCTCGCGCCGATGCTGGAAGAGCTCATCGCCACCGTCCAGGACAAAGGGAACGCCATCTTTAATTTCCATCCGCCGCCCTACGGCTTCGCCCTCGACTTGGCGCCCGAACTCACCAAGGATTTGGTGCAAGCCGCCGATCGCAAGATCCACGTCGGCAGCCGCGCTGTGGCCAAAATGCTCGAGAAGTACCAGCCCCTACTGGGTCTGCACGGGCACATCCACGAATCGAGGGCAGTGCAGAAGATCCGGCGCACCACGATCATCAATTCTGGCAGCGAGTACTCCGAAGGCATCCTCAAGGGCGTGGTGGTGGTCCTTGAAAGGGGGAAGGTGAAGGACTATGTTTTCACCTCCGGTTGAGGCCCCGCGATGAGCCCGGAAGTAAGATTCCGACTTCCCAAAGACATCCCGCTGCAGGAGTATCCGAAGCCTGAGACGTACCTGGAGGAGGCGCGCCGCCTGACCGATGAGGCCGCCAGGGGGGGGATCGTGCTGCGAGTGATGGGTCCCATCGCCCTCCACTTCCACTTCCCGGGCTATGTGGATCTCTACCGGCGGATGGAGCGCCTGGGCGATAGGGTCTTCACGGACATCGACTATGCCGCCTACGGGAAGCATCGTGGCAAAGTGGTGCCCTTCTTCGAGTCGCTGGGCTATCAACTGGAAAGGCGATCGGCCATTCTGAGCGGCGGGGAGCGGCACATCTTCTTCAGCGACCGCATCCCGATGATTGATGTTTTCTACGACCGCCTGAACTACAACCACCCCATTGACTACCGGGGCCGCCTGGAAATCCACCCCCACTGCGTGTCGCTGGCGGATCTGCTGTTGCAGAAGCTGCAGATCGTTCAGATCAATGACAAGGACCTCAAGGACGCCATACTCCTGCTATTGGCGGCACCGGTGGGTTCTCATGCCGAGGGCGAGATCGATGCTCGGTACGTGGCCAGGATCATGGCCGACGACTGGGGTTTCTACCACACGGCTACCGCCAACCTGGGCAAAGTCCAGGCGGCCGTCGCACAGGTGCCTGCATTGAGCGATGTAGAGAAGTCGATCGTCGTGGCCAAGGCCGATGAGGTACTGCTTGCCCTGGAGGGGGAACCCAAATCGGGGAAGTGGAAGCGGCGGGCCGAGATTGGGACGAAGAAGCCCTGGTATAACAATGTATCCGATTGGGGGTAGCGAAAACCGGCCGCGCGAGGATCCTCGTGCGCGGCCCAGAGAGGTCTGGTATGGAGCCTGAGGCACTTTCTCATCTCGCCCCGGTGTGGAACCGCGCCTGGCCGCTGTTTGTCGAGCGGGGCGAGGGACCCTATCTGATCGACACCTCCGGAAGGCGGTATCTGGATTTCACCTGCGGGATTGGCGTCACCAATACCGGGCACGCCCATCCGCGTGTTGTCCAAGCCATTCAGGAGCAGGCCGCCAGGCTGCTCCACGGGCAGGCAGCTTTGATGGTGCATCAGCCCATGCTACGCCTGGCCGAGGAGCTGCTGACCATCGTGCCGAAGCCTTTGGACACTTTTTTCTTCACCAACTCTGGAGCCGAGGTCATTGAAGGTGCGGTCAAGCTGGCGCGTCACGCCACGCACCGCCCCAACGTCATAGTCTTCCAGGGCTCCTTCCATGGTCGCACGAACGCCACCATGGCCATGACGACCTCCAAGACGATCTACCGCGCTGGCTACGCTCCGCTGGCGAGCGGCGTGTTCGTCGCCCCGTTCCCTTATGCGTACCACTACGGGTGGGATGAAGCAACGACGGTGCGTTTCTGCCTGCGCGAACTCAAGCTGCTCCTCAAGTCCCAGACTGCGCCGGAGGAGACGGCGGCCATCGTGATCGAGCCGGTACTCGGAGAAGGCGGCTACGTCCCGGCGCCGGATGCTTTCCTCCAGGGCCTGCGCGAGTTGTGCGATCACTATGGGATCCTGATGGTCGCCGATGAGATCCAGGCGGGCTTCGGCCGCACGGGCAAGTGGTTCTCAATCGAGTACAGCGGCGTGATTCCGGACATCATGGTCATGGCCAAGGGACTGGCCTCCGGCATGCCTCTGGCGGGATTGGCGGCACGGCGGGAGCTGATGGAGAAGTGGATCCCAGGATCGCACGGCGGCACGTTTGGCGGCAATGCCGTCGCCTGTGCCGCGGCGGTCGCCACGATCCAGGTGATGCGCGACGAGAGGTTGGTGGAGAATTCGGCCGCGATGGGCGAGGTGCTCCTGGCTGGTCTGCGGCAGCTACAACGGCAGCACCCGGAGATCGGCGACGTGCGCGGCCGAGGTTTGATGGTCGCCAGCGAGTTCACCGATCGCCAGGGGGAGCCGTGGAGCGAACGGACCAAGGCTGTCGCCAGAGCGGCCTACCAGCAGGGGCTGCTCCTGCTCACCTGTGGTTCCTTTGACAATGTCATCCGCTGGATCCCGCCTCTGATCATAAATGCCAGCCAGATCGAGGATGGGCTGGAGAAGTTCCAGGCGGCGTTGCAGGCCTGAGTCGAATCCGGAACACGCCTGGAGGAGGATGTCATGGCTGAAGCACGCACCGGCAGGATTGCACACGTCGACTTGACGCGCGGCGTGGTGGACATGGAGACACCGCCTGAGGAGTTCTACCGCAAGTACATCGGCGGCTCGGCCATGGGGCTGTACTACATCTTGAAGCACGTCGCCCTGGGGACCGACCCGCTTGGCCCCGGAAACGTTTTGACCCTGATGGTCAGCGTGCTGACAGGCGCTCCCATCTCCGGCCAGAGCCGGATGTGTGCCAATGCGCTCTCGCCACTCGTGGATGGTATCGGCGATTCGCAATGCGGTGGCTTCTTCCCAGCCGAGATGCGCTTCGCTGGGTACGACGGGATTGTCATCTCGGGCATGGCCGAGGAGCCGGTTTACTTGTGGCTGCACGACGGCCAGGCCGAGCTGCGCCCGGCCAAGCATCTGTGGGGCAAGACGACCTCCCGGGTGGAGGATGCGCTGAAGGCCGAACTCGGCGACGACAAGATAGAGATAGCCCAATGCGGTCCGTCGGGGGAGAAGCTCGTGCGTCTGGCCGCTATCATCAACATGGGCAATCGCGCCAATGGCCGCACGGGATTGGGCGCTGTGATGGGCTCGAAGAATTTGAAGGCGGTGGTGGTCCGCGGCAGAAGCAAGCGGCTGGATTTGGCCGATGCCAAGCACATCAACCAGATGGCGCGGGCCGGAGCCGCGGACATCGCAAACAACGCGGATGTGCTGGGGCTGCAGAAGTACGGCACCGCCAGTATCGTCTCGTTCCAGCACTTCACCGGAACGCTGCCGACCTTCAATTACAGCGCCGGGCAGTTCGAGCACTTCGAGGCGCTGTCGGGCGAAAAGATGGCCGACACGATTCTCAAGTCCAACGACACCTGCTATGCATGCAGTGTGCGCTGCAAGCGCATGGTCGAAACCACCTGGGACGGAGCGCCCGTGGAGAAACGGTTCGGCGGGCCCGAGTACGAGACGATCGCCATCTTTGGTGCAAGCTGTGGGGTGAAAGAACTCTCGGCCGTGGCGCGCGTCAACCAGCTCTGCGACGACTACGGGCTGGATACGATCGGTACCGGAGCGACGGTGGCCTGGACCATGGAATGCTACGAGAAAGGAGTGCTGACAGAGGCGGACATCGGTTTCCCGGCGCCATTCGGCGATGCCGGAGCAATGGTGCGCCTGACGGAGATGCTCGCCAAACGCCAAGGCTTTGGCGACACACTGGCCCAGGGCTCCCGCCGTGCGGCCGACCTCTTGGGCAAGGGGCAATCTTTCCTGACCACGGTCAAGGGTGCCGAGTCGCCAGCCCATATGCCCCAATCGAAGCGCTCCCTGGCCCTCATCTACGCCGTCAACCCTTTCGGAGCCGACCACCAGTCATCGGAGCATGACCCGATGATCGAGGAGGGGGCCTCTGAACTCTACATGAGCCGCCTCAAGTTGCTGGGTTGCGATCGGCCCCTCGAACCCCGTTCGCTCGGACCCGAGAAGGTACGCTTCGCCTTGAAGACCCAGCAGTTCTACTCCTTCCTCGATTCGGCGGACCTGTGCCAGTTCGTGTGGGGGCCGGCCTGGACTCTCTACGGCCCGCAAGAGACCGTGGACTTCGTTCGCGCCGCCACGGGATGGCAGGATTTCACACTCGCGGAACTGCTCGAAATCGGCGAGCGGCGGCTCAACATGCTGCGCGCCTTCAATGCACGCCTTGGCCTCGATCGCTCGGCTGACATGCTGCCCGAGAAACTCTTCCGTCCCCTGGCGGGTGAGGGACCGACAGCTGGAGTGGCATTAAGTCGCGTCGAGGTGGAGGCGGCCAAGGACGAATACTACCGCCAGGCCGGTTGGGATGTGGCCAGCGGAAACCCGACCGAAGCAACGCTCGAACGGTTGGGACTGGCTTGGATCGAGTGACCCCGCCGCCCCTGGGGGCGGTGTGAAAGGGATCGGGAGGCGACATGGAGTACAAGCTCTTCATCGACGGCCAATGGGTGGGCGGCGGGCCGCTGTTATCGGTGACCAACAAGTACAGCGGTCAGGTCTTCGCCGCCCTGCCGCAAGCACGTCGCGAGGAGGTCGACGCGGCGATTGGCGCCGCGGCCCGGGCTGCGCCGGTCATGGCGGCCATGCCTGCGCACAAGCGCGCGGCCATCCTAGGGCGAGCCGCGACCCTGATTCAGGAGCGTCACGAGGATTTCGCCCGCACCATCGCCACGGAGGCCGGTAAGGCACTCAAGTACGCGCGGATTGAAGTCGATCGTGCCATCAGCACATTCACCCTGGCCGCCGAGGAAGCCAAACGGATCCATGGTGAGACCCTGCCGCTGGATGCCGTCCCGGCCGGGGAGGGGTACTTCGGATTCTATTTGCGCCGGCCGCTGGGGGTTGTAGTGGCCATTGCCCCGTTCAATTTCCCCCTCAATCTCGTGTCGCACAAAGTCGCGCCGGCGCTCGCGGCGGGCAACACGTTGGTGCTCAAGCCCGCCAGCACCACGCCCATTACGGCGCTCAAGCTGTGCGAGGTCCTGCAGCAAGCCGGGGTCCCGGCCGGTGCCATCAACCTGATTGTCGGGCCGGGTGCAACGGTGGGCGAATGGCTCGTCACGGACCCGCGCATCGCGAAAGTGACTCTGACCGGCAGCAAGGCCGTGGGCAAGCGAATTACCGAGCTGGCGGGAATCAGGAAAGTGACCCTCGAGCTCGGCAACACCTCGCCGGTTATCATCGCGCCCGACGCCGACCTACCCTATGCGGCCACGCGCTGCGCCATTGGGGCTTACTACAACTCGGGTCAGGTGTGCATCTCGGTGCAACGCATCTACGTCCAACGCCCCGCCTTTGAGCCCTTCCAAGATCTTTTCGTGCGTGCCACCGAAGCCATGGTGGTTGGGGACCCCCTCGACGAGCGCGTCGACGTGGGCCCCATGATTGACGAGCGCGAAGCGCAGCGCGCCGAATTGTGGGTCAAAGAAGCACAGGCCAGCGGGGCGCAAGTCCTCGCTGGAGGTACACGCGTAGGCCCGGTGCTGCACCCGACGGCGCTCACCAACGTGACGCCCGGCATGAAGGTCGTGGCGGAAGAGGTCTTTGCGCCAGTGGCCTCGGTGATCGCCTGCGACGACTTTGAGGAAGCTCTTCGGCAGGCGAATGCCTCGGAATACGGATTGCAGGCCTCCGTCTTCACCCGCGACATCGACCGTGTCCTGCTGGCCATTCGCCGTCTGGATTTCGGGGGCGTGATCATTAACGACTCACCTGCCTTCCGCACCGACCACATGCCCTACGGCGGCAACCGGCAAAGTGGGTTGGGGCGCGAGGGTGTGCGGTTCGCGATCGAGGAGATGACCAACCTGCAAATGGTGGCCATCCGCGCTGGAGCGTGAGCCTGCCCGGCGACGGGCACAAGAGGTCGGGGGCATGAAGGTGCGAGTGCGGTTGCACACGATTCTCCGGCGAGAAACCCCCGAGGGAATCGTCGACACGCTGGACCTCGAACTGGAGCCGAATGCCTCGGTTCAATCGGTGATCGATCACCTCGCGATACGCCTCAAGGGCGAGAGCATCCTGCTCGTGGTCAACGGACAAATCGTCGAGAAAGAACAACTGCTTGCCGAGGGCGACGAGGTTCGGTTGATTCCCGCCGTCTCGGGTGGATGTGGCCGGCCGGCAATCCTCGGCGGCGGAAACATTGTCGCCGGCGAAACGGATTGCGGCGATTCGTTACCCTGATCGAAGCCAGCTTCTGACCCGAGAAGCATCAGTCTCTGGGCGGCAGGACGTCTCAAACCCACACCACGACTTGCCAAACGGTTCGGCGGTCGAGCCTCTTCGCCGCACCGGCGCATCGAATGGCGCCAGGCTTATACTTGCCTGGCTGGAGTCCTGGAATGCCTTGGCGTCTTTCGCTTGACCTTCGTTCGAAGATCCTCGCGTGGACGTTTATCCCCACGGCGATATTGCTGGTTGTGATTGTTATCCTGGCGACGCTTGCTTTCCGGCAGCTTGCCTTCGACCTCGTCATCCAGCGCGACCGCGAACTGACCCGGCTCTTGGCCAATCAACTCGGTGCGCAGCTCGAGGCCTACGTCGACACACAACCCGGCTTGGCGCGCGCCGAGGAGGTGTATGCCCAGGAACTGGTCAGCCGGCGAACGCTCTTTCAGCGAGTCGTTCAGGCCGTCAGGACGCGAACAGGCGACAAAGGCAGCGCGTATATCGTGGACAGCGAAGGACGTGTCGTCTTCCACTCCGATACAGGTCTCATCGGCGCGGACTTCTCTTCTCAGGATGTGGTGCACCGAGCGCTCGGCGGCCAATCCGGCACGATACGCACCCTCAACGCGGAGCGAGTTGAAATCGTCGCGTCTTTTGCGCCTGTGGCCGGCACCTCGTGGGAGCTGGTCACCGAGCAACCGTGGTCCTCGCTCATTGGGTCGATTGTCGCCTACCAGCGACTGATCCTGTTGCTGGTCGGCCTGGGGTTGCTCTTACCTGTGGTGATTGTGGCCGTGGGTGTGCGACGCCTGACCCAACCGATCCAGGGATTGATTACCGCAAGTCAGGAAATCGCTGACGGCAAGTTTGGCCAACGGGTTGTGGCGGACACGGGCGACGAAATCGAGGATCTCGCCGAGCAGTTCAACCGCATGGCCGTACATCTCGAAGAAAGCTATCGCGACCTGCAGCACGAGGTCGATGAGCGCACGCGGGCCCTGGCCACCCTCAGCGCGGCGACCGCCGCCGGCAGCCTGATGCTGGATGCCCAGGATGTTCTGGAGTCGTCACTGGATGGGATTCTTGGCACGCTTGACCTTCCGGCAGGCGGGATCTTCCTGCGCGAGCCGGAAGGCGGCCCGCATCGGCTGGCTGCCACGCGCGGCCTATCGAATCGGCTGCGCGACCAGCTTGCCCTCTTTGCTGGCGAGGGGCAGCCGTTGGCGCGGGTTGCCGTCACGACCGGCCCGATCGTCTTGGACCTCGTGGTGGAGGGCCTTCTCCGACAAGGCGGCGTGCAGGAGATCGCCGAGCGGCGCTATCTGATGGGTGTGCCGCTCACCGCCCGCGGCGAGTCGCATGGTGTGCTCTTCGTCACTTCGCCCGAGCGCGACGCGCTCGATGATCAAGTGGCCCAGTTGCTCACCACGGTGGGCCAGCAACTGGGCGTCGCCATCCAGAGCCAGCGACTGTATCGCGCCCAACAACGGCGAGCCGAACAGTTCCGAGTCATCAGCGAAGTGGGGCGGCGCATCACCTCCTCGCTGGATGTGGAAGAGGTGGTCCGCGAGATTGTGCGGCCGGTTCATGAGCGGCTGGGCTACTCCTCGGTTGGGATCGGTCTCATCGAAGGCGACCTGGTCGTGATGAAGGCGGGAGCGGGTGCCAGCTGGGATCGGCCCGGCCATCTGCCGCCGCGTTTCCGCATTGGCCAGGAGGGTCTCATCGGCCGGGTGGCAGCTGAAGGCGTCACCCTCCTCGCCGCGGATGTCCGTCTCGATCCGGCCTATCTTGCATTGGCCGATTCGCCCAGCACGCGGTCCGAACTGGTGATCCCCTTGCGCGCGCAGGAGGCAGTGATCGGTGTGCTCGACGCCCAGAGCGACCGGACCGATGCGTTTGACGAGGACGACCGTGCCGTGCTCGAGTCGCTGGCCGCGCAAGCCGCGATTGCCATCGCCAATGCCCGCCTGTATGCGCGCGCCCGAGAAGTAGCTGTGCTGGAGGAACGCAACCGCCTGGCCCGCGATCTGCACGATGCGGTGAGCCAGACACTCTGGACGGCGAGCCTGCTGGCGGAGGTGGTACCCGACCAGGTGCGCGATGCTCCGCAAGAGGCCATGCACAGCTTGGCCCGGCTGCAGCAGTTGACGCGTGGGGCACTGGCCGAAATGCGTATGCTCCTCCTGGAGCTGCGCCCGGCCGCGCTCGAGCGGGCCGAGCTGCGCGAACTGTTGCAGCAGCTCGCCGACGGCGTCTCGAGCCGCAAGAAGCTCGACATTCACCTCGACCTGCAGCGCCACCGCACGACCCCGCCAGAGGTGAAGATCGGTCTGTATCGGATTGCTCAAGAGGCGCTGAACAACACAGCCAGGCATTCTCAAGCGACGCAGGCATGGGTCGGCCTATCGGGCGGGGACACAACGGTGCGCTTGGAGCTACGCGACAATGGCCGCGGCTTCGACCCGAGCCTCCCGCGCGCCGACGGCCTGGGCTTGGCTGTCATGCGCGAACGGGCCCAGGCGATTGGAGGTATTCTTGAGATCGAGAGCGCCCCGGGGCTGGGCTCCCGCATCGCCGTACACTGGCCGGCCCATCAAGGAATGGACGAATGAGCGAGGCCAAACCCATTCGCGTGCTGGTCGTCGACGATCACGATATGCTGCGGGAAGGTTTGGCGGCATTCCTGCGGGCTTACCCCGATCTTGAATTGGTCGGTCAGGCCGCGAGTGCCCAGGAAGCCATCGAGCGTTGCGGCCAGGTCTCGCCGGATGTGGTCTTGATGGATCTGGTCATGCCCGAGGTGGACGGGATCAGCGCCACGCGCACCATCCACGAACGCTATCCAGCCATCCGCATCATCGCCCTTACAAGTTTCGGCGAAGCAGAAATGGTTCGGGCCGAGCTGCAGGCGGGGGCAATCGGCTACCTGCTCAAAAACGTCTCGGCGGCGGAATTGGCTCAGGCCATCCGTGCGGCCTATGCCGGGCGTCCTTCCCTCGCGCCGGAGGCCACCCGAGTGCTCATCGGCGCCGCGACCCAGCCCCGGCCTCCTGGCTATGACCTGACCGGGCGCGAACGGGAGGTGCTTACGTTGATCGTGGCCGGGCTCTCGAACCCGGACATGGCGCAACGCTTGCAGGTCAGCCGCTTCACCATCAAGAATCACGTCAGCAGCATCCTCTCCAAGCTGGGGGTCGCGAGCCGCACCGAAGCGGCGACCATGGCACTCAAGCACAACCTAGTCCACCTGGACTAGCTCCTCCTCCCACCAAGCGGACGATCTCCAGATGCCCCAGCCGGCGGATGCGGTTGGGGCCTTTCGTTATTAGCATCGAGTGCATGCGCGACGCACGATGCGCGACCATAGGCGCCGGGCCGGCATGCCCCGTCCATCCCAAATTCGCGTCCTTGTTGTCGATGGCCACGAGATGGTTCGTCTCGGTCTGGCAGCCTGCCTGAATGACATGCCCGACATGCGCGTCGTCGGGCTGGCCGGCGGGGCGGAGCAAGCCCTAGCCCTGTGTAGTCTCGAGCAGCCCGACGTGGTTCTGCTGGATCTTGGCCTGCCCTCCGAAGATGGAGATCGGCTGCTGGAACGCCTGCGTGAGAGAGGCCCTGAGGCGCAGGTCATCGGGCTGGCGGGCGTGTCGGAGCAGGAACTCATCCCCGCGGCCCTATTGGGTGGAGCGGTCAACTGCTTGCTCAAGAGCGTTTCGGCTCGCGAACTGGCCGAGGCCATTCGTGATGCGGCAACGAGGCGAAGAATGATTTCCGGGACTGCAGCTCAGATGCTCATCGCCCACCTCGATCGCGTGGGACGCCACGAGGTGTCGCTCACGTTGCGGCAGAGGCAAGTCCTGCAGCTGGTCGCGCGCGGGCTGACCAATCCGCAAATTGCACTTCGCCTGGGCATTCGCCCGGCCACGGTGCGCATGCACGTCGGCCGCATCTTGAGCAAGTTCGGCGCCGCCAGCCGGACCGAGGCCGTCACGCTAGCCTTTCGACAGGGCTTGGTCCATCTGGACTAGAGCCAATTGAGCCGGTGGCATCGGCCAGAAATGCGTCACCCGACCGATGTGTGGGTGGCGCCGCTCTCCTAGGCTGGCATGTATCCCCTTCGAGTGGTGTGTGCGATGACTGACACCATGCGCCGATCCGACCCCATCCCACCTACCGGCAAGGCTGCGGTGGAAGACGCCGCACTGATGCAGGTGATCGGCCTAACCACTCGCTTCACGACCGAGGAGGGGTCGGTCTCCGCCGTCAACGGCATCTCCTACAACTTGCACGATGGAGAAACTCTTGGCGTTGTGGGCGAAAGCGGGTGCGGCAAGACGGTCCACGCTCTTTCGATCATGCGTCTGGTGGCACCCCCCGCCGGACGAATCACCAGCGGGGTGGTGAACTTCCAGGGGGTGGATTTGCTGAAGCTCCCTGCGGATGAGATGCGGCGGATGCGCGGCCGCCAGATCGCGATGATATTCCAAGACCCGATGACCTCGCTCAACCCGGTGCTGACCATCGGCGAACAGGTCGTCGAAGCACTGATGTTGCACATGCAGATGACGACGGCCCAGGCTCGCCGGCGGGCCGCCGAATTGCTCGATCTGGTTGGAATTCCCGAGGCCTCCACGCGGTTGGATGCGTATCCGCACGAGTTTTCTGGGGGCATGCGCCAGCGGGTCATGATCGCCATGGGGATCTCGTGCGAGCCGCGCCTGCTCATCGCCGACGAACCCACCACCGCGCTGGACGTCACGATCCAGGCGCAGATTCTCGACCTGGTGAAGCGCCTGCGCGAGCAGATCAATACCTCGATGATCTGGATCACCCACGACCTGGGTGTGGTCGCCGGCCTGGCGCAGCGAGTCATTGTGATGTACGCGGGCTTCATCGTTGAAGAGGCGCCGGTCGAGGATCTGTACGCCAATCCCCACCATCCCTACACGCTAGGCCTGCTGCGTTCGCTGCCACGCGTCGACCAATCGCACCCGGGCCGCCGGCTCATTCCCATCAGCGGTTCGCCGCCCGATCTGCTCCATCTGCCGAATGGCTGTCCGTTCGCGCCGCGCTGCGAGCATGCCGTGGCGCAGTGCGCACGAGAGAACCCCGCACTGCGGCGTGTCGCGCGCGATCATCGGGTGGCCTGCTGGGTGGATGTATCTCCTCTATTGAAGGTCGAGGAGGCGCCGTGAGGCCAGGACCGAACAGCGGGCATCAGCCGCTAGTGAAGATCGACGATCTGAAAATGCACTTCCCTATCCGGGCGGGAGTCTTCCGCCATGTGGTGGGCCAGGTGCGTGCTGTGGACGGAGTATCGCTGGAGATCATGCGCGGCGAGACGCTGGGGCTGGTGGGCGAAAGCGGCTGCGGAAAGACCACCTTCGGCCGTGCGCTGCTCTACCTCTACCGGCCGACCGCCGGACGTGTCGTCTTTGAAGGCGAAGACCTTTCGCACATGAAACCCACGGAACTGCGACGCGTGCGCCGGCGGATGCAGGTGGTCTTCCAGGACCCGTTCTCTTCGCTCAATCCACGTATGACCGTCGGCAGCATCCTGTCTGAGCCGCTGCACATCCATCACCTCTCGCCGCCCGAGGGGGAGACGGCGTTTATTGCGGGTCTGCTCGAGCGCGTGGGTCTGAAGGCCTCGTTTGCGACGCGCTACCCCCATGAGTTTTCCGGCGGCCAACGCCAACGCATCGGCATCGCCCGTGCGCTCACGCTGACCCCCTCCTTCATTGTGGCCGACGAGCCAATCACCTCGCTGGATGTGTCGATCCAGGCCCAGGTGGTGAATCTGCTGCAGGACCTGCAACACGAGTTCGGGCTGACCTATCTTTTCATCACTCACGATCTGAGCATGGTTCGCCATGTGTGCAATCGGGTGGCGGTGATGTATCTGGGCACGCTGGTAGAAACGGCCGATGTGGAGACGCTCTTCACCCGTCCCCTGCATCCGTATACCCGAGCGCTGCTTTCTGCCATTCCCGTTCCCGATCCGAAAGTGGAGGCACGCCGCCAGCGCATCATCCTCACCGGTGATGTGCCTTCGCCGGCACATCCGCCGGCTGGCTGCCGATTCTCCACGCGCTGCCCGATCGCGGAAGCGCGCTGCCGCGCCGAGCGACCCGAACTCAAGGAGGTGACCCGCGGACACACTGTAGCGTGTTTCCTAGCCAATCCGCACAATTCAACTGCCCTTCACGCATGACGGAGGAGGATTGCCATGTTCGTAAGGAAAGGTTACCAGGTTGCATCGCTGCTCGTTGCGGCCAGCCTGATGCTTGCCGGCTGCACGGGCGGTTCGCAGGCGCAAATCAACGAGCTTCAGAATGCCTTGGCCACGGCCCAGGCGAGCGAGGGTAGCGAGGCGCAGATCGCCGAACTGCAGCAGCAGTTGGAGGCAGCGCAGGCGGCCGGCAGCGAGGAGCAGTACGAAAGCTACTCGGCCACCTTCAAGAACCCGGATACCTTCACCGTGCTGTGGATCGGCGAGCCGGAGACGCTTGATCTGGCCGTCATGTACGACTCCCCCAGCATCAACATCGGGCGCAATGTCTACGACAACCTAGTCATGTTCAAGGGTTCGGCGGTCGACGAGTTTGTCCCGATGCTCGCCGACGAGTGGAGTATCTCGGACGACGGCCTCACGTACACCTTTCACATCCGCCCGGGGGTGAAATTCCACAAGGGCGGGACGCTCGAGGCGCATGATGTGGCCTACACCTTCCACCGCAACTTGCTGCTCGGATGGGACTTCCTGGGCGGCGGCGGCCCGATGGGCCTGTTCTTTGACCCGATGCTTGAGACTGCCGGAATCGGCGCTGCGGGCGACGGCGGGCTGCTCGATGTCGTCGGGGGAGACGACCTCAAGGTCTGCGAGGCCATCCGCAAGACCGTGGTGGCCGACGATACCACCGGAACTGTGACCATCAAGCTGGCCTATGCGTCGGCTTACTTCCCGCAGCTACTTGCCCAACCCTGGGCCGGCATCCAGGACAAAGAGTGGATGATCGAGCAGGGTGCCTGGGACGATGAGTGCGCCACCTGGCGCACTTGGTATCTGCCGGAAGTCTCCGCCAGCACACTGTACAACATCGAGAACGGCACCGGCCCCTACATGCTCGACCACTGGACGCCCGGTCAGGAGCTCGTCCTGAAGGCCAATCCAGACTGGTGGGTGACGGAACCGCTGTGGGAAGGCAGCACGGTGGACGGCGTTCCGTCGATGTCGACCGTGGTCATCCGCCTGGTCGAGGAGTGGGGCACCCGCCTGGCCATGATGCAGGCCGGCGACGCAGATACCTTGGACCACGAGATTGCCTTCGCTACGCAGATCGACCCGATGGTCAAGCAATGGTACACGTACACCGACGGCGAGTTTGTCGAGTCGATCAAGAACCCGGAGGGCATTCTCAAGCTGTACCAGAACATGCCCGCCACCCAGACCGACGACATCTTCCTGAACTTCAACATTCCCACCGAGGGCGGCAACCCGTACCTCGGATCGGGGCAGTTGGACGGTCAGGGAATCCCGCCGGACTTCTTCTCCGATATCCATGTGCGCAAGGCTTTCAACTTCTGCTTCGACCGGGACACGTACATCCAGGAAGTCCGCCAGGGCGAGGCCTTCCCTCACCGCGGCCCGATCATCGAGGGCATGCTGGGATACAAGGCCGACTCCTTCATCTACGACTACGACCTTGAGAAGTGCGCCGAGGAGCTCCAGTTGGCCTGGGACGGCGCGGTGTGGGAGAACGGCTTCACCATGTCGTTCCTCTACAACACTGGGAATGACAGCCGGCGCATCGCCAGTGAGGTCCTCGCAGATGGTTTGACGCAGGTGAACGACAAGATCAGCATCGGCATTGCCAACCTGCCGTGGGCAACCTATATGGCCGCCCGCCGCGCCGGCCGACTGCCGCTGCATCAGACGGGCTGGATCCAGGATTTCCATCACCCGCACAACTGGGTGGTGCCGTACATGTCGTGCAATGGCGACTGGTCGCGAGCTCAGCACTTTCCAGATGCCTTGTGCGACCCGTGGGACGCGACGATGGCTGAGGCCGTCCGAGAGAGCGATCCGGCGAAGGCCGCCGAGTTGTACAAGGGCCTGCAGGCTGAAGCCATGGACCAGGCGATTGACGTCTTCATCGCCCAGATCACGACCCGCCGCTACGTACAGTCCTGGATCGAGGGCTTCTACTACAACCCACTGTTCGATGATCCCTACTGGGCCGCGATGAGCAAGGTAGCCCCACAGTAAACGCGCTTACCCCTCCTTGAAAGCCGGGCGGCGGGTCAGCCACCCGCCGCCCGGCGAGACCGGGGTTCATCGGAGTTCCAACCATGCTGAACTACATCATCCGCCGTCTGCTGCAGTTGCCCATCATCCTTTTCGGGGTGACGCTCCTTATCTTCGCCATGCTCATGCTGGTCACACCGTACGAGCGCCTGGCGCTCTACCTTGCCGATCAGCCAGAGCGAACGTCGGACGTCAATGCGCTGGTCAACCTGTACGGTCTCAACGACCCGCTCCCTGTGCAGTATGCCCGCTGGATGGGGCAGGTTCTGCAGGGCGATCTTGGCTTCTCCTACCGGGGTCACCAGCCCGTGGTGCAAGCCCTGCTCCAGCATCTTCCGCCGACCGTCGAGCTGGCCCTGTGGAGTGTGATCCCGATCATGGTCGTCGGCATCCGGCTGGGGGTACTGGCGGCAGTCAATCAGAACAAACCAGTGGATCATGCAGTCCGCATCTTCGGTATCATCGGCTGGTCGTTCCCGATCTACGTTTTCGGACTCATGGCATTGATGATTTTCTACGCCAAGCTGGACTGGTTCCCGGCCGGGCGCCTCTCGGAGTGGGCGACAAGGGCCATCGAGGCCCCGGCCTACATGCAGATCACGCACATGAACACCGTCGACTCGCTTATCAACGGGCGTTTCGACATCTTCTTAGACGCGGCGCGACACTTGGTGCTGCCCATCATCAGCCTTTCGTATCTGAGCTGGGCGCTGATCCTGCGGGTCACGCGCTCGTCGATGCTCGAGGCGCTGCGGCAGGACTACGTGACCACCGCGCGCGCCAAAGGGTTGCCCGAGTCGGTTGTCATCAACAAGCACGTGCGCAAAAACGCGATGATCCCGGTGGCCACGATCGGCGGGTTGACGATCATCGGCCTGATGGGCGGGGTCGTGATCACTGAGACGGTCTTCAACCTTCACGGCCTGGGTTGGTTCTTCGCCGACTCTGCCCTGCATCTGGACGTCGTCTCCGTCCTGGGCTTCACCCTCTTCAACGCCGTCCTGGTTGTGCTCGGCAATCTGGGCGCGGACATCCTGTATGCCTATCTTGATCCGCGCGTGAGGTATTCATGAACGGCGAGCGGCTGCGCTACATCTTCCGCCAGCTGGTGACGCGGCCGACCTCGCTCGTCGGCCTGCTGATCGTGGCGGCTTTCGTTGTGGTGGCGGTTCTGGCGCCGGTCATTGCTCCGCCGGCCAACACCGATGAGCCGTATGCCATTCCGCACAAGGGCTACCGCCCGGAACCTCAACCCCCTAATGAAGAGCATCCCTTCGGCACCACTGAACGCCAGTACGATGTCTTCTACGGAGTGATCTGGGGTACACGCACTGCCTTTCGCGTGGGCCTGATCATCACCGCCGCCACGCTGGCCCTGGGCCTGGTTGTGGGATCGCTGGCCGCCTACTACGGCGGGTTCGTCGACGACGTGTTGATGCGCATCGTGGAAATCGTCCAGGCCTTCCCCTTCCTGCTGGCGGCCCTCACCCTGGCCTCGGTCCTACGCGGGCGCATGGGCTCGGGGCTGATGGCGGGCATGGCGGCGCTCATCGCCTTCGGTTGGCCCTCGTATGCGCGCCTCATCCGCGGCGACATTCTTTCCGTCCGCGAGCGCGATTTCACCCTGGCGGCGCGGGCGATCGGAGCCAGCGACCGGCGCATCTTGGTCCAGCACATCCTGCCGAATGCCATCTTTCCTACCCTGGTCTATGCTTCGATGGACATCGGCTCCTACGTTCTCAACTTCGCCGCCCTGAGTTTCCTCGGGCTGGGGGCCGAGGTGGGCTATGCCGACTGGGGCCAGATGATCAGCTTCGCCCGCAACTGGATCTCCTCGCTGGGGCAGTATCCGTATATCGTGGTTTATCCCGGCATGGCCATCCTTCTCTTCGTCTTGGGATGGAACCTGCTCGGAGATGCATTCCGCGACATCATCGACCCGCGCCTGCGAGGCTCGCGCTGAACGGGATCGTCCGCTGCAGAAGGCTGATCTTCAGCGAATACAGCGATGCACCAGAGCCGATGGGACCGGTGGACTATTGCCGCGCTGCTCTTCGCAGCCGCTTGTTTGTTTCAAATCATCGGCTTGGTTCGCTACATACACCTTTTGCCGGATGACTGGGTGGGGGTCCTGCTCTACACTCTCTCTATTCTTGGGCTGGGGTTGGCCGCGTTCTGCTTTCTCCTGCGAGCGTCGATGTAGGCGGACCGGGCCCGGAGGCCGCAAGGCCGATTCGCCCAGCGGTCGCGGGATTCTCCTGTCAGGAGGCAGAGACCATGAGCACCTCGGACAGCACGCCCCCCCTCGCCGCCGTTCACTCGGCAGCCAAGCCGGCGATGCGATGGATCGTCAGGACAGTGCTGGGGACGCTCATCCTTGCGGCCATTCTTTTCCTGCCCGCCGGAACCAGCGACTGGCCCGGTGCATGGATCTACCTGGGCGGCATGTTCGCGGCCGGTGTGGTCGCTGCGATCGTTGTGGACCCGGATCTGCTCGCGGAACGCATGACGCGCCGCCACCCGGACCAGAAACCCTGGGACCGCGTCGTCTTCGGCCTCTATGGCGTCGTCACAGCGCTCGTCGTGCCGCTCATCGCCGGGCTCGACCAGCGGCATGCCTGGGCGCCCGCGCTCCCGGCGTGGTCGATGTGGTTGGCCTTGGGCGTCTTCATTCTCGGATGGGCGATCAGCCTGTGGGCGATGAACGCCAACAAGTACTTTGCACAGGTCGTGCGTCTGCAGCACGATCGCGGGCAGACCGTTGTCAGCCGCGGCCCGTATCTCTACATGCGCCACCCCGGCTACCTGGGCGCCATCCTGTTTCTTCTTGCCTGCCCGTTCCTTCTTGGCTCATGGTGGTCTCTTCTGCCAGCCGTGATCGGCGCGGCACTGCTTGCCATTCGAACCGCGCTTGAAGATCAGGTGCTCCAGGCCGAGCTGCCGGGATACACGGAATACGCCGTGCGAGTCCGCTATCGGCTGCTGCCTGGAGTCTGGTAGCAGCTTGTTGCAGCGATCCAGGCTACATGCTTTTGAGGAATAGGAACTGGGCTGCCCCTTTTGGGACAGCCCCGTTCAACATGCGAACGGTACGATACGAAGAGTCCTACGCTTCTTCGCTGAGTGCGTTGACAAGCTCACGGCAGAAGTCGGGCAGGTCCGCGACCACGCGACCCCACACCAGGTTCTTCGAGCGCAGCGCAGGCACGTCGCGCCAGATTGCGCCGGCATTGACCAGGTCGTCGCGAATGCCATTGCTGCCGGTGGCTTCGTGCCCCTTGACGATGCCGGCGCTGATGCCCACCAGGCCAGCGTGACAAATCATTCCGATTACTTTCCCGCTGCGGTAGGCGTCGCGCACCAGACGCTTGACGCCGTCGTAGCGGCGCAGTCTGTCGGGCGCCCAGCCGCCGGGAATGACCACCGCATCGAACTCATCGGCGGTGACCTCATCGCAGCCCACATCAGAGCAGGCCTGCAGCGACTGTTTGCCAATGTACTCCTCGCCGGCGTTCAGACCCACCGCAGTGATGATGGCCCCTTCTTCTTGCAGGCGCATGAGAGGCACCCAAAACTCCAGGTCCTCAAACCCGGGCCCAACAAGATAGGCGATCTTCTTCCCCTTCAGGCGCATGCTTCATCTCCTCCGCGAGCGGGGCGGCCTCTGGCCCAGGGATCATCGTCGGCGGCGATGTCGCCGGGAGCGGTATTCGCGAGCCGGGCCTCACGACTGGAGTACAATCGCCAAGCCGGCCGCCATGCATGCCGTGGTGCACGGCCAGGCGATTGTAATTCATCTCGTGTCAAGTGAGTGGAGACGGTCGATGGGGAATCTCGCAGGCCGAGGCACGGTTGCAGTGCTCAAGACCACGCCGGCGACGGTGGTGGAGGATATCCAGCGAGTCATGGAGATGGCCGGCGTGCGCGAGGCGCTGCCGCGCGGCGTGCCGACCGGGCTGAAGATCAACATCTCGTGGCAGACGTGGTACCCGGCGTGCTCCTCGACGCCGTGGCAAATCGAGGGGGCGATCCGCGGGCTGCGGCATGCTGGCTACACCGACCTGGTCGGAATCCACAACGACACGGTGGTTGTCGATACGCAAGTCGGCGAGGCGAACAACAAGCACAAGTTCGTCACCGACCAGTACGGCGTCCCGTGCGTTTACCTTTACGAGCAGAAGTTTGACTGGTTCCGCTACGAGCCCAAGCGGCCGTTGCTGGTGCTCGACAAAGTCTATCGCGAGGGAGTCTACATACCCAAGGCGCTAGTGGGCATGAACATCGTACACCTGCCCACGGTGAAGACCCATGTTTTCACCACGATCACCGGGGCGATGAAGAACGCCTTCGGCGGGCTGCTCCACCGTCAGCGGCACTGGACCCACTCGGTCATCCACGACACGTTGGTCGACCTCTTGATGATCCAGCAGGAAATCCACCCGGGCCTCTTTGCCGTGATGGACGGGACGTTTGCCGGCGATGGACCGGGGCCGCGCGCCATGCGCTGGCATGAGAAGAACATCCTGCTCGCCTCGGCCGACCAGGTGGCCATCGACGCGATCTCGGCCCGCTTGCAGGGGTTCGACCCGATGACGATTCGCTTCATCCGCCGCGCACACGAAATGGAGCTGGGCGTGGGTGATCCGCGGCAGATCAGAATCACCGGCTACGACATCACCCAAGAAACTCCGTGGAACTTCCGCCAGGAGGACACGTTCGCTTCGCGCGGGCAAAAGGCGATCTACCACGGCTGGCTGCACTTCGCAGAGCCGCTCCTCCTGCGTACGCCGCTCGTGCCGTGGGCCTACTTCGCCTCCAACTTCTACCATAACGTCTACTGGTATCCGTTTATCGGTCGGCGGCGCGTGCGTGAGGCGCTCAAAACCGCCTGGGGCAGGCTGTTCCAGTCGTATGGGGATGGGCAGGTGGTCATGCCCGGGATGGAACCCAAGACCGTGGTGCAGGCAGGAGCGGCGCTGCTCCTGCTGGGCGTGGTCGCGGCGTTGGCCTTGTGGCGCGTTCTCATCCGCTGATCGTCTGCAGGAGACCTCTGGGCCGCGAAGGAGATTGAAGGCGGTGGGCCGGCGCGCCCGGTCCTCAGCGAATCCCGTCCAGACCATGCCCACGGCCAGCGCCCGGAAGAATGACTCTCCGTGCGGGCGGCCCGCCGGGTGGCGCCTCGCACATGACAAGAATCGGTAGCGTGAGCAGCTTGCGCGATCGCTTGATGATCGGGCTGGGCCTGGGGGTGCTGGCCATGGTCGGCCTCGCCTTCTGGGCCGATCTGCCTTCATTGCGAAATGCGCTCGTTCGATTCGATTGGCGCCTGTTCCCGCTGGTCCTTGGCTGCACCCTCTTCAACTACACGCTGCGCTTCTTCAAGTGGCACTATTATGTGCGCTTGCTGGGTGTTCGTACCCTATCTGCCTCCCGCAGTGCGCGCCTTTTCGTCGCCGGCTTCCCGTTGGCATTCACCCCGGGCAAGGTGGGCGAGGCCCTCAAGGCGGTGTGGCTGGCAGAATGGACCGGGCTGCCCTTCGCCAGCGGGCTGCCGATTGTCATCGCTGAGCGCATCAGTGATGGTTTGGCGGTCATGGCCCTCTCCGCGCTAGGGGTGTTCACCTACCCTCAGTTCTGGCCCGGATTCCTTGCCATCGTGCTGGGCGTGCTGGGCCTGATCGTGGTGTCGCAAATCCGCCCTCTCGCGTTGGCCGTCTTGGGGTGGGTTTCGCGCCTCCCCGTGCTCGGCCCGCGTGTGGCCGGGCTGCGTGCCTTCTATGAATCATCCTATCGTCTGTTCAAACCGCGGCCCCTCGCGCTGGCGGTCGGGCTGGGAACGGTCTCCTGGCTGGGGGAGGGCGTTGGCTTCTTCATCATCTTGGCCGGGCTGGGGCTGGCCCCCTCGCCCCAGCTGCTGATGCTGGCGATCTTCGTTTTAGCCTTCTCCACCGTCGTAGGCGCTGTGTCCGCGTTGCCCGGCGGGGTGGGCGCTGTGGAGGCAACCCTGACCGGTCTGCTCGTGCTGGCAATGCACCCCCCGTCCAGCCTGGCCGGCGCGGCCACCATACTCATTCGCCTGGGCACGCTCTGGTTTGGCATGGCTTTGGGGCTCGGTGTGTGGGCCACCACACCCATCTTGTGGAAAGTCCATGATCAGGCGGGAGCGGGCCATGTGGCGGGTTGACCTGCACCTGCACACGCGCCGTTCGAAAGACAGCCTGCTCACGCCGGATCGTCTGCTGGCCGCCGCTCGGCGCGCCGGGATGTCGCGCATCGCCGTCACCGACCACAATTCCGCCCGCGCGGCGTTGGAGCTGGCGCAACGGGAACCGGACTATGTGATCCCGGGCGAAGAGATTCTCACGACCCGGGGTGAGCTCTTGGCCTACTTCATTCACGAGGAAGTGCCGCCGGGGTTGACGCCGCATGCGGCCATCGATCGATTGCGCGCCCAGGGGGCGGTGATCAGCGTCTCGCACCCATTTGACCGGCTGCGCAGCGGACATTGGGCGTTGCACGACCTGCAGGCGATCGCGCCGCACGTGGACGCGCTGGAGGGATTCAACGCGCGCTGCATTTTCGCCGCAGATAATGCACGGGCCCAGGCGTTCGCCCTCCGCAGCGGGTTGCCAATGACGGCCGGCACCGACGCGCACGCCGCGTGGGAGGTGGGCCGCGCCGGGCTGGTTCTCCCGCCCTTCGCCACCCCCGTGGAACTGCGCGAGGCACTGCGGCGGGCCTCGTTCTTCGGTCGGCGCGCGCCGTGGTGGGTGCACCTCTTCTCGCGCTACGCCTCGCTGCGCAAACTCGTGGCGTCGCACGCCTGACTCGGCCCGTGCATGGCGAGAATCGCCCGGGTCAAGGAAGAATCTCACGCGCCCAAGCGGCCGGCGTGGGCTATGCTCAGGGTGTGGACGTGCGCGTCCGCCGCACATGCATCCCTGGCCGGCACGCTGCGCACGGCCACCTGCCGGCGCTCACATCTCAGACACAGGCCGAAGGGTCCGGAGGTTCTGAATGGATCGAACGCACCTCATCCAACGACTGGGCCGGGAGACCTTTGACGTCCTGGTGATCGGCGGGGGGGCGACCGGCTGCGGAATCGCGCTGGATGCCGCCTCGCGCGGCTTGCGCACCGCGCTGGTCGAGAAGCAGGATTTCTCAGAAGGCACCTCTTCGCGCAGCACCAAACTTATCCACGGCGGCGTGCGTTACCTCGAGCAAGCCGTGAAGCATCTGGACCGCGGGCAATTCAACCTGGTACGCGATGCGCTGCACGAGCGCGCCCTGCTCTTGCGCCTGGCGCCGCATCTTTCGCGCCCGCTGCAACTTGTGACACCGCTCAAGCGCTGGTGGGAAGCGCCCTACTATTGGGTCGGGCTGATGCTCTACGATTTGCTCGCTGGCCGCGCCAGCATCGGGCGCAGCACCTACATGACCCGCCGCCGCACACTGGAGCGCTATCCCGCGCTGCGGGCCGAGGGTTTGGTGGGCTCGGTCGCATACTTCGACGGACAGTTCGACGATTCGCGGATGAATGTGGAATTGGCGCTGACCGCTATCGAACAGGGCGCGGCGGCCGTCAATCACATGCAGGCGACCGGCCTGCTCAAGGATGGCGGGCAACTCACCGGCGTGAAGCTGCGCGACGGTCGCTCCGGCGACACCCTGACTGCGAAGGCGCGCATCATCCTCAATGCCGCCGGACCGTTCTGCGACCTCGTCCGCCGCATGGATGACCCCGCCTGCGAGCCCATGCTCACCACGAGCTCGGGCGTGCACATTATCCTGGATGCGGCCTTTGCCCCGCCCGATCTGGGCATGCTCATTCCCAAGACCGAGGACGGGCGGGTGTTGTTCACTTTGCCGTGGATGGAGCACACCCTGGCGGGCACCACCGATACGCCGGCCCCCCTCGCAGAGCACGTGCCGGTGCTGGAAGAGGAGATCGAATACATCCTGCGTCACGTGCGGCTGTACCTCGATCGACCGGTGACGCGCGCGGAGGTCAAGGCCGCTTGGTCCGGTTTGCGCCCGCTCGTCTCCAACCCCAAGGCTGGCGGTACGGCCAAACTCTCGCGCGATCACGTGATCGCCGAAAGTCCGGCCGGCCTGATCACCATTACCGGCGGCAAATGGACGACCTACCGCAAGATGGCCCAGGAGGCCGTGGATCACGCGATCGCGCGGGGCAGGCTGACAGCCCACAGCGCCTGCCGGACGACCCAGATTCCAATGGTGGGCGCTCCGGGCTACGAGCCTGAGGCGGCGCTGCGCCTCGTTGCCCAATTCGGGCTGGCCGAGGACACCGCGCGCCATCTCAATCTGGCTTACGGCGGGCGCGCGCGGCGCGTGGCCGAGCTGGCCGCGGCCGGGCTGGCAGGCCGCCTGGCAGTGGGCCACCCGCACCTCGAGGCGGAAGTCGTCTGGGCCGTGAGAGAAGAGATGGCCCTCACCCCGATGGACGTTCTCGCCCGCCGAACGAGGCTGGCCTTCATCGAAACGCGCGCGGCTCAAGCCGCACTGCCGCGTACGATCGAACTCATGGCTAAGGAACTCAAATGGGATAGGGCGCGCCGCACGCGTGAAGAGCGTGAGGCCCGTGCCCTGTTGGATGGCAGCTTGTAAGCTGCCTCACGAGGGAGAGCTTCATGGGAAATGTCTGGCAGGATTTCTTCGACTATCACGCGCCGCGCTATTTGGAGAACGCATTCACCAAAGACACCCTGACGGAAGTGGACTTCCTGGTTGAGGAACTCGATTTGCCGCCAGGCAGCTCGGTTCTCGATGTCGGCTGCGGCACCGGGCGGCACGCGGTGGAGCTGGCGCGCCACGGCTATCGGCTGACGGGTGTGGACATCTCCGACGGCATGCTCGAGCAGGCGGCACGCGCGGCGCGCGACGCGGGCGTGGAGGTGGAGTGGGTGCATGCCGATGCCGCACGCTATACGGCCGCGCGCACTTTCGAGGCGGCCATCTGCGTGTGCGAGGGGGCCTTCAGCTTGCTGAGCATGAACGACGACCCTCTCGCGCACGACACGGCCATCCTGCGCATGATTCACGCCGCGCTCGGGCCGGGGGCGCCGTTCATTCTCACCGCGCCCAACGGCCTGCAGAAGATACGCCACTTCACCCAGGATGACGTCGAGTTCGGCAGGTTCGACCCGCTGACATTGGTCGAGACTTACATCATGACGGTCGAAGACCCGCGCGGCCACCGCGAGGTGCACGCGCGCGAGAAGGGCTACCTGCCCTCGGAACTGCGCTTGGTTCTGGAGGCGTGCGGGTTCGAGGTGCAGCATCTGTGGGGTGGCACGGCCGGGCGCTGGGGGCGCCGGCCGATAGAACTGGATGAGATCGAAATCATGGCTGTCGCCCGGCGCGGATGAGCGAGTGTGGGTGAGATGATCAGGGGGATGCACCCGCAACCGCACATCGGGAAGCGCGGACGGCGCTTGGATGGGCCTCATGGGGCGGCTCTGCTTCTGGTGTGTGCGCTGCAGGCCTCGACACAGGGCGCGTGCACCGCGCCCGGCGTGCCCGGCCTGGTGACGCGTGAGCCCACCTCCTCAACCGCGACCTTCCCTCCGCCCGCCTCCACCTGGGTTCAAGTCTTCTTCACCTCCCCCGACGATTTCACCGGCGATTACCGCGGCGGCGCGGACACGCCGATCGTGGCCTCGCTCGACGCGGCGCGTTTCACCATCGATGTGGCCTGCTTGGAGATCAACCTGTATTCCATCTCGCGCGCCCTGATCCGCGCAACGGAACGGGGAGTGAAGGTGCGGGTGGTGGTCGACAGCACCTATGTCCAGTCTCGCGCGCTGAGCGACCTCGAGCAGGCGGGGATCCCCGTGCGGGGCGATCGGCGCGAGGGGTTGATGCACGACAAGTTCGTCGTGGTCGACGGAGCGCTGGTGTGGACCGGCTCGATGAACCTGACCACGAGCGACACCTATCGCAACAACAACAACCTGCTGCGAATTGAGTCCGCCGAACTGGCCCAGGCCTATCAGCGCGAATTCAATGAGATGTTCGAGGACGACATGTTCGGCCCGGAGTCGCCGCGCGGCTGGCCCGCCCCTCGGCTCGAATTCGGGGCGTCGTGGGTAGAAGTGTATTTCGCCCCCGAGGATGCGCCCGCCGAGCGCCTGCTGCAGGTGCTCGAGGGCGCACAGCATTCGATTCGCTTCATGGCCTTCTCGCTCACTTCGGAGGCCCTCGCCGACACCCTCATTCATCAGGCCCGGCAAGGAGTCGAGGTGGCCGGGGTGATGGAAGAAAGCCAGGTGCGCTCGAATGCCAACGGCAAGTACGACCTCTTGCGCGCAGCGGGTATGGATGTCCGTCTGGATGGCAATCCTCGCAATATGCACCACAAAGTCATCCTGGTCGACGATGAGCTTGTGATCAGCGGCTCGTACAACTCCTCCTACAACGCCGAAAACGTCAACGATGAGAACATGCTCATCCTGCACGACCGCGAGTTGGCCCGGCTGTATCTCGATGAATTCGACCGCGTGTGGCGCCAGGCGCAATGATCCCCCAGGCTCGTGCCGTTCGGCACCATCCGCGTGAGCCGGGCGCTGTACGCCGCCGCGACCGTCCAAGCCCAGCGGGTATAATCCTCGGGGTATGGCTACCCAACCGATAGTCCCATTGCGCGGCGCTTCACCCGCCGCTCTGCCCCGGCTGGCCACGGCGCTCATCCAAGCAGCCGCAACCGGCCTGATGGCGCTGCTGGCCCTGACGATCCTGGCCGGCGCCAGCGCCGGCGTGTATCGCGCGGCATACGAGGGGCGGTTGTTCCCGGGCGTGTCGGTGGCCGGCCTCAACCTTTCGGGGCTCACCACGGATGATGCCGCGCGCCAGCTTGCAGCCGGGCTCACCTATCCGTATGCCGGCCGCATCGTTTTCCGCGACGGGGAGCGAACCTGGACCGCGACGCCAGCTGAACTCGGGCTGGAGCTGAATATCTACGCCACCATGACCGCTGCCTACAGCATCGGCCGCGTTCACCATCCGCTGATCGATGCCTTGATGCAGCTCTACACGCGTTTCGCCGGGCGCGCCTCGCCGCTGGTCGTGCAGTACGATGTGGCGCGCGCCCAGGCCTACCTCCAGGGGATTGCCTCACAAATCGACCAGCCGGTTCAGGAAGCCAGCGTGGAGTTGGTCGGCACCCAAGTCTTTGCCCACGAAGGACAGATCGGCCGCCAGCTCGACCTGGCAACCAACCTGGCGCTGGTTGCGGTGCCGCTGGGCGGCATGACCGATCTTGAGATTCCCCTGGTGGTGCAGCAGATTGTCCCGGAGGTGCTTGACCCCGCCGAGCAGGCCGGCCTGGCGCGAGTCATGCTCAGCCAGCCCTTCACTGTGAACGTTCCCGAGATGACCTCCGGCGATCCCGGGCCCTTCCTCTTCCAGCCCGAGCAGTTAGCGCGCATGCTGACCTTTCGCAAAGTGAATACCGGCACCGAAGCGGCCTTCTCGCTGGCCATGCAGGAAGACAAGCTGGCGGCCTTCCTGGCACCGCTGGTGGGCACGTTCGAACACAAGCCGCAGAGCCCGCGCTACTTGTTCGATGACGCGAGCGGTCAGGTGGTGCTCTATCGCAGCGCCGTGCGTGGACGCGCGCTCAACGTGGAGGCCTCCGCCTCCGCCATCCAGGCGGCCATCGCGCGCGGCGAGCACGCGGCGTCTCTGGTCTTCGAGTACACCAATGCCCTGGCGGGCGACAACGAAAGCGCGGCCGGCCTGGGCATTGCCGGGCTCTTGCCCTCGGGGGTGCAGTACACCTCGTTCAAGGGCTCGAGCGACTCGCGCATTCACAATATCACTCTGGCGGCGGAGAAATTCAATGGCGTGCTCGTAGCGCCGGGCGAGATCTTCTCCATGGCCGAACATCTCGGCGACGTGAGCTTCGACACCGGGTATGCCGAAGCGCTGATCATCGTCGGCAATAGCACAATCAAGGGCGCCGGCGGCGGCGTATGCCAGGTGAGCACCACCCTCTACCGCACGGTGTTTATGGCCGGCTTCCCGATCGTCGAGCGTCACCCGCATGCCTACCGCGTCGGCTATTATGAGAACAACGATGGGCCGGTGCACCTGGGCGCCGGGTTCGATGCCACGGTTTTCGTCCCGCAGGTCGACTTCCGCTTTCAGAACGACTCGCCCTACTGGATCCTGATGGAGACCGACGTCGACCGGGCCGGCGGGCGTATCACCTGGCGCTTCTATTCGACCTCCGACGGGCGGACCGTGGATTGGACGCGCAACGTGACCAACCGCGTGGATCCGCCGCCGCCGCGCTGGGTGGAGAATGCCGACCTCGCGCCCGACGAATGGAAGCAGGTGGATTGGGCGGTCGAAGGGGCCGACGCCTACGTCACGCGCACCGTCACTCGCGGCGGACAGATCATCAACAGCGAGAATATCAACACACACTACGTCGCCTGGGCGGCGATGTGCCAGTTCAGCCCGAGCACGCCGGTGGGCGAGGGCTCGCCCTGCCCACCTTAGACCCCCGGCGACCTGCGCCACACCACCCATCACCACCCACCAGGAGGAGCCATGATCGCTCCCGACTTGCTCGAAATCCTGCGCTGCCCGTCGTGCGTACAGACCAAAGAAGGGTTGCTCACCTTGGTCAAGGACACCTGGCTGGTTTGCCAGGAACCGGATTGCGGACGGAAGTACCCCATTCGCGACGATATCCCGGTGATGCTGATTGAAGAGGGGGATCGCTGGGTGAAGACACGCGTGGACGACCTGCCCGTTCCACCGCCGGGAGAATGAAGCCCGCCTCCTTCCCGGTGCCTCGCTCGCACGGGTGAGCCGCACACCGGCTTGGACCGAGCGACGATGTCTGCGATTTCGCGCCGAAGCTTTCTGCAACTCGCCGGGGTTTCCCTGGGCGCCGCGGCCTTCGCGCCGCCGCCCCCGGAGGCTCTTGCCTCACAGGCGATGCTGGCACGCGTGACGGCGCGCGCCGTAGCCGTGCGCGCTCGCCCGGATGAGACCGCACTGGAGCTGGCCAGGCTGGAGCGTGACACCCTTGTGGTGGTGGAGGAGGAGATACAGAGCGCGACCGGCCCACAAGGCAACCCTTACTGGTTCCGCATCCGGCAGGGGTTTGTCTATGCCGGCGAGATGCAGCCGGTGCGCAATGAAATGAACGAGGGGCCTGCGGCCATCCCGAGCGAGGGGCTGCTGGTGGAAGTGACAGTACCCTTCACCCAGGCGCGCGTGAAGCCCGAGGCGGAGGCCGCGCCGCTCTACCGGCTGTACTACGGGGCCACGTTCTGGGCAGTTGCCGCGGTGGAGGATGCCAGCGGCGGTGCATGGTACGCGCTGCTGGATGACCGGTTGTACATTCGCTATTATGTTCGGGCCGAGCACCTGCGTCCAATTCGGGCCATGGATCTCGGACCGATTGCCCCGGACGTCCCGCTCGAAGCCAAGCGCGTCGAAGTGGACCTGGCGAGCCAGAAACTCACAGCGTTTGAAAACGAGCGGGCCGTCTTCACCACCCTCATTTCGGGCGGGCGGCTGCGCAGCGACCCGCAGCCGGGGAAGGGGCACAGCTTCACACCCATCGGCGAATTCCATGTGAACCAGAAGGTTCCCTCGCGCCATATGGGCGATGCGCGGCTCACGGTCGACCTCTTCGCCAACGAACAACCGGGCGTGCCCTGGGTGAGCTACTTCACCTACAGCGGCATCGCTTTTCACGGAGCATACTGGCACAACGATTTCGGCCGGCGGCGCAGCGTGGGCTGCATCAACATGCGCCCGGCCGAAGCGCGCTGGATCTATCGCTGGACCGCACCGGCCTTCCCGCTCATGCCTTTTTCGCCGCATGCCACGGGGACGCGGGTGATCGTCGTCGAGTAGAAAAGCTGCGGCGGGGAGCCGCAGCGGGAGAGGGAGTCCGCAACCGATCGGGCGGTGAGGGGAGAAACCGTGCGCCTTTGTGCACGGCCTCTCGGGAATTCCTTGCCGGCAGCCCGCCCGGGCCCGGCGGCGGATGGGCACGGAGGAGGCGCAATGCTCCGCTCGCTCCTGTTGAACCTTTCCAAGTCGGCCTGGGCCAAACGCCAGATTTCCAGTTTTTGGGTGGCCAAGCGCGTGGCGGGCCGCTTCGTGGCCGGCCAGCAACCGGAAGATGCGATCCGCGCCATCCAGGACCTCAACGCGCGGGGCATCGTCGCCACGGTCGATCATCTTGGGGAGAGTGTCACCGACGGCGACGAGGCTGTGCGTTCGGCCGAAACCTACCTCGATATCCTGGACCGCATCGCGGCGGCTAAGGTCCGCTCGAATGCCTCGCTCAAGCTTTCGCAGCTCGGGATCAACCTCTCGCTCGATTTGTGTGCGGCCAACCTGCGCAAAGTGCTCGAGCGCGCCCGTTCACTGGGTCTCTTCATCCGCATCGATATGGAAGACTCGCCCAGCGTGGACCGCACCCTCGAGATCTACCGGCGCATGCGCACTGCGGGCTTCGACAACACCGGTGTGGTCATCCAGTCGTACCTGTACCGCTCCGAGCAGGACGTGGCACAGCTGCTCAAAGCCAACGCACGTTTCCGCTTGTGCAAGGGCGCTTACAAGGAGCCGGCAAGTGCCGCCTACCCGGCCAAGCGCGACGTTGACGCCTCCTTCTTTAAGCTGGGCACGATGATGCTGGATGCAGCAGCCGCGGTGAAGCTGCCGGCCGACCCGCGAGGGATTACGCCGCCCATCCCGGGGCTGGCCACGCACGATGAGAAGCTGATACGGGCGCTGCTGGCCTATGCCGAGGCGCGCCACATCCCCAGGCCGCTCTACGAATTCCAGATGCTGCACGGCATCCGCCGCGACCTGCAGGAGGAGTTGGCGGCGCAGGGCTATGGGGTGCGCGTGTACGTGCCCTATGGCCGCGAGTGGTATCCGTACTTCATGCGCCGTCTGGCCGAACGCCCGGCCAACTTGTGGTTCTTCGTTTCCAACTTCCTCCGCTCGTAAGGAAGAGCATGCACCACAGAGAACACTGAGACCACAGAGACACCCGGGAACCGATGGCCGAGCGCCAAAATGCGATAAGGCAGTTCTCATTGTCACCAGGCCTCTGTGATCTCCGCGGGCTCTGTGGTGAAAAGCAAGCCCGGGGCAAAGATGGAGCTTGAGGGAAAGGTAGCACTGGTGACCGGGGGCGCGCACCGCGTGGGGCGCGCCATCCTGCTCGCGCTGGCGCGCGCCGGCGCGGACGTGGTACTGCACTACCACCGCACCGAGGCCGAGGCCCTCGCCACGCAGGCCGAGGCGCAAGCCCTCGGGCGGCAGGTGCTGCTTGTGCGCGCCGATCTCTCCCGCGTGGAAGAGATCGAAGCGATGTTCGAAGAGGTGCGCCGCAGCTTCCCCGCACTGCAGGTGCTGGTCAACTCGGCCGCCATCATGGAAGCCCAGCCGGTGGAGCAGGTCAGCTCCGCCGATTGGGACCGCACGCTCGACCTCAACTTGCGCGCGCCCTTCTTCTGCGCGCAGCACGCGGCCCGGCTCATGCCCGAGGGCGGGGTGATCATCAACATCGCCGACGTGGCCGGGCTACAACCCTGGGCGCGCTACCCGGTGCATTCGGTGAGCAAGGCCGGGGTGGTCATGCTGACCCAGGTGCTCGCGCGGGCGCTCGCTCCGCGCATCCGCGTCAACGCGGTGGCGCCCGGTCCGGTGGCCAAGCCGCCCGGCCTGGCTGCGGAAAGGTGGGAGGCGGTGACGCGGCGCATGCCGCTCAAGCGCGAAGGCGCGCCGGAAGATATCGCCCAGGCCGTCCTTTACCTGGTGCAGGCCGAGTTCGTCACCGGAGCGATCCTCACCGTGGACGGGGGCGCTCACCTGGTGTAGGGCGGGAGGCTGCACATGCATGAGTCCGCGCAGCATCTGGCCTCGCGCATTGAGGCGGAAGGGCGCAAAGCCGCGGCCTTCATGCGCGCGCTGGATGAAACCGACCTGGCGCAGGTCATCTACAGCGAGTCGCCGCCCTGGCAGGCGCGCCAGATCCTGGCGCATCTGACCTCCGCCCAGGCCACGGTGCTGCACACGCTGGTCTCGGTCCTGACCGGCGGGCCCGGCCTGGACCGCACGATGGACTTGGATGCATTCAACGCGGCCGAGGTGGCCCGCTGGGCACGCCTGCCCGCGGCGCAGCTCATCGCTCAGTTTGCGCAAGATCGCGCGGCGCTCTCCGCGCGGGTGGCCCAACTCACGCGCGACGATCTGACTCGGCGGTGCTGGCACCCGTGGTTGGGCGACACGACGGTGGAGGAGACGCTGCGCCTGGCCTATCGCCACACGATGATGCACGTGCGCGACATGCGGCGGGCCGTGGCGGGCCGCAGCCAAGAGGCGCAGGCCCAGACCGCACCCGCCGCCGGCGTGAGGGAGGGCGGCACCTCGCGCGCGGCGAGGCTGAACCTCTTCCTGCGCGAGGCTCACGCCCAGTCGTGGCCGCACCTGGTGCGCCTGGCCGAACAGGCAGGCGCGGTCATGGTCTACTCCGGCCAGCCGGGATGGACCGTGCGCGAGCTCTTGGCCCACCTGGCCGATGCCGAGCGGGGTATGCTGGGCCAGGCGCAGCGCATCGTACGCGGCGAACCCGCTCTGCCGGAGGGCTTCGACCTGGCGCGCTGGAACCGGCGCGCCGTCGAAAAGCGTGCGGCCGCGAGCACAGCCGGCCTGCTCGCGGACATCGAGAGCGCGCATCGTGCATGGGTTGAGTTCGTGGAGGCGCTTGACGAGGCGGCACTGGATCGTCAAGGTCGCACGGCCGAAGGCGAGCTCCTGACGGTGGAGGCCTTTGCCCGCCATGCCGCCGAACACCGCATGAATCACACCTGCGATGCCGAGAAGGCCTCGCACGCCAGCCAGGTCTGAGCCGGCCACAGCCACCCGAATTCGCGATGCCCCGCTCGTCGCTCGAGCGATTCGCGCCGAACGAATAATCCGGGCGTGCCAATTCCGGATGCTATAATTCTCTCACTCCATCAATTGACCCCAGCGCTTTCACCACGCCGGCCGCGTGCAGGCCCATGCGTGGATTGCGCAGGCTCGACCCCAGCACTCGGGAGGGCATCCGCATGGCCACACCCGGCTTCTATCTTGGTCGCACGTACGATCTCGCGAAGGCCGAACTTCTCGAAGAGCAGGTCAACTACGACCCCGACGACTTAACGACTCATGCGCTCGTGGTCGGGATGACCGGCTCGGGCAAGACGGGTCTGTGTGTGGATCTCTTGGAAGAAGCGGCACTGGCGGGCATCCCGGCGCTGATGATTGACCCCAAGGGCGACATCACCAACCTGCTCCTGCACTTCCCGGGGCTTGCCCCCAGCGATTTCCGTCCCTGGGTGGACCCTGAACAGGCGCGGCGCGACGGGAAATCGCTCGACCAGACGGCGGCTGAAGCAGCCGCCTGGTGGGAGAAGGGACTGGCTGAGTGGGGCATCGGCCGCGAGCGCATCGCCGAGCTGGCCAAAGCGGCGGACTTCGCAGTCTACACGCCCGGCTCGTCGGCCGGGCTTCCGGTGAGCATCCTGGACTCGTTGGCCGCCCCGGCGCTCGATTGGAATCAGAATCGCGAGGTCCTGCGCGAGCGAATTGCCGATACCGTCACCGCGCTACTCGGGCTGGTGGGCCTGAAGGATATCGATCCGGTGCGCTCGCGCGAGCACATTCTGCTCGCGAACATATTCGAACAGGCCTGGAGCCAGAAGCGCGATCTGTCGCTGCCTGAGCTGATCACCCAGACCCAATCGCCGCCATTTGCCAAGCTGGGGGTGTTCGAGGTCAACACCTTCTTCCCCGAGAAAGAACGCTTCGACCTGGCCATGTCGCTCAACGCGATTCTGGCCTCGCCTTCCTTTCAATCGTGGACCGAGGGCGAGCCGCTGGATGTGGGCCGCATACTGTTCTCAGCCGACGGCCGCCCGCGCCACTCGATCTTCTACATCGCCCATCTTTCCGACAGCGAGCGCATGTTCTTCGTGACGCTGCTGTGGAACGCCATCGAGGGCTGGATGCGCACCCAGGCCGGCTCCTCCTCGCTGCGCGCGATCGTCTACTTCGACGAGATCCAGGGCTTCTTGCCGCCGGTGGCCGTGCCCTCCTCCAAGCCGCCCATGCTGCGCATGCTCAAGATGGCGCGCGCCTTCGGGGTGGGACTGCTCCTCGCGACGCAGAACCCCGTCGATCTCGACTACAAGGGGCTGGCCAATACCGGCACGTGGTTCCTCGGGCGCCTGCAGACCGACCAGGACAAACAGCGCCTGCTGGATGGGTTGCAGGGCGCGGCGCCCGGGATCGATCGCAGGGAGTACGACCGGCTGCTCTCCGGCCTGGGCAAGCGCGTCTTCCTGCTGCACAACGTGCACGCCAAAAAGCCGGCCGTGTTCCAGACGCGCTGGGCGATGAACTACCTGCCCGGGCCGCTCACGCGCGAGCAGATCCCCTTGCTCAACGCGTTGGTCGGCGCGAGGGCAGCCCGGATGGCCGCGGCGCCCGCACCCGTGGCGGCCGCGCGCATGCCGAGCGCTGCACCCGCCGCGGCGGCAATCCCTGCCTCAGGCGTGGGGCGGCCGATTGTTCCCTCCGGCGTGAGCGAATTCTTCTTTCCGAACAACCTGACCCTGGCTGAGGCTGCCCGCGCGGCCGGCAATCCGCAGGCGGCATCGCTGGTCGCGGCGGGAATGATTTACCGGCCGGCGCTCGTGGCTCAAGCCCAGGCGCGCATCCTCGATCGCAAGAACGGAATCGATCTGCAGATTCCGCGCAGCGTGATGGTCGTCCAGCCGGACCCGCGCGGCATGATCCGCTGGGACGATTTCACGGCGCCCCCGCTCGACCTGGCCACGCTCGTAGGTTCCGGCCTGCAGGCCGCTTTTGCCGCGCTCGAGGCACCGCTCGCCAACGGCAAGATGATGGCTTCGCTGCAGAAGGACTTTGAGGATTGGGTGTACCGAGCCACCCAGGTTGGGGTGCGCAGCAATACTGCGCTCAAACTCACGGCCGGCCCCGAGGTCGGCGAAGAGGAGTTCCGCCGCCGCTGTCAGGAGGCGGCCGAGCGGGCGAAGAGCGAGGAGCTGGGCAAACTCGAATTGACCTACGCCAAGAAGATCGCTGCTGCTCGCGGAAAATTGGGCCGTGAGGAGCTGGAGCTTGAGCAGGACAAGGCTGACCTGAGCGCGCGCAAGACGGAGGAAGCCGTGTCCGGGCTGAGCACCGTCATTGGCGTCCTCGGCCGCGGGGTCAAGGGCATCCCGCGCGCCCTGGGGTCGAGCCGCCTTTCATCGCCGCTGACCAAACGCCGCCTGACGCAGACGGCCAAAGCTGACGTCGAGGAGTCGGTTCAGGCCATTGGATCGCTGAAGTCGCAAGTCGAGGCGCTTGAAGCGGAAAAGGCGCAGGCGGTCGAGGCACTCGCCGCCAAGTGGAATGCCGCGGCCCAGGAAATCAGCCAGACCTCCCTCACGCCGCTCAAGAAGGACGTGTTTGTCGATGCGTTCGGCGTTGCCTGGTTGCCGTACTACCAGGTGAGTGCGGGCGGCCAGTCATTTGAACTGCCCGGATACAAAGCGGGCTAGCCTTGCCGGTCCGGCCGATGAGCATCACCCTGAACGATCCAACGAGGGCGGCGTGCGGCAGATGAGGACGCAGACACAGGTGGGTAGCATCTTCGATGCATATGTGAGTGGGCTGCCTGCGGCCGATGAGACCGGCCGGCGCGTCCTGTTGCGCGAATCCGACAACCTGCTCAGCCGCTTTGGTGAGGCGGCCTGGCGCGAGATGCAACCCGGCCAGGTATTGCCGTTCACCCTGCGCGCGGCGGCCGACCGCGTCTGGCTTCTCATTGAAGGCGAACTGTGGGCGGTGATGCACGATACCCGCGAGGGCACGCCCTCGTGCGGCCAGACTCAGGTGGTCCGCCTGGATGGACGCCCGCACGCGTTGCTGCTCATCCCCTTCGGCGTGGCCTGCGCGCCGCGCGCCATCGGCGGCGGCTCGGCGCGCCTGCTCGAGCTGGCTTCGCGCGAGGAGGAACAGGGCGCGCTCGACCGGACTTTCGCCGCCGACGATCGCGCCATCGGCTTCGATTGGTCCACTCTGATCGGCTAACCCATGCCCGAATTCCTGCAGCTCGTTTCGGTGGATGAGGCGCGCGGTGCGCTGTTGGCCGGCACCGCGGCCCTGACCGAAGAAGAGACCATTCCCACCGGGCTAGCGCTCGGGCGCGTGACCTCGCGCGGCATTGCCTCGCCGGCCGATTCACCAAGTTTCCGCCGCAGCGAGGTGGATGGCTACGCGGTGCGCTCGCGTGACACCCACGCTGCCAGCGCCGCGCTGCCGGCTTACTTGAGCGTGTCCGGCGAGGTGCTCATGGGCCGCGCCGCGGGCCTGGCGCTGGCCGCGGGCCAGGCAGCCCTCATCCACACCGGCGGCCACGTGCCCGATGGCGCGGACGCGGTGGTGATGGTGGAAGATTCGCAAGTCTCGCGGCCGGGCGAGATCGAGGTGTTGCGCGCGATGGCGCCCGGCGAAAACGTTCTGCAGGTTGGCGAGGACGTCAAGGTCGGGCAGGTCGTCTTGGCTGCCCACGTTCGCCTGCGCGCGCAAGAAGTTGGTGCGCTGATGGGGCTGGGCGTGACGCGCACCACGGTCGTGCGGCGCCCGCGCGTGGCGATCCTGGCCACCGGCGATGAGGTGGTGCCGCCCGAGGCGGCGCCCGTCCCGGGGCAGGTGCGCGACGTCAACTCGTACGTCGTGGAAGCGATCGTCCTGCGCGCGGGCGGCGTCCCGCGCCGCCACGGTATCGTCGGCGACGACGAAAGTGCGCTGCGCGTGGCGGCGCAGCGGGCCCTGGATGAGTCGGACGCGCTGGTCATCACCGCCGGTTCGTCGGTCTCCACGCGCGACATGACGGTGCGCGTGGCGCAAGACCTGGGCCCGCCGGGGGTGATCGTCCACGGCATCGCCACCAAACCCGGCAAGCCGACGATTCTGGCGCTGGCCGGAGGCAAACCGGTGCTGGGTCTGCCCGGCAACCCGGTCAGCGCAGCGGTCATCGCCATGCTCTACGTGGCTCCGGTCGTCGAAAAGCTGCTCGGGCTCGAACCGGCCGTGCGCCTGGCCGCGTTGCGTGCGCGCATCACGCGCAATTTGCCCTCCCTGGCCGGGCGTGAGGACTACATCCCCGGGCGATGGATCGACCGCGCCGGCGAGATCTGGGTGGAGCCGGTGTACGGCAAATCGAACCTGATCTTCACCCTGGTCCGCGCTGACGGGCTGATTCGCCTCACAGCCGATGTCAACGGTGTGGCCCAGGCCGACTGGGTGGACTTCATTCCGTTTTCCGGGCTGGCCCTCACGTAACCGGGTCTGGCGCGGCACTCGCTGGGCGGTGTATTGTGCGATGGGCGTGGATGCGAATCGTCTGTGCGGCATGTCTCCTGGCACTCACCGGTTGCGGGGCGCTCGGCGCGCCTAGCGCGACGCCCACGGCGACGGTCACCCCTGAGCCCACCTCCACCCCCAGCCCCACCCCCACCCTTACACCCACCCCTTCGGACACTCCAACCCCCGAGCCCACGCGCACGGTCATGCAAGGCCTGCTCGAGCACGACCCGGCGCTGCAGGAGGTTCTGTGCCAACCGGTATCGCTGCCCACGCTCGAGCGCGGCACAGTGCTCGCGCCCATTCTTCTCTACCATCACGTTGGCGAGGCGGCGCTTGAATCCAGCGGCTATTCCACCTCGCGATACAACGTGACCGAGGCCAACTTCGAAGCGCAACTCATGCTACTCGACGAGCTTGGCTATCATTCCGTCGGGGTCAGCCGCATCGTCGCCGCGCTCGCGCGCAAAGAACCTTTGCCCGAGCGGCCGATCGCCATATCCTTCGACGACGGATGGATCGATCAGTACCAGTCCATCTTCCCATTGCTGCGCCGGCAGGCCCTCATCGGCACCTTCTACATCCCCAGCACCTACCCTGGCGGCGACGAGACGGTGTCATGGGAGCAGTTGGCCGAGATGGCCGCCGCGGGCATGGAGATTGGCTCGCACTCGCAGACGCACGCCGACTTGCGTTCCGTGAGCGAGGAGGTGGCCTGGCGCGAGATCCGCATGTCGAAAGTGGACCTCGAAAAGAAGCTGGGCGTGCCAATCGATACCTTTGCCTATCCCTTTGGCGCCTACTTGCCCCATCTGGGAACGATGGTCAGCCGGGCGGGCTATCTGGGCGGCGCCGGGCTGGGGCCCTCGCCCGTGCAGGGGTTGGGCTCCCTCTTCTACATGAGCCGCATCGAGATTCGCGGCGACGAAGCCCTATCGGATTTCCTGCGCCTGCTTCCCTGGCACGGGGAAGGCACGCCGTTCTGCGGTTGAGGCCAAATGAGCGAGCGCAACGTCTACCTGCACGATATTCCGCTGGAGGAGGCCCAGGCACGTCTGCGCGCCGCTCTCGAAGCGGCCGGGCTGTGGGGAACGCTCGCGATGGAGGAAGTGCCCCTCGAGAGCGCGCTGGGGCGTGTGACGCTCGAGCCGGTGTGGGCGGGGCTCTCCTCGCCCAACTTCCACTCGGCCGCGATGGACGGCTATGCCCTGCGCGCCCTAAGCAGCGCCAACGCCTCGCCCAGTCAACCGGTCGAACTCCGCCTCGGCTCGCAGGCCGAGTACATCGATACCGGCGACCCGCTGCCTCCCTGGGCTGATGCGGTCGTGCCGGTTGAGGCCACCCAGCCGCTGCGCGAGGCGGACCACACCATTCGCGCGGTGGAGATTCGCGCGGCGCTGGCGCCGTGGGCCAATGTGCGCGCCATGGGTGAAGACATCGTCGCCAGCGAGCTGGTGCTGGCCGCCGGCCAGCGCCTGCGCCCGGTGGATTTGGGCGCCATTGCCTCCGCCGGGCACGCGCGGGTGCGCGTGGCGCGCCGCCCGCGGGTGGTCGTCATCCCCACCGGCGATGAGCTCGTCCCGCCGGGGACGCTGCCGCAAGGCGGCCAGATCGTCGAATCAAATTCGCTCGTGCTTTCCGCGCAGGTCGAGGAATGGGGCGGCGCGGCCAAGCGCTTCCTTGTCGTGAAGGATGAACCGGAGGCAGCCCGCGCAGCGCTGGAGGCGGCGGCGCGCGAGGCGGACCTGGTGCTGGTCAACGCCGGCTCCTCCGCCGGCAGTGAGGATTACAGCGCGCAGGCCATCGCGGCCCTGGGGCGCGTGCTCGTGCACGGCGTCGCAGTGCGCCCCGGCCATCCGGTTGTCATCGGGATGATCCGCATCGGTCAAGGTGAGTTGGCGCGCGAGGTGCCGGTGATCGGCGTGCCTGGCTTCCCGGCCTCGGCCGCGCTCACCGGCGAGATCTTCGTGCGTCCCCTCATTGAACGCTGGCTGGGGCTGCCTCCCTTCGCGCCTGAGGAAGTGGAGGCGGTGCTCACGCGCAAGGTGCACTCGCCACTCGGCGACGACGAATACCTGCGGGTGAGCGTGGGCGAGGTGCGCGGCAAAATGGTCGCCGCGCCGCTCGCGCGCGGGGCTGGCGTGCTCACCTCACTCGTGCGCGCCGATGGCATCGTGCGCATCCCGCGCATGACGCAAGGCGTGCAAGCGGGCGAGCTCGTGCGCGTGCTGCTCTATCGCCCGCAGACCGAGGTGCGCCGCTCGATTCTGCACATCGGCTCGCACGATCTGACGCTCGATTTGCTCTCCCAGCATCTGGGTGCCTACGGCGTGCGCCTGGTCTCATCCAACGCCGGCAGCGTCGGCGGGTTGGTGGCGCTGCGGCGCGGCGAAGCCCACCTGGCGGGTTGCCACCTCCTGGACCCGGCCACGGGCGCTTACAACCTGCGCTACGTGCGCGAGTACCTGCCCGGGCAGGCGGTGGTGCTCATCAGCCTGGTCGGGCGGGCGCAGGGCCTGATGGTTGCGCGCGGAAATCCGAAGCACATCGCCTCGCTGGCGGACCTGGCGCGCGAGGAGCTGCGCTTCGTCAACCGGCAGCGCGGCGCCGGCACGCGCGTGCTGCTCGACTACCATCTCGAGCGGCTGGGGATTGAGGCCGCGCGCGTGCGTGGCTACGAGCGCGAGGTGGTGACGCATCTCGCGGTGGCGGTGGACGTGGCCTCCGGCGTGGCCGACTGCGGGCTGGGCATTGCCGCCGCGGCCCAGGCGCTGGGGTTGGATTTCGTTCCCGTGGCCGACGAGCGCTACGACCTGGTGATCCCGGCCGAGGAGTGGGAGGGGGCCCGCCTCGCGCCGCTGCGCGCGGTTCTGGCGGATGCGCGATTCCGCAAGGCGGTGGCCGCCCTGCCGGGCTACGACGTGCGCCGCATGGGCGAGCTGGTGGCGCGGGTGGAGGCGGGCTAGCGCGTTCCTCTGCACAGCCAAGCCCTCGTCGCACATCGCGAGTTCTGTACCCAGGTCTTGCCAATCTCAACTCCGATCACCTTCGCAATTGGCTGGATATGTTCTTCTCTCGCGACTCTCGGCCTTTTACGCCGATTGAGGACGGACTCGCCACGGAGGACTCTGGGTGTGTTGGCATAAGTCATTGTGATTTCGGAGATCGTCATAATGGTGCGTGCTGTGAGGAAAGCACCCCCAGCGCCTTCGATATCGTCCACCTGGGGTGGAATGGTGGCTCTTCTCACAGGGTGGTGGGTGTCCCGTCAGCACATGCTGGCGAATGTCCTCGCTAGCTGTGCCCCATCTCTGTTTGCGCCGCGACACAAACCGCGCCCATCCACGTCATCCCAGCCCTCGTCTTCTTCTTCCTGCCCGCGCTCCTGCTCGCCTACCTCGCGCCGCCGATCCTGTTGCTGCTTGTGCGACAGATCAGGCAATGTAACCGGGCTTCAGGGCTCTGCCGAGTCAACATCCCTGGCCTCCCAAAGGGCATCGGGACGATGCGCGCCCCGGGCAGACGGGCTACGAAGCCCCGTGCTCTTAGCGGGAGGCTGCCCTGCTGGCGAAGGGAGTGCTAGAGGTAGTGACAGATGGCAGAGGGCAAATACGACGCAGGCACGGCGGGCATGGCTGAGGCCCCAGACGGCACGGGCTAGGCCGCATGTGGAATTGCACGGTCTTTGTTCTGGAAGTAGAGCCACAGAGCGAAGGCAACAATCACGAATGTGGCTGTGACACAGAAGAATACAATGACATTCGCCTCTTTCAACGCTTCAGCCAATTCGCCGCGCGGGTTGATCAGTGTGTGGTAGAAAGCGAATGTGATGCCGACCAACCCGGCGACCCATAGCCAACGGTTCTTCTGCTTGAGGGTCTGACCAAAGCCTCCCGGAAAGCCGAGCATTTGGACGAATGTGTTTTCCAAGGCTACGGCAAAAACGACCAGCAAGAAACCCTCGAACCCGCCGATCATATTGCCAAGGATGCTTGACATCGGCAACCGCTGGATCAGCGACGTAGCTACCGTCGTCAACCACAGGCCTGAGCCGACGACCAAGAAGGTGATGGCGGAGATCTTGAGCAGTCTATTCCGCTTCCCTTGATCCAGCAAGGATGCGTCCACGTGGAGGGCCTCCGGAGTTCCGAACATCAGCCCGGGGAC
>CAYGXJ010000126.1:0-24495 GCA_964353865.1 uncultured Anaerolineales bacterium | reverse complement strand
TGTGTACACTCACCGCACTTTGCCACCAACTGCATATTCCCCGACGAACCGCCGGATGCGGACCCGCATGTCCGGTGGTGTGAGAGGGAGGATGGGCGACCCATCCTCCCTACTCGATCGGAGCCTTGGTGGAAAGGCGGGCGGTTAGCCTACCCCGAAACGCGCGAGCGAGCGTTGGCTTTCTGCGATGGCGCGGATCGCCGCCATGCGCGCCGCGGCGGGCTCCTGTCCGGAAGCGAGCAGGTCGCGTTCCATGGCAACCATTGATTCGATGAGGTTGTCCGTGAGGTCGGCAGCGTGTGCACGCAGCATGCCTTCGGCGGCGGCGTCGTCCGGCGTGTTGAGCAGGTCGCGGATCAGTCGCACCTCAGGCGGGACGGTCTTCTCGAGGGCTTCCATCACATGCCTGTTGATTTCCTCCAGGCGCGTCATGACCTGGGGGCGGTTGGAATTTCGGGCGGCCTCCAGGTTGGCCTCGAGGATCGCAAAGAACGACTCGTCGATCTGGGGGAGGCGTTCCTCGATCGCGGCGGGCAGGTCGGCGGCTTGGAGCAGGTATTGCAGCAAGTCGGCAGAGCGGCGAACTTCGGCCTGAGCCGCACCACGCAAACGTTGGCTCTCGCGCAGCGCCAAGTCGCGGATGGCCGCCAGTCGCTCGCGATCCGCGGGGTCGGCCTTGTCGACGCGTTGGGTGAGGGCCTGGAAGAAAGCGTAGTCCATGACTTGCCACGCCAGGGCAGTCAACCCGGCCACCTTGTCAAGGCTGGGAGCGCTGCTGAAGAGCGCCACCAGCTTCTCGAGAGTTGGATTGGGTCCAAGCGCTTGCAGGTCCTTGGCGGCAGCCTCCAGCGCCTCGGTCTGTTGGCGGAGCCGTGCGCCGAAGGTGGTGAGGGAGAGCAGTCTGGCGCGAACGGCGGCGGCTCTCTCGGCGGTGGGTTTGTCGCCCTGGGCCTGAGCTGATTCGGCGAAGAGCGACACGAGTTGGAAGACGGTTGCGTCGATTTGTTTGTCGTTGGCGCGAATCAGTTCGTCAAGGGCGGCGGGCTCGGCCGTCATCAGTTCCTGCGCAAGCCGGGTGCGCGCACGTTGGGCTTGGAGCATCTCCTTTGTGATGCCGTCCGCCTCGAGAATGCGTTCAGCGAAGCCTTGAAATGTGAGGAAGGATTGCGGCCTGAGCAAATAGCCTTTGCGCTGTTCGGGCGGTAGCGCAGAGACCAGCGACTGAGTGAGTCGACCAAGAATCTGCTCCTGCTCCACGTTGCTCATGCCAAGTTCAGGCGGGACGAAAGTGAGGAGCAGTTCTTTCTCTGCGTCGTGGAAGACCAAAGGAGTGCCGAGAGCGCCCCGATATTGGCAGGTGGGGCAGTCGATCACGTTGAAGTCGCCTCGCAGGAGACGCGTCTTGGCCGATGGGTCCTGGGTCTGGTCGAACACTTGTTGGATTCCTGCGGCGAGTGGGTTGCCGCATTTCGGGCATTTGATGGCGGTCCGTGCTGCGGGCATGGGTGCTCCTGAAGGGTAGATGGCCTCCGCGCTCCGTTCGGGCGTGGGGGAGGGTCCTACAAAGGGTCCGTGAGAGAGTGCGGGTTGTCGGGGCGCGGTATGCGGAACGAGATCGAAGTCCCTTCCCCAGGGCGGCTGTCGGCCCAAATGTGGCCGTGGTGAGCTTCGACGACGGCTCTCGCCAAGAAGAGCCCCAACCCGGCGCCCTTTGTTCGGCGAGCTGCATCGACCGCCCGATAGAAGCGGTCGAACACATGAGGCAAGTCATCTTGCGAAATGCCCGGGCCCTGATCGCTCACGGTGACAACCACCTGGGCCGGGTCAAAGCTGGCGCGAATGCTTATCCCCGTTCCTGGTGATGAGTACTTGACCGCATTGGAGAGCAAGTTGCTTAGGACTTGCGTCAGGCGTTCCTCGTCGCCCGTGACCGGCGGGAAATCCGGCGGGAAGTCGATCCGAAACGTATGCTGGGGCTCTTGCTTGGAGAAGCGATCGACAAGGCGAGAGGTCAAGGTCGCCAATTGTACCTCGCCCATGTGCAGCTGCAGGCCGCCGGCTTGTAAGCGGGATGCGTCGAGCAAGTCCTCGATGAGCCCGGCCAGGCGGTCGGCCTCCTCCTCGATGACGGCCAATCCGTCGGCCACGGTCGGGGGATCCCAGGCAGCGTCCTCGCGGCGCAAAGTGCTGGCATAACCCTTGATCAGGGCGACCGGCGTCTTCAATTCGTGGCTGATGATGGAGATGAACGTGCTCTTCAACTCCTCCGCTTCTCGGAATCGCGAGAGGTCGCGAATGCTGACGACTGTGTTCTGCAAGGTTCGATCGGGGGCGAACACCGGCGCGTAGGAGACACCGACCGGCAGCATGCGGCCGTCGCCGCGGATGAGCGTGCCCTCCACGTAGAGTGTCGCCTGATCGGAGAGAGGCCAGCCACCGGCCTGCGCCTGTTCGAGCGTTTTGCCAGTTGTGACCGTGGAAAAACGCAGGACCTGATCGTGAGGCCGCCCCGTGGCGCTGTCCTGGGCTATGCCGGAAAGCTTCTGCAGTGCGCGATTGATACGTTGGAGGGGGTTGTCCGGGCCGAGGATGGCGATGCCTTCTGCCGAGCCGTCAAGGATGGCATCCAGGCGGCGCTTTTCTTCCGTGACCTGCGAGAAGGCGCGGGCGTTCGAGACGGCAATGGCCGCTTGATCGGCGAAGCTTTGGAGCAGGGCGCGTTCGTTGGTGCCGAAGCCGCCCTCGAAATCACGGAAGACGAACACGACCCCCACTGCCTGATTGTGTGCCACCATTGGCAAACCGAGGGCGGTGAGCAGCCCGAGCGTGGCAATGCGCGTGATTTTGCGCAGGCGATCGTTAAGCGCAGGCAGGACGACCATCTGTGGGTCGCCTACGGCGGGCAGGTCGGCAAGCAGAGGTTCGAGTACGTGCAGGAACGCGGGCTTGAGGCCGAACGAGGCGGCCACGCGCCATGCCGGGGGGTCGCCTCCTGCGCGGCCGGCTGGGTCGCACAAAGCAATGATGCCCGCCTTGCCGCCCAGCATCTCGACCGCATAGCGGAGAATCTGGTCGAGCAGGCGCGGAAGGTCAAGTTCTTGGGTGATGGCGCGCGCGATTTCTAAGAGGATGTCGCGCTGGCGGACTCGGTAATCTGGGAGCACAGGTTGATGGTTTGGGAGCTGCGTTCTACCAGTCCTCGCGCCGCTCCGCCTCCGTTATCGAATAGTCGAGGAGTTCGAGTCCCTCGTCAAGAAGCTCACGCGAGATGCTCAACGGCGGGGCGATGCGAATGACGTTGGTGCTGCAGCCCAGGAGCAGTAAGCCGTGGGAGAAGGCGGCGTGGACGATTTGGTCGCGTAACACATTCGCCGGCTCCTTGGTGCCGCGGTCGCGGACGAACTCAATGCCAAGCATCAATCCTTTGCCGCGTACATCGCCAATCGAAGGGTGGGCGGCCATCATCGTGCGCAGGCGCTCGAGGGTGTAGTTGCCCAGGCTGGCCGCATTGGCCATCAAGCCTTGTTCGATAAGCCGCAGGGTGACCAGGGCCGCGGCGCACGAGATGGGGTTGCCGCCGTATGTATTGCCATGCGCGCCACTTGGCCAGGTCATCAGACTCTTGCGAGCGATAAGCGCGCCGAGAGGCATGCCCGAGGCGATTCCTTTGGCGCAGGCCACCATGTCCGGCTCGACTCCCCAGTGCTGAATGCCCCACCACTTGCCCGTACGCCCGATCCCGGACTGCACTTCGTCGGCGATGAGCAGGATGCCGTGCCGATCGCACAGCTTGCGCAGGGCGGGGAAGAAGCCGTCGGAGGGGACGACGTAGCCGCCCTCGCCTTGGATGGGTTCGAGCAGGATTGCGGCGCAGTCCTCGGCAGGCATCAGGTGGCCAAAGACCTGGTCGTCGATGTAGTCGACGACGGTCTCGCCGTAGTCGGCGGAGGTCGGAGTGAGCACCTGGCGATAGGGATTCGGGAAGGGGACATGAGTTACACCGGGCATCGTGGGGTAGAAGCGATAGCGGTAAAGAGGCTTGCTGGCAGTGAACGCCAAAGCGCCCATGGTGCGCCCGTGAAAGCCGCCGAAGAACCCGATGAAGCGTTGACGGCCGGTTGTATAGCGGGCGAGTTTGATCGCCGCCTCAACTGATTCGGCGCCGGAATTGGTCATGAAGCAGAGCGCGTCTTCCTTGAAAGGCGCTATCTCATCGAGCTTTTCGCCCAACTCGATCCATGATCGATGGTAGTAATCAGAAGAGATGTGGATGAATTGGGCAGCCTGGCGCTGGATAGCCTCCACCACCTGCGGGTGGGAGTGGCCGGTTGAACACACTGCGATGCCGGCGTTGAAGTCGATGAAGCGGTTGCCATCCACGTCCCAGACCTCAGACCCGATTCCGTGGTCCATCACAAAGGGCACGTCGCGTGGGTAGGAAGGAGAAATGAAGGCGGTGTCACGCTGGATGAATTCAACTGATTTGGGGCCGGGGACCTTGAGAGTCGGGATAGGCATAGCGGGCCTCACGCCAACAGAAGGCTCAGGAGCGCGGGTTGAGAGACAGTGTTACGAAACGGCCGGGCCACGCTGTAACGCCGGATTGAGACACAGTGCCAGCCCGCCGATGAGACCGGCGTCGTCGCCGAGTTGGGCGGCACAGATGGTGAGTTGCTCGAGATAGACAGCGGCCATGGCGTGATTGACTACCCCTTCGCGGATCGGCCCGAGTAGAAGATCGCCCAGGCCCAACACTCCTCCTCCGAGAATGACCCGTTGGGGCGAGAAGACGGCGAGGCAGTCGGCGATGAAGCGGGCAAGCAGCCCGGCTATGTCGGCCACCAGGGCTTGCGAGAAGGCGTCTCCCTGGCGGGCCGCATCGGCAATTTGCTCTGATGTGATTGCGAGCGGGTCGCTTCGGTATAGTTGGGAGAGCGAAGAGGATGCGCCGGCGGCCAAGCGGGCGCGTGCTTCACGGGCGATGGCGGGGCCTGAGGCAACCGCCTCCAGGTGTCCGCTGCGGCCACATCCGCAGCGCGGGCCACGCGGGTCAACCGTGACGTGGCCCAGTTCGGCGCCAAGCCCGCGGCTGCCGAGGAGCAGGCGGCCGCCAGTGATGACACCGCCGCCAATCCCGGTGCCCAGTGTCAGGTACACGATGTCGGTAGCACCTTGACCGGCGCCGTAAATCAACTCGCCAAGTGCGGCCAGGTTGGCGTCGTTCGCGATGTGGATGGTGGCAGCGTAGCGGCTCAGGAGCCAATCACGCAGTGGCAGGCCGCGCCAAGCGGGGATATTTGGCGCGCTGAGAACGATCCCGAGGAATGGGTCGACCGGGCCGGGCGTCCCGACGGCGATGGAGAGGTTGGCAAGATCCATGTCAGGCGGAAGGACATCCTGGATGGCATGCGCAACTGCCTCGAAGATGGGGGCCTGATCGGGCGTGTGAGGAGTGAGCCCGCGGGCGTAGCGGAGCGGTGTGGCATCTTGGCCAGAAAATAGTGCCGCGCGAATGTGCGTCCCGCCGAGATCGACTGCAATGGAGTAAGGTCGGGCCATGGCGGGAGTATAGCATACGAGATCGCAGCTTTCGCATGGAGGGAGACGCGTGGCGACCCGGCATCGGGTGCGTGATCGTTGGCCATGCAGGGCGCGATTAGGGATGCCGCCCGGGGGGCGATGATCGTGGCAACTGAAGTAACCGATGCGCATTGGTCCGGCCATGGCGCCGATAGGCGGATACGCCGGTTGCGATGTGCGAGCGGCCCTTGTATTGCAGGGTGCGGGGCAAGCGAGCGTATGTGGTGTGGCGAGCCCGCTGCGCGACAGGATGGCCTGCGCCTTTCTGACAAAGAGCATCTTCCGGCTGGAATGTGTTGGGAGTGTCAGCACCTGGTAGGGAGCCAACGGAGGGGAGGTCCAGGCGCGGACGCCTGTGCATCTTTCGGTCTTTGATGATGTTGGGGCGCTCGAGAGATGGATGTCGCCGAACGGCTGCCAACGCCAGCCCGATCTGTGCTTTCGGGAGGGGGATCGTCCGACACGGCCGGATCCTGGTGCCTCTAGCGTGGGCAGTTTCGGAGGAGAACCTGGATGAAATCAAGTGCCGAAACTTGCCAGGCGGCCTCGGTCGATCCGCATCTCGCGTAGTGGGTACAGATCCCTGACTTACACGTCAGAACTTGTAGCCGAACCGGCGTAGCAGCGATTTGCGTGCTGCCTGGTCAGCGTCGGCCTCGATACCCTTGGGGGAGCAGCCGTCAACTACGCCTAGGATCGCGCGGCCCTCATCCGTCTCAGCGAGAATGACCTGCAGCGGATTGGACGTCGCGCAGAAGATGGCGCAAACCTCGGGAACGGCCTGGATTGCGTTTAGAACATTTATCGGGTAAGCGTTCTCAAGAAGAACAATGAAAGAATGCCCGGCGCCCATGGCCCGGGCATTCTTCTTTGCCAGATCTGTCATCGCTTGCGACGTGCCCGAATAGCGCACGAGGGCATCGCCGGATGCCTCGCAGAATGCCAGGCCGAACTGGACGCCAGGGACGGTGTTGACAATCGCTTCATGAATGTCCTCCACGCTCTTTATGAAGTGCGCCTGGCCGATGATGACATTCACGTCCGGCGGCTTGTCGAAGGAGTAGGGAATGAGATCCATTGTGGGGCTCCTGGGGGATAGTGACATGGGGAAGCTGCTGGGAGGATGATACAAGCCAACACAAAGCGACCATTGCGCATAGCCACCAATTCGCCGTCCGCACACTCTAACCTGCCCCGTCGAGTGGGTAGCTAGGCTATGCGAAGCGCGCCGTCCTGGGCGGGGTCAGGTCTGGGCTTGGTGTTGGACTTTTCAATTCAGGAGAGGACCCACGCGCGGACTTCAAAGTCCTGTGCTTCTTGCTTTTGGCGCCCGGGCAGGGAAGTTGCACAAGAAGAGACCGCGGAGAGGCCTGCGCACAACGGGGCCGCCCACATACCCTGCGAGGGCAAGGACATGTTGGTCATCAATCCAACCGACAGCAACGCGGTCTCGATGAGATGGGCCAGGCGGGCACTCGAGCGGGCTGGACACGACCTGCTCATCGCCAGCCACTCGGACCGGGCTGCGATCTGGCGCCCGGCCCAAGGCGGCACATCAGAAGTCGTCTGGTCCAAAGGCTTCTCGGCCGACGCACTCTCGAGCGAGACCTCTCACCTCGACCGCGATCACCTGCGCCGCCTGAGCCTGGAGGGTATCCCGATTACCGTGGATGTCGCCGCAGCCCAGCACAAGGGGAACGGGAGCGACAAGCCGAGGGTCTACCGCTCCAAAGCGCTGTGGCCGCTCACCTTCGAAGGCATCTTGATTGGGGTGGCCGGCTGCTACTTCCGCCGCCCGAGGCGATGGGGCGATGCCGACCTCAAAGGCATGGCAGCCTTCATCCAGCAGGCATCGTCTTCGCTGCACCACGCGCAGCGACTAGATGCGGACATCTCAGAGCACGTACGCACCGCGGGGTTGTTTCATCTCACCGAGGCGCTCAATCAGATTGACGACCCCGAGGCAATGGCCGTCGTACTCCTCGACTCTGCTTTGGAATTGCTGGCTGCCGAAAGTGGCGCCGTGCTGCTTCTTGACCGGAACCAGATCTACCTGCGAGTCTCAGCCGCGAGGGGCGCGCCCGAGCAATGGCTGGGGCAGCTTCTGCCCCGCCAGGAGGGATTGCCGTGGCGTTGCCTGATTGCTGGGCGGGTGTACTTAACTCAGCCGGCGGAACCTGGCCGACAAAGCGCGGTCGAGGAGATGCCACTAGGGCAGGGGGTGGCTGTGTGGGCCCCGGTCTGCGCCGGCCCGCACGCTCTTGGTGTGCTGGCGTTAGCCCTTGGCCAAGGGGTGCAGCCGACTGAGGAGGTGCGAGCCTTTGTGGAGCATGCTGCCCAAATCGCCGGAAACGCATTGCGCCGGGGGTTGCTCATGCGGGGATTGCAGCAGGCCCAGCTCGAGACGGTCTTGGCCCTGGCCAACGCGGTGAACGCTCGCGACGAATACACTGGCGAGCACAGCAAGCGCTTGGCCCCTCTGGCCGAGGCAACTGCCAAACGCCTGGGATGCTCGGAGGACGAATTGGAGGACATCCGGTGGGGGGCAATGCTTCATGACATCGGGAAGATCGCCGTCCCCGATCCAATCTTGCTCAAACCTGGTCCGCTGACGGAGGACGAATGGGAAATCGTCCGGCGCCATCCGGAGCGGGGGGAAGCCATTGTGCGCACCGTGGATGCGCTGCGTCGCACGGCGACCTTGATTCGCCACCACCAGGAGCGTTTCGACGGCAAGGGATACCCGGATGCACTGGATGGCGACCACATCCCTCTGGGTGCACGCATCTTGGCGGTTGTTGATGCCTACAGTGCCATCCGCGACCGGCGCCCCTATAAGGACTCGCGCAGCCACGGCGAGGCCGTTGCGGAGCTGCGCCGCTGCAAGGGAACTCAATTCGACCCCAACGTCGTGGAGACCTTCCTGAGCGTTGTCGAGGCTGTTCCGGCGGGTGTCTGAACAAGAGGACGGCTCGCACCCTCACGCAATCGACGCCGCCCGCACCAGCGGGCGGTTCTTGCTACATGGCGAAGGCACCTACTCGGTTGGCGGCCTGGCGCGGCTGTCCCAGAACCTTTCGGCAATTCCTTGGGCGCGATTCTCAATGAGCGCCATGGCGAACAGGGCGTCTGAAAGCCGGTTAAGGTAGGCAATTGCCACGCGGTTGATCGGTTCCTCGCGTGCTAATGCCACCACCTCGCGTTCGGCACGGCGACACACGGTGCGCGCAGCATGCAATAGAGCCGCACTCTCGGCACCTCCCGGGAGGACGAAGTTCTCGAGGGGTCCGACCTCCTCCATCAGCCTGTCTACTTCCTTTCCGAGGCGCTCAACATGGGCTTGTTCGATCGCCGGCAGCGGCCGGCGCGGTTTCTCTTCCTCCGGGGTGGAGAGATCGGCACCCAGGTGAAATAGCTCGTTTTGAACCCTGATCAGGATCTCCAGAAGTTGCGGGGCGGGCTTTTCGCTGCACACGACGCCGAGCATCGCATTCAGTTCGTCTACCGTGCCGTACGCCACAACCCGCAACGAGTCTTTCGAAACCCGCCGCCCGCCGGTGAGGGACGTGCTGCCGTCATCACCTTTGCCGGTGTGAATGGACGTCAATCGTGGCATAGGACGCTTCCTCCTGGTTCAGCCGCGGCTGGCCAGATCGCCGCTGATATCGGCAGCATCTGCCCCGTCGGGGACGACGAGCGGTGTGTGGTGGACCGGGTGTTCAAGGACCTGGACCGGGACGCCGTAGGCGGCGGTCAGGATGTCTGCTCGCAGCACGCCCTGCGGGGGCCCCGAGGCTACGATTCGGCCGGAGACCAGCAGAAACACCTCATCCGCAAAGCGGGCGACAAGATTGAGGTCATGCAGGGCAAGCAGGACGGCGTAGTTGCCGCTCACTGCCAAGGAGCGCACCAGACGGAGCACCTCGAGCTGATGACGCAGGTCGAGGTGCGCGGTCGGCTCATCCAGGAGCAAGATCGGTGCGCCTTGCGCGAGCGCGCGCCCGATCAACGTGCGCTGCTGTTCACCTCCCGAGAGTCTTCCCAGGGGGCGGCCGCGCAACCGCTCAAGCCCAACCGCCTGAAGTGCCGCCTCGGACGCCTTGCGATCTACTTCGGTTTCTGGAGCCAGCCATCCGCGGGCAGCCATTCGTCCGAGGCGTACGGTTTCCTCAACCGTGAAGTCCGGCGGCAAGTAGGCGGCCTGGGGCACCACGGCCACCAATCCTGCACGGGCCTCAGGGCTCATGCGGCTCAAGGGCAGGGGGCGGGAGGCAACCCGCGCTGTGCCTTGGCTGGCCTCGAGCAGCCCGCTGGCCACCCGGATCAGCGTCGTTTTTCCCGACCCATTCGGGCCCACCAGCGCAGTGACCTTCCCTAGGTCCACGCGGAGTGAAATACCATCCAGCACAAGCGGCGAGTCGCCACCGTTGTAGGAGTGGCTGATGTTTTCGAGGGAAAGAGCCGAATGGGTGTTCATTGGAGCCCGGCCCGTCGCAGTTGATACAGGAAGAAAGGTGCGCCAAGTGCCGCAGTCACAACGCCCAAGGGGATCTCTTGAGGCGCAACGAGCGTCCGCGCAAGAACATCCGCCAGGAGCAGGCCGCCGGCGCCGAGCAGAATCGACAGCGGCACCAGCTTGCGATAGTCGTGTGTCCACATCAGGCGCACGGCATGGGGTACCGCTAGTCCCACGAACCCGATGATGCCCGAGAAGGCCACAGCCGCCGCTGTGACCAGCGAGGCGCCGACGATTACCGCCGCTCGAGCACGGGTGACGTTGAGCCCCATGTGCTGGGCCTGGTCCTCGCCGAACTGCATCACATTGAGCACGCGGCCGAGGGTTGCCAGAGCCCCCAGACCGATGAGGATGAAGGGCAAGCTGGCGAGAACCGGCCCCCAGCCGCCGATGGTGAACCCGCCGAGCATCCATGCCACCGGGCGGTACATGTCGCCCTGAAGGCGGAGCATGACGAATGTGGTCATGGCGGTGGCAAATGCCCCGATGGCGACTCCTGCAAGAATCAGCCGTGAGGTGTGCGAGTCCATCAGGCGCAGGGACGTCCCACGGACCGATCCAAGTCGGTACACAAGCACCACCGTGAGCAGTGCGCCTGCGAAAGCCGCCAAAGGGATGAGCACCAGCGAGGGCAGGGGGACGTCGCGAGCATAGTCGGAGACACCCTGGGTCTGCCAAGTCATAGCGATGACCGCACCCAAGCCTCCGCCCGAGGCGACACCGAGCAGGTAGGGATCGGCGAGCGGGTTTCGAAAGAGTCCCTGATAGGCGGCGCCACTCCCGGCCAGCGCAGCCCCAACCAGGGCGACGAGCACCGTTCGCGGGAGTCGAATCTGGTACAGGATGGCGTAGGTCGTGGACGAGAGCTCGACCCCTCCGCGCAACTGGACAGGCAGGAGCCCGGCAAGAATCTCGCGCAATGGCAGCGGAACGGCGCCAACCGCCGTGCTGAGCCAGAGGGCGATCAAGAGCAGGCCCAAGCACCACAGGAAGGCCCCAGCGCCCGATTTGAGCGGGCTTGGATGCTCCGGGGCCTGCGCAGCAATTGGGGGGGTGTGGAAGGCCGGTTCGCGGGGTGCGATGGGCTCATCTCCTTTGCGACGAAGGCAGATGGCCTCTCAACTCGGCGGGCGACCTGGCTTGCTGAGTGCCTGATGGCCCCCCCATCGGCGGGTGGTCAGCTTGAAACGGCCTCAGCTTACAGTTGCGCGACAGCGCCGGACTTTCACCGGCTTCGCCATTGTGCTCGACCATCCGGGGTATCGAGCACCGGGTGAGGGCTGAACGGGTTTTGGTGCAATGACGCGCGGACATCATTTTACCCTGATGGACGCAGGATGCAAAGTCCCGAAGGGGATGTCCCTGTACTTTGCCAGAGTCACAATTCCCCACTCAACTTGGTCACCGATGTTGCCCTGACCCCCTGCAAACGATGCCAATGACCGTCAGTGAGGGTTGGCGAACCCCGAGAACATTCGTTCTCCATTGAAAACGTCGTGATCGCTCAAGTCCCAGTGTGGGCGCGCCCACGCCTCGGGCAAGGACGAATGCCTCGTCTTTGAAAGTCAGGTTCGCCTAGCACGCCTGCTGGCACCGATACATGCTGTCCGAGCGTCGGAGGGAGATCCAACCTTGGTCGACGCATCAGTGGCCTCAGGGTGGCGCGATGGGCGTTCACCATTCAGGTGGCGAACAGGGTGACGAAGCGACCTCCACGGCACCGAATGCGGCGGAGGGCACGAGTCGCGATGATAGGCCCGCGCAACTAGAAAGAAGACGGACCACAGCAATTGTTGGGAGAAGGGCCGCGTCGACGAGGTGGGCCGAGGTGCGCGCAAGACACCGAATATATAATGCAACTCAATGTATCTAAAGTTGCATTAGTGGGTAGGACGAAGGGACGGCGGGCCGGATTCAATCCTGGGTTGGCCCCCCACCTGGTTCGTCCCTTAGGGAACCCGGCTTGACATTCGTTCGAACTGACCAAAGAGTGGAGAAGGAGTGGAGACAGAACGCGCCGTAATAGAGACCGCCGCCTAGAGCCAGGAGGCCATCCCCCCGCTCTGGAGAAGACTCAAAGACAACACAAGGTTTGGAGGAACGGCTACGAGCCCGAAGGACGAGGAGGGAGACAGCCCGAATCCAGCTGTTTCCAGGCCGGAAGGTCAATAAAGGGTGGACTGGGCGTCGAAGAGGGGTTGTGTGGCTGCCGGCGCCCAAGGCATCTCGCAGGCCCGGACCCCCTCGGCAGCTACCGCCGAGGCGCGACAGGACAGTTGTCAGTCAGCAGAGCCGGGGGATTGATCACCTTCAGCGCGACTGCGCACCGAAAGGCCATCGGCGATAGCGATGAGCCTGGCAACGACGCCCCTGCTCCCCCAGGCGTGGCATGGGGATGGCTTTCACTTTAGCGAGGGTGTGCCAGCGCATTGCCGAGATTATTATGGCGCCATGACTTCAATTGTAGGGAGAATCGCGACCTTTGAAGGGGCTCGGAGGCAAGGAGCATGGCAAACAGGGGTGGAATCGGGCGAAGACGGTGCCTATGCGCAAGTGACTTCAATAGGTAGTCTCCCGAGTCAATACCATCACAGTGAGCGTCGCCAGACGCCCCACTCGCTCGAGTTTCCGGACGTCGAGCCTGTCAGCCGAATCGAGAACCGTGTGCGCAAGTTCATCGGAACCGTCCCAGCTCAGGTAAGCGCTGAGCGCTGTGCGCCCGCCGAACGAGTACGCATCCTCCATACCAAAGTGGGGGTTGCGCCCACGAGTCGTAACCGAGACCCCCACCCGCCTGGCAGCTTGCTCGATGAGCTTGGTCAAACGGAAGCTCGTGCCTTGCCCGATCGCCACTCCACCGCCTGTCCCTCCGCCCGTTCCGCTCAACTCGATCACCGCCTCCAGAGTCATGTCGGTAAGCCCGGCCCGCGCATTGAGGACTTCGAACGTGCTCAATCCCTCCCCGCGCTCGCCGCCTGACCAAGCGACGAAGATGACGGTTTTCTCAGGCGCGTAGCTTGTCGTCTCGAGCAGCCGAGCCACCTCCAGCATGGTGGCTACCCCGCTGGCGTTGTCATTCGCGCCCGGATACATGCCACCCTCAACGCCCAGCCCGAGTCCATCGTAGTAGGCGGAGACAATAATGACGTACTTGTCGAGCGGCACGCCTGCCTCGGTCCGCGTCTGCGCGCCCGTGCCAGGCAAGTAGCCTATGACGTCGTAGTACACCTCATGCAGGTTCTCGTCCTCGACCGGGATATCCAGATGAATTCGTAGCGGCGAGATCGCATCCGGGTCGCTTGCCGCGGCCGCCTGGCAAATGCGCTCCGCCGCCTGCGGAGTCACCAAGACGGCCGCCGGGAAGTTATCAGGAGTGGCGAATCCGTAGGAACCGTAGAGATGCTTGCGCTCGACCAGGGCAGGGTCATCAGCAACGACCAGCAGCGCGCCAGCCTGCGAGGCTAATTCCTCATTCTCCATTCCTTCGGGCAAGAGGAACGCGGTCTTGCCTCTGTCATCCCACGGGATACGGTCGAAGGGTGGAGCCGCGCCGACCGAACCCGGAGGGCAGCCAAACAACGGCCCGGTGAAATCGCCAAAGGCCGGCGCGCCAAGGACCAACTCAGCGAAATCGGTGTGGTATCCAAATGAGAGGAGGGTCGAACCATCCGGGGCAAGCACCTGCAAGACGGGAGTCGCGGCTACATGAACTCGCGGGTTGGATGACTCCAAGAGATACTTCTCGCCCGATACGAGCGGGCTGAGGCCCACTTCGCGCATGCGTTGAGCGATGTACTCGGCCGCGAGTTTCGCCCCTGGCCTGCCTGTCTCACGCCCCTGGAAATACGGCGCCGAGAGAGCCGTGGCGTCGTTCAATGCGCGCTGGCCATCAAATCGGAGCGCGTCGTTTCGGTATGTGCCGAGAGGAGTAGTGGATTGCGTGAGCAGCACCACCGCCAGTGCAGCTGAAAGACCCGCCAATGCAGAGTATCGGTTCAGCAGCCGGGTCACAGCAAAGTGGATATCGTCGAGCAGGTGGCGGATACCCTCACCCAGCAAGTTGAAACCAATGATCGAAAGGAAGAAAGCCGCGCCCGGGTACCAGCCCATCCACGGGTACGATCGCCACGCGTAGCGGATGTTGGCGAGCATCGCGCCCCATTCCGGCACGTCGGAATAGAAGTAGGTCGTCAACTGGCGGCCTGTGGGAGCCATCTCCACCTGATACCCGCCGCCCAGGAAGACGTTGAGGAACCCGAGCTCGGCCAGGAGCATGAGCACGCCGCCCATCTCGAGCACCCCCAGCACAATGAGTGAGGGCACAAGGTTGGGCAACACCTCGCGCCACAGGATATGCCACGACCGTGCGCCGAGCGATCGCGCGCCTTCGATGAACGGCTCCGCGCGAATCGACACGACCTTGGCACGCACGGCCTGAGCCACTTCCCCCCACCCGACCAGGCAGAGCGCGAGGATAAAAACCCACATGCCTTGCTTGATCCCGAGCGCATAGATCAACACCATAGCGAAAAGCGTCACCGGAAAGGCCGCCCACACCCCGATGGCTCCCGTCAGCAGCCGGTCGAACCCGCTGCCCTTCCACCATCCTGCCACCGCGCCGAGCAGTGCCCCCAGACCTACGCGGGAGAGCATGGCCAGCAACGCAAGGATCATCGTCTGGCGCGCCCCGGCCACCACCATCGCCTGCACATCACGCCCCACCACATCGCTGCCCCACGGAAAGAGGGATGAGGGTTTGAAGGGCGGCGCCTGAATGACGCCATCGATCATGCGGGTCGTGTGAGTCGTGTATGCGTTTGCACCGGTGAGCGCTTCTCCCGAAAAGACGAGAAGGGTCAGTCCGACCACGAGGATTCCACCGACGATAAGAGCCGGGTTGCCGAATACATTCCGAATCCACAGGCCTCGAGCGCGGGGTCGGTGAATTCCATTGGGGGAGTTGCGAGAAATCGCGCGTTTCCGCTTGGGGCGTCGTACGTCACCCGCAGCCCGACGTTGGCGGGGCAGGATGGACTGCATCAGCGAACGCACACCACCCTTCACCTCACCGACGAAGGCTAGCAGGCTTTCCCGCACCGAGGTCTTCTCTGTACGCACCTGGGTGAGAGCTTCCGCGCGCAAACGCGGGTCGATCAGCGGGAAAGCCACTTCGATCGCGACATTGACCAGCAGGAAGAACAGACCCAGCGAAACGATCAGATCTGTGACGAGCGCATCATTCCCCGAAGCGATCGTTTCCAACAGCGTGCTGCCAACACCCGGCCAGACAAAGAAGATTTCGACAACCGGCAGGCTGGCCAGCGAGAAGCGCAAGGAGGTGCCAAGCGTCGTGAGGATGGGAACCACCGCATTGCGCAAGACGTGACGCCGAAGCACCAGCCCCCGGCGTAGGCCCTTGCCGCGAGCCGTGCGCACGAAATCCTGCTGGAGGATGTCGCTGAGCGTGACGTAGGTTACCTGCGCCAGTTGGGCGATCGGGCGGCCGGCCAACACGAGTGCAGGCAGAATCAGATGCGCGTCCCATCCAAACCCCGTTGGCGGGAAGAGCAGGATCTCGGTGCGACGATAGATCCATATGTCGACCACCCACAGCAACATAGCCAGCAGGAAGCTGGGGGTAGAGATGCCAATGAGCGAAAGAATTACCAGAGGCACGGACCCCAGCCGGCCGCGCGCGGTGGCTGCCGCAATGCCCAGCGGTACGCCAATAAGCACAGCCAGGAGAAGGGAGACGAGCAATAATCCGGCGCTGCTCGCGAAGACCTCAGCCACGACGCTGAGTGCGGGAGTCTCGAGGCGGTGCCAGATGTACGTGGACGGATGGTGGAAGAGGTATTCGGCAACCTGGATGGCGGCCGCGCCGGCCGCCTGCAGCGGCTCGGCCGGCAGCCCGGTCCGCCCACGGTTGGCCATCGTGAGACCAAACAGCGTCAGATAGGCGATGACTAAGAGGGTGACCGCCGCCATGCCGCCCCACCGGGCGATGGCGGCCAACACACGAGAGAGCGGCGCCTTCTCCCCCCGGGCTCGATCGCCAGCCAGGGCGGCCTCTTCGGCTGAGGCGGGAGGGGGCTCGCCCGGCGGAGGTGGCGGCACGGGCACATCGTACGGGGCAGCGCGCAAGGCATCAAGGTCGGTGTCTCGCACAGCACGCTTGGCTGCCTGGGCTGGTGCACCCTTCCAGGGCGGTACAGGTTGGGTGCGCGAAGCGGGTTCATTGCTCCTCGCCAGGCCGCGAACTTGCCTCGAAATGGGCTGCGTCGACGAGGGGGCAGGCTGCTTCTGAAAGGGTGCGGGGCTGCCGGCGGGTTGCGACTGGGCTTGACCTTCGAGGGACTTCAACCCCGCCCTGGCCGAGTGGCTTTCCGGATGTATGCGCAGCACGTGCTCAAGATAGGCTCGCCGCCGCTCGCCGGAGGAGAGTGCGGCCAATACCAACCAGGCCATTTCGTTCGTGGCGTCCACCGCAAGCGCCTGCTGTGCCAGTTGGCGCGCTCGCGTGCGATCGCCAGCGGCAAGTGCCTGGCGGGCGTCGGCGGCGGTGAGGTTGGCAGGGCGAATGGTCATGGACGGCGGGCAATTGCCGGTCGCGCGGCGCGAGCGTGCGCTAAACCGCGGGCATGCGAGACGCAAGCCCCTGGCGCGCCGGCAAGCAGCATTCAGGGTGCATTAGGCCCAGGCTGCAGCCGCTTGAAGTTGTGGCTGCCGCCCTTGGGTTGAGAGGCATTCGGCCCGGTGGCCCGTTCGGCACATTGTACACCGACGCGAGGCTCACCCCCTACGGTCAAGCGGCCTAATTCGACAGATGATTGTCGGGGCCGCGTGGCGTTCGGAGGGATCTTGTCGGTATCCGAGGCGCAAATTACGGCGTGGCGGCAATTCGAGGGGCAACACCTCTTCATCTGCACAGGAGACGGGATCACAGCGCGCACATAGGCGAGGACAAATCAGCCAGACTCGTCCGGTGGAGTGTCAGACCCGTACCGGCCCGACCGCTAGCTGTCCAACTCGCGATCCGGCACCTGCGGCTGAGGGCGGACCTTGGGCGCAAGCCCCAGAGAGGTGAGAACCCATCCTAGAAACCGCAGCGCGACCAGCGCCGCAGCAAAGGCCGAGGCGATGACCCCGATCAGCCCGAGAATGCCCAGGCCGACGGAGCGCGCCAAGTGGCGCGGCTGTTCGATCAGTACCGGCATCGACGTCAGGTGGGCGAGCTTCTCGCGCAGCGAATGGACGAACTCCGGGCGTGGATGCCGCGGCGCCAGGCTGTTCTGCAGTAAACGCGCGAGACGCGCTTCTTGGTACCTGATCTGCTTCATTTGACCGCATTTCCCCACGTGCAGAATCACTCAGGAGGAGCGCCGGCCTCGGGGCTCTACCCGGCGGGCATGCTCGTCATCCTGCGGGTGTCCCTTCTCCACGTGTTCCACCAGGTCGTCGCGTAGCGTGAGCAGCGTGCGATGGTAGAGGCTCTTGATCGCCCCCTCGGTTCGCCCCATGATCTCGCCGATCTCGGCGTTGGAAAGATCCTCGGCGTACTTCAGGATCAACAGCTGCTGGCGTTCTTCCGGCAAGTGCCGCAGCGCATGCAACAGGACGCGCCGTTCCTCTTCGTCTTCAGCCAGTTCGTGCGGCTGGTCACCCGCTTCTCGTCCGAGCGCCTCGTCGAGCCCAACCACCTGTTGCCGGCTGTGGTCGCGATGCCAGTTGGCCACCAGGTTGTGGGCAATGCGATACAGCCAGGCCGAAAAAGGTAAGCCCTGGTCCTGATAGCCGTCAATATGCGTCAGCGCTCGCTGGAAGACGCGCGCCGTCAGGTCCTCGGCATCGTGCTCGTTGCCCATGCGGTAGTAGACGTAGGTGTAGATCTTCCGCACGTAGCGTTCGTACAGTTCGCCAAAGGCCTGCGGGTCTCGCTTGGCGCGCCGGATGAGCCGGACTTCTTCCGTCGTTACGCCCAACCTGGTTGCTTCGCGCAGCCGCTATTCAAAGTAACACCTGCCGCGCGCCTCCGTTGCGTGAATGGGGCGAGTATAGCAGAGGCCGCGGCCTCACCCGCGGATCGGGGGGCCGGCGTCGCCCAGGCAATGGTGCAGGATGAGCTCGGCATCCGTGAGGGGATCGTCGTCGAAGGCGGGATGGCCCCCGGGCCGCACGCGCGCCACCAGGCGTTGTGCTATGGCGCGCACCGCCTCGGGCACCTCGGGCTCGCGCGAGGCCCATACCAGCCAATCGTAGGCATTGCCCGGCACGCCCATTTCCCTGTACCGCAAGCGCAGCGCCAGGCCTGCGGCCCGGCGCGCACAAACACGTGCCCGGCCCTCATTGCCGGCCGCGCGCGCTTGATACATCGCCTCACGTTCGCGTTCGATCTCAGGCGGGAACATCGGACCACGGCCTCGGCCGCGGAACGTCAGCGCGCCCGCCGGGCCGTGCGCGGCTTGGGCCGCGCGGCGCGAGTGCGGGCAGGCGTGGCCCTAGCGGGCGTCGTGCGCCGGGCAGGTTCGGAGCGCTTCGAGCGCGCCGAGGTCTTGGCGCGCGTGGCGGGGGACCGGCGGTGCGTCGCATCCTGTGTGCGCCCGGCGCGCCGTGACGCGGGGCGGCGTGCCGCAGCCCTCGGCGCTTCAGCCGCCTTCGCCGGCAGCTCGCCGCCTGTGAAACGCCGATACAACGCTAGCAGGTTCTGCCAGTGCAACTCGGGCGCGAGGCCATTCAGCACGATGCGACTCTTGCCGCATTTTTCGATGGTGATTTGCTGCAAATCCATTTCGGTCCAGCCGCGCCGCACCGCCGCCAACACTTCGCGCTCGATGCGCTCGAGGTAGGTAATGTGCGAGCCGATCATCTCGTCGATCTCGCCGCGCAGGATCACGTCGCCGTGGCCCTGGATGACATTCTCCAGACCCATGGCGGCAATCGTGCGCAAGGTGCGCACTTGCGTCGCCACATCGCCGTCACGAATGTGCGGCAAGGGCATCACCCCATCGCCCGAAAACAGAATCCGGTCTTCCTCGATGAGCACGCCGATGCCGTCCGGACTGTGACCGGGCAGCACCAGCATGCGCAGCGTGCGCTTGCCCATCTGCAGTGCGAGCGTTCCGCGGGCGAAGGTGACGTCTGGCAACACCACCTGGACTTGCGCGAACTCGCGGTTCTCGGACTTGGCCATGCCCAGCCCTCGCCGCCCGCGTGTGTCAAGCAAGCCGCGCGAGAGCGCGTGGGTAATGAGGGTGGCCCCCGGGAACAGGAATGACCCGCTCGAGTGATCGGCGTGGTAGTGGGTGTTGACCAGATACCGCACGCGGCTGCCCAGCCGGTTTTCGAGAAAATCGCGTATCTCGCGCGTCTCACCCGGCGTGGCCAGCGTGTCGATGAGCACCGTCCCCTCAGGCGTCACCACTGCCCCGGCGTTGACCTGGGCGTAGACGTCGCTCGAGAAGCAGTAGATGTCCTCCGCAATTCGTTCGCGCATCATCCGTCTGAGCCTTCGCGTCCTGCAAATCGGAGCATTTGGCCCCTTGTGACCGGCTCCACGCGCGAGAATAGCACATCCGTCGAAGGCAAGTCAAGGAAAGCATTCTGCGTTGCGTATGAGTGCCGACTGTCCATGAATGTTGTATGGGTAGAGAATGCGCCATCGACCTCTTCAAGAAGTCGGATCATCTGACCTGCGCCGATTGACGGGCTTGCCGGCGCGTGCTAGAATGCCGGCAATCGATACCGACCAGAGCCGCGAGGAGTAGGCATCGCCCGCTGCCAGAGAAGGACGGCCACCGGCTGCGAGCCCCCTCAGCGAGTATGCCGAACGTCGCGCGGCTGTCCGCTGCAGAAACGCTATGCGGAGTAGAGCAGCGCGGGAGAGCCCGATAGCGCTCACGAGTGCGCCGCACGCCGAATGCGGTGAAGCGAGGTGGTACCGCGAAGCCCAAGCCCTTCGTCCTCGAGGACGAAGGGCTATCTGTTTGTGGAGCGTGCCGGATCCCGAGGAGAGACTTCATGAGCAGCGAGTCGTTGCCGAAGACGTTCGACTTTCAATCGATCGAACGCCGCCTGTACCGCTGGTGGGAGAAGAATGGCTACTTCCGCCCGACGAACGACCCGGCCCGCCCCGGGTTCGACCCTGCGCGCAAACCGTTCGTGATCGCCATCCCCCCGCCCAACGTGACCGGCGAATTGCACCTCGGGCATGCCATGTTCGTCTCCATCGAAGACCTGCTCGTGCGCTATCACCGCATGCGCGGAGTGCCCACCTTGTGGGTGCCGGGTGCCGACCACGCCGGCATCGCCACCCAGCTGCAGGTGGAGCGACTGCTCGAGCGCGAAGGGACTCGGCGCGAGGTGGTCGGCCGCGAGAAATTCGTCGAGCGCGCGTGGGAGTGGAAGCGCAAGTACGGCGGCATCATCTTCGACCAACTGCGCCGGCTGGGCGCAAGCTGCGATTGGGAGCGTGAGCGCTTCACGCTGGATGAGGGCCTGTCGCGCGCTGTGCGCGAGGCCTTCGTGCGACTGTACGAGAAAGGGCTGATCTACCGCGGCCCACGCCTGATCAATTGGTCGCCCGGGTTGCGCACCGCGGTCTCGGATCTGGAGGTGGAGTACAGCGAGGAGCCGGGCACGCTCTACCATTTCAAGTACCGAATCAAGGGGTCAACCGACTTCATCCCGGTGGCGACCACGCGCCCAGAGACCATCCTCGGCGACACTGCTGTGGCCGTCCACCCGGAGGACGATCGCTACAAACGCTTTGTGGGTGCAACTGCGCTGGTGCCCATCCTCGACCGCGAAATCCCGGTCATCGCCGACGAGAGCGTGGTGCGGGAGTTCGCGACCGGGGCCTTGAAGATCACTCCCGGGCATGATGTGACCGACTACGAGGTGGGGCAGCGCCACGGGCTGCAGGTACTCTCGGTCCTCGATGAAGCCGCATGCGTCAACGCTGTCGGCGGGAGGTATCAGGGGCTTGACCGATTCGAGGCGCGTCGCCGGCTGTGGGAGGATATGCGCCACGCCGGCTTGGTGATCAAAGACGAGCCGTACACGCTCAACATCCCGCGCTCGCAACGCGGAGGTGAGATCATCGAGCCGATGATCTCCACCCAGTGGTTTGTTCGCATTCGGCCGTTGGCCGAGGTGGCGCTGGCGGCGGTACGTGACGGGCGCATCCGCCTCATCCCCGAACGCTTCGAGAAGGTGTATGCCAACTGGCTCGAAAACATCCAGGATTGGTGCATATCACGGCAGTTGTGGTGGGGCCACCGCATCCCGGTGTGGTATTGCCCGCAAGGGCACCAGACCGTGACGCGCCAGGATCCTGAACGCTGCTCGACCTGCGGCGCGGACCATCTCGAGCAGGACCCGGACGTGCTGGATACCTGGTTCTCCTCTGGGTTGTGGCCGTTCTCAACCCTCGGCTGGCCGGAGCAGACCCCGGATCTGGCCTACTTCTACCCCACCTCCGTGCTTGAAACTGGCTACGACATCCTGTTCTTTTGGGTGGCGCGCATGATCATGATGGGCCTCGAGTTCACCGGCCGGGCGCCCTTCCGCACTGTGTACTTGCACGGGCTGGTGCGCGACGGACGCGGCCGGAAGATGTCGAAATCGCTTGGCAATGTGCTTGACCCACGCTGGGTGATGGACGGCGCAACAATCGAGCAAATCCGCGAGGCTGGAACGAGCAAGGAGGTCGAAGAGGCCTACCCCAAGGGTCTGCCCGCGATGGGCACGGATGCGTTGCGCTTCACGTTGCTGACCAGCGGCAGCCCGGGCAATGACCTCAACTTGAGCCTGGACCGAGTGGAGGCCAACCGGAATTTCGCCAACAAGTTGTGGAACGCGGGACGCTTCGTGGTTGGCAACCTGGCGGGGTTGCCGCCGGCCGGCTCGTCACCTGCGCTGCCCCCCACCCTGGCCGATCGCTGGATCCTCTCGCGCCTAGCGCAGGTGGTCGCCGAAGCCACGCGCCTGATGGAAGCTTACCAGTTCGGCGAGGCCGGGCGCCAGGTGTACGAGTTCTTCTGGGGCGAATTCGCCGATTGGTTCCTGGAGGTTTCCAAGGTGCAGATGGCCGAGTCGGCCGGCCGCGCGCGGCACACGGCGCGCGTGCTCGTGACGACGTTGGACTCGTGCCTGCGCTTGCTGCATCCGTTCACGCCATTCGTCACCGAGGAGTTGTGGGGCAACCTGCGCCGCGCCGCGATCGCGGCCGGGGACGAATTCGGCCCGCGCGAGGGCTGGCCGGAGGCACTCATCATTGCGCCCTGGCCGACGCCGCAGCAATCGGTCGACGACAATGCCTTGGCGGATTTCGCGCTGTTTGCCGACGTGGTGCGCGCGATCCGCAACTTGCGCACCGAGCGCAAGGTGCCAACCGGCTCACGCCTGGCGGCGCGGATCATCGCTGGACGGGCGCTGCCCCTCTTCGAGGCCATGCGCCCGGCGCTCACTACGCTGGCGCGGCTCGACGGCCAACATCTGGAGATTGCCGCAAGCGGGCCGGCCAAACCGCAGGGCGTGCCGCTCGCCGTGGGTCCGGTCGAAGTCCATGTTATGCTCGACACCGTGGGCGGCCAAGCCTCCGAGCGCCCGCGCCTTGAGGCTGAACTGCGCGAGGTGGAAGCGCAAATCGAGCGACTGGAGAAGCTCTTGGATGGTGATTTTGCAGTGCGCGCGCCGGCTGCGGTAGTGGGCAAGGAACGCGAGAAGCTCGCCGCCCATCATGAGACGCGCGCCAAGCTGAAGCACCAGTTGGGCGAGTAGCACGAGGCGAATCGCTGCCTCCGGCAGCCCCTCGACCTCTGGGCCATCAGCATTCATCTTCTGCAAAACGCCGACCGAGAAGAGGCATGACCTTTTCCGCTCCCATTCTGCTTGAACTGACCGCCAGCGATTCGCACATGGCGATGCTCACGCCGGTCGTGCACGAGCTGCGGCGTCGCGGCTTGCCGGTCGTCGTGTACTCCGACTGCGAGATCCTGCGCAAGCCCTCCAACGTGCCCGCGCTCGAAGCGCTGGGTGTGCCGTACGTGCGCCTGGCCGAGGCGCCGCTCCCCAGCCCCGACCTGGATTGGGAGATACGCGCCGCACCCCTGCGCCGCGAGATCGAGCGCCAGGTAAGGCGCCTTCGCCCTGCGGCGGTGGTCGTGCTCAACGACCGCAACTTCCCCTCCAACACATTCGTCAAGACCGCGCGCCGGCTGGGGGTGCCCTCCGTTCTCCTGCAAGAGAGTATGCGCAAGGACCTCTTTCAGCGCCCGACCTGGCGCAAGCTGGCCTTTCGCTGGCGGAGGCGGCTGATGTTCGGCATCGAAGGCGGCCTGCGCATGTACGGCCAGGGTGGCTGCGACTGGTACGCCGCGTGGGGCGAGATGTCGCGCGCCTATTTCGAACGCGTGGGCGTGCCGGCCGCGCGCATTCGCATTACCGGCAACCCGCGCTTCGACCAATTGGCGACGAGCGATTGGTCGCACGCCGCACACGAGGCGCGCCGCAAGTTGGCCATGGCCGAGGGCGAATTCCCGCTCACGTTCCTTTCCAGCCCGATCGAAAAGATGCTCATCATCTCGGCCGAGGAGAAGGATGCCGCGTTGCGCCGGCTGCTCGAGTGGGTGGCCGCTTTGCGTTCCACCGAGCGCTGGAAGGCCGTGCGCCTGCGCTTCAAGCTGCATCGCGGGGAGAGTGCGGAACGCTTCCGCATCAAACTGCATGAATGGGAGGTGGAGGGCTTTGCGCAGGTGGTCGAGATCGGGCTGTATCCGTTAGTGGCTGCCTCGCGATGCGTGCTCATGTTCAGCACCACGGCCGGTTTGGAGGCTGCGCTTCTCCGCCGTTCGGTCGGCATCCTCACCCTATCGCGTCCGCTGGACGATTGGGATTTCGTCGGCCGCGGGGTGGCGAGCGCCATCGCCAGCCGCGATGACCTCGAGCGCTTCCTGGTCGCCGCCCAGGAGGGCGAGGCGCCGGGCGAGGCCGCGCGTCACGCCGCCACCTCGTATCTCGCGCACGTGGGCAACGCCACTGGCCGTGCGTGCGATCTGATCGAGGCCGTCGCCAGCCGCAAGCCCCCTGCTTAGGTGCCAAGCCGCATGCCCAGGGAGAAGCACTCTCTCACGCTCCAGCTCCCTCCGGAGCGCGCGCGTCTCATCGCACGTTCACTCGAAATCGGCCTCTCGCGGGAGGCAGACGGGGGGCACACGCTCTCGCCGTATTGGCAGCATCACAAGGCAGAAGCTGCGTTCTCCATTGTGGATGCCGAGCGCGGCATCGCCCAGCTGTGGGGGGAAAGCGGGTTCTACTTCCCGGGACGGTCGTATTCCGAGTTGGATTGGCTCAACATGCTCGATCGGCTGCTGTGGCTCGGCACGCGGCGCCTCCGACCC
>CAYGXJ010000125.1:0-3694 GCA_964353865.1 uncultured Anaerolineales bacterium | reverse complement strand
CGCCTCCATGAGAGGCAGCGCCTGAGGTGAGAATGGGGCACCCCCAATGCCCACAAGCTGCCCGGGTTTGGCCGCTACGCTGTAGTGAACAAGAACTTGGGCCAGTTTGTCGATACGCGGGTCGCTCATGGGTTCCTCCTTTGTAGAAGGTGAGGGCGGATCGCCGGCGTGCCGAGGTTCAATTCCTTGGGGGCCTGGGATTGGGCTTGCATGGGTGCTTCCTTGTTCGAGGAAGGCAGAAATGAGCGGATCGCGGCACTGGGCGGATGTCGGTCGAACAACGGCTGAGGGGCTGCGCGGCGCAGCCTCCCCCCGGCGGCCGGTGCCCCGAGTCTAGGCTCATTCCGTCCGACGGGCAACTCCGCGAACGCCCGCCGGGCCTGCTTGCGCAGTGCCGCGCGGGCACATACAATTCCACCCCATGCTCTCATCCGCCCCTCGCCCGGAGGCCCCATGAGCTCTCGCTGGCGAATCGCCGCGGTCGTTGCCCTCATTCTCTTCGCCGTCCTGATCCTCGGCGGCGCAGGCTTCCAGTGGGTCAACTCCCAGCCGTGGTTCTGCAACTCGTGCCATGAGATGAACTTCCACTACGCCTCCTGGCAGGCCTCCAGCCACGGCCAGGCGGCGCGTTGCCTGGATTGCCACGCCGAGCCGGGCATGCGCGGTTTCATCGAAGAGAAGGTGCGCGGCGCGGAGCAGGTGGTAGCTCACTTCTCGGGGAACTACCCCGTCCCCATCCGTATCATCGTGCGCGTCAAGAATGATCAATGCCTGCGCTGCCATGCGGATGCCCCCGGGCTGACCGACCGGGCGATCGAGGTGCGCCACGACGTGCACAGCGCGAATAATGTTCTATGTGCCGAGTGCCACTCGCGCATTGTGCATGCCCAGCCGGGAGCGGCCTCGGTCATGGCGCGCACGGAGTGCGACTCGTGCCACCAGGCGCACACCGGCTTTCCAATGGTCGGCGCGCACGCCGCGCTCAATTGCTCGCAATGTCATGTGGACGGCACCTACCAGCAGCAGAACCCCGACTGCGAGAGTTGCCATGCGATTCCCGCAGGCCACGTGGCGGGCATCGCCACCGGCTGCATTCATTGTCACAGCCCGCTGGGGTGGACGCCGGCCGCCTTCGACCACACCGCCTTCGCGCTCACCGGCAAGCATCAAGGGCAGGTCTGCGCAGGCTGCCACCCGGGAGACCGCTTCCAGGGCACATCGCCGCTGTGCGAAAACTGCCACCAGGTTCCGACGGATCACAAAGCGGGAGATGTCCGCGGCTGCGCCGACTGCCACACGCCCGAGGGCTGGAGGCCCGCTCACTTCGACCACTCCAAGTTCCCGCTGACCGGGGTCCATCTGACACTGGTCTGCACCCGTTGCCACACGAGTGGCGTGTTCACCGGGCTTTCGCAACTGTGTGAGGGCTGCCATCAGGCGCCGGCAGGCCACATGGGGGGCATCACCTTCGGATGCGCGCAGTGCCACACGCCGGAAGGCTGGACACCGGCCCACTTCGACCACACCCAATTCCCGCTGACCGGGGCTCATGCGACGCTCGTCTGCACGCGCTGCCATACCAGCGGGGTCTTCACCGGGCTGTCAACGGCTTGCGTGAACTGCCACACTCCGCCCGGCACGCATTTGGGGATGTCGGTCAACTGCACGCGTTGCCACACGACCCGAGCCTTCCGCCCCTCGACCTTCAGCCACCCCGGAGTGGGCGAACACATCGGCGGGGGCGAGCATTCGCTCGGCTGCTCGAATTGCCACCCGGCGCGCTATGCCCAGACCTCGTGCACCAGCGGCGGATGCCACGACTCCAACAACCCGCAGGACGACGACTAGGGAGGTACCCCATGACGACGACCCCACCCGGCACGGGCTCCCTCCCTCGAGACGCCCTCGGCGCATTGGTGCGGGCTACAGGCTTCGCCATTGCCTGCGGCCTGGCGGTGTTGGCGGTCGGGTTGCCGGTGGGCCTGGGCTTCTTCCTTTTCGCGCGGGGCATCCTGGGCGATGACCTGCGCGAGATCGGCCTGCACATGGAAGACTCGATCCTCTTCCTGCATGCCGCGGCCATGCTGCTCTATCTGATTGCGGTGCTGGTCTTCTGCTGGGTGGCGCTGCGCCTCTTCGAGCGAGGCGCGCGGGTGCGGGATCTCGGCCTGACGTGGCGCGCGGGCAACGGGCGTCTGCTTGCGGCGGCCAGCCTCGCGAGCGGGCTGCTGGTGCTGGCTGCACTTGGCATTGCCCGATGGAGCGGCGCACTCACGGTGGAGGGCACGGCCGTGGCGGCCGAGGGTTGGGGCGATCTTCTATTGGATCTCGTGGGCAACATGCTGCTGCTTCTTGGCCTGGTTCTGGCGGAGGAGATTGCCTTTCGCGGTTACATCCGCACGACCCTCTCGCGCGCGCTGAGCCCGCGCGCGGCGGTGCTCATCGCCGCCGTACTGTATGCGGTCTACCGCGCCGCGCTGGGCGCGCCGTCTCTGTTGGGTCTGGTCAACGCACTCCTGGCCGGGACAATCCTGGGCGCGCTCGCGCTTTCGAGCGGAACGTTGTGGGTGCCTGTCATTGCGCGCTGGGTGTGGGTACTCATCCAGGGCGCCATCTTCTCGCTGCCGGTCAGCGGCGAGGTCATGGAAGGTGTATTCGTCACGCACCTTGTGCCGGGCCCATGGCTCGCTGGAGCCGCCGGCGTCGAAGCCGGCCTGCTGTGGTTGGTGGCGCTTGCGACGGGGCTCGTGTTTACGTGGATCATGCTGGGCAAGAGGCTGAGGTAGGCCTGCGAGCGGGATGAAAAAGGCGCCGGGCATAACCCGGCGCCTTTTGTGTTGAATTGCGTGCGTGCTGGGGGAAGCGGGGGGTCGACTCGCACGGGCGGCATGCGCGTCGGCGGCTTGTCGGCGATTGCATGTGCCGCGCGCGGGAATGCGTAAGGCCTGCTATGCCCTCTTCATGTTAGGGTTCAGCTGGGACGGCTCACGCACATCGAAGAGAGCACGCGCCTTCGAGTCCGATCGCAGTCCCCGCGCCGATCGAGACAAGACCCGCTGCTCAACCAAGTGCTGTCGTGCGCCGCGAGCCTCATAGGCGATACTCTCGCCGCGCGCCGGTCGGCCGGGCAGGTCGGCTCGCCGCCGCCGATATAGGATCCCGTTCGGACTTGGACCGCTCTTCACTCTCAACGGCTAACTCCACGATCTGTTGCATGATCGCGAGAGACACTTCGCCAACCCTGGCTTCGTGCGTGACGTCGCCCTCGAACCGCAATGCGGTCCCGACCGTGACATGATAAGGCCCGCGAAGATACCAGTAGCCCACCGTGCGTTTGCCTGTCACCGATGAGACGATGCCATAATTCTTCGCGCGCAACAGGTGAATCCCAATGGGGACCACCGGCACGCCGGTGAGCATTGCCAGGCGTGCCGCACCCGTGCGTGGCACACGAAACCCGCCCCGGCGCGGACTCAGCCGGCCCTCGGGGAAGAGCGCGACCGAGCCGCCCGCTTCCAGCAACTCGCGAGCGGCATCCAGGGCGGGCAGCCCTTCACGCCGCACCACGGGCACATGTCCCAAGTGGCGCAGGAACGAGCCAAACCCGGGAACCTGAAAGGCATTCAGGGTGATGAGCAAACGGATCGGTCGGTGAAACATCAACGGGAGCAGGAAGGGATCCGTGCAGCTGGGA
>CAYGXJ010000124.1:0-4226 GCA_964353865.1 uncultured Anaerolineales bacterium | reverse complement strand
GTCGTCGTTTCCCAGTTGACCGCCCGCGCGGACCAATCGCCCCATGCGGCGGGCACGCCCTCGCCCACCTTGGCCTCCTTGGCCTTCCACGCTTCCTCGCCCGGTGTCACGATCATTGGTTGCTGCGTCATCCCGTCGCCTTGCAGCGCAGCCAGCCGCAATCGCTCCATCACCGAGTATCCGTACTCGATACCGTATCCCAGCGCGCCGGTGGTCGGGTCCATGACGATGCGCTCAAGGGGCATGCCCATGTCGTGTATCAGAATCACCAACTGCTTGGCGAGGTTGACGTCCATCGGCGTTTTCGATTGGACCAGGTGGCCGTTGGCCATGGCGGTAGCTACGATCGTGCGGTAGTTCTTGTCTTCGCACAGACCGAGCAACAGGCGCTCGCCTTTGGCTTCCTCGGCCACCGCCACCATCAGCTCGTTGTCCATTTCCGCCTGGCCCGGGCCGACGACGGCCAGCGGCAAGCTGCTCGCCGTGAGCACCTGGCGCACAACCGCGCGCGCGGCATCCGTCGTGTTCGGTTTGCCATCCGCGCCGGTCATGCTCAGCGCGAGGTAGAGCAGGTCTGCCCCGGCGGCCTCCGCCGCCTTGGCCCACTCCACCGGTGACTCCATCGCAGACCCCCACGCTTTCAGCAACAGAGGCGACCAATCCTCCGGCTTGCGCTCACGGATCTCAATCGCAATGATCGGCTGGTGGGGGAGGTCGCCGTCAAACCGTAGACCGGGCAACGTGCCCTCCCCGCCAATCGTCAACGTGCGGGCCCGCGTCCCACCCTCGGCCGGCGTAGCGCCCAGGGATACCTCGCGGACCTTGCCCGCCCATTTTTCCTTGGGAAGCTCGACCGTGACTGGCATGAGTTCTCTCCTTGGATCGCGGCCGCTGTGCCTGGCCGGGCGCGGCGCGCGTCTCGCCAGACTAGAGCAGTGGCGGCATGCTCAATGCAGGATGCTCCTTCTCCTGCAGGAACTTGACCACGCCTTCGACATCGGTTGCGCTGCGTTCGTCGCAGATCCTCTCGATCAGCCCCGGAACGCCCTCGCGCTCCGCAACCTTGAGCAGCTGATCCGCCATCTGCTCCTTTAGCACTGACGACATCCACACCACTCGCTTGAAACCGCCATCCGCTGAGAGATACTTCGGGCTGAGTATGTAGAACTTGCCGTGGCCCATGATGCCCGGCGTCTGCAACCCGCCGCCGGCCATGCCGGCCAAGGTTGAGAAGGTCATGCCGGCCGGGCTCATCGAGGTGTCCTCGCGGCTGAGCACCATCACCCCGTTCGTCTCGGGGATCACCATGGCGATGCACTCGAAGCAGCCGCAGGCGGTCATCGGGTTCTCCATGATCGAGTAGACCGCCACGTCCGTGATCTGTCCGTGGCTGGCCACCTGGACGAATTCGTTGACCCCTTGCCAATACCCCTTGGCCGTGTCGAGCAGCGCCCCCTTGCGAATCGGTTGGTTGGGTCCGGTCGGATTGATCTGGTTGGAGGCCTTGCAGTCGAGCCAGTTGTACGCGCCGCACAGGCCGAGGCGCTCGGGCGAGACCACGCACACGTGGTTGGGCGCGAACGACTGGCACAGCGTGCATGAGTAAAACTCCTCCACGCTGTCGTCGGTCATGCTGCCCGTGCGCTCGTTGCGCTCCTGATAGGCCGTCCGCGCTTTGGCGAGCCACTCCTCTACCTGCGCCGCCTGGGTGTACAGCGTCACTTCCACTTTGTCGACGATGGCTCCGAAATCGGAGTGGAAGCGGGCGTGCAGAATCTTGCCAAAATGCTCTAGGGTGAAGCCCTTCTCGGAAGCGGCCTTGCTGATCCGGATCCAGGCGATGTCGCGCTGCCCGATGTGCTGGATCCCGCTCGCGCCATTGACGAAATGATGGATCTGCCGTTCAAGCACCGGTTCGAAGTCCTTCTGCAGTTTGCGGCCCGCGACCGCCACCACGATGCCCAGATCGATCGCCCCGCCCTCCGCTACGCCCTCGAAGCCCGGGCCCACCAGCGTCACCCGTCCATCCTGCACCGCCTCCAACTCGGCCATCTGCAGGAACTCGAAGGCCCGTGAGTGTTTGCCGCCAAACTCGATGCGCATGTCGTTCTTGCGCACCACCTCGCCCTCGAAGGCGGACCCATACGGCACCGGGATGGGCACTTCGTGCATGGTCACTTTCACGCCGCGCACTTCAATGCACTTCTGCACCAGGCGCTCCGCCCGCTCGAGGTCGTCTTTGCCCTCAATCTGGTCGAACGGCATGGACACAACGTGCTCGTAGGTCGTGACGCCGGTCGGCAGGATTTCCGGGATCACCGTGTCGGCCACAACCGGGAAGCCGAAATTGATGGCGCCTGCGGCGGTGGCGTATTTGACATCATCCACCTCGCCGAGGGCCAGGACGAACGCAAACACGCGGTCTTTGTTGTAGAGCAGCACCTCGCGCGTCTGCCCGCCCTTGAGCCCACCGAAGGTGAGCGCAGAGCGGGTCGCGAAGCCCAAGGCATAGATCGCACTGTACGTGTCAAGCCCGAAGGGCACCGTGTAGGTATCGTAGCCGAGCTCCACACCCTCTTCCACTAGTTGGTGGATGATGCTTCGCCCATTGACGTTGCCGCTGAGGAAGGTCAGGATATTGCGCCGCTGCAACTCGCGCACGATCTTGACCGCCACCTCATTCGACTTCGCGCAACCCACGATGGCGGCGAAGCCGGGCATGCGCCCATCGACCAATTGAATACCCCACGAGCGCAATTGGATGTCGTCGATCGGCCCGTTGAGGTGACCGTTGCCGCCGGCCTTGTCCATCTCCGGGCTGGTGAAGGAGGTAGCGCCGGCCAGGTGAAGCCCCTCCAGGCGCTGAGGCTCCTCCCCGTAAAGGAAACGTATGCATTCGATTCCTTCCTCTGCCATGAGGGTGGCCATGCCGGCATCCAGGGTCTCGCCCAAGTACGGCAGCCAATGGCGGTCGGCCGGGACGGGATGGAGCAGCTCCCTGGCGCGCTCGAGGATCGGGGTCAGATCGCCCAGCTTCTCAACCGCGCGGCCCGTCATGCCCAGGATGAGTGGAATGTGGTAGGCCGTGTTTGGAAAAGCGACAGCCGTGTCCGGTCCCTTTTCCGTCAAGGCCCGGCTCAGCCGTTCGTCGAAGTCGTTCACCACAGTGTGCGCGCCACGGATGGCGCGGGTTGCGATGTATCGGGACATTGGACTTCCTCCCCGGCGGGGTGTCTAGGATGATCGGTGGGTCAGCCCGCGGCGGCGCTTTCTTTCACACGCGTGTAGTAGGTCAGGTCGCCACTGCGTCCAAATCGACCGGCCTCATACGCCGGCAGGTTCAGCGCCGCACGTTTGGCGTCGATGTGCGCCAGGGCACGCTTGAGCATTTCTTCATCGGAGGTCACGAACTCAAGCTTGCCCCCCATCGCCTGACTCCAGGTCTCGCTCAGGATGCGCGTGACCTCGGCGCTGGCACCCACCGGCGAGTCGATCCCGAACAGCACGTAGGCTCCCGACGCGGCGCAATAGGCGCCGATGGCGAGCGCCTTCTCACTCATCCACTCGGGCGCCATCCCCACCGCGGGCACGTCCGAGATGTCATCCCCCAGTCCGCCTTCGGCAACAACCTGAGTCAGCACGGTGAGGATACGCGAGTTGTCTACGCACGAACCCATGTGAAGCACCGGCGGCATACCCGTCGCCTCGCACACTTCGCGTAGACCCGGCCCGGCGGCCTCCAGCGCAGCCTCCGGCAGAAGGTACCCGTATTTGCCCGAGGCCAGCGCGCCACATCCCGTCTGGACCAGCAGCACATCGTTGCGCAAGAGTTCGCGCACCAACCACTCGTGCGATTTGTCCTGCGTTGTGCGCGGGTTGTTGCAGCCCACATCCGCGACCACGCCCCGAATGCGCCCCGACATGATGGCATCGTTCAGCGGGCGGAACGATGCGCGGTACGAACCACCCAGCATATAGTTGATGTACTCGTGTGAGAAACCCGGGATTACATCCTCGACGATATTCGGGATGTGCACCGGGCCGCGATTCGGATAGTTGTCGATCGCCGTGCGCACCAGTACGCGCGCCTGGTCCAGGGCGTGATGTTCATCGAATTCCATGTGCAGCCCGCCCTCGATGACCACCTTGGGCGAGGTCGTGATGAACTTGGTGTGGAATCGGCCTGCAATCGAGGGCAACGCCTGCATGATGCACTGCACGTCGAC
>CAYGXJ010000123.1:0-2493 GCA_964353865.1 uncultured Anaerolineales bacterium | reverse complement strand
GTTCTCGCGCGGGTTGAGCAGAGGCAGACGGCGTGCGGCGAGCATGCCCAGCGCAACGGCCGTGGCCACCACCTTGGCCACGGCCAGAGGCGCGAACACGCTGCCGCTCGAAACGCGGCTGATGAGGATGAAGTACCCGCCGAAGCACACGCCGGAGGCGAGCGCAAGGAGCAGGCCCTCGCGCGTTTCCGCGTGCCGCTGCAATTCGGAGCGCGTGACAAGCCAAATGCCGCTCAGGCCGATGAGCATGCCCGCCGATTGGGTGAGCGTGGGTAGCCCGGCCAGCACCAGGCTGACCGCCACCGGGAACAGCGCACCACCAACGGCAGAGGTGGGTGCGACGATGGCGGCGGTGCGCATCGAGAGGCCGCGATACAGCGCGGCCAGGCCGACCACGCCGGAGGTGCCGGCCGCTGCCGCCCAGGCCAGGTCCGCCCAGGAGGGCCACGGTTCGCGCAGCGCGAGGGCGATGAGGACAAGGACGACCAGCCCCACCAGCGAGGTGAGCACCAGCACACGAAAGACGCTGGTGCGGCGGGTTGCCAGGCCGCCGGCAAAGTCGCCGCTGCCCCACACCAGCGCTGAGAGAAGACCATACAAAGCGCCCAGGACGGGCGCGAATCCTGGCATGGCTACACGGCCTCACATAGGTGAGACACAAAGGGGCTTCCGGCCATTGTTAGTGTGTGCGCTGAGGGCCACCCAGTGCGGATGGGGACCGTCGCTTCTTATATGAAGAGAGCCATTCCACTCGGTGGTTGCCACGCCGATTGTTGTACCGCATCCAGACGCGATGAGCAAACGAAGGCCCCACGACCCTTTGGGCAGATCGACGGGCGGCGCACATCCCACATAGCCGTTCGGGCTCGGCGCGCCGCGCCCGAGTAGGTCCACCGACAAGCCCGGCCGCGTGGCAGGCAAGTGGCACGAGGAGTCAGCTCGCAACAACACCAGGGGCACAGCGAGCGGCACCATCCCGCGTGGTCGCTTGGGCACGGCATGCCGTGCCCGCGCAAAAGACCGGAAGGGGTGCGGTGGACTTGCCGTCAGGCGACGATATCGCCGCGCAAGAAGGCGGCGGTGCGCGGGTCGCGCGGCTGTTCGAAGAAGGCCTGCGTCGGCTGGAGTTCAATGAGCTGCCCGGCCAGCATGAGCCCGGTGCGTTCGGCCATGCGCTTGGCCTGGAAGATGTTGTGGGTCACGAGGATCACGGTTGTGCCGTGCTGACGGCAGTGCTCGCCCACGATCTCCTCGATCAGGCCCACATTGTACGGGTCGAGGTTGGCGGTCGGCTCATCCAAGAGCAGCACCCGCGGCTCGACGAGCAGCGCGCGCGCCAGCGCCACGCGCTGCATCTCGCCCGCCGAGAGCCGCCGGGCGGGCGAATGCATGAGCGGACCCAGCCCCACCCGCTCGAGCAGGGCGCGCACCTGCGCGCCACGCGCCTCGACGAGCAAGCGCAATGCGTGCTATGCCCTGCTCTGGATTATCGGAGGCGAGGACTCACAGGGCAAGGTAGCGTTCCAGGCGCGCCTCGATCAGACACATGCTGGCGCGCCAGAAATCGGGCGAGCGCAAATCGATGCCGTGGCGCGCGGCCAACTCCTCGGCCGTGCCGCCGCCTGTGGCGCGCAACAGGGCCTCGTAGTCTGCGGCAAACGACGGGCCGCGGCGCTGGTACTCCGCGTACAAGCCCAGCCCGAAGAGCAAGCCGAAGGCGTACGGGAAATTGTAGAAGGAGAGAGTGGCACTGTAGTAGTGCGGCTTCCAGGCCCACATGTATGGGTGCAGGAATTGCTCGTCGAGACCCTCGCCATAGGTCTCGCGCTGGCAGCGGCTGATGATCTCGCAGAAGTCATCGGCCGAGAGCTCGGATTGCGAACGGCGCTCGAAGACTTCCTTCTCGAAGAGGTAGCGCGAGGCGATATCGACGACGATTTGCGAGGCGTTGATGAGGAAGGACTCGAGAATGGTCAATTCCTCTTCGCGGCTGCCGGCGGTGGCTAGCGCGGCCTCGGTCACCAGCGTCTCATTGAAGATGGAGGCCGTCTCCGCCAGGGTCATCGGCGTCTTGCGCTGAATCATCGTCAGGCCCGCCAGGCACTCGTTGTGGAAGGCATGCCCCAGCTCGTGCGCCATCGTCAGCAACTGGTCGAACGATCCGTCGAAGTTGGCCAGGATGCGCGATTGCTCGAGCCCCGGCACCTCGGCGCAGAATGCTCCGCCCACTTTCCCTTTGCGCGGCTCGGCATCGATCCATCCTTCGCGGAAGGCGCGCGCGGCAAGGTTCTCCAGGCGCCCGCTGAAGGTGGCAAATCGCTTGAGGATGAAATCGCGCGCTTCGTCGTACGAGTAGCGCCGCTCGCTGCCACCCACCGTGGCCTGCAGATCCCACCACGCCAGCCGCTCCTTGCCCAGCCGCTTTGCCTTGGCGTGAAAATACCGGTTGAACACAGGCTGGGATTCCTTCATTGCGGCGAGCAGCGCATCCAG
>CAYGXJ010000122.1:0-8823 GCA_964353865.1 uncultured Anaerolineales bacterium | reverse complement strand
TGGATCAACTCGCCGGGCGGACATATCTATGCCGGCCTCGCGATCTACGATACGATGCAGCAGATCCCCAACCCGATCGCCACCTATGCAGTCGGCGTGACCGCCTCCTTCGGGACGGTGCTGCTGGCGGCAGGCAGCAAGGGGACGCGCTACGCGCTGCCCCACGCGACCATCCACGTCCACCAGCCGCTGGGCGGGGCGCAGGGCCAGGCCACCGACATTGAGATCCAGGCTAAGGAAATCCTGCGCTTGCGCGATCGGCTCAACCAAATCCTCGTCAAGCACACCGGCCAGTCGCTGGACGTGATCGAACGCGACACCGAGCGCGACTACTACATGGACGCCCAGGCGGCGATGCAGTTTGGCCTGGTCGACAAGGTCCTTGAAGAAAGCCCCAAGCCCGAACGGAACAAGAAGTAGCCGAGGCCCAGCTAACGTCGTGACCAGAACCGCACCGGGCCCGGAGGCCCCCCGCTCGTTGGCCGACCTCCGGGCCCTGATCATTGATATCGATGGCGTTTTGTGGCGCGGCGACACCGCCTTGCCGGGTCTGGCCGCATTCTTCGCCCTCATGCGCGAACGCGGCATCCTTTTCCGCCTGGCGACCAACAACGCCAGCCTCACCCCGGCCGCCTACGTCGCCAAGCTGGCGGGCTTCGGGGTGCGCGCCGCCGAGGAAGAAGTGCTGACCTCGGCCCTGGCCACGGCAGCCTATTTGCGTCGGGAGGCGCCGGGGGCCAGGGTGTATGTCATCGGAGAAGAGGGCATCCAGCAGGCGCTGCGCGACGCCGGCCTACGTGTGGTAGGCGAGGAGGACCTGACGGCTGACATCGTGGTGTGCAGCATGGACCGCGGCCTGAACTGGACCAAGCTCGGCAACGCAACGATTTCGCTGCGCGGCGGCGCGCGCTTTGTGGCCACCAACGCCGACATGACCTTCCCCACCGAACGCGGCATCACCCACGGAAACGGCGCAATCCTGGCGGCGCTCAGCGCGGCCAGCGGCGCACAACCAACGGTGGTGGGCAAGCCCGAACCGCTGCTATACGAGATGGCGCTGGCCAGCCTGGGCCGGACGTCGCGCGAGACCGCCGCTATAGGCGACCGCCTGGAAACCGATATTCTCGGCGCGCATCGCGCCGGGCTGCCAAGCATTCTGGTCTTGAGCGGGGTATCCTCGGCTGACGAGGCGGCGCAGGCCGCCTGCCCGCCGAGCTGGGTGTTCGCTGGCCTGCCCGAGCTCACTCAGGCCTGGCGTTCCGCGCTCGGCTGAGGCCGGCGCGTTGCGGATGGCGGCCATGGCCCCTCCCCCGTTCATCCACGACCTGACCTTTGATGAACTCGCATCGCACCTGGTGCAGCGGGGCGAGCCGAGCTTCCGCGCGCGCCAGGTGTGGTCGCACCTCTACGGGCGGCTGGAGACCGATCCGGCGGAGATGAGCGGCCTGCCGGCCGCGCTCGTGCATCACTTGGCCTCGTTCAACTTCGCTCCGCTGCATCTTGCGCACGAATGGCGCTCGCGGGACGGGCGCACGCTGAAGCTGCTCTTCGACCTGCACGACGGCGCCACAGTCGAGTCGGTGCTGATGGACTACGACCGCCGGCGAACTGTGTGCATCTCCTCGCAGGCGGGCTGCGGCATGGGATGCGTTTTCTGCGCCACGGGGCAGATGGGCATCAGCCGCAACCTGACCTCGGGGGAGATCGTCGCGCAAGTGCTGTTCCTCGCCCGGCATCTGGCGCAGCACGCGCAGCGCATCACCAACATCGTGGTGATGGGCATGGGCGAACCGATGCAGAACTACGCGGCAACGCTGGCCGCCATGGACCGCTTGACCGACCCGGCCGGTTTTGCCATGGGTGCGCGCCGCATCACGATCTCCACCGTCGGGCTGGTGCCCGCCATCCGGCGCTTCGCCGATGAGCACCGCCAGATCAACCTGGCCGTGTCGCTGCATGCGGCCACCGATGAGCTGCGTTCGCGGCTGCTGCCGATCAACCGCCGCTACCCGCTCGACATGCTCTTCGACGCGTGTCGCTACTACGTGAGCACCACCCACCGGCGTTTGACATTCGAGTGGGCGCTGATCGCCGGCGTGAACGACACGCCCGAGCAGGCCAGCACACTGGCCGAGCGCTGCCACGGGTTGTTGTGCCACGTCAACCTGATCCCGCTCAACCCCACCCGCGGCTACGACGGCCAGCCCACCTCGCGCGACGCTGCCCAAGGGTTCCGCGCCGCGCTCGAGGCCCACGGCGTGCCCTGTACGGTGCGCGTCCGGCGCGGGATCGAGATTGAAGCCGGATGCGGGCAGCTTGCATCGCAACGGGTGGCTGCCGCGAAGACAACCCCAGGCCCGTGAGCGCCTCCCCGGCCAGCCGAGCGGCCCCCCGTGGCGGGGCCCTTACCCGTTGTGATAGTAGTCAAATGCCACACGCGGTGCTAGACTAGCACGCGAGCACACGACTCGCCAACATCCCATGAATCCGACTCTCGCTTTTATCTTCTTCGTCTATGGGCTGGCCTTTTTCAGTATGGGTCTGCTCATCATTCTGGAGGTCAGCCGCGGCCCGGAGGCACGGCTGCGGCATGCGCTTCGCCCACTGGCCGGGTTCGGTCTGATTCACGCAGCCCACGAATGGCTCGACATGTTCAAGGTCATGGGCCTGCTGCCCGGCCAAGGCTACGCCTTGCTGGCCTGGGAGACTTTGCGCCTCGCGCTCCTGGCCTTCTCGTTCATCTCGTTGGGTGCATTTGGCGCCTCGCTCCTCTCGCCCAGCGACCGGATACGCCGCCTGAGCCTGCTCATCCCGCTCATCATGACCGCGGTATGGGGCTTCGGCGTGCTTTACTTCCGCGGGCAGTTTGGCGGCGAGCAAGAGCTATGGGCGGTGGCGGAGGTTTGGACGCGATATGTGCTTGGCATTCCTGCGGCATTGCTGGCCTCGGCCGGCCTGATCGCTCAACAGCGCAACTTCCGTCAGGCGGGGATGGCCCAGTTCGGGCGCGACAGCCTGTGGGCCGCCGTGGCCTTTGCCTGGTACGGTGCCGTCGGGCAGCTCTTCACTCTCAGCAGCCCGCTGCCCCCTTCGAACGTGATCAACGCCGTTCTCTTCCAGCAACTGTTCGGCATCCCAATCCAACTCTTTCGCGCCTTCACCGCGGCCGTGGCCTCTTTCTTCGTCATCCGTTTCTTGAGGTCGTTTGAGGTGGAGACCCAGCGCCAGATTGCGGTGCTGCAATCGGCTCGTCTTGAGGAATCGCAGCGGCGAGAGGCCCTGCGCGGGGATCTCTTGCGTCGGGTGGTTGAAGCGCAGGAGGCCGAACGGCAGCGGGTTGCCCGCGACCTCCACGATGAGACCGGTCAAGCGCTCACGGCGATCGGCTTGGGCCTGCGCGGGGTGGCCACGGCCATCCACGGGAATCCTCAGAAGGCCGAAAACAACCTGCGTCAGCTTGAGGCGCTGGTGGATCGCGCACTTGACGAACTGCAGCGCCTGATTGCGGACCTGCGACCGTCGCACCTCGACGACCTGGGTTTGCCGGCCGCGCTACGCTGGTACGCGGCCGAAATCCACAAGCGAGCGAACCTGCCGGTGCATCTAGAAATCCGCGGTGAGGGGCAGGAATTGCCGCAGCCGGTGAACCTGGTGTTGTTCCGCGTGGCGCAGGAGGCGCTCACCAATGTGGTGCGTCACGCCCGCGCGCGGCATGTCTGGGTGCGGGTGCGCTTGTCGGAGACCGAGGCGCGCCTAGAGGTGGAGGACGACGGGGTGGGGTTCGAGGTGGACCAGGCCTCGCCGCCCGATCGCCCGGCGTGGGGTATGCTCGGGATGCGCGAACGCACCTCGCTCCTGGGCGGACATCTCGAGCTGCACTCCAGCCCGGGACGAGGCACGACGGTTTCCGTGAGCATCCCGTACCGTGATGAGAAACGAGGGGCCGATGGCGATTCGCCTGCTGCTCATTGATGACCACGCCGTGGTGCGCACCGGGCTGCGCATGCTGCTCGAGACGGAAGCCGACATCGAGATTGCCGGTGAGGCCGGCACAGCCGCCGAGGGCCTGACGGCGGCGGCCGCGCTGGCGCCGGACGTTGTCCTGATGGATATCGGCCTGCCGGACCGGTCCGGGATCGAGGCGGCTCGCGAGATCAAGGCGCGTTCGCCGTCGACGGCGGTGGTGGCGCTGACCATCCACGAGGATGAGGAGTACTTCTTCAAGATGCTCGAGGCAGGCGCCAGCGGATACGTTCCCAAGCGCGCCGCGCCGGAGGAGCTGGTGACCGCGATCCGCGCGGCGGCCCGCGGCGAGGTGTACCTTTATCCCTCGCTGGCCAAGTTGCTGGTCAAGGACTACATCGCCCAGGAACCCTCGGGGGCCGCTGCGCGAACACTGGATGGTTTGACGGCCCGCGAACAAGAGGTGCTCGAGCTCCTGGCCGAGGGCGCGGGCAACCCGGAAATCGCCAATCGGTTGCACATCAGCCCCAAGACCGTCGCCCGGCATCGCGAAAACATCATGGGCAAGCTCAACCTGCACTCGCGCTCCGAACTGGTCAAGTACGCCATTCGCAAGGGCATCATCCAGCCGTAGGGCCTCCTCCCAGCCCCTCAGCCCGGCCTGCAGGCCGGGCTTTTTTGTTGGGCTGTCACTCCCATCCCCGCCTGGATATACACCCCACTCCGTGGGGGAGATACCCCATGCCTGCCCACGCATCCGCGACCTCTCGTGCCGGACAAGAATGCGTCGATCTCCCAATTGCCCTCCCCCTGGGACGCCTCTAGACTAATGGTGGACGATGAGTGGACCCACATTCAGGAGGCAGCCATGGAAACCTTGTTCGTTCTTGCCCTCTTCTTCACCCGCTGGCTGATCCCGATCGCCATACTCCTGGCTGTGGGAACGCTCCTGACACGCGTGGCGGCTCGCAAGCTGTAGACCCGAGGAGGCACGATGGACATCCTTCGCACACTGGAAACGGTACTGATCGGACTGGGCATGCGCATCGGTCTGCCCCTGGCCGTGACGGCGCTGGCAACATGGTTGTTGCTGCGTCTGGACCGGCGCTGGCAGGAGCAAGCTCGCACCCGGCGCGCGCAATTGGCCGTGGGCGCGGCTCGGCATTCGGTGCGTTGTTGGGAAGAGAGCGACTGCCCGGCTGAGAAGCGCGCGAGCTGCCCGGCCTATGCCCGCCAGAACGTGCCGTGCTGGCAGGCCTTCCGCGAAACCACGGGACGCATGCCCGAGCAGTGCCTGAGCTGTTCCGTGTTCCGCAGTGCCCCCGTCCCAGCAGCTGTTTTGTGACTCAGCATTCTGAGATCGAGGAGAGTGCGCTGATGAATAGATGGTTGGTTCGGATGGGTGTCGGGCTGGCGTTGGCCCTGCCGATGGCCATGTTGACCATCGTGTGGGCGGCGCCGTCCGTGCCGGTGTCCTCCGCACCCGAGACGGTTTCGAATTGCCAGACGTGCCATTCCGAGTTCGCCGTGTCCTGGGCCAAAAGCTCGCACGGGATGGCCGTTGCCGATCCCGCGTTTCGCGAGATGTGGATGGCTCAGGGCTCGCCGCATCAATGCCTCTCCTGCCATGCTACGGGCTACGATCCCGCGACAGACACCTGGCAAGCGGAAGGAGTCACCTGCGAGGCGTGCCATGCCCCGGTGCCGGCCAATCACCCGCAGGAGCCCGCGCCCATCGACCGCACCTCGCAAGCCTGCGGCACTTGCCACACCGAAGGGCTGTTTGAGTGGCAAGCCAGCAAACACCGCCAGGCAGGCCTCGACTGCATCCATTGCCACGACCCACACGGGACGCAGCTCAGGTCGGCGGATCCCTCGGACCTGTGCAGCACATGCCACCGAGATCTCGGGACGCGCTTTGCGCATTCGGCGCACAGCCGACAGGGACTGACCTGCGCCGACTGTCACCTCGCACCCGAAGAGGGTCCCAAAGGCCAAGCGCACTCCGAGCGCGATCACAGTTTCCGGGTCAGCTTGAGCACCTGCACCTCGTGCCACTCCACCGAAATGCACGACCCGGGCAGCATCCACAATGTGAACCCCACCCCGGCCACGCTCGACCCGATGGCCTCGGTGGAGAAGCTGCAGGTGACGGCCGCGCCTTCGCCTGTCGGCCCGCTCGGGTTCGCACTGCTCTCGGCGCTGGTCGGCATGGCAAGCGGAATGGTCTTGGCTCCCTGGCTGGAGCGCTGGTACCGCCGGTTGAACAAGAATCGCAATGAGTGAGGGTATCCGCATGACCGAAGAGACGATTGGACGACGAGGCTTTCTCAAAGCCGCCGCTGCCGGGGCGCTGGCAATCGCCGGGCTCAAGGTGGTCCGTGCGGCCCGCGCCTCGGAGCCCGAAGGCGGCAACCCGTTTTCGTGGGGCATGGTGATCGACCAGAGATTATGCACCGGCTGCGGCCAGTGTACGCTGGCCTGTCGCGCTCACAACGACGTCAACCCCGAGATTTCGTGGAACCGGGTCATTGCCGCGGGCGAGGTGGACGGCAAGACGGTGTACCTGCCTCGCCCGTGTATGCACTGCGAAAAGCCGCCGTGCGCCGAAGTCTGCCCCGTAGGGGCCACGTATCACCGCCCCGACGGGATCATCATGATGGACTACGACAAGTGCATCGGCTGCCGTTACTGCGAGGTGGCCTGCCCGTACGGCGCGCGCGCATTCAATTGGGAAGCATTCACCGGGCCCAACCCGGCCGTGCCAGAATGGGGGCAGCCCGAAGTTGCACGTCGCCCGCGCGGGGTGCCCGAGAAATGCTCGTTCTGCTATCAGCGCATCGACCGCGGCCTGGGCCTTGGGCTGCGCCCCGGTATGGACTCGGAAGCCTCTCCTGCCTGCGTCGTGGCGTGCCCGGTCGGCGCGCGCCTTTTTGGCAATCTGAATGACCCGGACTCCAATGTCAGCCAGGCGCTAGCGGGTTCGCCGCACTACCGCCTGCGCGAGGACCTGGGCACCGGGCCGCGGGTGTATTACTTGCCCGCGCGGAAGGAGGCCTAACCATGGCGAGCATCAGTGCGCGCTTTCGCGGTGCGCTCGCCTCGTTTCGCATCACCCCGTTCGTCGTCTGGGTGGGCATCCTGGGCGTGATCCTGCTCGTGGGCGTGGCGGCCGGCCTGATGGTCTTCATCAAGGGCCTGTCAATCACCAACCTCAATGATCTGGTGCCCTGGGGCCTGTGGATCACGATGGATCTTTCCTCGATCGCGCTGAGTGCCGGGGCCTTCCTGCTGTGCGCCGCAGTCTACCTGCTGGGTCTCAAGCAGCTGCAGCCGGTGGCGCGCACCGCGACCTTCGTCGGGCTGATCGGCTACTCGATGGCGCTGCTCGCGCTGATCATGGACATCGGTCGGCCCGATCGGTTCTGGCACTCGATCGTCTTCTGGAACACCCACTCGGTGATGTGGGAAGTCACGATGTGCATTCTGCTGTATTTCACCGTGCTGATCCTGGAGGCGGCTCCAATCCTTGGGGGTGCGGCGTGGTTTCGCAACCGCTGGCCAAAGCTGGCCGGCTGGCTGCAGACCGTCCATCAGTTGGCGCCGGTGCTGGCCATCGTGGGGCTGTGTCTATCGCTCTTGCACCAGTCGTCGCTGGGAGCCGCCTACGGCGTCCTCAAGGCGCGGCCCATCTGGTACCGCCCCGATATGTCGGTGCTCTTCATCGCTTCGGCGATCGCCGCCGGCCCCTCGCTGACGGTGTTGGTATCGATGCTCGCCGCACGCCTGTCGAGGAAGGTGCATGTGGATGACCGTTTGCTTGAGAAGGTGGCCTCCTTCATCGGCTGGGTGCTGGTTGTATACCTCTACTTCCGCTTCTGGGATGCGTTCGCCATGACCTACACCTACGCGCCTGGCCGCACAGAAGGCCTGCAACTCCTCACGCGCGGGCCCTTGGCGTTCAATTTCTGGGTGGTCGAGATCATTCTGGGTGCCGTCGTTCCGATCTTCATCCTCCTCCGCCCGAAGCTGCGCGCCCGGCAAGTGCTGCGCATGTTGGCGCTGGCGCTGGTGGTGGTGGGTGTCATCGCCTACCGCTGGGACACCAACATGGCAGGCCAGCTGACCGTGGTCACCTACCTGCCAAGCGAAATTGTCACGCGCTACACAACCTACTTCCCCTCGTTGGTTGAAATCCTCTCCGGTGCGGGAGTGGCCGCCTATGGCGCGCTGGCCATCACCCTGGGTGTGCGCTATCTCAACATCGTGGATCACCGGACGCACGAGGCCGAGATCCATGTGGTGGCGCCGGCGTCGGCACTTCCAGCCAGCGAGTGAAACCGCCTTGGCTCGGAAGACTCCGCAGTCGGCGAGGAGCAAGCACCCAGCCCCTCCCACCTGTTTGCGCGCCCGCATGGGGAACAATAAGACATCAGGCCTCCCTTGCGGGAGGCCTGATGTATCGCGCACGGACTTAGTGCAGATTACGGGCGCGTGTACTTGCTCACGTCGCCGCCCAGGTCCTCAATCGAGTCGATGAGGAACTGGATCGCGAACTTGCCATTGTGCGCCCAGGCACCGGTATCCTTCATCGCATACTGAAGGTTGTAGGCTGCCTTCATGAGGCGCGGGGTGTAGGCGCTATAGCGGATCGTAGCACCCTGGTCGTCCTTGTCCGGAGTCCCATCGCCATCCTTGTCGACAAAGAAGTAGGGATACGCAGCAGGATTGTAGAGGATGCCCGTGCCCTTGGCGGTGGCGTAGACCTTGATCTGGGTGTAGAGCGCCTCAGTGAGCGTTTCCACCTCGCCGCGGATGCCCTCCGTCGAGTTGCCGTCACCGTCATAGTCGGCGCCGCCC
>CAYGXJ010000121.1:0-10746 GCA_964353865.1 uncultured Anaerolineales bacterium | reverse complement strand
TGGACCTCGCGCCCGCGCACATCGCGCAATCGCGCGTCGGTCAGCGGAGCAGCGGGCAAGTGACTCCCGGGGCAGACACGGCCCTCTCCGCCGTGGGACTGCTGTTCGTCCTTTTCGGTCTGGTCCTCATGGGCTCGACCATCCGCTTGTTCGCGCGGAGAGGAGAGGGAACGCTTGCGCCGTGGGATCCGCCGAAGGTCCTGGTCGTACGCGGCATCTACCGTCACGTACGCAACCCGATGCACACGGGCGTCTTCGCGGTGCTCTTCGGTGAGGCGTTCCTGTTACGTTCGAACGCCCTCCTGATCCTGGCCGCCGCCGTGGTCATCCTGCATCTCTTCTACATCCCGCTCTCCGAGGAGCGCGGGCTCGAGGCGCGCTTCGGCGAGGCGTATCGCGAGTACAAGCGCAACGTGCCGCGCTGGATTCCGCGGGTGAGACCGTGGCAGGCGGAGGGCACCCTGGAGCCTAGGGAGTGAAATGCAAACGGGCGCCAAGCACTCGGCGCCCGTACTTGCGGTCGTAGCGCTGATCTCGCTCAGCCTCGGACGTGGTAGTCGCCGACCACGACCCACTTATACGTCGTCAGTTCCCGCAGCCCCATCGGGCCACGTGCGTGCAGCCGCTGCGTGGAAACTGCCACTTCGGCTCCCAGGCCGAGCTGGCCGCCATCGGTGAAACGCGTGCTGGCGTTGATATAGACGGCGGCCGAGTCGATCTCCTCCGTGAACCGCCGCGCGTTTTCCTCGTTCGACGTGAGAATGCCGTCCGAGTGGCCGGTGCTGTGCAGGTGGATGTGCTCCATCGCCTCGGCCAGGCTGTCGACGACCTTCAGCCCCAGCACCAGGGACAGCCATTCGGTGTCGAAATCCTGCGGGCCGGCGAGACTCACCGACTCGGGGAGCGCGGGATCTCGACCCGCCGCTGCGGCAATCCGCGGGCCGGGGGTGGAAGCGAGAAAGGGCACGGCGCTTGGGTGTGCCCGGAAAACCACGCCATCGGCGGAGAGCATTCTTACCAGTGCCGGGAGGAACTCGGCGGCCCGGGAGCGGTGCACAAGCACGGTGTCCAGGGCGTTGCAGACCGTCGGCCGCTGGGTCTTGGCGTTGTGTATCACCCGGCACGCCGCATTGAGATCGACCGTCTCGTCGACGAACAGGTGACAGATGCCAATCCCGCCGGTGATGACAGGGATCGAGCTGTTGTGGCGGCAGAACTCATGCAAGGGGTTGCCGCCGCGGGGGATGATCAGGTCGACATAGCCGTCGAGGTGCAGCAGTTCCGTCACTCGGGAACGGTCCGGGTCATCGATGAATTGCACCGCATCGACCGGGAGGCTGGCGGCGAGCAGCGCCTGATGCACCACCTCCACCAACGCCCGGTTGGACTGCAGCGTCTCGCTCCCACCGCGCAGAATCACGGCATTGCCGGTCTTGAGCGCCAGTCCCGCAACGTCGATCGTGACATTGGGGCGCGATTCGTAGATGACTCCCAGCACGCCAAGCGGGACGCGCCGCTTGTGCGCTCGGAGCCCGTTGGCGAGCGTCTTGGATTCGAACACTTCGCCGACCGGATCGGGGAGTGAGGCGACGCCCCGTACGTCCGCAGCGATGCCTTCCAGGCGCGCAGGAGTCAGGGTCAGGCGATCGACCAATGCGGCGCTCAAGTCGGCCTGCTGAGCGGCGTGGACATCGGCCTGGTTCGCCGCCAGGATAACTGCCTGGTGCGCGATCAGGGCATCCGCCAGGATGTTTAGGCCGTGGTCCTTCGCCTCCGTTGACAGCGTGGCGAGCATACGGGCGGCCTGTCGGGCGCGCGCGCCAATTTCAATCAACACGATCTGCCTCTTCATGATCCGTGCACCGGGGCTCACAGGAGCACCAGGTCGTTGTGATGGATGGCTTCGTCGCCATAGTGGTAGCCAAGCAGCCCTTCGATGTCGTCCGAATGTCGTCGCAGCAGGCGAGAGAGATCGGCGGCTCGATAGTTGACCATGCCGCGTGCCAACTCCCGGCCGGAGGAGTCGAGAACCCGGACGGTGTCTCCGCGCTCGAAGTTGCCCTCGACGGCGGCAACCCCGACAGGCAGCAGGCTGCCTCCCCGCCGCAGGGCCTGGGCGGCGCCATCGTCTACGGCGAGACAGCCCGCCGCACTTCCCGCCAGGAGAAAGCGCCTGCGGCTATCGATCGCCGAGTCCAGCGCCCGGAAGCGCGTTCCGATATGTTCGCCCGCGGCAAGCCGCGTCAGGACCTCCGGGTCACTCCCTTGGGCGACGATCACCGTCGTCCCCGAGCGACGGGCCAGGTCGGCGGCTTGCAGCTTGGTCACCATGCCGCCGGTCCCCACGCCCGACGACATCCCGCGGGCCGCCACCCAGAGGGAAGGCGGGATCTCGTCGGTGAGGACATCGCGGATCAGCCGCGCGGCCGGGTCATGGCGCGGGTCGGCTGTGAACAACCCCGGCTGATCAGTCAGCAGGATCAGCGTGTCAGCCTCGATCAGGTTCGCCACCAGCGCGGACAGGTTGTCGTTATCTCCCACGCGGATCTCTTCCGTCGCCACCGTGTCGTTCTCATTGACAATGGGCAACAGGTGATGGCTCAGGAGCGCCGAGAGCGTGTTGCGGGCATTCAGATAGCTGCGCCGGTTATCGAGATCGGCGCGCGTCAGCAGAACCTGCGCCACCGTGATGCCATACAGTGCGAAGATGCGTTCGTAGACCGCAATCAGGCGTGGCTGGCCGACGGCGGCAAGCATCTGCTTGGCGGGGATGTCCTTGGGCAGCTGGGGGAAGCCCAGCGCCTCCCGACCGGTGGCCACCGCCCCCGAGGTCACCAGGACGACCTCGTTTCCGGCGGTGCGCAGGTTCGCGATCTGGCGGGCGAGATCGACAAGGGCCGGCGGAGAAAGCCGGTTGGTCCCAGCCGTCAGAGTCGACGTGCCAATTTTGATGACAAGACGGGCTAGGGGCAGATGCGTTTGGCTCATCGTCAGTGGATACCGCAACACTCTTCGCTCTTCGTCGGGATGTGCCTGGCGGCACGAGAGGCGTGCCGTTCTCCGACCTCAGGTTCAACATGCCTCCTCGCCCTGCAACCCCGTCGCGCCATCATAACCGTTCGAGAGCCCCGCCTGCAACCCTCTCACACAACGCGAGGACACCGCGCCCCGGCATTTCGCGGCGGTGCTGACGCGGGTCCAAAAGGGATGGCCTCGGGTCGGGCACGCTGTGCGTGCTTGCGTCGAATTGGTCCGAAGCGCGATAATGGAAAGCGCGCCGCGCGTGCCCGCTGAGCCGTCCGGTCTTGGGCAGTTGGGCTACCACAATGGCTGCTCATCCCGGCGGAAGCATGGAGCAAGGGAGGACAAATGAACCGATCCGCTTTTTGGACCGCCTGGCTATTGGTCGCCTGCTTCACGATGCTGGCGTTCGGCCTCCTCATGGCTCTGTTTGGCGGAACCCGCCTGTTCGCGGGGCTGAACCAGCAGATCGATCTGGCCTTCTGGCCCGCCGGGACGGCATATCCTGGCCAGCTGCAGTTCCAGAATTGGGTCTATGGGGTTTGGGGGGCCACGGTGGCGGGCTTTGGGTTGCTGGCCGCCTTTATCGCAGCGAATGCCTTCGCCCGTAGGCAGAGGTGGGCACGGGATGCTCTGGCCGCCGCGCTTGCGTTCTGGTACGTCCTCGACACCGCCATCTCCCTGCTCTCGCACGTCTGGGTCAACGCGGCGCTCAACACCGCTGTGCTTGCTCTGTTCATTGTTCCATTGGTCATGACATGGACGCAGTTCCGCGATGCAAGGTAGTCAGACGCAAGCCGAGCGGGCGGCCGCCTAAACAACACTGTGGATAGTCGTCCTGTACAGTCTCATAGCAGCCGCTCGCGCCCCATTCGAGCGAACAGAGAGCCACGCCTCTTCCCCCGGCCCCGTCGTGCACCGGCCGAGCGCCGCGAAGATCGGGGTGCTGGACAAGACCATGCGGATCGCGCTTGCCAATCGTCTGGTCCTCACTACAATTGTGTTCACATCGGCGGTCCGGTTGCGGGACGGCCTGGTGACCTCGGACGGCCGTGCCCTCTCTCTGCAGAGGAACTTGCCGCACAATGTGATTGCCACAGGAAGCTGGCAGGTTGGGAATCGTTGCCGTGGCGCGCAAGGATCCCCCACGAGCTCAGGTCCACCGAGGGTCCCGCAGCGAGCTGACAGATAGAATGCCCTCAACGTGCAAAGCCGCGCTCGCTCGCCCCGAGCATGCGCACTTCTCGGCGAGACCCAGGCCGGGCACTGTCCGGCTTCCACCGAAGGAGAGGGAGATGTCCTCGCATACCGTTGCCCTGACCCAGAAGAACGCTGACGCACGCGGAATGGCAACGCGCTTTGCGCTGGGCATCTTCTTGTCCGCCCTGAGCGGCATGATGCTGCTCCTGTCCTTCCCACCCTACGGGTTCTGGCCGCTGATCTGGGTGGGGTTCGTGCCTTCTCTCTTCGCCCAGTACCGCTTGATGCCATTCAAGTGGTCTAGTCTGGCCGCGGCGCTGGCCAACCTGCTATGGCTCGGGCCGTTCCTGGCCCGGCTCTTTGGGACAGGGTATGGCATCTTCTTCACCTATCTGGGCGTGTGGATCGCGATACTCACTCTGCTGATCTCCAAGGATCGAGCCTTCCACGAGATCACGCGCTTTCGCTGGCTGGTCTTGTGCGGCGCCGTCTCTTTCGTCGGCTTCGAGATGATACGCGCAACCTTCATCCCGATGGTCGCGACAAGCGCCTTTGTGGGCTACACCCTGGCCAAGCAAGCCTGGCTCATCCAACCCGTATCCGTTTTCAGCGTGTATGGCCTTGACCTGGTCATCCTGATCGTCAACTACAGCCTGGCGCTGGCGGTGATCTCGCTCTTCGATCGCCGGTGGAAGCTCGTGGATGCGGCACCGGTTGAGGGGCGGATGGCCCGGAATTGGCTGGCGATTGCAGGCATTGTCCTGGCAGCGTGGGCGGCATTCAGCCTCGTGCTGGCGAATCGCGCGGGTGACTCTCGCACGGTGCGTGTCGCGGCACTGCGGCCAGGTTTCCCATTGCCTGCATTTCAGGATGAGGTCAACACGGCCGAAGTTCGCGTGCGGACGTTTGCCGAGCAGGCACGCGAAGCATCCCGTCAGGGCGCGCAGATCCTTTACACGCCTGAGATGATGTTCAACTTCGACCCGCAGGTGGAGTTCACCGAGCAGTTCCAATCCGTGGCCAAGGAGACGGGGGCATACATCTTCATCACCTACACGGTGGTTCGGGAGGGCGAACCCTGGCGAAACGAGGCGATCCTGCTGACCCCGGAGGGGAAGTTCCTTGAGGTGTACGGCAAGAACCACGCCTTCGGTGAACCGCCGGCTGCAATGCGGGGAGTGTTCCCGGTTTACAGCACACCTCTCGGCCGCCTGGCCACACTGATCTGTCACGACGCCAACTACACGGACATCGCCCGCCGCCTCGCGGGCAATGGCGCGCAACTCACTGCCGCCCCATTCCGCGAGTTCGGCGGTTTCGGTGAACAGGCCTGGACCAACGTCTTGTTCCGCGCCGTGGAGAACCAAACGGCCATGGTCTTGACTGGCGTTGCGACGGTCTCCGCCATCATCAACCCAGATGGAAGCCTGGTGGCGCTGGATCTCGATCCGCAAGGGTCGCGCTCAACACTGGTTGGGGAGGTGGCCCTCGGCGGCGGCGGAGCCTTATACCCCTCCCTGGGGGATGTGCTGGGCTGGGTCTCGCTGGCGGGGTTCATCTTCTTCATCGTCTTTCAGTCGGTGACGCAGCGGCGAGCGAAGAAGGCGAACCCGACCTAGGCCGAAGCGCAAGTCCGCCCGCTTCGCACCCATGGCCGCGGCATACTGTCGGATCGCATCACCTGCCCGTGGTGGCCGCGGCTGGCCGCTCGACCGCCGCCAGGATGAGGCTCTCCGTCATACGAGACGATGCGGGGCGGGCGCAGGGCGACGGTGAGGGAGAGCTGCCGGCTATGGAGGCCGTGGGCCGTGCCGGTTGCCCGTGACACGCTCGATCGGTGAGGAGACTCGCCATGCAGGCGGAGGCCATGAGTCCGACTCCACAATTGGCGGTTGTTGCGCTGTGGGCCAGCGATGTCCCTCAGGCCGCCCACTTCTACCGCGATGAGGTTGGGTTGCGTTTGCTCCCCCATCAAGGCGAAAGACCACACTTCGACCTGGGCGGTCCCTACCTGACGATCCTTCGAGGTCTTCCCCATCCGGCCGAGGATGCCGTTCCGGCGCGCTTTCCAGTCGTGGCCTTCCGAGTGCCTCACCTCGAGCATGCAATTGCCCGGCTCGAGGCGGCAGGCGTGCCGTTGCCGTGGGGCATCGAGGGAGAGGCCGGCTCGCGGTGGGTCATGTTCCACGATCCGGCGGGCAATCTGGTTGAGTTGGTCGAGTTCACCTAGCCTCGTCGGATGGGACATGATCGAGGTTGGAGGCACTGCCCCCGACGCATGACCGCCGGATCTTCTCCCGCAGCAGATCGACTAGCACCTCGCAGGCTGGCCGAGGTGGCCGGCCTCTTCCTCAAGCTCGGCCTGACGGCTTTTGGCGGCCCGGCGGCGCACGTCGCCATGATGCACGAGGAGGTGGTCAAGCGCCGCAAGTGGGTTGACGACCAGCGGTTTCTCGACTTGCTGGGCGCGACCAACCTCATCCCCGGCCCGAACTCGACCGAGATGGTCATTCACCTCTCGTTTCTGCGGGCCGGATGGCCGGGGCTGGTGATCGGCGGCGTGTGTTTCGTCCTCCCGGCCGCGCTCATGGTGACGGCCCTGGCCTGGGCCTATGTGTACATGGGCCACACCCCCGCCGCAACCTGGCTGCTTTACGGCATCAAGCCCCCGGTGATTGCCATCATCGCCAAGGCGCTGTGGGACTTGGGGCGAAAGGCCGCCAAGGGCCCTCTCGCCATCGTGGTCGGCCTAGCCGTCTTCGCCATGTACTTTGCCGGGCTCAACGAAATCGCGCTACTCTTCGCGGGCGGCCTGGTGGTCATGATCGCCGCCAACCTCCACCGCTTCGATAGGTCTGGGTTGAAAGGCATCCTCCTGCCCCTCGGCGCGCTGAGCGCCCCTGTTCTCCTGGCGGCACCCTTCACTCTCTCGGTTCTCTTTCTCACATGCCTCAAGATCGGGGCAGTTCTCTATGGCAGCGGTTACGTTCTACTAGCTTTCATGAGGGCGGATTTCGTCACGCGCCTCGGTTGGCTCACCGACCAACAACTGGTGGACGCGATCGCGATCGGGCAGGTGACCCCCGGCCCGCTGTTTACAGCCGCCACCTTCGTGGGCTTCGTCCTGGGCGGCCTTCCAGGCGCCGGCCTCGCAACCCTTGGGATGTTCCTCCCATCCTTCGTCTTTGTCGCAATCACCAACCCATTCATCCCGAAGATGCGCGCCTCACCCTGGTTGGGCGCCCTACTGGACGGAGTAAACGTATCCTGCCTCGGACTGATGGGCGCCGTGACCTTGCAGTTGGGCCGGGCCGCATTGATAGACCCGCTCACGATCGCCATGGCTCTTGTCTCGTTCGGGCTCATCGCCCGTTTCCGGATGAATGCAACATGGCTGGTGTTGGGCGGCGCGCTTGTTGGATTGCTGAGAGCGCTCGTGATGTGATGCGGAGTGACGTTTCGCTCCCTCATGGTGGAGCACATCCGACTATCGTGCGCAAACTCGGGCATGGACTCTAGCAGGTCGCACCGGCTGGCTGCGCCCTGCACTGCTCGTCGCACAACCTGAGTCTGCTTGGCGAGGTGACGGATTATTCGCACCCAGCTGGATCCAATCCGCCTTCGCTCCCGGGATGTCCTCGTCCAGACTGGGATACGATACAAGCCTGTCACGGAGACGCTCACAGACCAACTTGCCCCGCATTAAGGAGTCGCTTGGGATGAACCAGGTCATGGACGTTATCCTCAAACGCAAGTCGGTGCGCGCGTACGAAGACCGGCCGATTCCGGATGCCGCGAAGAAGGACATCCTGCGTACGGCGATCCGCGCTCCCACAGCCGGCAACATGATGTTGTATTCGATCATTGAGGTTCGCGACCCGGCAGCCAAGGCCACCCTGGCCCGCACTTGCGACGACCAACCGTTCATCGCCCGGGCGCCGCTGGTTCTATTGTTCCTGGCCGATTGCCAGCGGTGGTACGACTACTTCATCCATTCGGGCGTTGAACAGCTGTGCGCCGCGCGGGGCGAGGCGGTCCGCCGGCCGGACGTGGGCGATTTGATGCTGGCCTGCTGTGACGCGCTCATCGCGGCCCAAACTGCGGTCATCGCCGCCGAGTCGCTCGGGCTCGGATCCTGCTACATCGGCGACATCATGGAAAACTACGAAGCGCATCGCGACCTCTTCACCCTGCCCCGCTATGTCTTTCCCATCTGCCTGCTGTGTTTCGGCTATCCGACGCAACAGCAGAAGGATAGGCCGCAAACCACTCGCTTCGAGCAGGAATTCGTCGTGTTCGAGGACCGATACCGGCGCTTGAGCGCGGAGGACTTTGCCGTGATGTATGGCAGCGATGAAATGCAGGCGGAGGAGAGTCGCAGTATGCCCGTGGGAGTCCATAACCTCGGACAGCGGATGTATGAGCGAAAGTTCAATGCCGGTTTCTCCCGGGAGATGTCGCGTTCCGTGAGGGCCATGATTCAAGCGTGGTGCGGAGAACAGTAAGCGCCATCGATCCAACCGGACGACGCGGGTCGACCTGCGGCGAAATCGGATCCCTGCCTCGGCGGATCGGCACCCGGAAGGGGACGGCCATGCCTGCCAACAAGCGATTGTCGCACTTCGTCCGCCCCGTGCGCCGCGAGACGGCGGAGCGCTACGTGCTCCTGACTCTTCTGAGTTTCGCGGCCTCGGTCAGCCTGACTCGCCTCGGACTGGCGTTGACAGGGTATCCGCAACTCGGCAAAGGCGAGCTTCATATTGCCCACGTCCTGTGGGGAGGGCTGTTGCTCTTCGCGGCTGCGCTCTTGCCGCTGGTGCTCGCCAATCGTTGGGTGTACACCGTTGGAGCAGTGCTCGCCGGTGTTGGGGTCGGCCTCTTCATCGACGAGGTCGGGAAGTTCATCACCCAGAGAAACGACTACTTCTATCCCGCCGCGGCACCCATCGTGTACACCTTCTTCCTGCTCACCATTCTGCTCTTCGTGCATGTCAGGCGCACCCCGGATGACAGCCCGCATGCCGAGCTTCATCGCGTCCTGGGTGATCTCCGCGAGATACTGGAAAGACCGCTGACCCTCAGCCACAATGCGCAGCTTCGATCCCGCCTCAATCGCATTGCCGAGAACACGCAGAATCCCGGGCATGCTGACCTCGCCCGATCCCTGCTGCGCTTTGTCGAGAGCGAACGGGTCGAGGAGACTCTGACTCTCAGGAGGCGTCCAGCCAACGCTATTGTGTCCGCCCTGCAGCACCTCGCCGGTCGGTTTCCGCCCCACTCGCTCCGCGTTGGGCTGGCGGTTGGCCTCTTGGGCATCGGGCTCCTGACACTTAAGAATCCCGCCTGCGTGCTCCTCGAGCCCTACTTGCCGGAGAGCCTCCATCTGGTACTTGAGCACCTGTACGCTGGTCGGCAAACCGACCCGGCGTCGGCACCCGGCTGGTTCGCCGCGCGCGTAGTGCTGGAAGTTGGGCTGGGCACGTTGTTCATCCTCGCAGCCGGGCTCGCGGCAGCAGGGCACAAGAGGTGGGGATCGACGATCGGGATTGGCGCCCTGCTACTCTCCTTGACCACCGTCAACCTGCTGCTCTTCTACTTCGAGCAGTTTTCCACGGTGATCACAACGATTATCCAGTTCCTCCTGCTCATCGGGCTGCTCTACTGGCGGCAATCCACCACCACGAAATGAGGTCTCCTGGCATTCAGACTCGTCGGCATGGGGCCTGCGAAGGGGTTGCTGTCGCGGGAGAATTGGAGCCGTCGGGATCTGATCGACGAGGTTTTGAGTAGATCTGGTAGGTCTATGTTCGAGGCGACGGCCCCGGGGGGGTGATCGCCGGCGAAGATAGGAGCAGGCACAAGCGGCGGGATGCGGCCGCCCCTCACCCCATCCGTACGGTCACCAGGTGGAGAAGTCCATCGTCACGGAGAGGGATCATCCTGTCGCCTACGATGTGCCCGTCAAGCTGAACCTCGCGGACCTCGCGGCCGGCGCCGTCGGGGTTAGTGACCTCAATCTGATACACGCTGCGACCATAGCGGTAACGTATCTGATAGCTGCGCCAATCGCCTGGGATACAGGGAGCGAAGCGCAGCGCCCTTCCAATCCGCTGCAGCCCGAGGATCCCCTCTAGCCCCAAGCGGTACATCCAGCCGGCCGTCCCGGTGTACCACGTCCAACCCCCCCGCCCGACGCGCGGCGCCCCGCTCGAAACATCCGCTGCAAGGACATACGGTTCAGCTCGATAGCGAGCCACGCCACCCGCGGCGTTGGCCTGGTTGATGGGGTTGAGCATGTGCAGCAGGGCATAGGCGTCGTCGGCCCATCCCAGCTTGAGGAAGGCCCAGGCGGTCCACATCGCCGCATGCTGATAGGCCCCGCCGTTCTCACGCACCCCGGGAGGGTAGCCTTTGAGATAGCCCGGCGCGCGCGGCGTCTTGTCGAAGGGCGGCGTGGCGAGCAGAACCAGTTTCTCCTTGACGCTGACCAGCCGCGCTTGGACCTCGCGCATCGCGTGCTCGGCG
>CAYGXJ010000120.1:0-88037 GCA_964353865.1 uncultured Anaerolineales bacterium | reverse complement strand
CAATGCATGGCGAGTGGCGTTTGGCTTGGTCGAACAGGTCGCGCACCCGGCTGGCGCCGACGCCCACGAACATTTCCACGAATTCGGAACCGGAGATAGAGAAGAACGGCACCCCGGCTTCACCTGAGACTGCCTTGGCCATGAGAGTCTTGCCCGTCCCCGGCGAGCCCACCAGCAGCACGCCCTTGGGAATGCGCGCGCCGAGCGAGATGAACTTCTCGGGTTCTTTGAGGAACTCGACCACCTCGCGCAGCTCTTCCTTGGCCTCTTCCACACCGGCCACGTCGTCGAAGGTCACTGTCGGCTGATCGCCCGTGAACATGCGCGCCCGGCTCTTGCCGAAGGAGATGGCCTGATTGTTGGTGCCCTGGGCCTGGCGCAGCATGAAGTAGATTAGGCCGCCGAAGACCAGCACTGGCAGGAGGTAGGTGGCCAAGTTGAGCACCATGCCCCAGTCGCTGGGCTGGCGCACCTCGATGTTGACCTTGCTCGGGTCGAGATCTGCGCTGGTCACGCCATAAGCCTCAAGCTGGCTGGCCAAGCTCGAATCGGGTTCTTTGCGCGACTTGGCCTCTTGACCACCGACGTATGTGACGGCCAGGTCGTTCTCGTTGACCACGATCTGCTTGACCTTGCCCACCCGCAAATCGGCCGCAAGCTGGTTGATCTGGATGACCTCTGTCCGCGCATTGGAGGCCTGGTACTGCTGATAGACCAGCACGCCCATGGCCACCAGAACTATGAAGATCGTGATCAGGTTGCGTTTGCGCGACGAATCCACGAATGCCTCCCGGAGGGGAATCCACCCCCGGACTCCGTTCAACGGATAGTTTCGCTCCGATTATACCAGAGCGGTATCTGCAAGACGTATGATGCCCCGGGACTCATACCGTTCTCACACAGCGCGATCCAGCAGCTTGTGAAGGCAACTCCTCGTGCACACTGCGCCTAAAAACACAGCCCAGTGCGCCTCGTCAGCCTAGGGAAGCAGTACTCTCAACTGTCTGCGCCTCTGGCTGCAAGAGCCGGCCGCTCCCACAGCCTGGCGGGATGAGGGCGCGGCGCGCGTGGCCAACATGGGATAGACGTCCGCGGTTCGGCGTGGGCCTCGGCCGCCAACGCCCTGAGCCTCGAATGCCCGACGTCGCGAGGGATCAGGTGGGTGAAGCGAAGTACAGCAGATAGACCCACATCGTCAGGGGAACCAGCCCGCCGACCGCAATCAACGCAAGAAACGCGAGGCCAACGGCCAGCCAATCCATCCCTGAGGCAGGGCGATTCTCAAGAGGCGGCTCAATCCCGCCCGCCCCGGCCAATCGAGCGCCGCCAGGCGTGGATTGTTGCAGCAGCCCGCGCAGGAAACGTGCCGCTTGCTCCCCATTCCTGAACCGCTCTCGTGCATCCTTCGCCATCATGCGCAGAATGACGGCCTCCACCTCGGCCGGGACGGCGGGTGCAAGGCTGCGCGGGGCGGGAGGCGGGCTCGACACATGCTGCAGTGCAAGCGCACGAGGGTCTTTGCCGTGGAAGGGGAGATGGCCGGTGACCAATTCGAACAGCACCACCCCCAGCGAGTACACATCGCTGGCCGGGCTGAGAGCCTCTCCGCGCGCCTGCTCGGGGGAGAAATACTGCGGGGTGCCCCACGGCTGCTCGTCGTCCTCGCCGCCGGCCAGCACTGAGCGCGCGATGCCGAAGTCGGTCAGTTTGGGTTGCAGGTCAGCGCGCAGCAAGATGTTCTGCGGCTTGACATCGCAGTGAACCAGCCCGGCGCGGTGCGCTAGGCCGAGCCCCTCCGCCAGCTGCAGCGCGATCCAAATGGCCTCCTGGGGTGGCAAACGGCCGCGCCGGGCGATGTAGGTCTTGAGGTCCGAGCCCTCCACCAGTTCCATGACCATGTAGTACTGATCGTTCTCAAGGCCGAAGTCGTACGACCGCACCAGGTTTGGGTGATCGAGATGAGCCAGTGCCTGGGCCTCGTGCAAAAAGCGGCGTTGAAACGCGGGATCGCGCGTGTATTCGTACTTCAGCAGCTTGATAGCCACCTGGCGTCCGAGGGTCAAATCATCCGCGCGATAGATGTTGGCCACCGCGCCGCTGCCCAGCGGTTCGACCAGGCGGTATCGATTGTTGAGGATCGGCAGGCCGTTCATGGTGCCGACGATTCTATCAATAATGTCTGCCGGCGAAGCCGGCGCGAACGGACATGTATAATGCCCGGGGATGAGGTGAGATGGCCATTCGTGCGATGTTCTTGCACAACCCCCTGGCAGGGCGTTTCCCATCGTACCGGCTGGTCGCGCGAGCCGCGCGGATCTTCGAACGTCACGGGTGGCGGACCGAGATCCACAGCGTGACGGCGCCGGAGCACGTCGCCGAACGCGCGCTGGCCGCGGCGCGCGAAGGCTATCGGGTGGTCGTCGCGGCGGGGGGCGACGGGACGGCGGGGATGGTGGCCGCCGGCCTGGCGGGAAGCCAGACCGCATTGGCGGTCCTGCCCTCAGGCACGGGCAATGTGTGGGCCCAGGAACTGAACCTGCCCCGGCTGGCTTGGTTCGACTGGCTGGCTCTCGATCGTGCGGCGGGTGCTTTGGTCCACGGTCGGATTCATCGCATCGATGTCGGCCGCTGCAATGGAGAAGTGTTCTTGCTGTGGGCCGGCGTCGGGCTGGACGCCATTGTGGTTCGCCGCAAAGAACCGGTGCGGCGGTGGCACAGGCAGTTCTCAATGGGCAGCTATTTTGCCACGGCGGTCTGGTCGGCCTTGGACTGGCATGGCGTCGACCTTACCGTGCGTACGGAGAGCGGCGAAATCCGAGGCCACTATCTACTGGCGGTGGTGACGAATATCCATGCCTATGGGGGAGGATTGTTCCAGCTCGCGCCCGAGGCACGGGTCGATGACGGTTGGCTCGACCTGTGGCTTTTCGGAGGACGATCCTTTCCCGAGACCCTCCAGCGCGCCTGGACGCTGTTCACCGGCCGCCATGTGAGCGACCCGAACATCCAGCGAATTGGGTTCCACAAATTGACCATGCAGGCGAATTCTCCGGCCGGCATCCAATTGGATGGAGAGCCGCGCCAAGGGCGCTTCCCGGTTGAAATTGAAGTCTGGCCGCGGGCATTAAACGTCCTGGTTCCAGCCGAGGCGCCGCGCACGTTGTTCGTGGATGGGGTGGGCGAGGCGCTGCACGAGGCCTGACCCGCGGCGAGCGAGGGCGGTGTGAGGCGTAGTGCCTCGTACGCCGAGGCAGCGGGCCATCTTCGGCCGATGCGTGGTGATATAATGCGCACTCGCGCACTCGCGCGTGTGAGGAGGCAGCGTGGCAACGTATCTTAATTTGGCACAAATCGTTCTGGGCGCCGCACTGATTTTGGCGATTATCCTGCAGAGCAAAGGAGCCGGCCTGGGCGGGCTCACCGGCGGTGAGGCGGGTGGCGTCTTCCGCGCCCGGCGCGGCGTCGAAAAGACTCTCTTTAGTATCACCATCGTGTTGAGCGTGTTGTTCTTTGCCATGGCGCTGATCAACGTCATGGTGGTCGGATAATCCTCGGCTTCGGGCGGCCGCCGCATCCGGCAGTCTTCGCCGCGGCTCACCGTTCGCGTGGTTCCGCCTCCGCTCCCACACACGAATGAAAAGGTTTCGCTGGCAAATCCTGGTCGCCGTGGCAGGCGTGGTGGCCATTCTCCTTTTGCTGCTGGCCGTCAAGGGCCCTGTCTTGCGGCCGAACACGCCGGCGGTGCAGGCCGTGCGCGGCGGCACCTACCGCGAGGCATTGGTCGGCAGCCTGCAGCGGCTCAATCCTCTGCTCGACAGTTACAACCAGCCCGACCGGGATGTGGATCGGCTGATCTTTTCCGGGCTGGTGGGGTTCGACTCGACGGGCGCGCCGATCCCCGATCTGGCGGAGGGCTGGGTCATCGGCGATGACGGTCTCTCCTACACCGTCATCTTGCGGCCGGATGTGACCTGGCACGACGGGCAGCCTATCACCTCGCGCGATGTCTTGTACACATACGGTGTGCTCCAAGACAAGAACTATCCCGGCCCGCCGGACCTAGCGCGCCTATGGCGATCGGTCAATGTCACGGCCCACGACGACCGGACGGTCGTGTTCACTTTGCCCGAGCCGTTTGCTCCTTTTTTGGATTTCCTTTCGCAAGGGCTGCTGCCCGAGCATGTGCTTCGCGATGTCTCTGCGGCCGATCTGGCGGGTCAGACCTTCAACATCTCTCCCGTCGGGAGCGGCCCGTTCCGCCTCGACCATCTGCTGGTTGAGCAGGACAGGATCACCGGGCTTGTCCTCAAGCCGTATGAGAAGCACTACGGCCCCAAGGCCTATCTCGAGGAAGTCGAATTCCGGTACTTCCCGAGCGTTGAGGCAGCTTTTGGAGCGCTGGAGGCAAGCCAGGTCATGGGGCTGGGCGGGTTGACGCCCCCGCTCGTGGAACGTGCGCTGCGCCTCTCGAGGCTGCAGATGTTCTCCGCTCGCGAACCAAGAATGGCCCTGGTGTTCTTCAATCTCAAGAACGAGGAAATCCCGTTCTTTGCCTCGCGCGAAGTGCGGCGCGCGCTGCTTCTGGCGGTCAATCGCCAGCGGATTGTCGACTCGGTCCTCTTTGGGCAAGCGGTGCTGGCTGCTGGGCCGCTCCTGCCCGGTTCGTGGGCGGCCGACCCGGCCATTACACCCGAGGCGTACGATCCGCTTCAGGCTGAACGCATGCTGGAAAGCGCGGGCTGGAAGCTGCCCACCGGGGCGACTCCGGGCGATGCCTCTTACGTGCGCACGAAGGAGGAAACCCCTCTTCGATTCAGCCTCGCCCACCCGGACGACGCGGTCCACACCCGAACGGCGCAGATGCTGCAGGCGATGTGGGCGGAGGTGGGCGTGCAGGTGGATTTGCTGGCCGTGCCCGCTGGCTCGCTCGTCAGCGACTACCTGGCGCCTCGCTCCTACCAGGCAGTGTTGGGGGATCTCAGCCTGGCGCGCTTCCCCGACCCCGACCCCTACACCTTCTGGCACCAGACGCAGATTTCGAGCGGCCAGAACTACTCCCAGCTCGACGACCGATCGATCAGCGAGGTGCTCGAGATCGCGCGCACAGAGCCCAACCCTGCCAGCCGGGCGAAGCTGTATCGCTCGTTTCAGTACCGCTTCAACTACCAAGTGCCGGCGCTGGTGCTGTGGTACCCGACCTATTCTTATGCGCTCGACGTGCGCCTGAACGGAGTCCGCCTGGGCCCGCTGGTCGACGCCAGTGACCGGCTGACCTCTCTCTCGCAGTGGTACCTGATCTCGGCCCCGGCCACGCCCGAAACGGTGTCCACGCCCTGAGCCTTGCGGGCCATGCGGGAGTGGTTCATGGAAACAACCAGGGGCCGGATTTCCGGCCCCTGTCGATCTTCGTGGGTGAAGTGTGAGGGCTAACCGCAGCCGCATTCCCCGGCTGCAATTGCCTCGTGAGTCGAATCCTCCGTGCGGAAGGACTTGCCGCAGCCGCAAGTCCACGCCGCATTCGGGTTGGAGATGTGGAAATCACCGCCCAGGCTGTCGCTGACGAAATCGATCGTTGAGCCCTGCATGAAGCTGTACGACTCCGGATCGATCACGATCCGCACGCCGCCCTCGTAATCGAACTTGCGGTCGGTCTCGCGCTCTTGGGTGGCCGGGGACATCCCGTAGCGGTACCCGCTGCAGCCGCCCGGGTCGACGAACAAGCGCAGGGCCTTGCCTTCCATCGCGTGCTTACGCAGCTCGCCTCGAACGGCTTCCACGGCGGTCGGCGTGAGAACGATCGCCTCCGCTTGAGTTTCCAATTCCATCAAGACCTCCTCTCGTAGGATGCCTAACCAGTATCGAGATACATGATATCCGAATATTTTCCGCTCGTCAATTGTGGCTGGCATTGGCCTTGGAGAAGCCGGATTCTCGAGATTCTTCAGCCGGGAGAGCTGCGCGAAGGGCGTTCATCTGGAGAGGGCTGGTGAGTTATCCCTGGCGCGGGATTGGAGGTTCGCGGTCGAGCCACAGCTCGCGGTAGACGCGATCCCAATCGGAGAGACCGCGAAGTGCGACAACTGCGCCAACGGCGATGGCGGTCTGGGCAGCCAGCGAGGGCGCGCCTGCCACAACCAGGATCGGCCCGATCAGAAGCCCGGTGAGCAAGTTGGCGCGCGCGGTGTGGCGCAGCCCCAGGTTGCAGGCGGCCCCCACGCCGATGGCCATCGCCAATGAGAGTGGATGTGCCGCGAGCACAGCGCCGGCCGCTGTGGCCATGCCCATCCCGCCGCGGAACCCCGCCAGCACGGGCCAGCAATGGCCGGCCACAGCCATCCCCGCTGCAAGGGGGATGGCCCAAGGGCCGCCGGCCCAGCGCGCGAGCAGCACCGCCAGCGCACCTTTGCTACCGTCCAGCGCCAAAGTCACCAACCCGGCCAGCCATCCGGCTTGGCGCATCACGTTGGTAGCCCCCGCGTGGCCCGAGCCTCCCTCGCGAATGTCCTTGCGCGCGGCGACTCTGCCCACCCATACCGCGAAGGGCAGCGAGCCGATCAGGTATCCCGCGAGCCCGATCGCCAGCCATTGCAGCGGGCCGGTCACGGAGGGCCTCGCCTGTCGGACAACGTTCTCCGCAGCTGGTTACTAGAGGAACGCAATCTGATCCCCCGGGTTGCCGAGTGGGTCGAGCCCGAGCCGCTCTTCGAGCGATTCGCGCGTGAGCAGCGCATCATCCAGCATGCGCCGGACGTGGCGGAACTTGAGGAAGCGCCACCCATTCTCCACGGCTTGCCGCAGTAGCCAGTTGCGGCGCATCTTGTATTCCACCAGCGAAACGCGCCCGCCCGGCAGGACCACCCAGGCGTGGGATGGATCGAGGCGCGGGTCGAGCAGGTAGCGCCCGAACGCCGCGGAGGTAATGAGGAAGAAACGAATCGCCGGCGCATCGTCGGCATCGTGGAATTCGAGGGGATTGACCCCTGAGAGGCGGAAACCAAAACGCTCGCCCAATCGGATAAGCGCAGTGCGGACTGATTCGAGATCGGCCGCCCGCCGCTCGGCCAAATCCTCGGGGCGCAGGCTCCACAGGAGCTGCGACTCGTCCTCCTGGCCATACGATCGCAAGCAGGCCCGCACCAGGCGCGTCTCGGGTGTGAGCAGCCCGGGGAATGTCTCACAGACCAGGCGGTCGAGCTTCTCATACGTGGAAGGTCCTTGCTCGGCCAGCAAGCGAGCGATTTCTGCCTCGACACGATCGGCCAGCGGAATGGAAGCAGCCCCCGGGTCGTGCATCCACCAAGTGGAACCCAGGTCGCTCTCCTCCCCTTTGGCGGCCGCCACTTGGGGGTGGGCCTCGGCGGCCTCATTCACCGCGGCCAGGCAGTGAGTGAATTCGGATTCGGCCTCCCCGGAGGGCGAGGGGAACAGGTGCCCCAAGGCGGCTTGCGACCAGGCAGCCGCGTGAATGATCTCCCAGGCGGTGGGTTCCGAGCGGTCGAGGATGACCTGGTAGGCGGCTTGCTGGGCAACCTGACGCACCGCGTCGAGGCCGGCCACCTCGGGCGCCGGGCCCAGGAGTTCTCGCCGGCCCGCAGCCCGCCACACGATTTGCGCCGTGTCGGTATCTGCGCGGAGCGCGCAGCCCTCGAGCTGAAAGCCCGCGCGGTCGAAGGACCACAACGCGGCAGCCAGGAAACCCGGCTCCGATTCGCCCAGCAGCCCGACGAAGGGGACCCCCGAAGCGAGGTGGGGCGAAAGACCCTCGGCGGAGGCCAGCAGGGCATTGGCGTGCCAGGCCCAGTCGTACCGCCGGCGATGCAAAACGCCGCGCAGGGGTGCCACTGCCGCCGCACCCCACAGCCAGCCGGCCCATGCCGCCGAGAGAGTCCACAGAGCCTGATTGGGACGAGGCAAGGCCGTGATCACACATTCGGCCTCCACCGCCTCGAGTTCGCTAGCCAGCTCGCGGGCCGACCCGGCGAACAGGCTGATCGTGTGAGGCTCGAGGGCATCGCCCGGGTGCCACGCGCGCACTGCCACCGGCGTACGCTCTGCACTCCACGCAGTCACTGCACGCTGCAGCGTCAGCCAAACGTTGACTTCCTTGTAGCGGGCCGGCGCCTGCAGTGAGCGCGGGCGTTGGCGGATGTGGGGTGCGTAGCCGCGCAAGATGTGCGCCTCATCCAGGGCGGTGATCAGCAGCGCCTCAGCCGCACGCCGCTCCTCCTCGCTCAGATCCAGACTCTCCACCCGCACGAGAACGGAGAACAAGGCGTACAACGCACGCAGCGGGTACACCTCGAGCGCCTCTTCAGCGTGGACTCGGTCTGCATCCCCCGGAGGCGCCAGACGTTCAAGAGCCAGATGGTAATAAATGCCGCGGCCCAGGTAGGGGCGGACGACCTCTTCATCCTCGGGCGTGGCCGGTTCTTCCGCTTCGTGACCGCAATGGCTGCAGGAGTAGATTCGTGAGAGCAGCCGGTCGCGGTTGGAGGCCTCCGGCGAAGCCGCCTCTCGCCCTGTCTCGCGGCTCCAAACGAAAGCCTCAGCCTCCGTCGGCTTGTGACACACACTGCAGGTCACCAGGTACAACTCGCGCAGATGATCCTCGAGCCGCTCAGTGGGCCGAGAGCCGGACTGTGGCGTACGAGAGGCCCCCGCCGGACCAGCGCTGGCGCGTCGAGCTGAGGCCAGCTTGGCCAAAGTGCTGCGCATTGCCTCCGATGATGGAGGTTGGGCCTGGAGTTGGATGAGCGAGCGCACAACGGGGTTGAGGCAGCCCACGAGCACACAAGCTCCCTCGCGGGCCAGCTCAATCGCCAATGCGGGCGATTGCCCGAAGGGATCGACCACGATGCGCCGGTCGCCGGCGTACCGGCGCAAGAATTCACCCGCCACGCCGTGTGAAAACGGCGGCAGGAAAACTGCCAAGGGTTCGGGCTGGGTCGGTCGGGTGCCAGGGTAGAAGACCAGGTCCATTGCGGCCTCAGTCCATAGTATAGCGCGGCGAAGGCGCCGGCCAGTGAATCGTGGCGGAGGTCGCGGCCTGCGTCTGGGGAGAGCGTGGCGATGGGCTAGCGGGCCGAGGCGTGCTCCCTGGAGAGCTGCTCACGCAGTTCGGCATAGCTTGTCATCCCGGCCGCCCAGCGCAGAAACCCGCCCAGGCTTGGGCTGAGTGCGCGCAGCTGCTCGACGGCCGGACCGACGGGATCTTCGCCGCGTTCGCCAGGTTGGTCGGCATAAGCGCCATAGAATGCGAAGTAGGCTTGATTCAGCCGGCGGATTGTGTATCCGTGTTCAACGAACATGCGCCGGCGCTCCTCCATGTAGCCCTCGGCCTGCGTCACCTGGCCCTCATGGAGCAGGCTGTCCACGGTCACGCGCGTTTCGCGCATCGCCGCACGAAAATCAAAAACCGGTGCGGCTGGAGGCGTGACGCCCGGCGCGGCTGTCGGCGGCGCCGGCACCGGAACTCGATCGGGATAGAAGCGGGCGGTCACCCGCGCGCCGATCTCGCGTCCCACGATCGAAGCCACGGTCTCGTTCATGGTCCGAGCTTCCGGGGTGAGGTCGTAGTTAGCACCGAGCGGGCGAAAGGACAGGTAGTTGTGGGTCCACTCGTGGGCAATCGTGTCAATAGTCCAATTGAGGCTCGTCGTTTCCTGAATCATCGTCGGGTAGGTGCCGATCCCGCCGAGCGGGACGACCAGCGCTGAGAGACCCAACCGGGGTTCGACCTTCTGCTCGAGGGCGATTTGCTGCTCGAGCGGCAGGTCCGGGCTCATCTGGATGCTGGCTTCCTGGCGAATCACCTCACGCGGCGAAAGGATCAGGGCGAGCGGAATGGCGCTGAAATGGAACGACACCGGCGGGAATACCTGACCGCCAAAAGCGAACCCCTCTTCGGCGATTAGCGAGGCCACCTGTTCCTCGAGTATGGCCTCCACGTGCGGACGGAGTGCGGCCTGCCTCGCCTGCACCCGGGAGAGGTTCTCGCGCTGCGCGGTGCTCGCGGCCAACGGCTCGGTCACGGCCGGGTCGGCGAAGATTGCACGCACTGCCTCTTGCAGGTGCTCGGCTTGCCCCTCCAAGGCGATGTATTCCTCGACCAACTGCGTGCGCTCGGCCGGGGGAAGATAACCCTGCGGGGCGAGCGCCGCTTGGGTGAACTTGAGGCCCAATGCCTCCAGCGTCCAACGAGAGAAATCGAATTGGTCGCCGGCAACCAGGAACGCGGCGCGATCGGGGATTGAACGCGGGAACCAGGTTGCGCCGCCGGCCAATACAGTCAGCATGGTCAGTGCGGCCGCGAGGTTGAATGCGCGGGAGGCCTTGCGCCACAAGCGAATGGGCATGCGGCGATAATATCGGCCGGCCCGCTGTGTGTCAATGCGGGCCGGCGTCGGAGGGCAGGGGATGTCACCAATCGCGATTCGGGTTACCCTGGCTTGGCACGGCCCATGATCGAAAACTCGACGGACATCGCGCCCGGATGGCCCAACAGGCTTTGCCGGCGCCTGCGAAAGGATACGAGCGGACAATGCCCAAGGGGGCGCGACATATGGCCCGCATTCTCAACGGAACGATGGAGCCGGTCTTTGGCGTTCTGCCTGAGACCGTGCTCGACAATCTGCGCCGACCCGCCTCCGAGAACGCCCTGTTGTGGAACTTGATCTACCCCCTGGCCCGGCCGAGCCTTTCGCTCGCACAGCTCCTCGGCCCGCAGCCAATGTGGGGCACCCCCGCGCTCGAACGGGAGGATGACGCGCTGCATCCGTTCTTCTGGGGCCACGCCCTCACCGGCGAGCGGTTGCCCGACCTGGATCGGGCGCTGGCCGCAGTGGACGGGAAAGGTCATCCTACGCAGGTCGACCTCTTCCTGGCCGGCGCACTCAACCTGGTGCTGGTGGAGGCCAAGCACCTCAGCGGCTTCGGCCGCTGCGGGCGCTTCGCCCGCGGCCGCTGCCCGGAGATCAATCCCGACCCGAGCGGAGGTGCGGCGACCTGCCGCTACTGGGAGATCGAACCAAGCCGTTTCTCGGCGTTGCTTGATTTTGGAGATCGTCCGATGCCGGAGGGCGCCGCGCCACCCTGCGCGACGCACTACCAACTTGCGCGCACACTGTTGCTTGGGCGTTGGCTTGCTCAGCAACATGCGAGCACGCTGCACGTGTGGGCAATCGTCCCGCGCGGCCGCTGGCCGGCGTTACAGAAGACGTGGCTGGATTTCGTCGGCCGAATCCGCGACGAGGCTTTGTGGCGCAGATGTCGGGTGCTGGCCTGGGAAGACGTCCGCACGCTGGCCGGGCCGGCGAGCCCGGACTAGCTGGGCCAGGAGGCGTACGCCCTGGCTGCGTGCCGAGCTGCGCAAGGGTTTCTCATCTTATGGGCCCGCCCCCATCGACTAGCGGAAGCGGCTACCCGGCCACGGTTGAAGTAGCGATCTCGAAATTCGGTGGCGCCTCGAAATGCTTCTTCACCAAGCACTGCTCGGCCGCGCGTACAACGGCCGACCGGTATTTCTCGGGGAAATCCTTAGGGAGTTGAATATCGAGATGGATGGAAGTGACCATGCCGGTCTGCGGGTCGTAGACGGGCTCTTGAAGGATGCGCATGCCCTCGGTGGGCACACCCCGCTGGCGGCAGAACCCGAGCACGTAGATTCCGGCACACGTGCCGACGGACGCCAGGAAGGTGGCGAAGGGCGTGGGCGCCGAGCCCACGCCGCCGCCCTGCGGCGGCTGATCAGTGGGAACGATGTAAGCCCCGAAGTGGGCGTCGACCCGAGAACCCCCCGGGAAGTCGATGATCATCTGCATTGGTCGCTAGCTCCCGTGGACATATCGGCTGGATTGCGCCGCTGGCGAAAAACATCCATGGCGGTGACGGTTAGACGCAAACTGGCGCTATGGGTTACGGCGAGGTCGGCTGCCTGCCGTCTGGTCTGTCATTGCGATAGGCGCCCGGTGCTCGGAAGTAAGAGCGCACCGTAGTCTTTGTTGGGGCACGCCGTGGCGTGCCCCCCGCATCCACCGCGGTCATTGCGAGGAGCACCCAGCGCGACGAGGCAATCCAGGAGTTGCGATACTCCAGATAGTCTCCCAGGTTGCATCGCCCCTGAACACCACCGGGACAGGCCCCTGAACACCACCAGGGCAGGCCCCTGAACACCACCAGGGCAGGCCACAACAGGCCCTGCCTGTTGCCCTAGCCGCCCAGCGCGGGCCAATAGCTTACACCGAGTAGCGTGCTGAAGATCAGGGTTGCCCCCGCCTGCTCGAGGCCGATGCGCGCCGGGCGCGCGCGCGCCGCGGGCGCCATGACGCCCAGCGCAATGTGCGGCACTGCAAGTGCAAAACCGACCCAGGCCCACGGCGGGACCCAGTGCAAGGCGGTCAGCACGACGACGAGAACCAAGTTGACAACCGCGTACAGCAACACCCGCGCGCCGCGCCGCAGGCGTTCGCGGCGGGGAGGCCACTCGCTCCAGCGCCGCTGCTCGAGCCGCGAGTAGATGAAGACAATTGACGCCGCAGCGTACAGCCACGCAAGCGCCCAGAGCCCCCAGCCCGCGGCGCGCGCCTCCCCCAGCCCCACCCAGTAGGCCGCCGGCGCCGCAAGCGCGAGCACGCCCGCGCCCACGAGCTCAATCCCCATCTGGCGTTCCTCTCGCTTAGCCACCAGCGCAAGCTGCCAGGCCAGAACAGGCAGCGCGGCCAACCCTAGCCACGCCAGGTAGGTGTGGCCCCGCGCCAGCATCAACGCCAGCAGCGCAATAGCCAGCCCGCCTAGGATTGCCATCACCACGCTGGCTGGGCGCACCTCGGCGCGCGAGCGTCGCCCGACCAGGGCTTTGAAGACGATCGTCAAGGGCTGTCGCGCCAGGAAGGCGGAAAGGAGAAGCACGGCGAGCCCGATCAGGTCAAGGTTGACCTGACGGGCAGCCAGCATTCCTGTGAGCAGGGGCCCGATCCACATAAACCATGTGCCGTGCTCAGGTGGGATCCAGTAGTGTTTCTTCCACATCAGGCATGTCTCTCACGACGGCAGATCGTCGCTTTCTGGTCTACGGTGCGCGCCCCGGTTCTTTCGAAGGTGCCGGGCGCCCTCTGTCGCCCGGGCAATCGTGCCAGTCTAGCATAGCGGAGTCCCCACGTCGCTGCGGCTAGGCGAGAAGGCGGATCCCGCACCAATCTGCGAAAGCGTCTTTCGCTTTCGACGCGTGAGCGTCAATCTGCCCCGCATCGACCCTCGGATGGGAGATCCCGCTTGCCGCGCCCTTCACGTTTCGCCTGAGCCAATGACGCGTGGCCGGAATACACATACGATGACCTTTCTCGCCTGCCCCCTTCCAATGCTGCGCGTCCTGGCGAAACGCGCCTGAACCCGGGATTGTCACCTAGCAGCGATGGAAACGGCCACCATGATATACTGTACGGATATATGACCACTCAGGGGAAGATAGTCCATGTACGTCCGCGGGGGCCCGCGCCCGCAAGGGAAGCGATCCTGTTTACACGCCCGACGAGGAAACCATGACCACGACGGCAGCGGTTTCGGTCGATGTGGGCGAACGGCTGCGTACGTTGCGCGCGGAACGAGCCTACTCACTGCGCGCGCTGGCTCGCGCGGCGGGTATGTCGGCAAACGCGTTGAGCCTGATCGAACGCGGCAAGACCTCCCCCAGCGTGAGCACGCTTTACCGTCTCTCGGATGCCCTGCGCATCCCGGTGACGGCCTTCTTCCGCGAAGAGCCGCGCCAGGTGCCGGTCGTCTTCTGCAAGGCCGATCAGCGCCTGCGCGTTCCCTTCCCGCGCGGGCTGTGGGAAGGCCTGGGCGGCGACGTCTTCCTCGGCCGTGTGCAGCCCTTCCTGCTGACGCTTGAGACGGGCGCCACCAGCGGCCCGCATCCGATGGTGCATAGCGGTCACGAGTTCATCTTCTGCTTGCGCGGCCAAGTCGAATACATCGTTGAGCAAGAGATCTTCTTGCTCGACCCGGGTGACAGCCTGCTCTTCGCCGCGCATCTTTCCCACCGCTGGCGGAACGCCGGTAAGACCGTGGCCAGCGTGCTGCTCGTCCTCTCAGGAGGCGGCGATGATTTCGCTCCCTCCACGCACGGCGCGTCGGCGCGTGCCGCCGAAGCGCTGCCCCCGGTCGAGCCCGGCGAGGACGGAGATGCGGAAGACACGGCGGCCGTGCTGTTCGAGGAAGTGTAAGCGGCGCGCCTGCACCGGCCCCGTACGCTCGTCAACTCTCTGATTGATCTCACTCGGCCATAACCGCAGGCGTGCTCATGCTGCCTGCATGCGATCAACCCTTGAGGCGTGCTGTCCGCACTGCCGTGGGACCACTCGCGGGCGTGTACTTTGGTTACGCGCGATTGGATTCCGGCGCGAGGCAAACGCGGCTGGGCGGAAGACGCGCCGCGTGCTGATGAACTACAGCCGGTAGGTCCAAGCCGAGTGTGCGTACTTCTCCACGGCCAGGGCCTCCGCCCGGCGGCGTTCTGCCTCGCCCAGGCCGGCCTCGACGAAACGCATGGGGAGCGCCGCGGCGAACCCATCGGCCAGCGCGCGCGCCGCCTCGCTCCAGTCCACCTCTCGGCCGAGGGCTTCGCTCAGCGTCACGGCCCGGGCCCGGACGCGGGCCTCGGTCTCGGATGGCGTGCCGTGGGTGACCCGCAGGGCGTGCGCGATGCGGGCGATATCGCCCGTGAGCGGCAGCGAACCATGCTGCAAGACGACCCCGCGCCGGCGCCATTGGGCGCTACCCATCAGCTTCCGCCCTCCGCTGGTGATCTCGTAGTTGGAGGGCACCTCAAAACACACCGGCCCGAGCGCGGGTTCGGCGGGGTATTCGGTATCCACCTCCACCTGTGCGCCGAGCGCGCGCAGCCCGGCCGCCAACCCGCGGCTGAGGCTTCGGTAACTGGGCAGCACGCCGCCCACCATGAGTGGATGGGTTTCGGGAGCCACGACGGCGTAGGTCAATTCGTCGGTGTGAAGAATCGCCCGGCCGCCGGTGGCTCGCCGCACAAGATCCCAACCCAGGTGGTGCAGCGCATCCGGGTTTGCATCCGCCGCCGGCTGCGCATGGCCGAGCGATAGGCAAGCCGGTGCCCACGCGTACAGGCGCAATGTCGGCGGGTGTGTGCCTGCCTCAACCGCCTCGACCAGCGCCTCATCAATGGCCATGTTCAATGCGCCCGGCAGAGGCTGGGTCATAATCAAGTGCCAGGTATCGGCTGGAGTCTGCATAGAGGGCCCCGGTCCCACCTGAGGCCATTCTACCCTTCCGCGAGGCGCACCGGCCACTGGGGGGGATGATCGCAGAAGCGAGGCAGAGGACGTTCGGTCCGTGTCAAGTCAACTGAGAATGTTGCCGGAGGCTCATGGTCTGAGCCCCGCCTGAGCCCTCGGGTATAATCTCGTCGCTCGGGCCGCGATTGCATGATCCCCACTTTGTTCCGGTCTCCCGCTTTCCACGTGCAATGACACTTCACCTGGCGGTGTGCTTCCACTTCAGTCAACCCTTGGCCGAGCGCGCGGGCACAGCCAGCCGGCTGAGCTACCGCGGCCTGGTTGAGGTGTTGCAACGCCACCCCAAACTCAAATTCAACCTCAGCCTGGGTGGGGCACTTCTCCACGCGCTGCACTGGCTCGACCCGGAAACCCTGGAGAGCCTGCGGGCAGGGGTCCGGGCCGGGCAATTCACAGTGCTGGGAAGCACGTACGCCGGCACCCTGCTGTCTGCCTGCGACGGATGGGACAACGCTCAGCAGCTCGCGCTGCACCGGGCGCTGATGCTGGAGGAGTTTGGCGCGGCGCCCACGGTCTTTGCCAACCCCGGAGGCGCCTTCTCGCCCCAGATGGCGCCGCTTCTCGCGACGGGCGGGTACGCAGCGATGATTGTGGAGGGCCGCCTGCTGCGCCAGGCCGGCGTCGCGCTGCCCCTTGTCTATGGCCTGCGGCAGGGCGACCACGCGCTCGGCCTGCTGTGGGCCGAGGAGTCGATGGCTGCGCGCCTGTGTGCGGCGGCATGGTACCGCCGCCCGGAGCTGCTCGAGCGCGGGCTCGATGAACTTGCCGCCTTGCCGCGCACCAGCGAGCTGCTGCCACTGCTCGCGCTGGACGCCGACGCGTTCGGAGTATGGGCGCATGAGAAGGGACTTGATCCGCGCGCCGATTGGGAAGGCATGGACCAGGTCCTGGCGCAGCTCGAGCGGCGCGCCGAGGTCGAGCTGGTCGGGCTCGAGAACCTCGCCGAGCCGGCGCTCTTCATCGAGGGGTTGCCGGAGGGATGGGGCGCGACACTCGATCGCGCGGCGGCCCTCGAACCGGCGGGCGAAGCGCAGCCGTTCGCCGACTGGCCCGACTACATGCGCCGCTCGCCGACGGTCATCCATTTTCGCCGCTTGCACAACGCCGTTCGCAACCGGCTGACCGCAATCGGGTCGGCCTGGGCCGATCCCGGCTGGGCGGCGCCACCCCCCGAGTCGCTTCCGGAGGCCTGCGCCGCCTTGTACCGTTCGGCCATTCGCACGTTCTGCCTGCATCAGTATCGCTTCGGGCAACCGGGGCAGGGTGGGCGGGGGCGTCCGGAGTGGGAAGGCGTGGCCGCGACCTTCGCTCTGGCTCGCGCGGCGGAGATTGCGGAGGGGCAGCGCCAGCCGGGCGCGCCGGCGCGCGCCTCGATTGAAGACGTCACGGGCGACGGTGAGGATGAGATCTTGCTTGAGGATCACCGCCACCTGATCGTGCTCAGCCATTTCGGCGGGCGGGTCGTGTACTGGTTCGATCTGGTGAACGGGGCGCAGCACGTGGGCAACCCGTGGGCGGTGCCCGAGGGCCGCTATCGCACCGACGTGACGCTCATGCAGGGGGTTGCTTCCCTGCCTGCCTGGAGCGCGCTGCCTCCGTGGGACCAACCCCCGCCTCAGGAGGAGGCCGCCCTCGGCCGGCGCGGGACATTCTTGCCCGACGGGCTCACCGCGGAACTCGGCTCGGTTCTTCCTTACTGGCCGTTGGCTACCGGAGCGCCGCTGCAGGTTGGGCGCCCGGTTCGCCGCCGCGCGCTGAACGACTTTGTGCGACTCGAGGATGAACCGGTGCTGCCCGCCGATCCAGAACTCGATTTCCGATTGGAAGAGGGGGGGGTAACCTTCTTGCGGTTCTTCGGCTACCGGTTGGCGATGACCAAAAACGTGCGCCTGACCCCCGACGGGTTGCGCGTCAACTACCGCTTTCACAACGCGCACCATGAGCCGCGCCGCGTGCGGCTGGAGATCGTATCGGAGATTGCGCCCGACGGGCAACGCTTGCTGGCTGCCTCGCCCGATACGCTCGCGCCGGTCGTGGCCGGCGGCCCACAGCCTGGCGTACACAACATACTGAGCGGAACGGCAATCCTATCACGCGCCTCGCGCGCCTCGTCTGAGCCGCCCGCCTTCACGCCCGGCCTTCTGGCGGTCGAGGTGGCTCAACGTTTCGAATTCAACCTCGGGCCCGGCAAGGCGGAAACGCTGACCCTGCGCCTGCAGGTCCTTTCGGAACACGAGCAGGGGTTATTGCGCGGAGGGCTGAAGCGGATCAGCGGCTGGCCGCCGGCCGCGCACGAGGCCGCAGGCGCATGACCTCCCCTTCCTGGATCAGCGAGGCGGTCTTTTATCAGATCTTCCCCGACCGGTTCGCCAATGGCAATCCGGCCCTCGATCCTCCGAACGTGCAACCCTGGGGGGCGGCACCCACGCTGCGCGGGTTCCAGGGCGGCGATTTCGCCGGCGTGCTCGCGCATTTGGACTACCTGACCGATCTGGGTATCAACGCGCTATATTTGAATCCGGTCTTTCTTTCACCCTCGAACCATCGCTACAACACAACCGATTACTACCGTTTCGACCCGAAGCTGGGTTCGGCGGGCGACTTCCGTCAATTGCTGGAAGGGGCCCACGGGCGCGGTATGCGGCTTATTCTGGATGGCGTGTTCAACCATTGTGGGCGCGGGTTCTTCGCCTTCAGTGACGTGCTCGAGCACGAGGCCGACTCACCCTACCGCGAATGGTTCCACATCCAGCGCTTCCCGCTGGATGCCTACGGCCCGGGCGAAGCTCACAATTATCAGGCGTGGTGGCGCTTCAAGAGCCTGCCCAAATTCAATGTGCGCAACCCGGCCACCCGCAGTTACTTGCTCGACGTGGCGGCGTACTGGATCGAGCAGGGCATCGACGGGTGGCGCCTGGATGTGCCCAACGAGATCGATGATATGACTTTCTGGGGGGAATTCCGCGAACGGGTGAAGCGTGCCAATCCCGATGCGTACCTGGTCGGGGAAATCTGGGAGGTCGCCGCGCAGTGGGTCGGACCGGCGGTCTTTGACGGGCTGATCCACTATCCGTTTCGCGAAGCCTGCCTCAACCTGCTCGCTAGGAAGACGGGAGGCGTGGCCGCTTTCGGGGCGCGGCTGATGGAGATCCTGGCCGCCTACCCTGGCCAAGCCAACCTGGCGCATTACGTCACGCTTGGCACGCATGATGTGCCGCGCCTACGCACGGTATTGCGCGGCGATCGTCCGCTCGAACTGTTGGCCTTCACCCTGCAGTTCTTCTACCCCGGTGCACCGGGCCTGTATTACGGCGATGAGATTGGGCTCGAGGGGGATAAGGATCCCGACAATCGGCGTGCCTTCCCGTGGGATACGGCGCGCTGGGATGGTGATTTGCGGCGCCACGTGCAGCGGCTGATTGCGCTGCGCAAGAAGCATCGCGCGCTGCGTGAGGGGAGCTTGCGCGTGCTGACTGTGGAGCTGGCCGAGTCGTGCCTGGCGCTGGTGCGCGAGCTGGGCGAGGAAGCCCTGGTCCTACTGGTCAATCTTGGCGACGCCCAACGCACGCTGCACCTGGCGCGTTCGGATATTGGATGGCTCTCATCTCGCGCATGCCTCGACGAAATGAGCGGTAGGATCTTCCCCCTGAGTGAGCCGGTTGCCGAGTTTGCTCTTCCGCCTCGATCCGCGGTTCTGCTTGCTCCGATTTAGGGCTAATTCACCCGGCTGTCAGGCGGTGGTCAACCACCTGCCGTGCTCAGCCCGAGCGCCTCAGCGAAGTGGCGCAGCGCGGCCAGATGGTCGCTGGGCTTTTCCAGCCCGCAGCCCATCGTGTTGAGCGAGAGGTGAGTGGCCCCCAGATTGTGCCAGGCGTCGATGGTTGATTTCCAGCGTGAAGGATCGGGCTCGGCGTATTGCATCCGCGCTTCGATGCCCAAGGCGCTCCTTGCGCGGCCCGAGGCCTCAAGCGCCTTGTGCAGCATGTCAATGAGAGGTCTTGCGTTCGCCGGCTCGCGGCCCGGGGCAATCCATCCGTCAGCCAGGCGGGCCGTCCGGTTGATCACCGCCTGGGCGCTGCCTCCGAACCAAAGCGGGATCGGCTGCTGAACGGGAAGGGGATTGAGTCCAGCACCGTCCACCCGCTCCCATCGTCCATCGAACGTCACGAGCGGCTCGCTCCACAGGCGGCGCAACAACTCTACCTGCTCTTCGAACCGGCGACCGCGCGTGTGAAAGTCCTTCCCCAGCGCGTGATATTCAACCGGATTCCAGCCCAGCCCCACGCCCAGCCGAAGCCGTCCTTGGCACAAGCGGTCGAGGGTCGCTGCCTGTTTGGCCACCAGCGCCGTTTGGCGCTGGGGCAGAATCAGGATGGCCGTGCAAAACTCGAGGCTCCGAGTGAGAGCCGCCATGTAGGCGAACAGGACGAACGGTTCGAGGAAAGGGGTGCGATAGGTGTAGGGGCCGGAAAAGCCACCCGGCCTGTCTGGGTTGGCGCCCAGGACGTGATCGTAGGCCAGCAGGTGGGAGAAACCAAGCGCCTCGGCCATCTGTGCGTAATCGCGCACGGCGGCCGGATCGTTCCCGTATTCGGTCTGAGGGAACACGAGTCCGATCCTCAATTATGCCTTCCTTTCATACACGTTCACGAGCGGGGTCTACGGCCGGCGGGAGACTTTCCGGCCCGCGGACGGCTGGGCAGACCACCCTCTCGAGAATCGCGCTTGCGGCATGTCGGCAAGAAAATTGCACCGTCACGCACAAGCCGGGTACGCACGGGACATTCGTCATTATCAACCCGTTACAGGGCCTGCCGAAAGTGGTCTTTCGAGTGCTTGACTTGCAGGGAGTCGCGCTGTAATATGCCCAACGATGGTCTTCTGCCTGGCCTGCCCCCCTCAGGTCCGGCGTGAAGACCATCACTCGTTTGGGCGGCAAGGGAACCGCCAGTTGCCGCCGGCGGCGGGACGTGTACAATGAAGGTATCGTCCCGGGCACGTGGGACATTGTCTTTTCGAGGCCATCTTGAGTCATCCCTCGCAAAACCGACGGGCAATCGAGGCCTTTCGCGATCTGTTTGAACCTGAGCCGGTCGAGGAAGAGGTCAAGACCTCCGTCTGCCCGACCTGCGGCGGCACGATCAAGGCGGATTCGCTCTACTGCCCATTGTGCCAGCACGACCTTTCGCGGCCGGCGCCGCAGCGCGCGAATAGCGCACCACATGGTGCGGTCTTGCTCGTCTTCGGGGCATTGCTGCTCCTGGATCTGTCCCTTCCGCTGCTCTTCCTCTACACCCTCAACCCCTTCCCCGGACATTGGCTTGTCGCCGGAGTGACGCTGCTGCTCTATCTGCTATTCAAAGTGATGATCGCCCGGCGGGCAGCTGAAGCGCGCGCCGCCCCCAAGCGGCCCTCCGCCTTCAGCATCCTGGGCCTGGTCCTGCTGTCCCTGGTGCCAGTGGCCTCGTGGTTCGTTGCGGCGAAGGCGGCCAATCGAGTAGCCCTGGCGCCTGCGGCGCGGGTCCTCTTCCCCGGGCTGGCTGGCCTGCTGCTCGCGGCGGATTTTGCGCTGGCGGTGGGGTTGATCCCGGTGACCGGCGGCGGTGATGCAATCGCCAACTTCATCAACTGGCCCTATGAAGGCTGGTCCCTCATGCAGCCGCTGCCCACGGGTGTTTGGCCCACGGCCCAGGCGGTGGCCACCATGCAGCTGGGATGCCGCGATGCGCTCACCATCGGCGAGGCAGAGATTGGCCGGTCGCTGTGCGTGAGGGGCAGGGTGCGGGTGGGCTACGGCCGGCGCGGCAACTACTACATCAAGTTCACCAGCGAGCCCACGGCTTTCTTCATCATGGGCTACGATTGGAACTATGAATTCGGCGGAGTGAACCCCGGGGATTGCGTGATGATCGAGGGCACGATCGAGAACCTGGGCGGCGTTCCAGTAATGGTCATCGAAGAAGAGCAACTGGCCCTGTGCCCGCAGTAGCCCCGCCCCACCTCAACTTGTCAGTTCCAATCGAGAGCCGATCTGGAAGGGGGCACAACACGCCATACGAATAACCGCGTGCGGGCAGCATGCGCACGCGCGACCTAAAATGTGTGTCTCCTCAGGGTTGCACGCCGCCCACCGCAACTGTGGCAAAACGCCCGCGCGGCCCGACCTCTCCTTAGAAAGACACCCATCATTCGCCGCTTCGGGCAGTCAACCGGCCTCGACCAGGCGGATTCGGCTATCCGTCATGCTGGAGGGTGAAATCACCCGGCGACGCGAGCGCACGCCGGTGCTGTGCGCTCGTGCGAAACCCGCTTGCTCGCCGGACGTATAATCGCCTTAACGCTCAAATGCCAGCCCCGACTACTCCCAGGGCGCCCCAATCTCCGCCTCGCGCCGGGCGTGTGCCGGCCGGGCTCCTATGCCTGCTCGCCGTCAGCCTTCTCTCCCCGGCCAACCTCTCCGCGTTGGAGATGCGCGGCGAAAGCTTCGCGTGGGGTCACGCTCTCGCTTCCGCCGCCCCGCTGCCCCAGCCAACGGCCGCTGATTTCAATGGCGATGGTTCTCTCGATAGGCTGTCTCTCACGGGCGGTCTGGCCCGGGTCACTTCAGGCGATCGCATCGTTTGGCAAAGCCCCGCGGCGTGGAATGTGGCCGAGGGGCTGGTGACAGACCTGAACCACGACGGCAAACCCGACCTCGCGCTGCTCGTGTGGCGACCGTTTGCGCCCTGGCCGATCGACCGCTATGTGCCCCATGGCGGTCGCCTGCGCGGCTTCCAGGATGAGGCCGGCGCGAGCTGCCATCTCATCCTGATTGGCTGGAGGGACGGCGGCTGGCGCGAAGTGTGGGCGGGCTCGGCCTTGGTCGACCCACTGTTCCACCTCGCCGCGACGGATATCGACGGCGACGGGATCGAAGAACTCATGGCGCTGGAGGGGCGCTACGGTGCCAGGCGCTCCACCCACGCAGGCAATCTCACGCTCTGGCGATGGAATGGATTCGGGTTCAACTTGGATGCCCGTTGGAGCGGACGTTTCTCCCGATTCCAGATTGTGCGCTCGGCCAATGGGTATCCGCTGGTTCTCGTTCAGGGATCAAGGAGGTGAACATGCGCGCTCGCTCACTTCGTCCGTGGCAGACGGTCATCGTCGTCCCGGTGCTGGCGGGGCTCGCCTGCAATGTGCTCGGCCTTGTCACCGGCACGCCCGCCGCTCCGCTCACCCCGGGCTCTGCAACGCCCGCCGGCCAGGTCACCCGACCCGCAGGTGTCTACTCGCCGGCATTCGCAGAGTATCCCGAAGTAGATGTCAGCCTGCCGGTGCAGTTTGGTGGCGGATACTCATTGCCGGTGGATACGGCTCAGGTGAATAACCTGAGTGCTTTCGACCTCTCGGCGGAGGCGCGTCAACGCCTGAGCGAATACGGGTTCGTGGTGATGCGGCCCGCGCCGGGAACGTACCAGGAGTTCTACCAGGTCTACGAGTCGCTGCGCTATGAGCAAGACCAGCCGGTGTTCATCACGACCGACGCGGTCCTCCACGTCTACCATTTGATTTTCGACAAGATGCTGCGCGATCTCGAACGCGAGAAGTTCATCGCGGCCATTGGCGCCTTCACTCAGACGATGCTGGCGGCATCGATCGATCAGCACTCGGCCGTGGCCGGCACAGCCCTCGCCGAGCCGGCGCTGCGCAATGTAGCGTTCTTTGCCGTGGCGGCGCAGCTCTTGGGGCTGACGGATCCCTTCCCGGCCGAGGTCAAGTCCCTGGTCGATTCCGAGCTGGTGCTCATTCAGGCTCACCAGGGGCCGCAGGTCTCGCCCATCTGGGACCGGGCCGACCTGGAGCCCGACAAAAAGCTGGTCGAGGATTACAGCCAGTACGTGCCGCGCGGGCACTACACGCGCAGCGAGGAACTCGAGCGCTACTTCCGCGCGATGATGTGGTACGGGCGGCTAACCTTCCGCTTGCGCGACGCCTTCGAGACTCAGCGGGCTCTGCTGGTGGTGCAGGCACTGCGTGGCGCGTCATCGTCTGAGGCGGGCAGTGCCGAGAGCTTGTGGCGCTCGGTCTACGAGCCGACCGTCTTCATCGTGGGCAAGGCCGACGACCTGTCGGTGCAGGAGTACGGCGCGCTGTCGGACGAGATCTTCGGTGCAAGCGCGCCGCCGGCCGCCTTCGCCGACGGCGCGAAGCTCGATCAGTTCCGCGAGGCGGCGGCCAAGCTGCCCCCTCCGCAAGTCAATTCGATGTGGGTCTGGATCTGGGAGGACAAGCAGGAAGCCACCAGCGGGTTCCGCGTCATGGGCCAGCGCTTCACACTGGATGCCTACGTTTTTGGCCAGCTCATCTGGCGCAATGTGGGCACCGGCGACAACCCGCGCGGCTTGCCGAAGGGGCTAGATTTCTTCGCCGCGATGGGATCGGCGGAAGCCCTGGCCATTCTCGAAGCACAGGGTGAGACGGCCTATGCCAGCTTCCCGTCGCAAATGCAGAAGGTGCAGACCGAAATCGCCGCCTTGGGCAAGGATTCGTGGACGCAAAACCTGTACTGGGCGTGGCTGTATTCCTTCCAGCCGTTGCTCACGCCCAAGGATGCGCGCTACCCGGCCTTCATGCGTAGCGCGGCGTGGTTGCGCAAGGACTTGAACACCGCGCTTGGCTCGTGGACCGAACTCAAACACGACACGATTCTCTACGCCAAGCAAGTCATGGCGGAGATGGGCGGCATGGGCCCGGAGAATCCTCCGCGCTCCTACGTCGAGCCGAACCCGGAGGTCTATGCGCGGCTGCTCGCGCTCTCGCAGATGACGCGCACCGGCCTCGATCAGCGCCGACTCCTGACCGACCTGACGCGCAGCAATCTGGAGAATCTGGAGGACCTGCTGACCTTCCTGAAAGGGACCGCTGAGAAGGAGCTGGCGGGCGCGCCCATATCGGAGGACGACTACACCCGCATGCGCTACTTCGGCGGCGAGATCGAGGCGTTGACGCTGGCAGCCGCCGACCGCGATCCAAACGATCCTTCGCAACGCGACCTGCACGATCAGAAGGCGGCCCTTGTGGCGGATGTTGCCACCGGCATCGGCCGCGACGGCCTGCTGGCGGTGCTGGAGGAGGCCATCGGGCAACCGGCTGTGATTTACGTGGTCGTGCCCGACACGCCGTGGCGCGTCGCCGCGGGTGCGGTCTTCACCTACTACGAATTCACCGTAGCGCCGGAAGACCGCATGACCGACGAAACCTGGCAGGCCCAGGAAGAGAGCGGCCAGGCACCTGCGCTGCCGGACTGGACGTCGGCATTCTCGATTCCGTGAACGCACGGCAGAGGCCTCATGGCCGCGCGCCGAGCCGGGCGCATCACGCGCTGCGCGTTCTGTTGGCGGCTGCAGCTCTCTGGATGCTCGCGGCGTGTGCCCCACGCCCCAAAGGCGCCCGGCTTGTATTGCTTGGCGACATCATGCTTGGGCGAGGGGTCGCCCGGGCATACGAGGGCGACACCTGGGGGTACGCGCTCGAGGCGCTCGTTCCCTTCACCGCTCGGGCCGACCTCACCGCCGCCAACCTCGAATCCCCGCTGACCTCCCATCCGCGCGCGGCACCGGCCGGATTCGATCTGCGTGCGCCACCTGAATCGGTGCGCGCCCTGATCCGCAGTGGGGTCACGCTCGTCTCGCTAGCCAACAATCACATATTGGATGGCGGACAGCCAGGCCTGGCGCAGACCCTGGACGTCTTGCGGGAAGCGCGCATCGGTGCCATCGGTCCGGCCGGCGAGGTGTTGGTGCGCCAGGTGGGCGGCGTGCCCCTGGCCTTCCTGGCGTTTGACGATGTCTCTCGACCGCTGGATGTCGATGACGCCGCAGGTGCAGTAAGCCGCGCGCGCGAGCAGGGCGGGCTGGTCGTGGTCTCGATCCATTGGGGCAGCGAGTATCTCAGCGTGCCGGATGGTCGCCAGGAGGCACTGGCGCGGGTGCTTTCCGACGCGGGCGCGAGTGTGATCTGGGGTCATCACCCGCATGTCGTCCAATCGGTGGGATGGGTGCAGGGCGGGGCGCTGCCGTACCCAACCCTGGTTGCTTACAGCTTGGGCAATGTGCTCTTCGATCAGGCCGGGCCGCCCGATACCCGCCGCGTCGTGGCATTGGGCCTCACGCTGGGAAGCGACGGCGCCCATGCGGTACAGGCCTATGCCTTCGTCATTGATCCGTCCCGTCTCGCGCTTCGATCGGCCGACCCCGCGGCGCGCCTCGCCCTTGAGCAACGTCTCGGACCCGCGCTAGGCATTGACCATTGAGAAGAGGCCGCCCGGCCGGTCGAAGGTGCTCTCTTGCCGCACGGCGACAGCGCGCATATACTCGTCTCGGTTGCGCAAGCGGGGCCTCCGATAAGAGGGCTGGATGGGTGATTCGCGAGCCAGGCTGCTGGCTACCTTCGAGGGTGTGCGCGAGGACGAAGAGGGGATTCTCGCCTTGCGGGCTGGCGAAGCCTCTCAGGCCTCGAACATGTGGTCGGGCATGGCCCGCGCCAACCCCATCTCCGCGGCGGCTGGCTCGCCCTCCTCAGAACCTTTCGTCAAATATCCCACCTGGATCGCCCCCTACATCGACTCGCGGTTTGAGCTGGCGCTCGATGCCGGCTGCGGCTACGGACGGGTGAGCATCCCGCTCCTGGAAAGGTGTGCCAACCTGGCGCTCGCCGGCGTCGACATCTCCTATGTGATGCTACGGGAATACCTCCGACTCGCCCGTGATCATAAGGTGGGGGACCGGGTTGTGTTGTACTGCGGTGGGTTGGGGTCCCTGCCAATGCATGACGCTTCATTTGACTGCGTGATCAGCACGGCGGTTCTCCTGCACTTGCCGCGCGACGAAACGCGGCGAGTCCTTGGCGAGCTTCACAGGGTGTTGCGTCCTGGTGGCCGGATCGTTCTGGCCTCCTGCTTCCCCAATGTGGCAAACCTCGAAGGTATGCAGAGCTGGCTCTATGAACATCTGTTGCAAGATTCGTCGCGCAACGGGCCGGTGCGGGCCTATACGCGAAACCAGGTACGGCGGCTCTTCGAGGGATGGCGCGAGGTGCAGATTATCGAGCATGGGGCGACGGTGTTGCCTCGCCAGGTGTTCGGTGTTGTGCTACCTGGCGGGACCGCAATTCGTAAACTCAATCAACGCTCTGATGGGCGTCTGCCTGAATGGATGATGCGCAAGGGACTCCTGCTCTCGCAGCATGATGTGGTGGCGAGCAAGTGAGATCGGCCCGAGGCCGCTCTAGGATTTGTTGCCTGCGCGAATCTGTGCGGCCCGCAAGCGCCCGTGCTAGCGGGCCCCTCGGTCTGACGGGTGGTGCTCGGGTTTGCCGTTGAGCAGATCGGCAGCGACCTTGCCACCATCGGGTGTGCGGCAAGTTTACCCTCTGTGGGCAATTGCGAAGATCCTCCTTGCGCAACGGCTGACTGGAATCTTGCTCTAAGGGTCGTCTGCCACGAGAGGAGAGGGGCAGACCGCGTAGTATACTCACCGAGTCAATCGTACGGGCCTCCATCCCACCTCGTGAGGGTGCTGCATGTCGGCACAAGGTGCGTTCACATTCGTCTTGCACTCCCACTTCCCCTATTGCCGCCTGGCAGGGCGCTGGCCTCACGGGGAGGAGTGGATCCACGAGGCGGCCGCCGAAACCTACGTCCCACTGCTGAACGCGCTGTACGACCTGCGCGAACAAGGGCTGCGGCTTCGCCTGACGATCAGCCTGTCTCCGGTCCTGGCGGAACAACTCAACGACGCAGATATTCGCGCCAATTTCGTAGAGTATTTGCGCGAAAAGATTGACGTCGCGCAGGCAGACGAACGTCGCCACGAGGCCTCCGGGGAGGCGCACCTGCAGCGCCTCGCGCGTTTCTACCACGAGTGGTATGCGCGCATCCGCAGGAGTTACGAGGAACGGTTTTCGGGGGATGTGATCGCAGCATTCCGCCGCCTCCAAGATGAAGGCCTGATCGAAATCATCACCTGCGGCGCAACACATGGCTACTTGCCGCTGCTCGGCCGCGATGAATCCATCTCCCTGCAAGTGAAGACGGCGGTGGCCTCCTACCGTCGCCTGTTTGGGCGCGACCCGCGCGCCATCTGGCTGCCCGAATGCGCTTACCGACCAGGCTACACTGCCGAAAGCGGCTTGTCTCGGCCCGGTTTGGAAGAATTCCTCATGCGCAGCGGGCTGCGCGCCTTCTTCAGCGACACCCACGCCGTGGAGGGGGGCGAGCTTTCCGGCCCCGCCGCCGGGCAGGCCATCGGCCCGTACGGGCAGGTGGTCCGGCGCTACACCGTCCCGATGCGCGCGGGCGATCCGTCACAGCCGGCCTCCACCTTCCAGCCGTACTACGTGGGTTCCTCCACCGTGGCGGTCATTGCGCGCAATAGGCAAACCGGGCTGCAGGTTTGGAGTGCTGAATGGGGTTACCCGGGCGAGGCGGCCTATCGCGAGTTTCACAAGAAGGATGGCACGTCGGGTCTGCAGTATTGGCGCGCCACCGGCCCGCGTGTGGAACTTGGGTCCAAGGACTTGTACGATCCGGACACTGCCCAGGATCGGGTGCGATCGCATGCGGATCATTTTGCAGCGCTGATCGAGCGCGAGTTGGCTGCCTACGCGGCATCCAGCGGCCGCTATGGGCTGCTGGCCGCCAACTACGATACCGAGCTCTTCGGTCACTGGTGGTTTGAAGGCGTGGATTGGCTGCGGGAGGTGATCGCCCGCGTGGCGCGCAACCCGCACGTGGATCTCACCACGGCCAGCGACTTCCTCGAGACCCACCCGCCGCGCGAGGCGCTCCACCTGCCCGAGAGTTCGTGGGGCGCGGGCGGACAGCACTTTGTCTGGGACAACCCTGATACGCATTGGATGTGGGCGCCGATCCATCAGGCTGAGAATCGGATGGCCGGCCTGACTGCACGCTTTGCGCATCCCGGCGCGCTCGAGCGCATGCTTCTCAACCAAGCCGCGCGCGAGTTGCTGCTGCTGCAATCCTCCGATTGGCCCTTTTTGGTGACCACGGGCCAGGCGGGCGAGTATGCCATCCAGCGCTTCCGCAGTCACCTCGATCGTTTCAATGGATTGGCCGCATCACTCGAGAGCCGGGCGCCGGATGCGACGCTGGCCGAGGAATTGTGGCAGAAAGACAAGGTCTTCGAGAACATCGACTACGCGTGGTTCGGGCCGTGAGCCAGCGTCGCCGCACGCAAAGCTCGAGCACGCCCGCGACGCGCCGCAGCCCCGGCGGGAGCGCGCCGGCGCGCCTGCGCGTCCTTTTTCTCATCAACGAGGCCGAGCCCCTGGTCAAAGTCGGCGGGCTGGCGGATGTGGGTGGCAGCCTGCCGGCTGCGCTGCGCGAGATGGGCCTGGATGTTCGCCTCGCCCTGCCCCTGCATCCTACACTGCGGTCGCTCATCAAAGGCGAGCGCGTGTCTGCGGCGCTCACCATCCCCGGGGCCCGTGGGCCCCAAACTGCGAGCATTTACTCCCGCCGCCTGGGCCGCGTCCCGCTGTGGCTCATCGATGGTCCGCCGTTGCGCGAGGCCGATCGTATCTACCACTCGCGGCCGGAGGAGGACGCCGGCAAGCTGGTCTTCGCCTCGATTGCGGCTCTCCGTTACGCCATGCACTCTGGCTGGCTGCCTCAGGTTGTCCATGCCCACGATTGGCACACGGCGGCCGCGCTGCATTGGATGCGGTTGAATGCCTCCGCTGGGAACCCCCTTTCGGCCAGCGCCGGAGTTCTGACCATCCACAACCTCCCGTATCTCGGGCAGAATGCCGGGGCGGCGCTGCGAGAGTACGGCCTGCCGCCGCCCGGCGAACCCGACGGGCCGGCCATCGGCCCCGGAACGCCGTACGCGCATGTGCCGGAGTGGGCTCGTGACTCGTTGCTCGCCTTGGGCATCGCGTCGGCAGAGAGGATCGTGGCTGTCAGCCCGTCGTATGCCCATGAAATCCTCACGCCCGAATACGGCAGCGGCCTGCACGGTTTGCTCCAGTCGCGGGCTGAAGCCCTGGATGGAATCCTCAACGGACTGGACGTGCGCCTCTGGGACCCGGCCCGCGATTCGCGGCTCGCGGCGCGATTCGATGCAAGCCGGATCGATCGGCGCGCGAGAAACACGGCCGCATTGTGTGTGAGCTTTGGGCTGGAGGGCCACGGCGAACGTCCCCTGGCGGGCATCGTCTCGCGCCTTGACCGCCAGAAGGGGTTGGACTACGCGTTGCCCGCACTTGAAGGGTGGCTGGCCGCGGGCGGGCAGCTGGTCGTTCTGGCAGCCGGGGATCTCGAACTGCAGCGGGCCTACGTTGAGCTAGGCGAACGGCATCCTGGCCGGGTGGGGGTGCGCATCGGCTACGACCCGGAGTTGGCCGCAGGCATCTACGGAGGCGCGCATCTCTTTGTGATGCCTTCGCGATACGAACCGTGCGGGCTGAGTCAGATGATCGCCATGCGTTACGGCTGCCTGCCTCTCGTTCGCTCGGCGGGCGGGTTGAAAGACACGGTGCGCGACGCAGAATGGCCGGGGGGCACGGGATTTGTATTCGAGGCGGCCACGCCCGAAGCGTTGGCACAGGCTTTGGCGCGCGCCTTGAGCCTTTTTGCCCTCCCGCGACGGTGGCGGGCGCTTCAGCTGCGGGCGATGAAGATGGAATTCGGTTGGGCGAATTCGGCCCGACGCTACAAGCAGGTCTACCAGCGCGCCGTGCGCGCCCGCGCGCGCTCGGCGCGGATGACACAGGAGGCACGATGAGGGTGCGTGCGGTCGTCCTGGCGGGTGGTGAAGGCTCGCGGCTGGGCGTACTTACGGTCAAGCGCACCAAACCAGCTGTGCCCTTCGGCGGCAAGTACAGGATCATCGACTTTGCCCTCTCCAATTGCGTCAACTCGGAGATCTTCGACGTCATGATGCTGGCCCAGTACCGTCCGCACTCGCTCATCGAGCACATTGGCGACGGCGGCCCGTGGGATCTCGATCGCAGCTTCACGGGAGGGATCAAACTCTACCCGCCTTACACCGGGCGACGCTCCACCGAGTGGTACCGCGGCACGGCAGACGCGGTATGGCAGAACCTGTCGTTCGTCGCGAGCACGCGACCCGATCTGGTGCTCGTGCTTTCCGGCGACCACATCTACGCCATGGATTACGACCCGCTGATTGCCTTCCACATGGACCACGAGGCGGATGCTACCCTGGCAACGATACGCGTGCCGGCAGAGGAGGCTTCGCGCTTCGGCATTCTGGCCACTGACGACCACTTCCGCGTGGTGTCGTACGAAGAAAAACCCGCGCGGCCGAAGGGCACGCTGGCTAACATGGGCGTGTATCTGTTCAATGTAGATTTCCTCGACCGGGTGCTTCGTTCCGACAGCCTGCGCGAAGAATCGCAGCACGATTTCGGGAGAGACATCCTGCCCGGCATCGTGACCGACGGGGCGCGTTTGTTCGCCTTCCCGTACACCGGCTATTGGGTGGATGTGGGCACCCTTGATTCCTATTGGAAGGCCCACATGGACCTGTTGGCGGTGCCGCCCTCGATCGACATGCGCAACCGTTCGTGGGTCATTCACACCCGTTCGGAAGAACGCCCGCCGGTGCTGGTGCGCGACAGCGCGCATATCGTGGATAGCCTGCTGGCAGATGGGACGGTGATCGGCAAAGACGCGGTGATCGAACGCTCGGTGCTCTCACCCGGCGTGCGCGTGGGCGAAGGTGCGGTGGTCCGCGATTCGGTGATCATGACCGATACGCAGGTCGGTCAGGGAGCCGTCGTCGAGCGGGCGGTGATCGACAAGCGAGCTCAAATTGGGGTGCGCTCGCGGGTTGGCGAGCGGCTGGACGACCCGCTCGGGAGCATCGTGACCATTGGCAAAGGCAGCGCCATTCCTCTGGGCGCGGTGATCGGCGCCGGCGCAGTCATCGGCACCGAGGTGCCGGCAGACCGCGTGCCCGCGAGAGTCGATCGCCAACAGGAAGTCTGGATTGCGGAGACCTAGCGCGGTGATCGATCTGACCCGCCGCGCGGGTGTACTGCTGCATCCCAGCTCGCTACCCGGACCGTTCGGCATTGGCGATCTGGGTCCGGCGGCAGCCAGATGGTTAACCTGGCTGGCCCAGGCGCGGCAGACTCTCTGGCAAACCCTGCCTCTCGGCCCCACCGGGTTTGGCGATTCGCCCTACCAGTCGCTTTCTGCCTTTGCCGGGAATCCTCTGCTCATCAGCCCCGAACGTCTGGTCGAGGCCGGCCTGCTGACGCGCGCCGAGCTCGACCCCATGCCCGCAGCCTCTTCGCGGCGCGTCCAGTTCGCAGAAGTCATCGACTATAAGCGGCGCGTGCTGGTGCGTGCCTTTGAACGATACCGCGGCCTCGGCCGTTCGACGTGGAGGGCACCCGTGGAGGCCTTCCGCGAGGCCGAGCGCGACTGGCTGGACGACTTCGCCGTGTTCACCGCGCTCAAGGACGACTTCGCCGGCCAGCCGTGGTGTGCTTGGCCGCGCGATCTGGCACTCCGCGCGGCCAAATCGCTGGCCGGCGCGCGCCAGCGCCTGGCGGATGAGATCGACAGGGTCATCTTCGAGCAAATGCTCTTCCGTACCCAATGGGAGCAGCTGCGAGCGAGGGCGCGCGAACAGGGGATACAGATCATCGGCGACGTCCCGCTGTACCTGGCTTACGACAGCGCCGAGGTGTGGGCCAACCCCGAACTCTTCCGGCTGGATGCGCATGGAGTGCCGACTCACGTTGCCGGAGTCCCGCCGGACTACTTCAGCCCGACCGGGCAGCGCTGGGGCAACCCGCTCTATCGCTGGGCACGGCACCGCGCCGACGGATTCGCCTGGTGGCAGCGCCGGATGCGGAGCGCATTGGGCCTCAGCGAGTGGGTGCGCATTGATCACTTTCGCGGGCTGGCCGCGTATTGGGAAGTTCCGGCAAGCAGCCCCACCGCCGAGAACGGCCGTTGGGTGCGGGCGCCCGGCGCGGCGCTGCTGACGGCGCTTGCCCATCAAACGCCTCGCCTGCCGTTGATTGCGGAAGACCTCGGGGTCTTGACGGAGGATGTGGTGGAACTACGCACGCGCTTTGGCCTGCCGGGCATGCGCGTACTGCAGTTTGCCTTCGACGGCGACAGCCGCAATCCGTTTCTGCCCCACAACTACGAAACCGCAACCGTCGTTTTCACCGGCACGCACGACAACGACACCACCTGCGGATGGTACGAGAGTGCCGATGAGCGGGTCCGTGATTGCGCTCGGCGCTATCTGGGGCGCGACGGGAGCGACATTTGCTGGGACCTCATGCGGCTGGCGTGGACCTCTGTGGCCTGCATGGCCCTGGCCCCGCTGCAAGATGTCTTGGCAATGGGTAGCGAAGCGCGCATGAACTTCCCGGGTCGTGCGGCGGGGAATTGGGATTGGCGTTTCGCCGAAGGTGATTTGACCTCGGCCCTCGCGGAGCGGCTGGGCGAACTCACCACTTTGGCCGGTCGCACCGGCGCCGAGGCAGCGCGTGAATTGCCGAAGCTCCTCTGACCCAATCCGGTCTGTGGCTGCCGACGGATGTAGACCGAGGGCGGGCTGAGGCTGCGCGTCGCGCTGCAGTCTCAGCCGCCGTCTGCCCGCGGCCCGGCGTGGGGCAGGACGAGCAAGGTTACATCCTCGAACGGCTTGCGTGCCCCCACATGCTCTTCGAGCGCCGCCTCCACCGCGCGGGCGATAGCTTCCGCACCTGCCGAGGCGGCACCGGTCACTGTGCGCATGAAACGGGGCACCCCCAACTCCTCGAGCGTGGGCTTGTGAGCATCGATCACCCCGTCGGTGTACACCGCCAGTGTGCCTCCCGGCTCGACCTGCAGCTCCCTCGTGGTGTAGGTCGCATCCTCGATGAGGCCCAGGGCCACGCCGTGATCCGTCAACCAGCGTGGCTCACCCACGGCCGGCAGGAATAGGGGCGGGTTGTGCCCGGCATTGCTGTACTGCAACCGTCCCGAGGCCGGCTCCCAAACGGCGTAGACCAGCGCGACGAAGAGTTCGGCCTGCGAATCAGAGAAGAGCAGCGTGTTCACGCGGGTCAGCGTCTCGGCTGGGTCGATCCGGCTGATCGCCACCGCGCGCATGAGGGTCCGGCAGAGGGCCATATAGAGCGCGGCCGGTACACCCTTTTCGGCCACGTCGGCCATGACCACGCCCCAGCGGGGGCCAGACGATGCCTGGCGCGGATCCGAAAGGGTCGGCGCCGGCAAGGGGAAGAGGTCGTAGAAATCGCCGCCCACTTCGCGGGCCGGCTTCCAGAATGCGCTGAGCTGCCACCCCTCGGCTTGCGGCAGACTGCGGGGCATGAAGGACGTTTGTATCTCCCGCGCCAATTCGAGTTCACTCTCAAGGCGCCGTCCCACTTCGAGCTCCGCGGCAATACGCTTCGACTCGAGCGCGGCCGCCAGCTGGCGGACAATGCCTAGCAACAGGTCGTCCTCGTGTGTCTGATGCGAAACGGCGGGGTCCAGCCCCGTTTGGCCGGGCTGAGGCAGCGCGAGTAGGCCAATCAGCCGCCCGCCATACTTGAGTGCGTAGACATGGACCGTATCCTGGCCCTGGACGAATTCGAGCGCCGGCGCCGGGCGAATGACCCATTCGCCCAGCGATCGTTCGGTCGAGGACCAGCCAGGCGCGGGGGGGATGAAGGCCGAAAGACTCGGGCGTGTGCATTGGAATGCGCGCACCTGCGCCGGGCCCAGGCCGACCGCGCTATCGGGGTAAAACCAGCCCGGCTCTTCGGTGGCCCGCCACACCAGGGCCCACGGCCGATCGACCATGGTCGGAAGGAGCTGGATCAGGACGGTCAGCGTTTCGTCGGGCGAGGTGGGTGCGGCTGCCGTCTCGGCCACTCGCAGGAGCGAGGCCGAAGGCCAGGCCGCATCCCGTTCGCGCGTGAAAAGCTGGGCATTTCGCAACGCGATGGCCACCATCGCCGCGAAGGCTATCGCGAGCTACAGGTCGTCGGGCGAGTAGGCGCCGCGTTGCAGCGATTGAAAATCGAATACCCCCAGAGTGTGTTCTCCGAACACCAACGACACGGCCATCTCGGTGCGCGTATCATCCCGGCCGATGGCGGCGATGTAACGCGGGTCGTCGCGTACATCCGGGATGAGTACCGGTTCGCCTGTGCGGGCTACGAAGGCAATCCGGCCGGGTCCGTCGAGGGCATCCTGGCGGACATGCTGCGGCGCACCGCCGGCGCGCAGCGAGATCTGGCTGCCTTGGCGCAGGAAGATCTGCACCCGCTCGATGCCCAGCCGGGCCGAGGTGAGGCGGAGGATTTCATCCAGCAGCTTCTCTGGATCGAGGATCGGCGACACGGCGCGCGTGACGTCGCCAATCGCCTCTAGCTGCTCGGCGCGCCGCTCTCGATCTGGCAGGTCTGATTCTCGAGGACGGCGATCGCCAAGTGACCGGCCAAGAGCTCCGCGGCGGCCCGAGAATCCGGGTCGAGCATCAGCGCGTCGGCGGTGTGTATCTACAGCGATCCCACCACCCGGTCCTCAATGATCATCGGCACGGCGAGGGCAGCCACGGCGCCCGGAGCCAGCCATCCGCCGCGATCGGTCTCCTGCTGGACAAGGGCCGGCTGGCGTCGTGCAGCCGCCAGGCCCGAAAGGCCCGCACCGATCGCCAGCTCGCGCGGCGTCTCGCCGGCATGCGCCGTTTCAGACTGCAGGACAAGATGGTCGGTGCGCCAAGCGGTCTCGCGCTCGTCGGTCGGGTCGGCGCTGCTCTCAATTGCCCCGCGAAGCCAGCCGAGGGCGCTCTGCCACTCGTATATGCGCACGACCTCGAACTCGAACGTTCCGGCAACCTGATGGACGACCTGGCGGTAAAGATCCGGCAGCGCCTGCAGCCCGCGCAACTGTCGAGAGACATCGCCCAGCAGCGCCTAATCGCGCGCGCGGCGCAAGGCCTCTTCGAGCATGCGTGCATCGGCCATGGCCGCTGCGACGTAGTTGGCGAGGATGCCGACAATGCGCAAGTGGCTCTCGGTGAAAGCGTTGGGTGTACGGCTCTGGATCGAGATGGCCCCGATGACGGCGTCGCGCGTCATCAATGGCACGAAGATGGCCGAACGCGGCGGGTCATCGTCCACATAGCGCGGGCGCGCCGGCAGGCGGTCCGTGTCCTTGGCAAAGTCGCCCACCAGCAGCGGCTGGCGGATGCGGCGCAGCCAGCCCACGATGCCCTCCTGACCGGGCGAGAGCCTGAAGCGCGAGGGCGGCAAACGCTCACCGTCGCGCGTCCAGAAGATGACCGCTTAGTCGTTGCCCTCGAAGAGGGCCAATTGGAACAGGCGCGCATCAACGACGCGCCCGGCCTCTTCGAATGCCTTTTCGGCCAGGCGCTGCACGTCGAGGGGCGTGGTCAACACCACCCGCCCGGCCTCGGCCAACTGGGCCAGCTCGTGCACGCGCGCCTCCAGGCTGCGGAGCGAGCGGATCCGCAGGCCCATGAGGGTGACGCCCGCACCCAGGAAGAGAACGAGTTCCGCCAGCAGAATATTGTCCATCAGGGCGTTACTCCGCCGGGGAGAAACCCGGACGGAACTTGCACAGCGTAAGAATGTTCCGGCCGCCGCGGCGCGTGAAGTGCACCTCATCCATTGCGCGGTGAATGATCAGCCACCCCAGCCCACCCACGGTGGCTTCCGCCTGCGTTGATTCCCAGGGCGGCGCGCCGGGCGGGCTCGGGTCCCAGGCCATGCCTTCGTCGACAAAGGAAATCACGAGGCCGTTCGCCAGGCCGCGACAGCGGACGAACACCGGCCCATCCGATTCGCCGCCGTAGGCGTGCACCACGATGTTGACGAAAGCCTCATCGGCCGCCAGTTCGCATGCAAAGGTCTCCCGCTCGGGGAGACCTTCGCGACGTGCACATCCGTGCACGAACTCGCGCACGCGGTCAAGCTGGGTGAGGCGCGCAGGAACGCGCAGGCGCTGTGTGGTGGCGGGCATGCTGCACGGCCGGGAAGGCGGATCGCCGCTTAGAAGCTAGCGATGGCTGCCTCGCGCGTGGGATGCATGTCAATGACCGAGTCGAGCCCCGCTAGTTTCATCACTTCGGCGGCACGCGCGTTGGCCTCAGCCACACATATGTTGCCGCCGTTCTTGCGGGTGCTCTTCATGATCAAGACAATGACCCGCAGCCCGGCCGAGGAAAGGAAGTCGATCTTCGAAAGATCGAGCACCAGGTTGATGTGCCCGGAATCCACCAGTCGCCGCAACTCGGTTTCGAACTCCGCCGAGGTGTTGGAATCCACCCGGCCGACTGGCTGAACCACGGCGACCCGCTTGTACTCGGTAATCTTGACGTCCATTCAATCCTCCTCTTCTCGATCCGTCGCCCGGGGGTGAGGGTTGAACCTCGGCTGGCCTCTTAGATGTCTCGCGACACAACGAAGTCGGCCAGTTCCAGCAATCCATCGCGGTAGCGGCCGGCCGTCACGCCGTGCAGCGCATCGCGCGCAGCGGATGCGAAGCGGCGCGCTTCCGACATCGCGGCCGGAATAGCCTCCGAGCGCGCGATCGCTCCCACCAGGCGGTCGACATCCGCCTGGTGCCGGTGCTCCGGATCGAGCACCGCCTGCACATCCTGGTCCTCGGGGTGCTGGTCACCATAGCACAGGACGGGCAGGGTGATCAACCCCTGGCGCAGGTCGTTGCCCACCGGTTTGCCCAGGCGCGTGCTGTCGGCGGTGAAATCGAGGACGTCGTCCACGATCTGGAAGGCCATGCCCACCTGGCGTCCGAAATCACCCAGGCGAGGCGCCAGGGGCGACTCGTGCACCGCGACAAGCGCCGCACCCGAACCGGCCAGTTCGAAGAGGGCTGCGGTTTTGGCGTAGATGCGCTGATCGTACTCTTCGCGGCTGGCGCGCTGCGTGCGCCCAAACATCTGCGCCAGCTCGCCGTTGATGATGATCATCAGCGTGCGGGCAAAGGAGACCATCACTCGCACCGAGTCGGTCTGCGCCCCCAAATGCGCCGCCCAGGCGAAGATGAAATCTCCAGTAAGCACTGTGGCGCCGGGCGTCCATTGTGAGTTGAGGGTGGGAATGCCGCGCCGCAGGAGTGCGCCGTCGATCAGGTCGTCATGCACCAAGGTTGCGGTGTGCAGCATCTCGACGGCCGCGGCGAAATTGACCAACGGCTCGGGCGGAGCCTCGACCAGGTGACCCGCGAGCAAGGCCACGGTAGGGCGGATGCGTTTGCCGCCCGCGCTCAGCAGATGGTCCAGCGCGGACTGCAGGTTGGCGTCGGCCGGGTGGCGCACCGCGCGCATGCGCGTCTCGGTCGCCTGTAGCTCGCGGCGGACGATCTCAAAGAACGAAGGCTGGCTCACGCCGGTTCCCACCTCAACAATGACTGCGCGGTGCTTCGAGTGAGCTCGATCACCCGCTCGATATCCATTCCACTCGCTGCCGCCAGGCGGTTGGCCACCCGCGCGACGAGCGCCGGCTCATTGCGCCGACCGCGCCATCCCTCAGGCGGCAAATAGGGCGCGTCGGTTTCGAGCACGATGCTGCCCATCAGCGCCTCGTCCGGCACCATCTCGCGCAATGGGGCGGAGGCGGCGTAGGTAATTACCCCGCCGATGCCGAGGCACCATCCGCGCGCCGTGGCCCAGGCTGCCGTTGCAGCCTCACCCCCAAACGCGTGCAGGACACCTCGCTGCGGTTCGCCGCGCACCGCTGCGCTCCAATCGCTGAGTGTCTCCAGCGCATCCTCGAGCGCCTCGCGAATGTGCACGATCACTGGGAGCTGCAGCTCGCCGGCCAATTCGAGCTGGGCCCTAAAAGCTTCGCGTTGGGCGTCGCGTGGTGAGTGCATGCGATAGTAGTCGAGGCCGATCTCGCCGATGGCCACCACTCCCGCCTGCCCGGCCAGCTCGCGCAGCATGCGTTCGGCGTGCGAATTCCACGTCTTGGCCGCATGTGGATGCACACCCACCGCGGCCCTCACCTCCTCGACCTCGCCCGCAAGCCTCACCGCTTGCGCGCTCGACTCGAGGTCGGTCCCCGGCACAAGCATGCGCGTAATGCCCGCGGCGCGGGCCCGCTCGATGACCGCCTTCCGATCGCCATCGAAAGCGGCAGCCTGCAGGTGGCAGTGGGTGTCGGTCAGCCCCGCATGGCCTGGCTCGGGCGGGGCCACGGCACGCCTCTCTCGCCGCGCGTCAGGCGGGCAGGCCGACAAGCCGCAATCCGTCCTCGAGCAGCGCCGCCACGCGGTCCTTGCGGCGCGTTTCGCAATACACACGCACGATCGGCTCGGTCCCCGAGAAGCGTACCAACAGCCAGCCGCCGTCGTCGAGTGAATACTTGAACCCGTCGCTCGCGTCGCGGCCGGTCACGAGCAGGCCGCCCAGGATGTCAGGCGCGGCCTGTGCCACACGTGCACGCGCCGTATCGCGATCGGCGAGTGACATCGGCCGGTCTATGCGGTCGTAGAAGTACTCGGCGCCCACCTGCTCGAAAAGAAAGGCCAGGAGCTCCGACGGCCGGCGCTGGAGCTGTACCATCATGTCCAGCAGGAACAACCCGGCCAGAATCCCATCCCGTTCGGGGACATGTCCGCGGAAGGCGAAGCCCCCCGATTCCTCGCCGCCGATCATCGCATCGGTCTCGATCATCTTGGGTGCGACGTACTTGAACCCGACCCCGGTTTGAAAAACGGGCACGTGATAGCGTTCGCCCAGCCTCTCGAGCATCGAGGTCGTGGAAAGTGTCTTGACGATCGGGCCGCGTTGGCCGCGCACCTCGAGCAAATAGAGCGCCAGCAGCCCGTAAACCTGGAGCTGGTTGATGAAGTTGCCGTGCTCGTCGCCGAAGCCCACCCGGTCGGCGTCGCCGTCGGTGATTAACAGCGCATCAGCGCGTTCGCGCACGACCGTCTGCAGACCCACGTCCACGTTGGGCCGGATCGGTTCGGGACGCAGCATCTCGGGGAACAGCGGGTTGCGCGCCGAGTGGATCTCGACCACCTCCGTTTTGCCGCCAGCCAGCAGTTCCGGAATCCAGCCGGCGCCGTTGCCCCACATCGGATCAAAGACCACCTTGAGCCCTGCACGGCGGATGGGTTCCAGATCCACCATGCGTCGCACCTGCTCCAAGTAGGCCGGGCGCGCGTCGAAGCGTTCCACCAGCCCCTCGCGCACGGCGCGCTCGAGCGGCATGCGGCGCACGCTGCTTTCATCTGCCGGGATGGCGGCCTCAATGCGCTTGAGGCCCTCCGGCGCGACCGCGCCCGCGTGCTCGTCGCGTACCTTGAATCCATTGTCGCTGGCCGGGTTGTGCGAGGCGGTGATGTTGATGGCGCCAGCGGCCGACAACTGCTTGACCGCGTAGGCGATGACCGGGGTGGGCGTCTCGCGGTCTGTCAGTTGGACCCGCAGTCCGTTGCCGGCCAGGACTTCGGCCGCCGCGGCGGCAAAGTGCTCGGAAGCAAAGCGTCGATCGTAGCCGACCACCACTGCCCGACCGGCAGGGCTGTGCTGCAGAAGGAATTCTGCGAAGCCCTGGGTGCAGCGGCGTACGTTGGCGAAGGTGAAGTCTTCGGCGATTCTGCCGCGCCAGCCGTCGGTGCCAAAATGGATCGGGTCGCCGCCCACGCTTCGCATCCTTAGCGCGCAGCCAGGCCTACGCGCACCTGGCTGTTGCTCGCAAAGATTATACCGTAGACCCGCAGGTGAGCGATTCGATTTGTCGTAGCGGGAGGTGATGGAGTCGCGGGGCGCACCATGGTTGCCGAGGCCATCGGGCCACAAACTGCGCCTTGTGCAGGCGCAGCATTTCATGATTTCAGCGAAGGATTGCGCGGATGATATCGACGGCGGCTTCCACCCCGTCTTCGCGCCGCAGGCGGTTGCCGAATTCCGAGGCGCGAGTGCGAATTGCAGGGTCGCTTTCGGCGTGATCCAGCACCGCTCGCAGCCGGCGTGGGGTAATGCGTGAGGCGGGCAGAGGGGCGGGGCCCACGCCCAGGGCATGCGTTTGCCGAGCCCACAAGAAGTGATCGGCCCAGAAGGGAAGCACCGCCGAAGGGACGCCGGCTCGCAGTGCGGCCCCGGTTGTGCCTGCCCCGCCATGGTGCAGAATGAGCCGCATACGGGGGAAGAGCCAGGCATGCGGCACACCTTGGACGGCGCGGATGCTGTCGGGCAATGGGATCCCGGCCAGAGACGTCGGCGAGGCATCAATCACGCCGCGCAAGCCAGCCGAGGTCAATGCCTCCACCGCGGCTTGCAGGAAGACAGGCATCTTCCGGCTGCGCATGCTGCCGAAACCGAGGTAGACCGGGGCGGGAGAGGCCTCCAGGAATCGAGCCAAGGCGGGGGGCGGCGCCCATCCAGCTGGAGCGGGGAGGGGCCAGTAGCCGGTGGGGTGGACATTGGCCGGCCAATCGGACGGGCGCGGGAGAACGAGCTCGCTGAAGGCGAAGAGCAAAGGGCTGCGCGCTGCGACCGGCCCGGAGAAGGGCCATGCTTCGAGCGGTGGCAAATGGGGATGGGCCGCACGCAAGCGTGAGTACAGCAGCCGGGCGCCGAACCGAAAGACGATGTTGTTCAGGCCGTGCGTTGCGCGCCGGTACAAGGGACCAAGCGGAAGATCCGGATGACCGACTCCGGGGAAGGCGGACGTCGCAGCGAATACGGGGAAGAACTGGGCGGAGATGTCCGGAATCCCGCGGCGGCGCGCCAGGGTGTGCCCGGCATCGACCATGAGAAACGAGTGGATCACTAGGCTCGCATCGGTTGTCGCGGCCTCCAGCGCGGTGAAGACTGCCTCGGCGAGCGGAAAGACGTGCTCCACCATGCGCGCGACCTGGCGCGGGAAGCTGGTGCCCGCTCGATCGGTCAGGCTGAGGGCCAATTGCCCCGGGTCGCCTGGCAGCCCATCCAATTGGACCCCGTGAGGCTGGGCCAATCCGGCGAAGACTTGCGGCGCCGCGAGGCGCACGGCGTACCCGGCGCGAGTGAGCCCTGCCCCCAGGGCTACGAACGGTTCAACGTCGCCCCGCGAACCATATGTGATCAGAACAATGCGTTTGGGAGTCATCCTCTGCCGCCAACTCACTCACCTGATGCAGCGCCTGCTGTGAGCCTCCTCCGTGCCGAGAGCCCTGTGGTGAACATCCGCCTGTGCTCAGACTGTGCGTGTGGGCAGATGGCACCCGGCCTCATCGAAGGTCTACAATCGCGGTGAGCTCGCGGCAAATCGGAGCCGCTGCGTGAACTGCGGAACCCAACCGCGGTCACATCGTCCACTCGTTATGGTCCGGCAGCTCCCTTGAAGGGCAAAGCCATATCTCAGACAAATGTTTGCGGGCACCCAAACGACCGGGTGCCCGCCGTCATTTGCCAATGTTCGCTTGTTTGCTTCGCAGGGGGACCTATTCCACCACCGTCCCGCTTTCTGCATCCGGGCGTCGGCGGCGCGTCGCGCGGCGAGCCGCATCGACCGCGCTGTCGACACGCTGCTTGCCTTCTTCAATCACATCTTCGGCGCGATCCTTCGCGTCGGCGGCCGCTTGTTCGAGCCGCGACTTGAGCTCGATGCCGCGCTCGCGAATCATCGTGCGTGTTTCCTCCCCGCTCTGTGGTGCCATGAGCAACGCCGCGGTGGCGCCGACCAGGCCGCCAACCAATATGCCTGCTAGGAAGGCCCCCAGATCGCTATCGCGTTCCGACATGCTCGACTCCTTTCACTCACGTGGGGAAGTGCGTACGGTGGACGGCCCCCCGGGCCGACCGGGACTATGGGCGCAACAGTCTGAACATCTCCAACAGCTTGCGCATGCCGGCCAGCGAGCTGTTGAGCTGAATCACCGGCTGGATGAGGTTCTCGCTCAGAAAATCGGTGGTTCCGCGCACGGTGTTGAGAGCCTCACTCGCACTTTCGAGCATCGGGCGGATTTCCATTTGCAGCAAGAGGATCAACCGCGAAAGTTGTACCAGCAGCACCACCAGCGCAATGCCCAGCACCATGAATTCAAGCGCCAAGACGATAATGAAGAGATCGCGCACGGTCCGCGTGGCGGCTTCGTTCTGCGAAAGGAAGAACAGGCCCACTGCCAAACCGGCCACGATCAGTACGGCCAGCGCGCCGACAAGGATCAACCCGCGCTGCACGCGCTTGGCCTGGGTTGTATCGAGGCGATCCATCGACTCCGTCATGCGGTCATTATACACCCCTGGGCATTGGTCTCTGGGCTATAATCGCCGAGCGGAGAGTGCGATGGCAGTCGAAGTCAACATTCCTGGTCGCGGCCCACTGCGCTTCGAGCACCTGGTGCTCGACGTCAACGGTACGCTGGCGGTGGATGGCCAGCTCATCCACGGGGTGCCTCGGCAACTCGCTGAATTGCGCGGCCGGCTGACCATCCACTTACTGACGGCCGACACGTTTGGACGCCAGGCTGAGATCGATCAGGTGCTGAGCCTGACCGCCGTGCGCCTACAGCCAGGCGGTGAAGCTCAACAGAAGGCAGATTTCGTGACTGCCCTCGGCGCGCAGCGCGTCGTGTCGATCGGCCAGGGGGCGAACGACGCCGCCATGTTGCGCGCCGCAGGGTTGGGCATTGCCGTCGTGTCGCCGGAGGGGTTGGCCGCAGCCAGCCTCGCGGCGGCGGATGTGGTGGCACCCAGCATCTCGGCCGCCCTCGATCTGCTGCTCCACCCGATGCGTCTGGTTGCCACGCTCAGGGAGTGACCGATCATGGCTCCGCTCATGCCGATATCCTCCGAGGACGAGACCCCCGTTCGCCGACGTACCCACGCCTGGTGGGAAGCTCTGCACGACGAAGAGAAGGCCCGCCTGTTCGGTGGCCTGGCCGGGCGCGCCATTCCGACGTTCGATTTCTTCCTCTTCATGTTGGCTGCCGCGGGGCTGATGGTGCTGGCGTATGGGCTCCGCTCGCCGGCGCTGCAAGTCACGGCGGCACTGGCTGCTCCTCTGCTCTCGCCGTTGCCCGGTCTTTCACTGGGCGCCGCCGCGGGCTCCGTGCGTCACGCGCTGCGCAATCTGGCGGGCTTGCTCATCGGCTGGGTGCTTGTGCTGGCGGTGACCGCCCTCGGCGGCTGGCTGGCCAACCTTGTGCGTGTCGTGCCTGCTGCGCCGCTTGCCTCGAGTGTGGTGGCCGGTTGGGTGGAAGTAGTGTTGGCCGCGGCTGCTTCGGCCTGGCTGGCATTGCGCCTGGCACGCGCCCCAAGCGAGGCGCGCCTGCCCAGTGCCGCTCTTTCGTTTCTGCTTCTCGTGCCGACGGCTACAGCCGGGTGGAGTCTGGGTAGCGGCGAATTGCGAGAAGCCGCGGCCGCACTCGAGGTGGTGTTGGTCTATGCCTCGATTGCATTTGTCGCCGGCATGCTTGTCTACCTGGTACTCGGCATCCGGCCCGCGCTCGGGGCGGTTCTCGGCGCCTGGGGGCCGGCTGTGGCCGGGCTCGCGGCGGCCGGCATGGTACTGCTCGCATTTGTGCTGCTATCGCGTCAGGGGCCGTCCGGTTTTGTCTTCGTCCCCACGCTCACGCCCACGGCGACGGCGAGCGCAACTCCGAGCCCCACGCCATCGTCGACCTCACCGCCGCCTGCCTCGGCAACGGTGGCGCCCAGCCTCACTCCCGTGCCAACCTCGACGCCGACGCCGACCTCGGTTCCGGTCATGGCCATCGTGTGGCACACCGACGGGCAGGGGGCCTTGCTGCGCGGTGCTCCCGCTGGAGATATCACCGGTTCGCTTGAGGAGGGAGCGCTGATCGAGATCCTAGGAGAGCCGATCGAGGCTAGTGGCCGGATGTGGGTGCTCGTGCGAGACGCGCAGGGACACGAGGGCTGGCTGGCGGCGGAACTCTCGGCCACGATAACGCCGAGCCCCACTCCCTGATTCGGCGCACCTGCAACATCATTTCACCCAACTCAGCTAGGTAGTGCACGGCATGGCTCGACGCGTGTCTTGGAAGTAGGCGCGCGTGTGACAAGGTCCTCATTCCCGCGTGAGCCTGGCGGGAATCCACTCGGCCCATTCCTGCCAGAAGATCCCCGGAGCACGGACCCTGGGTCCCCACTTCGAATACGCCGGGACGCCGACAATTACTGCACACGGGCCAATGCACCTCATGCGCGTTGTGCCGTTCCCCAGCAGACTCGTGAGGAGTGTGGGCATCTGAAAGCCTGTCCCGCGAAGCGGGATGGGGAGCATTACTCCCCACTCCCCAGAGAATAGAACTCCCCCTCCATGACCATTGAGGGGAGGGGGCAGGGGGTAGGGCGAAGGGCGTCGTTCCCGCGCCAGCGAAGCCCGGCGCGATGCGCTACGGCAGGCGATTGTCGAACGAGCTGAGCGCCTTCATATAGTTGGCGCGCTCGAAGGCGGCTGGCTCGCGCACGGCGCGCTGGCTCATGCTGCCCTTCATCTGGCCGATGGAGGCGTAATCGCGCTGATCTATCCAGGCCTGCAGGTCGCCCAGAATCTGCGTGACGCGCCCCACGCCGTGTTCGATGAATTCGGAGGCCATCATCACGGCGCTCGCGCCGGCCATCGCAGACTTGATCACATCCTGCACTGAGTGCACGCCGCCAGTAATCGCCAGGTCCGCCGCGACTCGCCCGTAGAGAATGGCTACCCAGCGCAACGGAAGGCGCAACTCGGCCGAGCGGCTGAGTTCCAGGGTGGGCACCACCTCCAGCGTCTCCAGATCGAGATCGGGCTGGTAGAAGCGATTGAAGAGGACCAGGCCGTTGGCGCCAGACTCCGTCAGGCGCTGCGCCATGTTGGGGATTGAAGTGAAGAACGGGCTGAGTTTGACGGCCAGCGGGATGCGAACGATCGATCGAATGCGCCGGACCAGGTTGACATAATCATCTTCGAGCACGGCGCCGGTGAGATCCACGCTCGTCGGCAGGTAGTACAGGTTTAGTTCGAGCGCATCGGCCCCCGCCTCCTGAATGCGGCGTGCATAATCCACCCAGCCGCCTGCAGAAATGCCGTTCAGGCTGGCGATGATGGGAATGCGCGTGGCCTGCTTCACCTTCTGGATATACTCGAGATAGGCTTCCGGCCCAAGGTTGTACTGGCCCAGGTCGGGGAAGTAGGTCAGCGCCTCGGCATACGTCTCGGTGCCGCGCGTCAGATAGTGATCGAGTTCGAGTTGTTGATGCGTGATCTGCTCCTCGAACAGCGAGTAGAGCACGATGGCGGCAATGCCTGCGTCTTCCAGCCGCCGCACGCGGTCCAACTTCTTTGAAAGAGGCGAGGCGGATGCCACCAACGGGTTCCTGAGCGGCAGTCCGAGGTATGAGGTGGTCAGGTCGGGCATGGGCGGTCTCCTAAGAACCATGGGCAGGTCGTGCAGCGGGGCGCCCGCGATCGCCGGGGCGCCCCGCCTGAAAGGCTGACCTAGCGCGTCGAGCCGTTGTCCGCGGGCTGGTCGGCCAGATAGCGATACATGGCCCAGCGCCGATACACGTCCGCCTGGGCCAGCTTCATCAGCGCCTCGGCCCGCGTTTCGTCGCTCTGCAGGAGCATGCGGAAGCGAGTTTCATTGTAGGCATAGTCCGCCAGCGGCAGAGCCGGCTCCTTCGAATCCAAGCTGAGCGGGTTCTTGCCTTCCGCGGTCAGCGCCGGATTGTAGCGAAACAGAGGCCAGTAACCGGTCTGCACGGCGAGGCGTTGCTGCTCGAGGCCCTTGCGCATGTCGATGCCGTGGTTGATGCAGTGCGAGTAAGCGATGATCAGCGACGGTCCATCGTACGCGTCCGCTTCTTGGAAGGCACGCAGCGTTTGCTGGTCGCTGGCGCCCATGGCCACCTGCGCCACGTAGACCGAGCCGTACGACATAGCCATCAGCCCCAGGCCCTTCTTGGCCATCCCCTTGCCCTTGGCGGCGAACTTGGCCACCGCCGCGCGCGGCGTGGACTTGGAGGCTTGGCCGCCGGTATTGGAGTACACCTCGGTGTCGAGCACGAGGATGTTCACATCCCGCCCCGAGGCCAAGACGTGATCCAGACCGCCGTATCCGATGTCGTAGGCCCATCCGTCCCCGCCAACGATCCACACACTCTTGCGCACCAGCACGTCGGCCAGCGCAGCCAGGTCGGTCGCGCGCGGGTCGCTCTGCCCGGTCAGGCGTTCGCGCAGCGCGGCCACCCGTTTGCGCTGGGCGATGATGCCCGCCTCGCTCGACTGATCGGCCTCGAGCAATTCGGTGACCAGCGTTTCACCGATGCGGTCGGCCTGCAGACGCAGTAGCTCGCGCGCATACTCGCCGTGTTTGTCGAGGGTCAGGCGCATGCCCAGCCCAAATTCGGCATTGTCTTCGAAGAGCGAGTTCGACCAGGCCGGGCCGCGGCCCTCGCGGTTGTGCGCCCAGGGCGTGGTGGGCAGGTTGCCGCCGTAGATCGAAGAGCAGCCGGTGGCATTGGCCACCAGGACGCGATCGCCGAAGAGCTGCGAGACCAGCTTGACGTAGGGCGTCTCGCCGCAGCCAGCGCACGCACCGGAGAACTCAAACAGCGGCTCGAACAACTGCGAGTTCTTGATCGTGCCCGGGTTGACCTGAGCGCGATCGACCTCTGGCAGCCCGAAGAAGAATTCCCAATTGTGGCTCTCGGGTTCGCGCAGCGGAGGCTGAGGTGCCATGTTGAGCGCTTTGCGTCCCACCTGGCTCTTGTCTTTGGCCGGGCAGGCTTCCACGCACAGCGCGCAGCCAGTGCAATCTTCGGGCGCGATCTGCACCGTGTACTTGGTGCCCGGGAATTCATTGAACTTGGCATCCAGGCTCTTGAACGTCGGCGGCGCGCTCGCCAGGAGCGACGGGTCATAGACTTTGTGGCGGATGACCGCGTGCGGGCAGACAAAGACGCATTTGCCGCATTGAATGCACAGGTCCGGCTCCCACACGGGGATCTCGAGCGCGATGTTGCGCTTCTCCCAGCGGGTGGTCCCGGTGGGGAAGGTCCCGTCCACCGGCATCTTGCTCACCGGCAGGCTGTCGCCCTGTGCGGCAATGATCGGGCCGAGGACTTCCCGCACGAACTGCGGGGCGGCCTCGGGCACGGGCTGGCGGCGCGGCTTGGCGTTGGCCGCTACGCGCTTGCCCTCCAGCTTCACCTCGTGCAGGTTGGCCAAGGATTGATCCACCGCACGGTAGTTTTGCTGGACGACTGCCTCGCCACGCTTGCCGTAAGTCTTCTGGATGCTCTTCTTGATGTCGGCGATGGCCTGCTCGGGCGGCAGCACGTTGCTGATGGCAAAGAAGCAGGTCTGCATAATGGTGTTGATGCGCCCGCCCATGCCGGTCTCCTGCGCCACTTCGTAGCCGTCGATGACGTAGAAGCGCAGCTTCTTGTCGAGGATCTGCTGTTGGGTCTCGCGCGGCAGGTGCTCCCACACCTCGTCCGGCCCGTACAGGCTGTTGAGCAGGAACACCCCGCCCGGCACGGCGTACTGCAACACGTCGTAGCGCTCGAGCAGCGAAAACTGATGGCAGGCTACGAAGGTGGCGTGGCTGATGAGATACGGCGCGCGGATGGGCTTGGGCCCGAAGCGCAGGTGCGAGATGGTGTAGGTGCCCGATTTCTTCGAGTCGTAGAAGAAGTAGCCCTGGGCGTAGTTGTCGGTCTCTTCACCGATGATCTTGATCGAGTTCTTGTTGGCGCCCACCGTGCCGTCGGCGCCCAGCCCCCAGAAGACGCAGCGCACGGTCTCGGGCGCTTCGATCGAGAAGGTCGGATCGAACGCCACGCTGGTGTGGGTCACGTCGTCATGGATGCCGACGGTGAAGTGGCCGCGAGGTTCGGCGGCGCGCATCTCATCGAACGCCCCCTTGACCATGGCCGGTGTGAACTCCTTCGACGACAGGCCGTAGCGCCCGCCGATCACGCGCGGGGTCTTGGCAAAGCGCGGCGTGGCGCCGGTCTGCACCTCGGCTAGCGCGGTAACCACATCCTGATACAGCGGCTCACCCGCCGCTCCGGGTTCCTTGGTGCGGTCGAGCGCGGCGATGATCTTCACCGTGGCCGGCAGCACGGGCAAGAAGTGCTCTACCGAGAACGGACGGAACAAGTGCACCTTAAGTACGCCGACCTTCTCGCCGTGGTCGTTAAGGTAGAGGGCCGTCTCGGCCGCCGTCTCGGCGCCCGAGCCCATCATGACGATCACCCGGTCCGCGTCCGGCGCGCCGACGTACTCGAAGAGATGGTAGGCGCGCCCGGTGAGCGAGGCGAAGCGGTCCATCGCCTGCTGCACAATGCCCGGGCAGGCCGCGTAGAACGAGTTGACGGCCTCGCGTCCCTGGAAGTACACGTCCGGGTTCTGCGCCGTGCCGCGCAGCACCGGCCGATCGGGCGAGAGCGAACGCGCGCGGTGGGCCGCGACGAGTTCATCGTCGATCATGCCGCGGATCTGCTCCGCCGACATCTGCTCGATCTTGTTGACCTCGTGCGAGGTGCGGAAGCCGTCGAAGAAGTGGACGAACGGCACGCGCGCGCGCAGGGTGGCCGAATGGGCGATGGCCGCCATGTCGTGCGCCTCCTGCACCGAGTTGGAGGCTAGGAGGGCGAAGCCGGTGGCACGGGTGGCCATCACGTCCGAGTGGTCGCCATAAATGGAGAGCGCGTGCGCCGCCAGCGTGCGGGCCGAGACGTGAAAGACCGTCGGCGTGAGTTCGCCAGCAATCTTGTACATGTTGGGGATCATTAACAGCAGGCCCTGCGAGGCGGTGAAAGTCGTGCTCAGCGCGCCGGCCTGCAGCGCGCCATGCACCGCGCCCGCCGCGCCGCCCTCCGACTGCATCTCCATCACCAGGGGCACCGTGCCCCACAAGTTGGTGCGCCCGGCCGCCGACCATTCGTCGGCGAACTCGCCCATCGACGAGGAGGGCGTGATAGGATAAATGGCGATCACCTCGCTCAACTTGTGAGCGACGCAGGCCGTGGCTTCGTTGGCATCGATCGTGACGATGGTTGGCTTCATGGACCTTTCTCCCAGGTGTCGCGGCGCGCAGGGCTGTGCCCGCAACCTCTCGCGCGTGCCGCGTTGTGCCGTCTGTTGTTGGCTGAGGAGGCGCAAAGCTGTCGGAGGTGCACAACGTGGAGTGCGGCGATGGCGCGCACAGCCTCTTCTACATCCTAGTATTTGTATTGCCGGGCGCGCGATGCGGCGAGTGACGATAGGCACGAAAATGCGAGAAGGCTGTCATTCTATTTGTATCTGAAATATGGGAATTCCCGGCGCGCATGCATGTTGGCCCGCATTTCTGCCTCGTCCTGGCTCGCGCGTTGCACACGCGCAGGCATTACCCGACTTGTATCTTGCGCGGCCAGGGGTGACACCGCCGGTTGGCAGCACACAGGCGGGCCGCCTGGCGTGCGTCCGATGAGGGCGACTCATCCCGGCGAATGTTTCGTTCGCCCGGCGCGCCCTGACGACGCCGCCGCGATCGGCCTCGTCCATCGTTCGGATGTGATCGCCTGGAAGGGCTGGGATGCACACGGCCAGCCCATCTGGTCCGAGTACGAGACGCTGACTGCCTTCGAGCGATGGATGAACGGCGGCCCGTGGATGGATGAGGCGCTGTGCCGGCGGCACCTCGCGCACATGCAAAGTCCCTGGCGCGTGGCCCTGGTGGCCGAACTGGAGGGCGCCGTGTGCGCTGAGGCCGAGGCTTACTTTGGCGATGAGCCGCCTCCCTTCGGTAAGCACCTCAACGTGAGCGTGCTCTACACTCGCCGCGGGCTTACCGGGCGCGGCCTCGGCAGTGCGCTGATGCTGTCACTCATGAAAAGGGCGCGCGAACGTGGCTGCGAGACGTTGAGCGTCAGCAACGCTTCCGCGCCGGGCTTCTACTCACGCTTCGGTGTGGCCTGTTGGCGGCGCTGCCGCGCGCTGACCGTCCACGCCAACCTGCGCAACATTCTGTATGACCGCGATCCATGTGAGCTCGCGCCGGCGCCCCTTCCCGCCGGGTGGGGAATGGCGCTTGGGGGCATCGGCTCGGCCGCACAGATGTGGGATCGCCTCGACCCGGACGAGCGCCCGCCGCACGACGCTCGCTCCCCGGGGACCCTCGTGGCCGCCGATCTCGCGCTGCGATCGGGCCGCGAGCGGGCGCGGGTGGTTTTGGAAGACATGCCGTTCGCGGCGGGCGCGGTCACGGCCCACGTTTGGACTCCCGACGGCCGCCTCTCGCCGCGAATGTGGGCCGCGCTCGGAGACTGTGCGGCGCGCCTCGACCGCAGCCAGATACATACCTGGGCAGATGATGAGCGGCGCGCCGACGCTCCGGCGCATGCGCGCTGGGGGGACGAGGTGCGCGAGGTGTGGGGCCTGCGCTTGTGAGCCGAGCCCGCAGCGATGCGGCTCCGGCGGGGGCACATGGCCCAAAATCCTGTGCTATACTCGACCGCGTCCGACAAGGACGGGGGAAAATGCGGCTCACGCATCTGCCAGGAGCACGACCGACTGAACCGCGCATGGGCACGACGCCGAAGGATGCGCCGGCAGGCTCGACCGGTCCCCCATTCCTGGTCCAACTCCTGAACGACGAACCGGGCTTGCGCTTCTTCGCGGCGCAACTCTTGCATCTCTCCGAACCGCTGCTTTCAGCATGGGTAAGTGATGGCACCCTGACCCGCTGGCTGGCCTGGCTTGATGAAGAGCGAGGCCCAGCGGGCGAGATGCCCTCCCCCGGCCAATCGGTCGGACCCACTTCCTGAGGTAGGCAGGGAGGCTTCGCCAGGTGGATGCGCTGATCGGGTGGGTCGCATTTGCCGTGGCCGTTCTGATGGCCGCGCTGATCTTAGCCTTCAGCCTCACGCGCCGTGCGACGTGGCCGACCTTTCGCCATTTGCCGCCCTTCGATGCATTGGCGGTCGACCTGGGCCGCTCGGTTGAGGCGGGCACGCGCTTGCATGTGGCGCTTGGCTCAGGGTCGCTCACCTCCAACGATTCCGCTGCATCGCTCATTGGCCTTTCGACCCTCTCGCAAATAGCCACGGCCGGGTCGGTCTCCGACAAACCGCCCCTGGCCACCTCGGGCGATGGCGCGGTGGCGCTGCTCGCCCAAGATGTGCTGCGGGTCGCCTTCCGCCAGCAGCGCGCAGAAGACCGCTACGATCCCTTGCTGGGGCGGGTGACCGGCGTGGGAGCTCAAGGCTACGCCGCCGGTGCCATGCACACAGCGCCCGATGAAGACGTCACCGCCACCATTGTGTTGGGAGCCGTCGGCCCGGAAGCCGCCCTGATCGCCGAATCTGGAGCGCGGCGCGGCACCGTCATCGGCGGCACGCTCGATGTTCAGGGCCAGACCGCCCTCTACGTCACGGCCGATCATCCGCTTATCGGCGAAGAGCTCTTTGCCTCCGGAGCCTACCTGCATGTGAATCGCGCACATGCCGCCAGCCTGCAGGCGCAAGATATCCTGCGCTGGCTGGTCATCGCCGCCATCGTGGGCCTGGCCGTCGTGCGCTCATTGGGGTTGCTGTGAGGATCAAGGCTTCGGTCATCGTCGCCATACTCACCGGCGCCATCATGCTGCTCGGGTATTTCCTCCCGGGTGCCTTCTTTGCCTCTGTGCGGGATGTCATGCTGCGCAGCGGCATGATCATCGGCACGGTCGCGTTGCTGCTGGGTGTGGGCAACCTGCTCCAGGTTCACCTGCGCAAGATCCGCGAGCAACGGCCCGGGCATCTGTACAGCATCTTCATGGTCATCTCGCTCTTCAGCGTCTTCGCGGTGGTGGTCTTGTTCGGGCCGGCCCACCCGTACTCGGTGTGGGTCGTCTCAGAGATCCAACGGCCGCTGGAGATTGGCCTGATGGGACTGCTGGCCGTGGTGTTGTTGCTGGCCGGCGTGCGGCTCCTCTTCCGGCGGCAGGCGCTCGGGACGCTCGTGTTTTTTCTCACCGCCTTTCTGGTTTTGCTTGGAACGGCGCCTCTGCCGTTCATCTCGCTGCCCTTCTTGGAGGGGTTGCGCAACTGGATCGCTCAAGTGCCGGCGGTGGCTGGCGCGCGCGGCATCATCCTGGGCGTCGCTCTTGGCGCAACGGCCACGGGCCTGAGAGTCCTGCTTGGGTTCGACCAACCCTACGAGCGGTGATGGCCGCCGCCGAGGCGTGAGACCGGATCTGGAGAGGCATGGCTGACGTTCGTTGCCCGATGTGTGGCAAGCCCAATGCGGAAGAGGCAGAGACCTGTCTCTATTGCCAGGCACGCCTCAAGCCGGTGGGCCCGGGCGCCGCGCCTCTGGGGGCTGCTGAGCCCTCGGCCTCCGGCGGCGAGACGGTGCCCGATTGGCTTTCGCGTTTGAGAGACCAGGGAAGCCCAACGCCAGGCGGGACGCGCGAGCTTTCCGGCGAGCCCGAGGCTCCCTCCGATCAGGAGGCCAGCGATTGGCTCTCACGCATCCGTACGCGCACCGACGACGAGAGCCCCGCGCCATCCGGCGCCACCTCACCGGCCGAGGGTGTATTCGGCCTTGGAAAACCGGCTGAGCCCTACGGTCCTGTGCCCGCATTCGCCTCATCTGGCGAGGCAAGGCCGCCGGCCTCGGCTGCGACGACCCCTGCGGAACCTGCCTCTGAAGAAGACGAACCCGAGTGGCTTAAGCGCCTGCGCGCACGGCGCGCAGTAGAAGGCACGCCGGGCGCTGCCCCCGCGCCTTCCTTCCCCGCGCCCCAAGCCACGGGCGAGGGTTTGCCTCCGGACTGGATGCACGCTCCGCATGAAGACCTCGCCACGGGTCCAACCGCAGCCCCAGGTCCGCAGCCGGCGGGCGGCGAGGGCAATGTGCCGACCTGGCTGAGCGATGTGCAGCCGCCTGCGCCCGCGCCAGCTCCTGCTCCTGCAGAGGCCGTACCTCCCGCCGCACCGGCAACCCCGGCCGCGTTCGCGAGCGAAGATGATGAATTGCGCGGCGCATACTCCGAGAAAGAGATTCCTGATTGGCTGGTTTCCGCTCGCGAAGAGGCTGCCGCGCCCGTGGACGTGCCTGGCCTCGCGGGTGTTCCCGCCGCGCCCATCGAGACACCTCCGCTCGAGGAATTGCTGGCGCCCGGCGTTCTGCCCGAATGGCTGACCGCAGGCTCCTCGCCCACACCGCCGCCGATAGAAGCGCCCGGGGAGAGTTTGGAGCAGGCCGTCTTGCCCCCGTGGTTGCGCGCCATGCGACCTGTGGAAGGACCGTTGGCGCCTAAAGGAGAGCCGGGTGAGGCTGAAGAGCGTGTCGAGTCGGCAGGGCCGCTCGCGGGACTGCGCGGCGTCTTGCCACCCAAAGTCGAAGCCGAAGTCGGACGCCATCCTCCGGTGCTGCCCAGCTTGCTCGACATCCAACCGGCCCACGCCGCACACGCCGAACTGCTGCAACGCATTGTCTCCACACCCGAATCGCGCGCGGTACCGCGCGCCCGCCGGCGCCCCCAGGCCCGGCCCTGGGGCGGGCTGGCTGTCTTGGTGATCCTTGTCGCGGCCATGATTGTCCCCGGCGCCACCGGGACATCGGTCTTCGCCCGTCCGTCGGTCATCGCGGTCGAGACTCTGCAGACCGCCAACCTCATCAACTCCCTGCCTCGCGATCGTCCGCTCCTGCTCGCCGTGGACTACGACGCGGCAGCCTCGGCCGAGCTCGAGGCGGCGGCGCTGGCCGTCTTGGACCACGTCATGACCGTCGGCGCCCCAATTGCCTCGGTGTCCACGCGGCCGGTGGGCGTCGCGCTCGCCGAGCGCCTTATGAAGCGTACGCGCGCCGCCCACCCGCAGTACCAAAGCGGGTTCAACTACCTGCCGCTGGGTTACCTTCCCGCGGGCCCGATTGGCTTGCGTGCCTTCGCCGCCAATCCGTGGCAGGCAGTCTACGGCCAGTCGGCACCTGAAGGCTGGGATGCGGGGATGGTCGCTGCGCTGCACGCCTCGTCGAATTTCTCGGCCATCTTGGTTGTGGCCTCCGACCCGGCGGCGCTGCAGAGCTGGATTGAACAGGTGCATACGGCCGTCCCCTCCGTGCCGTTGGTGGCGATCGTCAGCGCCGCGGCCGAGCCGCTGGCGCGGCCCTATTATGAGAGCGCATTTCCGTCGGTCCAGGGAATGGTGGTGGGCTTAGCAGGGGCCGAGGCCTATGAGTGCCTGAATGCCCTCGACCCGGCCAGCGGCCGCTGCGGGCGGCTGGGCGTGGCGGACTCGATGTGGGACGCATTCGGTATGGCGGTTCTGGCGGCGGTGCTGATCCTGCTCATCGGCGGGCTGGCCTCCGTCATTCGCCGCGGCGTGATCTCGATGCGCAGGACCAGCCATGAGTGATGTTGCGGCGGCCGCTCTCGGCTTCTTCCTCAGCGTGGCCATTCTTTCCTATGTCCTGGGCGACAACGTCCTGTTCCGCATCGCCGCGCACTTGCTCATCGGCGTCACGGCCGGCTATCTGGCCGCGGTCGCCTGGCAGAGCGTTTTGTGGCCGCAGCTTTTCGGTCGCATGCTCAACCTGATGGCATGGCTCGATCCGGCCTTGTGGATCCCGCTCATCATGGTCCTGCTCATGATCGGGCGTTCAACCCCGCGCCTGTCTGTCCTCAGCTCCGTGCCGATGGCGTTCCTGGTGGGGCTTGCGGCCGCGGTGGCCATCGGCGGTGCACTCACCGGGACGCTCATCCCGCAAGTTGCAGCCACGGCCGTTTCGCTTTCACCGGTGCGCCAGTCGTCCGGCGGGGTGTTCCTCGATCTGGAGGGCACGCTAAGCAACCTGATCATTCTGGTGGGCACCGTGACGACCCTGGCCTACTTCCATTTCGGCGCGCGGCCGCGCGCCGGGGAGGCGCCGGCCCGCCCACTGTGGGTGGTGCCGTTCGCGCGGGTGGGTGAGATATTCCTGGCGGTGGCCTTCGGCGCGCTTTACGCCGGGGCCCTGACTGCCAGCCTCACAGCGCTCATCGACCGCGTGGTGTTTGTGCAGCAGATCCTTGGGCGCCTCCTCCCATGAGCGAACGCACTGCCACCGCGCCCATCAAGCAAGAACCCGAGTCGCTGCTGGCGGTCGATGTCGGCACCGTTTCGACGCGGGTGGCTCTGTTCGATGTAGTCGAGAGCCAGTACCGCTTGCTGGGTGTCACGACTGCGCCGACCACAGCCGAGTTTCCGTTTCTCGATGTGAGCGAGGGGATCCACCACGCGGTGGAGACTCTCGGCACCATCGTTGCGCGCAGCCTGCTCGACGACAAGGGATCGCTCATTCTGCCCTCGCGCCCGGACGGCAACGGTGTGGATGTGGCGGTGCTCTCGTTCTCGCTCACCGCCGACGTGCGCACTGCCCTGGTCGGCCTGCTGCCCGAATACTCGCTGCGCAGCGTGCGCAACTTGGCCCGCTCGGCGCCGGTGCGGGTCGCGGCTGAGGTGAGCCTGGGCGACGGCCAGAGTGAAGAATCGCTTCTGGATGTGCTCATCCGGGCCCGCCCCGACCTGATCGTGATCGCCGGCGGCACGGAAGGCGGCGCCTCGCAGGCGCTGCTGCAAACACTCGAAGTGGTGGGGCTGAGCGTGCACCTGTTTTCGGTCGATACCCGCCCGCAGATTCTTTTTGTGGGTAACGGCGAGGTGGCCGATCGAGTGCGTGTATTGCTGAAGGATGTGGGCGCGGTCTACGTTGGCCCGAATGTCCGACCCAGCCTGGAAATCGAATCGATAGATGGCTCGCGCACCGAACTCAATCACCGGGTGGTCGAGTTGCTGCGCACCAAAATCAGTGGCCTCGACGAGCCGCTCTCATGGACGGCCGGCGCGCTCACGCCCGGCGCCCTGGGCATCGGCACCATCGTGCGCTTCTTGGGTCAGGCCTACGAGGGCAGCAAAGGCGTCTTGGCGGCTTCAATTGGCGCCGGCTCGACCATCTTGGCCGCGAGCTTCGGGCCGACGGTGGATCTCTCGGTGCGCCCGGACCTCAACCTCGGGCGCGAGACGGTGGGCCTGCTCGAGCATTGCGCGCTGGAGGAGATCGTGCGCTGGCTGCCGGTGGATCTCTCCGACGGCCACGTGCGCGATTACCTCTACAACAAATCGCTCTACCCGCGCTCGGTCCCCGCTACGGTCGAGGATCTGTGGATTGAGCAGGCCGTGGCGCGCCAACTGCTGCGGGTGGCCGTGCAAGCGGCGGCGCCCTCCTGGCATTTGCGGCGCGCCCGCCCGTGGCCGGCGCTTCTACCGTTGCTCGAACCGATCCTGGGCGCGGGCTCGGTGTTGGCTCGTGCGCCTCGTGCGGGCCAGGCAGCGCTGATACTTCTGGACGGGCTCGAACCGGCTGGCATCACCACGCTGGTCCTCGACGCGCACGGCTTGCTCCCGCTGCTCGGCGCAGCGGCGCGGGTGAACCCGTTGGCCGTCGTGCAGGTGCTTAGCTCGTCCAGCTTCCCGAGCCTGGGAACCGTCGTCGCGCCGGCGGGCCGAGGGCGGCAGGGCGAGACGGCCATGCGCTATACGCTGGCTTATGAATCCGGCCGCCAGGTGCGCGGCCAGGTCCTGGCCGGTTCGATCGAAGTGCTGCCCTTGCCGATGGGCGAGAAGGCCCGCCTGGCCGTTCAGCCCAGCCGCCGCTTCGACCTGGGCTTGGGCGGCGCCGGCCATGGAGGGACGATCACCGTCAGCGGCGGGCTGGTGGGCGTGATCCTGGATGCGCGCGGCCGTCCGCTGGTGCTGCCAGTAGAGCGCGAGAAGCAGCGCCGCGCCCAGGAAGAGTGGTTGATGCAGATCGGGGCCTGAGAGAGACGATGGACCTGCCAACCCAGACTCACGTTGCCCCCCTGGTGATAGTGCGCCGGCGGCGTGCTTTGCCGCTGCCTGGCACGATCACTGCACGCTTGAATCAGAAGGTGCAGGCCGGCGACTTGATCGGTCGAACCACCCTGTATCCCAAGCATTTTCTGATCGACGTCGCCCACCACCTGGGGGTGCCGCCCAAGAAGGCGGACCAGTATTTCCGCTACAAGGCGGGGGACGCGGTCAGCCATGGCGATATCCTGGCCGGCCCGGTGGGCTGGATGCGCAGGGTGGTGCGCGCGCCGATGGGCGGCCGGGTGATCGTGCAGGGAGAAGGGCGGCTGGTGTTCGAGGCGGTCGGCGAGCCGTTTGAATTGCGCGCTGGGCTTCCGGGTGTTGTGGTGGGAATGGAGGCCGAGCGCTCGGTGACGATCGAGACCATCGGTGCGCTGGTCGAAGCGGTATGGGGCAACGGCCGCGAAGAGGTCGGAGTCCTGCGCATGGCCACTCCCTCGGCGGATACCGAATTGACGCCGGAGGCGATTGACATTGGCCTGCGCAGCACAATTGTCGTGGCGGGCCGGGTGACGCGGCCGGACGTGCTGCAGGCCCTGGCCAATTTGCCGGTGCGCGGGTTGATGGTGGGCAGCATGCCGGCGGCTCTCGTTCCGGCGGCGCGCGAGGCGCATTTCGCCCTGGCACTCACCGACGGATTTGGCATGCGGCCGATGAACAGCGCCGCCTTTGAACTCCTGGCCACCAACGTCGGCCGCGACGCGAGCCTGAACGCCCAACCGCTAAACGCTTGGTTGGGCAGCCGGCCGGAGTTGGTCATCCCGCTCCCGGCCGTCGGGACGGCGGATGTGCCGGCGGAGGGCGTGGCGCCGGTGGTCGGTCGCAGGGTGCGCATCATCCGCGCGCCGTACGCGGGCAAGGTAGGCACGATTGCCTCGATGCCGCACGGTATGGTCGCCTTGCCCAGCGGGCTGTTGGCTGCCTGCCTCGAGGTCGAACTGACCGAGGAAGGCATGGTGCTCGTCCCGCTGGCCAACGTGGATATTCTCGAATGAAGCACTCCTGGCCGCGCAGCCGCACACCCCAGGGCGTGGTTGCAGGCGATGATAGAGGAAGGAGAACCGAGCGATGACCGATAACTTTGACGTGAGCGCACCGCCGCCCGCAGAGGGCGGCAACCGACTGTTCATTATCGTCGCCGCCATCATGGGAGGGGTGCTGATCATCGCGGTTGTGGCGCTGTTGGTCTACGCTTTCGTGCTGGCGCCGCGTTTGCGCGCCGGACGAACCGACCAGGTCGCAACGATCAGTGCTCAGAACACGGCTGTGGCCATGAGTGTCACACAGACGGCCGGCGCTCAAGTCCAGCCCACGCTGCCGCCCTCGACCGCCACCGCGACGGTCACCCCGCTCAAGCCGACGGCCACCAAAGTGATCGCTGTGACCGCGGCCCCGGGCACGCCGACACTGGTAACCACAGTTGCCGTGACAAGCGCCGCTGGAACCACCGCGGCCCCCGTGACGACCGCGTGGGCGACGACGGCGACCGAGATGACGCCGGCCGGAACCGTCGCGGCCCCCACCGCGGATATTGCCGCGAACAAGGCCGCCGCAACGCGCGCCGCGCTGGCCTCGCTGACACCCGCAACGGTCACCGCGATCGCGCCGCAGGCCGCGGCCAGCATCACGCCGGCGGCATTGCCCAAGACCGGGTTTGCCGAAGATGCAGGCCTGCCGGGTTTGGTCGTCATCGGCCTAGCGCTGATCGCAGTCGCACTCATTGCGCGTCAGGTGCGCCAGCGGCAAGCTAGCCCCTGACCCCCCCGACGTGGCAGGCGCGCCTCCGCCCGAGGGCCGATCCTCGGCGCGTGCGCAACAGGCTCGCAATCGGGCCTAAGAATCCAACGATTGGCGACAGGAGTCCCCACTCCATACACCAAGGAGAGGGGACTTGGTTTTCCCCAAGCGCAGCGGCCCCGCAGGCCGCTCCGCCCTGTGTGCATCTGCCTGGCTCGTGATCATCCAAGCGACACACGCCATGCTAGGCGGCCGCGGACCGGCTGAAGCGTGGAATCCAGCGCGCCTTGACCGGCATCGCGCGAGTGTGGCATAATGGGCGAAACCGAAATCGGCGTTGATGGAAACGAGTAGGCGCCCTACAATCTGCGCAGCGAGCCCGGGAGTGGTGAGAGCCGGGCGCGGATCGGGTGCCGAAAATCCTTCCGGAGCTGCTGACCGAAGGCGCCCTGCGCTTGTAGACTCAGCCGGACCGCTCACCGTTATTCGAGCGCGGGCATGCACACGTGCCCGGTTGAGCGCCTCCCGCGAGGGAGGAATCAGGGTGGTACCGCGGATCTCCCGTCCCTGTGGTGGGCGGGGATTTCTGTTTAATGCGGCGGCGCATCGGAAGGGCGAATGACCGAGCTCATCTACCACACCGATTCGTACATGCGCGATTTTGAAGCCCAGGTGCTGGAGGCCGGCCCGGCGGGAGTGGTGCTCGACCGCACCGCTTTCTATCCTGGCGGCGGCGGGCAGCCATGCGACCAGGGTATCCTGGAAGCGGGGAGCCGCACCTGGTCCGTTGGCGGCGTGCGCAAAGAGAACGCGGTTGTGATGCACTCGTGCGGAGGTATTCCTCCTGCCGCTGGCGAGCGCATCCGCGGCCGGCTGGATTGGGATCGGCGTTACGCACTGATGCGCGTCCACACGGCGCTGCACGTTTTGTGCGGCGTCATCTGGCGCGATTACGGGGCGCACGTCACGGGCGGCAACATGGACGTGCTGCGCGCCCGAATGGATTTCGAGTTTGAGAACATGCATCAGGACCTGGTCCGCGAAATCGAAGGTCGGGCGAATCGGGAAGTGGAAATGGCGCGCGAGGTGAGGGTGCGTCTGCTTCCGCGGGATGAGGCGCTGGCGATTCCGGACCTGATCCGCACCAGAATCAACCTGCTGCCGGAAGGCCTGCACGAAATCCGCGTGGTGGAAATCGTGGGGCTGGATCTGCAGGCCGACGGCGGCACGCACCTGGCCAACACGCGCGAGGTGGGGACGATCCGCATCGCGGACTACAAGAGCAAGGGGCGCATCAACAAACGTCTGGAAATCGCCCTCGCGTGATCGGCGCGGCCCGCCGCGCGCGAGTGCCGCGATGAGAGTGGGAGGCACGCATGTTCGAAGCCGTCACATCGCATTTCGACGCCAAGCGGCTGGAGCAGGAGGTGCTGCGCTTCTGGAAGGAGCGTGACATCTTCCATCGCTCGCTCGACAACCGCCGTGGCAACCCGGAGTGGGTATTCTTCGAGGGCCCGCCCACCGCCAACGGCCGCCCGGGGACCCACCACGTCTTGGCGCGCGCGTTCAAAGATCTCTTCCCGCGCTACCGTACCATGCGCGGATTCCATGTGCGGCGGCGCGGCGGATGGGACACCCATGGCCTGCCGGTTGAGATCGAGGTGGAAAAGGAGCTCGGCTTCACGGGCAAAGACCAGATCGAGGCCTACGGCATCGACAAATTCAACGAGCGCTGTCGCACCTCGGTCTTTCGCTACATCCAGGATTGGGAGAAACTCACCGAAAGGATCGCCTTCTGGGTTGATCTCAGCGACGCCTACGTCACCTACACCAACGACTATATCGAATCGGTGTGGTGGATCCTCAAACAACTCTGGGAGCGCGGGCTGCTGTATCAGGGCTTCAAGGTCGTCCCCTATTGCCCGCGGTGTGGCACGCCGCTTTCCGACCACGAGGTAGCCCAGGGGTACGAGCAGGACACGCCCGATCCGTCCGTCTTTGTGCGCTTCCCGTTGCGCGACGACCCGCAAACCTCCTTCCTGGTGTGGACCACCACGCCCTGGACACTGCCGGCGAACGTGGCGCTGGCCGTCCATCCCAAGGTGATGTACGCGCGTGTGGAACGCACCACGGCCGGCGGTGGACACGAGTACCTCATCCTGGCCAAGGATCTGGTCGACCAGGTCCTGCAGGGCGAGGAGTTCAAAGTGGTTGGCGATTACCTGGGCGAGGAACTGCGCGATCGGCGCTACCAGCCACTGTTCACCTTCATGCCGCTGGAGAAGCCGGCCCACCGCGTGATCCTTGGAGATTTCGTCAGCACTGCGGAAGGCACGGGGATCGTCCACATGGCACCGGCTTTTGGCGCCGACGACATGCAAGCCGCGCTCGAAAACGACTTGCCCATTTCGATGACGGTCGACCCGCGCGGCAACTTCGTTCCGGAGGTTACACCCTGGCAAGGGATGTTCGTGAAGCAAGCCGATCCGCTGATCGAGAAGGACCTGGCCTCGCGCGGCCTGCTACTGCGCAGCGGCACCATCCGCCACACTTACCCGTTCTGCTGGCGATGCCACACGCCGCTGCTCTACTACGCGCGCAGCACCTGGTACATCCGCACCACCCAGATCAAAGAGCGGCTGGTGGCACTCAATGACACCGTCAACTGGTACCCGGAGCACATCAAACGCGGGCGCTTCGGCAACTGGCTGGCCAACAATGTGGATTGGGCTCTCGGCCGAGAGCGCTACTGGGGGACGCCGCTGCCGGTGTGGGAATGCCCGGGCTGCCACCACCAAATGTGCGTGGGCTCGCTGGCCGAACTCGAATCGCTCAGCGGGAAATCTCAGGCCGCCCTCGACCTGCACCGGCCGTATGTGGATCGCGTCGAGTGGCCGTGCCCCACATGTGGCGAAGCGGAGATGAAGCGCGTGCCCGAACTGATCGATGTGTGGTTCGATTCGGGCTCGATGCCGGTGGCGCAGTGGCACTATCCCTTCGAAAACGAGGAGCTCTTCCGTGCACAATTCCCGGCCGACTATATCTGCGAAGCGGTAGACCAAACGCGAGGCTGGTTCTATTCACTGCACGCCATTGCGACACTTCTCTTCGACAACGTCGCCTTCCGCAACGTACTGTGCCTCGGCCTGATCCTGGATGGTGACGGGCAGAAGATGTCGAAATCCCGGGGGAATGTGGTCGACCCGTGGGATGTTCTAAACGCCCACGGGGCGGATGCCTTCCGCTGGTACCTCTACACGGCCTCGCCCCCCGGGCAGGAACGCCGCTTCTCCACCGATCTGGTGGGCGAGGTCATCCGCAATTTCACGCTGACCCTATGGAACACTTACTCGTTCTTCGTGACTTACGCAACGCTGGACGGATGGCAGCCGGATGAGGCGTTGCTGCGTATGGCCAGCTTGGGCCACCCGGCGGGAGGACGCACCGGCCGCAGCGACAACGATCTCGACCGCTGGATCCTCTCCGAGTTGCACGTGCTCACCCGCCAGGTGAGCGAGGCCATGGAGAACTACGATGTGCTCGGGGCCACCCGTCCGGTGGAGACGTTCGTCGACCGACTTTCGAACTGGTACCTGCGCCGATCGCGGCGGCGTTTCTGGCGGGCGGGCGAGAGCGGCGACAAGCGGGCCGCTTACGCCACGCTCTACGAATGTCTGGTGACGGTCGCGCGTCTCATCGCACCGGCCATGCCCTTCCTGGCGGATGCGTTGTACCGCAACCTGGTGGTTTCGCTCGATAAGGAGGCCCCCGAGTCCGTTCATCTGGCCGACTGGCCCGAGTACGACCGCACGCTGATCGACGAGGGTCTGAACGGGGAGATGCGGCAGGTGCTGCGCTGGGCCTCGCTCGGTCACGCGGCGCGCAACAAGGCCAATCGCAAGGTGCGCCAGCCGCTGCCGGAAATCGCTTTCAGCGTGACCTCGCCCCAGGAGATGGAGATACTCGCGCGCCATGCGGATCTTTTGGGCGACGAACTCAATGTGAAGAAGGTGCGCCCGCTCGATGCGGCGGGAGAGGTCGTTTCCTACACGCTCAACCCGTTGCCCAAGTCGCTGGGCCCCAAATTCGGAGCACGCTTCCCGAAGCTGCGCAGTGCGCTGCTGGCTCTTGACCCCGAGCAGGCAGCCCGCGCTCTGCTCTCGGGTTCGCCGCTCGCCGTGTCCGTGGAAGGCGAGGAATTCCAGGTCACGCCCGAAGAAGTGGAAGTCCGCCTGACCGCGCGTGAAGGGTTCGCCGTTGCGGAGGAGAGGGGCCTGCTGGCCGCGCTGCGGACCGACGTCACGCCCTCCTTGCTGCGCGAGGGCATGGCGCGCGAATTCGTCCGCCGCGTGCAGGACCTGCGCAAAACATCGGACCTGGAGATCTCGGACCGCATCCGGTTGTTCTACTCGGCCTCGGCGACGCTAGCCCAAGCCATTGAACAGTTCCGCGACTACGTGATGGGCGAGACCCTGGCGGTCGAGCTCACCGCGGGTGCCGCGCCGGAAGGCGCGCCCTGGGTCAATGACGAGTTCGACGGTGAACACGTGACGGTGGGCTTGCTCAAATCGCGCTAAGCGCGCCGCGCTCTTCGACATGGCGCTACGGCCCGGCTCGCACGCGCGAGCCGGGCCTGGCATGGCGCCATGCTTGGATTACAATTCGGCTCATGCCCACTTCCCCTCGTGCCATGCTGGTGCGCACCTACGCCGTTCTGGCGGCGATCGCCGGTGCGATCGTGCTGCTCGACCAATACACCAAACACCTGGTGCGAACACTTCTCGCGCTGGGTGAGGTATGGATGCCGCTCGAGTGGCTGGCGCCCTACGCACGCATCGTGCACTGGACGAATACCGGCGCGGCCTTCGGCCTCTTTCAGAACGGAGGCATGGTCTTCACCGTCCTGGCCATCATCGTTTCGGGCGCCATCATCTACTACTATCGCAACGTCGAGCGTGCCTCGTGGCTCATCCGCTTCGCGCTGGGGCTCCAGCTCGGCGGTGCGCTGGGCAACCTAATCGATCGCCTGACTCGCGGGACGGTTACCGATTTCGTGTCCGTCGGCACATTCCCGGTCTTTAACGTGGCCGACAGCAGCATCTCGGTGGGCGTGGCCTTGCTGCTCGTGGACATGCTCATCGAGCAGCGCCGCCATCCCGCGACGAGCGAAGAAAACCCCGTACCTCACTCGCCGTGAGCGAAACCCGGCATCTCCTGCACGTTGAGTGCGCGGGCGATCGCCTCGATCGCTTCCTGAGCTTGGCCCTCCCGCTGCATTCGCGCACTACCCTGCAGCGCTTGATCGCCGAAGGTTTCGTTTCCGTCAATGCGCAGGTTCAGGTGCGCAGCGCACTCAAGGTGGAGGCGGGCGATGAGGTGCTGGTGCGCATCCCGCCGCCTGCGCCGATGGATGTCGAGGCCGAGGCCATCCCGTTGGAGGTGGTGTTCGAGAACGACGATGTGCTGGTGATCAACAAGCCGGCCGGCATGGTTGTCCACCCGGCTGTGGGTCACGCGCACGGCACGCTGGTGAGCGCAGTCCTGGCGCGCGCGCCGGAAGTGGAGCAGGTGGGCGAGACCGAGCGACCGGGGATCATCCACCGCCTCGACAAGGACACCTCGGGCCTGATTCTCATTGCGCGGAACGAATCGGCACAGCGCACACTGCAGCGGGCCTTCGCGGAGCGGCTGGTGGAGAAAACATACCTGGGCCTGGTCGACGGACGCCCACCCACCGCCTCCGGTCGGATCGAGACCCACGTCGGGCGCGATCCGGTACACCGTCAGCGCATGGGCGTTGTGCCGGCCTCGCGCGGGCGCCCGGCGCTCACCTTGTTCCACACCCGCGAGCAATTTGACGAGCATGCTCTGCTCGAGATCCATCCGCAAACGGGGCGCACCCACCAGATCCGCGTGCATCTGAGCTACATAGGATGTCCGATTGTTGGCGATCGCGTCTATGGCCGGCGGTCGCCGACGCTTGGTGCTTCGCGCCAGATGCTGCACGCGGCGCGCCTGCGCCTCACCTTGCCCGGCGAGGCTGGCGCGCGGGAGTTTGAGGCTCCACTGCCCGAGGATTTCGCTGGAACTCTAGCCGCGCTTCGCCGCGGCTGATTCCCGCCAAGGAAACGCCATGGATTACATCGATCTTCGCTCCGATACGGTGACCCATCCCACACCCGAAATGCGCCGCGCCATGGCCGAGGCGCAGGTGGGCGACGACGTTTTTGGTGAGGACCCGACGGTGAACCGTTTGCAAGCGATCGCGGCCGAGCGCATGGGCAAGGAGGCCGGCCTGTTTGTGGCCTCCGGGACCATGGGCAACTTGGTGGCGGTGCTCAGCCATTGCGGCCGCGGCGAAGAGGTCATCCTCGGCGACCGCGCGCACACCTTCTTATATGAAGCAGGCGGTGTAGCTGCGTTGGGCGGGGTCCACCCGTACCCGGTGCTCAATCAGACCGACGGCACACTGCGTGCCGAGGACGTGCGCGAAGCCATCCGCGCCGAGGATGTGCATTTCCCTCACTCGCGCTTGATCTGTCTAGAGAACACGCACAACCGCTGCGGCGGTGTGGTGCTGACGGCGGAGTACACCGATGATATGGGCCGCCTGGCTCGCGCGCGAGGCCTGGCCCTGCACATTGACGGGGCACGCATCTTCAACGCCGCGGCCGCGCTGGGTGTGCCGACGCAGCGCCTAGTGCAGGCCGCCGATTCGATTTGCTTCTGCCTCTCAAAGGCGCTATGCGCGCCGGTGGGTTCGGTGCTTTGCGGGAACCAAGCGTTCATCGCTCAAGCCCGGCGCATCCGCAAGCAAGTCGGGGGTGGGATGCGCCAAGCGGGGATACTCGCGGCCGCGGGGATTGTCGCGCTCGAGACAATGGTCGACCGCCTGCCGGAGGATCACGCTAATGCGCAGCGCCTCGCGCGGGGATTGGGGGGCATCCCGGGCATCCAGCTCGACGCAGGTACGCCGTATACCAACATGGTGATCTTCGGGTTGGCGCCATCCGTCCCCATGGATGGCCGTGAAACGGCGGAACGCCTGGCGCAACGTGGCGTGCGCGTGCAGGTCATCGCTCCCCGGCGCTTCCGCGCCGCGCTCCACTATTGGGTGGATGCTCAAAGCGTCGACAGGGCCATTGAATCCTTTCGCCAGGTGCTCGCCACGGCGTAGATCCTGCGATCGGACGAGCTGCGGGCCTCGCAAAGACGGTAGAGAGTCCTTGTCATTGCGAGGAGCAAAGCCCCGCGGAGCGAGGCGGCACGACGTGGCAATCTTGGAGAAGCAGATGCAGCGCCGGCCACAATGGCCGCGCGGCTCCAGGCTTGCCACCCCCCGCAGATCGGGGTCCGCATTGACGGCCCTCTCGGGTGGTCTTCAGAGGGATCGGCGCCCGCCAGGAATCATCACCGCACGCTCGTTTGGGTCGCCTTACGGCATCCAGCGGTACTCAAGGCTCGGCCCGAGCGCCTGGCGAATCAGATCAGCCGGCAAGGTAACCCCGCTCATCCGGGAGCCAAGCAGCCCCCATAGCGACTGACGTGTGTGAAGACGAATCACGCGCGGCTCGCCCTCGATCTTGGCCAGGTCGGCCGCCTTGGCCAGCGCCTCCTGCTCGTAGCCCAGCGCGTCAACCAGCTTGAGCTCAAGCGCCTGTGACCCGGTGAACACGCGGCCGTCGGCCAACGCGCGCACCTCCTCCACCGGCAGCCCGCGACCCTCCGCCACGATCTTCAGGAAGCCTTCGTACGTTTCGTTGACGATTGCCTGCCAGAGCGCCTGCTCGTCCTCCGTCATCTGCCGGTAGGGGCTGCCGATGTCCTTGGCGGCGCCGGACTTGATGATCGTGAACTGCACACCGAGTTTCTCGAGTAATCCATGTGCGTCGGGGAACTCGCTGATCACGCCGATCGAACCGGTGAGCGTGTGCGGATTGGCGACGATGTATTCGGCCGCCATGGAAATGTAGTAGGCGCCCGAGGCGGCCAAGTCGCCCATGAGCACCACGACCGGCTTGCCGCTCTCCTTGAGCGCGTGGTAGATCTCATCCGAGGGCACCACAGAGCCGCCGGGGCTGTTGACCCGCAGCAGGATGGCGCGCACGTCCGCGTCGGCCGCGGCCTGGTGAATGAGGGGAAGCAACTCCCCTGAGGCCGCGACCACCGAGGTGTCGAATGGGCCGCTCTCGCCGCTGACGATGGTGCCGCTCACGTCAAGAATCGCGACCGCCGGCCCGCTGAACGGTCCGGAGATGTGTTCGAGGCTCGAAGACGAGACCGGCGACTGCGCGGCCAGCGAAGCCGTTGAGAGAGAGAAGAATGCAGCCATACCGGCGCAGGCGAGCACCGGCAGGGCGAAGCCGACGACGACGCCGGCCAGAGCCCATAAGCCCGAGCGTGCCGCGGCGCTTGTCGGCTTCGCCAGATTGTGAGCTAGATTGGGTCCTTCCAAGGTGTTCTCTCCTCTCGGCGTGCCACTCGGCCACGGCCCGCAGCGGCCTGAGCCGAGATGTGCAATGGGGCGCCCACAAATTGTAATGCAGCCCGTCTCCTGCGCAGGATTCGGATCATTCGCCGAAAGTGCGCTCGACAAATTGCGCAACGCGAAGAATCGCCTCGCGCCCTTTGGGGGACGAAGCTCGCGGCGAAATGCCAAACGTGCTGCATCCACGGCCAGACCTCCAGGGTGACCTTCACTCCGGCCGCCTCGGCCCGTGCCGCGAACTCGGTTGAATCGGAGAGCAACATTTCTTCGGATCCGACTTGCAGCAGCAGCGGCGGCAAGCCATGAAGATCCGCGAACATCGGCGAGGCGAGCGGATTGCGCGGGTCGGTCTCGCGCAGGTAGATGTCGACCGATTGATGCATGTTGCGCGTCTCCAGAACGAGGTCGGCGGCGGCGTGCGTGCGGATCGAGGCGCCGCTCATCGTGAGGTCGGTGGCCGGGGAAAGGCATACGCCCATCCTGGGCAATGGATGCCGGCGATCGCGCAAGTCGATCAGCAGCGACAGCACCAACCCGCCGCCGGCGGAATCGCCGGCGAGGATCGAATCACTGGGCGGCGTGGGCTGCCCGAGCAGCCATTCGTATGCGGCGGCTGCATCCTGCAGCCCGGCGGGGAAGGGATGCTCCGGCGCGAGGCGGTAATCGATGATGAGTGTGCGAGCTCTCAAAGCCAGCGCAAGGTTGGCGGCCAGCGCGCGGTGAGTCCCAATTGAGCAGGCGTTGAAGGAGCCGCTGTGAAGGTAGAGCACGGTCCTCCCGGCAATCAGGTCGGCGGGCACAATCCATTCGGCAGGAATCGCCGCGGCCTTGACCGGCCGGCATTCGACCTTGCCCAGCGGTCGGAAGAGGCGCGCCATTGCCTCCAGGTCCGCTCGGTCCTTCTCCTCAACAAGATCGCGGCGGGGTGGTGAAACCACGCGCTGCAATCGCAGGTAAGCTTTCATCATTCCGGCTTGCCGCGAATGCATAGATGCCTCCCTGCCTGCAGGCGACCCCTCGCGAGGAGTGGGATGCGCTGGTGTGCGCGTCAGCGGTGAGGCTTGGCCGTCCGCCTCAGGGCGGCCTTTGCGGTCACAATGAAAACCGCAATCACCGTCCCCGAGATTCGCAGCACATTCCACTCGAGACGCAGGTCGGACCCGCCGTGCGCGATATCTGTGAGAGCCAGATGGCTGGCTCCCAGCGCAAGGAGGAAGAGCAACCCGAGCCCCGATGTGACCCTGATGGCGAAATGGGGTCGACTCATGGTGGTGAGCCCGGAGGCATATGAGCCGGCCTAGAGTGCGCCTGCAACGAGCCGGTTCATCAATTGTAGCGCCACACGGCGCCGGGCACGCGGCCAGCGGCGAGCGACTGCGACCGCTGCGTACGTACTGCGGAAGCCCGCCTCGCGCGCGGCTCCCTCGCATGTGCCTTCGTGACGCCGACCATCAGGTACTACGCAACGGCGATGCCCGTCTGCCGTCCTTGATCGCTTCCATCGATGCCGACTCGCTCGCCTGACCACGCCTCAGCCAATGTCAGGCAAAAAGCAGACCCTTCGTATCTCATTAGTCCGCAGAATCTTTGCACCAACTAATGGCGCAAATGATTCCGACGGGCTTTGACAACTCTCTGCCTGCATGATACTATCTGGCGCGCTGTCCCCCTGGGGCGCGCCTCCTCTTTGACCCTTGATGACGCACTGCAATGGTCGCCTGGCGGATCGAACGCATCTCTTCGTTGGCGAGGCAGTCGGTGATGGATAACGCGTGGTCGGTGGTCGGCATCTTCATGATCGTAGCCATCGTACTGCCGGGGGCGGCTTTGATCATGGCGCGGCTGCTCGGTCCGAAGAAACCCAGCCCGATCAAGCAACAAACGTACGAATGCGGTGTCGAGACGGTGGGCGAGAGCTGGGTGCAATTCAAGGCCCAATACTACGTCTATGCCCTTGCCTTTGTCGTCTTCGACGTGGAAGTCGTATTCCTTTACCCGTGGGCGCGGGCCTACGGCCAGCTGCCCCTCTTTGCCACCCTCGAGGGTGCGCTCTTCATCCTTATCCTAGCGGTCGGCCTGCTCTACGCATGGCGTAAAGGTGCCCTGGAGTGGCAGTAGACGCAATCCGTCCGTCGTCCCGCGCCTATCGTCAAGAGCACGATAGGCGATTTTCTGTTAGTAGGTGAAGCACGCATGGTCAACCTGGGTGACTTCTTCTATACGCTAGGGATGTGGCTGCAGGGCCTGCTCATGCGCGCCGGGCTAAGCCAGAGCGCCGCGCGCGGGGCGTTCTCGGCGCTGGTTGCGGCCCTGCTTCCGCTGCTCGCCTTGCTCACCGCCGTCCCGCTCATCTGGCTCGAGCGCAAGTGGATCGCGCGTTTGCAGGACCGGATGGGACCGAACCGCGTCGGGCCGTTCGGTCTGCTCCAGGTCTTCGCGGACATGGTTAAGATCTTCACCAAAGAGGATATCACCCCGCTGGGCGCAGATCGCGTCGTCTTCGCCCTGGCCCCGGTGCTCGCCGTCGCCGGTGTGCTGGGCTTGTGGGCGGTCATCCCCTTCGCCACGAACGCGTTCGGCGTGGACTTGAATGTCGGAGTCCTGTATCTGGTGGCCGTGGGCACTCTCTCGACTCTGGCCATTATGCTGGCCGGGTGGTCGGCCAACAACAAGTACGCGCTGCTGGGTGCATTCCGCACGGTGGCGCAAATGATCTCCTACGAAGTGCCGCTGGTGCTCTCGTTGCTGGTGCCGGTCCTGCTTTCGGGCTCATTGGGATTGAACGGCATCGTCGCCGCACAGCGCGAGGTGTGGTTTGTCTTCTCGGCACCGCTGGCTGCGCTGCTCTTCCTCATCGCCTCCCAGGCGGAAGTTAGCCGTGCGCCCTTCGACCTGCTGGAAGCCGAGTCGGAAATCGTGGCCGGCTTCAACATCGAATACTCGGGGATGAAGTTCGGCTTCTTCTTTGTCGGCGAATTCCTGCACTCGTTCACGATGGGCCTTTTGGGAGCCACGCTCTTTCTGGGCGGATGGACGGGCCCGGGCGCGGAGACCTACCCCGCGCTGGGTGCCGTGTACCTCATCCTCAAGGGGACTTTCGTCTACTTCATCTTCGTCTGGGCACGGGCCACCTTCCCGCGCATCCGCATCGACCAGATGCTGGACTTCAATTGGAAGCTGCTCACGCCGCTCGGCCTGTTCCTTATCCCGCTGCTGGCGGTGGTTAACCGCGGGCTCAGCGAGAGTTCCCTGTGGCTGCGCAACGCGGCGCTTCTGGGCGCGAACGTGTTCCTGGCCGCCCTGGTGCTCACCATTCTCGGGATGCGCGGACGGTCAGCGCGGATGCGCGCGGCTTCCACCGCTACGCCGGCGCCGGCGGCCTTGAGGCGTTAGGAGTGACGATGACGATTGCCCGAGTCATCTTCGTGGTGATTTCCGCCGTCGTGCTGGTGTCGGCCGCCCTGGTTGTCGTCAGCCGCAACATCGTGCATGCTGCCCTGTGGCTCATCCTCTCTTTGTTCGGCGTGGCGGCGCTGTTTGCGGTGCTGGAGGCCGGCTTCATGGCGGTGGTGCAGGTGGTGATCTACGTGGGCGCGATTGCCACGCTGATCATCTTTGCCATCATGCTCACCCGGCGCGAGATGCGTGAGCGGGGGCAGCACACCCATCGCTGGTGGCCGCTGCCTGCGCTGTTGGCGATGTCGCTCTTCGCCGGGCTGGCCTGGCTGCTGGGTTCGCTGCCCGGCACGAGCGCCACGCCACCGGCGCTGGCTGGCGAGGATCCGGTGTTGCTGCTTGGCCAGGCGCTGCTCTCGCCCGAGCAATACATGCTGCCATTCGAGGTTGCGTCGGTGTTGCTGCTGGCGGCGCTGGTTGGGGCGATTGTCATCGCCGGTGACTCTCGCTAGTGCTGTGCGGGAGACTTGTTGGCCCGTTCGCCGGAGGTGAGGAACACATGGTGCCACTTTCCTGGTATCTGATTGTCGCGGCGGCGCTGTTTTGCCTCGGGCTGTACGGGGTCCTGGCGCGCCGCAACTCGGTGGCGATTCTGATGGGCATCGAGCTCATGCTCAATGCGGTCAATCTTAACTTGGTCGCCTTCTGGCGCTATCTGGAGCCGGCTCGCATGAGCGGCCAGGTATTTGCGGTGATGGTTTTCGCGGTCGCCGCCGCCGAGGCGGCAGTGGGGCTCGCGCTCATCATCTCGCTGTATCGGCTTAAGCGCACGGTGGTGGCCGACGAAGCCGATCTTTTGCGCGGCTGAGGCTGCCCGCCGAGATGGAACGTGCCACGCAGTTGTGGGTGAACACTTCTTGCCGAGGACGCTATGCCGCTTGAACCATTGCTCTGGCTGATCCCGCTGCCCCCGCTGGTGGCCTTCTTGGTCATCCTGATCTTCACCCGTTCCCATCGCAGGTTGAGTCACACGCTGGCCATCGGCCTCTTGGCGGTTTCTTGGCTCTTGGCGATGATCGTCTTTGCAGGTGCGCTGCGCACCGAGGGTCTGGCCGAGCACCCCATCCAGTCCTCCATCCCGTGGTTCCCATCCGGCAGCACGGTCTTCTCCGTCGGCACGCTGATTGACCCACTGGGCGCGGTGACGCTCTTCTTTGTCGCCTGGACCCTTCTGGCGATCTTCGTCTACAGTGTGGGCTATCACAACTTCGGGCAGCCGCGCGGCGAGCACGATACGCCCGGGTTGCCGCCGCACGGGGCGCGCTCGGTGGACACCAGCGGTCACGAGCACAGCGTGGCTTCCGTGGAGCCGCTGTATTCGCGCTTCTTCGCCTTTATCTCGCTTTTTGCCTTCGGTATGCTGCTCCTGGTGGTTTCCGATAATCTGCTCACCCTGTTCGTCGGGTGGGAGATCATGGGCTTGTGTTCGTACCTGCTGATCGGGTTCTGGTATGGAAAGGACAGCGCCAAGCGGGCCGCGGTGAAGGCCTTCCTCACGACGCGCGTCGGCGATGTCTTCATGCTGCTGGGCCTGGCGACGCTCTACGCGCAGACCGGAACGCTCTCATATCGCACACTGTTCTCGCACGAAGTGCTTGCCCGCCTCGTCGAGACCCGGTCCTACATCCCGGGCCTGTCGATGGCTGCGCTGGCCGGGCTGCTGCTCTTCATGGGCACGGTCGGCAAATCGGCCCAGTGGCCTTTGCATGTTTGGCTGCCGGATGCGATGGAGGGGCCGACGCCGGTCTCGGCGCTCATCCATGCGGCCACCATGGTCTCGGCTGGTGTGTATCTCATCCTGCGCTGCTTTCCGCTGCTCACGGCCGGGCTGGAGCACGGCAGCTCGATCACCCTCAGCCTCATCGCGTTTATCGGCGCGTTCAGCGCAATGTTCGCCGCCACAATCGCCCTGGCACAAAACGATATCAAGCGCGTGCTAGCCTATTCCACCATCTCCCAGCTGGGCTACATGGTGGCGGCGGTGGGCATCGGCGCTTACGTCGCCGCTGCCTTCCACTTGTTGACCCACGCATTCTTCAAGGCGCTGCTGTTCCTGGGCTCAGGATCGGTCATTCACGGCGTCGAGCATGGCGTCTTCCACACGGGCGACCACCACGTCGATGCGCAAGACATGTTCAACATGGGCGGGTTGCGGCGGCGAATGCCCATTACCTTCGCCACGTTCCTCATTGGCGGCCTCGCGCTTTCGGGCTTCCCCTTGATCACCGCGGGCTTCTGGTCGAAAGACGAAATCCTGGCAGACGCCTTCGGCCATGGACAGCTGGTCATGTTCATTACCCTGGCGCTCTCGGCACTGCTCACCGCCTTCTACACCGGGCGCCAGATTACGCTCACCTTCCTGGGCGAGCCCCGCACCGAGGCTGCGCGCCACGCTCATGAATCGGTATGGACGATGACCGCGCCGCTCGTGCTCTTGTCGGTCTTTGCCATCGCCGCCGGGTGGGTAGGCATCCCCGAGCACTTCCCCGGGCTGGGCGGTGTCGTGCCCAACTGGTTCCACGAATTCGTCGGCAGCACGCTGGGCGAGGCGCCGGAGGCGGTTGCCTTCTCGGCCGTGCCGCTGCTCACCTCGATCGGCGTCGCACTCACCGGTCTGGGGCTGGGCTGGCTGGTGTACCGCCGCGTGCCGGCGGGTGCGCCGGATCCGCTGGCGCGCGCGCTGGGCCCGGTGCATACCCTCTTGAAGAACAAGTACTACTTTGATGAGCTCTACGATGTGATTCTGGTTCGCCCATTGCGCTGGTTTGGTGAGACGTTCGTTTACCAGTGGATGGATCGCGGGCTGATCGACGGCGTCTTGCACGGCATCGGCCGCCTGGCCGGCGCGCTCGGCTCCTTCTTCCGGCGGGCAATCGACCTGCCCATCATCAATGGCTTCGGCGATTTGGTGGGCGAAAGCACCAAGCGCGCCGGCCGTTCTCTGCGCGTGCTACAGACCGGCCGAGTCCAGCAATACTTGCTCATTGGCCTGGTCAATGTGGTGGTTGTGGGCGCACTGCTCTTCTACCTGAGCGCGCTCCGGCCGTAGGCCGGCCCGACCCGACCTGGAGCGGGTGTCATGGATTTCATCAATACGCATCTTCTCTCGCTCATCCTCTTCACCCCAACGGTCGCGGCAGCGCTCGTCCTGCTGCTGCCTAACGCGCAACCGAAACTGCTGCGCTCCCTGGCGCTCCTCGCCAGCCTGGTCCCGCTGGCCCTCTCGCTCGTGGCGTGGATGCGCTTCGACATGTTCGCGGGTGGGTTCCAGTTCGAAGAGTTGGCCGGCTGGTACACCTCTATCGGCTCCAATTACCACCTCGGCTTGGATGGGCTTTCGCTGCCGATGGTGCTCCTGACGACGCTGCTCACGCCGCTGTGCATCTTGGCCGCCTTCAGCATTCAGGAACGAGTGCGAGTGTTCCTGGCGCTGTTCCTGCTTCTCGAAACGGGCATGCTGGGCGTCTTCCTCTCGCTCGACCTCCTGCTGTTCTTCGTATTCTGGGAAGTCGGGCTGGTGCCGATGTACTTTCTGATCAACCAATGGGGCAGCAAGAACCGCGATTACGCCTCGCTTAAGTTCCTCATCTACACCATGGGCGGCTCCCTGGGCCTGCTGCTGGCCATTCAGATGCTGCGGATGGTCGTGGGCACATTCGACCTGCCCGTGCTCTACGAACGGTGGCCGACGCTTGACCAATCGCTTTTCGGGCTGCCCATCGGCACGGTCAAGACCATCGCCTTCTGGGCCTTCACGATCGCCTTTGCCATCAAGGTGCCCGTGTGGCCGTTCCACACCTGGCTGCCGGACGCGCACACTGAGGCGCCCACCGCCGGTTCGATGATTCTGGCTGGGGTGCTGCTCAAACTTGGCGCCTATGGTTTCCTGCGCCTGGTACTGCCGCTCTACCCGGCGCAGGCGCAAGCCTTCGCCTGGGTGCTGGCCGTGCTTGCCGTTGCGGCCATTGTTTTCGGCGCCTTCGCCTCCTGGGGTCAGACTGATTTCAAGCGCCTGGTCGCCTACTCCTCGGTCAATCATATGGGCTTTGTGGTGCTGGGCATTGCGGCCGCAGCCTGGGCGCGCGGGACGGCCTCCGCAGCCGATGCGGTCATCGCGATGAACGGCGCGGTGTTGCAGATGTTCAATCACGGCCTGAGCGCAGCCGGCATGTTCTTCCTGGTGGGGGTGCTCTACGAGCGAACCCACACGCGCGAGCTCAACGATTATGGCGGCCTCTTCCCTCTGGCGCCGATCTACGGCGGCATCTTGATCTTCACTTCGATGAGCTCGCTCGGCCTGCCGGGGCTGGGCGGGTTCGTCTCGGAATTCCTGGTGGTGCGGGGCAGTTGGCCCATCTTCCCCGTGTTCACCGCGGTGGCGATGCTCGGCCTGCTGCTTACTGGGGCCTATGTGCTCAAGGCGATCCAGAAGGTGCTGCATGGGCCGGTCAATGCGCGCTGGAAGGAAACGGCGCTCGAAATCGCCCCGCGCGAAGTGGTGGTCATTGCGCCGCTCATGGTGCTTATGCTCGTCATCGGCATCTGGCCGGCGTGGCTACTGAACGTCATCAATGCCGCCGTGTCGCGGCTCTTTGGATAGAGGCGCAAAGGCCCAGTCTATGCCTCCGTTCGATGGCCTGGCGGGCAGTGAGGTGGGTGCATGACCTTTCCGATCTTGAGCATTATCGTATTCACGCCGATCGTGGCAGGGGTGATCATCCTGCTCCTGCCGGCCGAACGCAAAGGGTGGATTCGCGGTGTGGCCCTGCTGGCCTCGGCCGTGGCCCTGCTGCTGTCAGTGGTCGCCTACTTTTCCTACGACATCCCGCAGGGCGGCTACCAGATGGTGCAGAAGATCCCTTGGCTGCCCGCCTGGGGCATCTCCTATCACATCGGGGTGGACGGTCTGAGCCTGCCGCTGGTGCTGCTCACCGGAGTGGTGATGTTCACCGGGGTGCTCATTTCGTGGGGCGTAGATGACCGGCCGCGCGAATTCTTCGGCTTCTTATTCATCCTGGCCACCGGAGTGTTCGGGGTCTTCGTCTCGCTCGACCTCTTCCAGCTGTTCTTCTTCTACGAGATCGCGGTCTTCCCAATGTACCTGCTCATCGCGATTTGGGGCTGGCAGAAGACGCGCGAGTACGCGGCGATGAAGCTGACCTTGTACTTGTTCATCGGCTCGGTGGTCGCGCTAGTCGGCGCGCTGGCGATGTTCTTCGCTTCGGGCCTGCACACATTCGACATGCTTGAACTGGAGCGGGCAGGGTTCTCGGGTGCCTTCCAGCGCATCTGGTTCCCCGTGGTCTTCTTCGGGTTCGGCGTGCTGGGCGGCCTGTTCCCCTTCCACAACTGGAGCCCCGACGGCCACGTCGCGGCGCCCACCGCAGTCTCGATGTTCCACGCCGGGGTGTTGATGAAGCTGGGGGCATTTGCCGCGCTGCGCGTGGCCATCATGCTGCTGCCCGAAGGTGCCAAGGTGCATCTGCCGTGGATCATCTTCCTGGCCCTGGTCAATGTGGTTTACGGCGCGCTGATTGCCATGGTGCAGACCGACTTCAAGTACGTCATTGGGTTCTCCTCGGTCTCGCACATGGGCCTGGTCATGCTCGGCTTCGCCTCGCTTTCGCGCGAGGGCTACATCGGATCGGGCCTGCAGATGTTCTCACACGGGGTGATGACGGCTCTCTTCTTTGCCGTGGTCGGCATGGTCTACGACCGCGCGCACACGCGCGACATCCCCAAGCTGGGCGGCTTCGCTCGCAAGATGCCCGTGGTGGCAATCGCGTTTATCGTGGGCGGGCTGGTATCGATGGGCATGCCGGGTCTTTCGGGATTCGTTGCAGAGTTCCCGATCTTTCTGGGAGTGTGGTCGGCGCAGCCGATCGTGGCGATCGCCGCCGCGCTGGGCATTGTTGTGACCGCGGCCTACATCATGATCATCGTGCGGCGCGTCTTCTTCGGGCCGATGCCGGAGGAGTTTGAGGGGCACATCGGCGACGTGACGCCGCTCGACAAACTGGCCCTGGGAGTGCTCTCCTTCATTCTGATCGCGCTGGGTGTGTTCCCCGCCTGGATGGCGCCGCTGGTGGCTTCGGGAGTGAACTCGGTCATGCGCTTGTTGGGTGGCGCCTGATCGAGGTGCTGCGCGCGGCGCGGTAAGGCCGGCGGGCGTGGAGGTGCTGGGTGTTTCTTGAGCTTCAATTCATTCTTCCCGAAATCGGGCTGCTGGCGCTGGCCGGAGTCGTCATTGGCCTGGACATGACTTTGCGCCGCGTGGCGCGGCGATCTTTGGGGTGGGTCACGGCCGCGGGTCTCGCGATTCTGCTCGGCGTGGCCGTGTGGTCCGCGCTGCGCCCGGCCGGCGGCGAAATCTTGGGCGGCATGCTGCGCGTGGACACGCTGGCTGCCTCCTTCCGCGTCATCCTCATGGCGGCGGCGATGCTTTCGGCGCTCCTCGCGATGGGGGTGGAAGGGCTGGCCGATCGCGGTGAGGCCTACGCTCTGATGCTGGTCGCCACCCTGGGCATGTGCCTGATGGCCGCAGCCGGTGACCTGGTGATGTTGTACCTGGCGATCGAAACCACATCGATTCCGCTCTATCTGCTCGCCGGCTACCTCAAACGCGACACACGCTCAACCGAGGCCGGGCTCAAGTACTTCCTCTTCGGTGCTGCCGCATCCACCGTCATGCTCTACGGATTCAGCCTTCTGTTCGGTTTCACCGGCGAAACCCGCCTGGCGGCTGTGGCTCAATCCATCGCCGTGGGTTCGATGCCGCGCGTGTTGTGGGTTGCGGCCGCCATGCTGGTGCTAGTCGGCTTTGGGTTCAAGGTTTCGGCAGTCCCGCTTCACTTCTGGACGCCGGACGTCTACGAAGGAGCGCCAACGCCCATTACGGCCTTCATCAGTACAGCCTCCAAGGCCGCGGGGTTCGCCGTGCTCATGCGCGTTATGCTGACCGTGTTCACGCCGGCCGTGGCACCCTATTGGGTGGGGGTGGTCGTCGCCATGTCGGTTGCATCCATGACGCTGGGCAACGTCTTGGCGCTTACGCAGAAAAACATCAAACGGCTTCTGGCATATTCTTCCATCGCCCACGCGGGTTACGCGCTGATCGGGCTGGTAGCCCTCTCGCCGCTCGGCGTGGCGAGCACCCTCTTCTATCTCGGCGCGTATGTCATAACCAATTTGGCCGCCTTTGCAGTCGTCATTGTGGTCGCGCGGATTGTCGGCTCCGACGACATTGCCCAATTCGCCGGCCTAAGCCGACGCGCGCCGATGGTGGCGCTGGCCCTGCTGATCGGGCTACTCTCGTTGGCGGGCATGCCGCCCTTTGTGGGTTTCGTCGCCAAGGTGTTCGTCTTTGCCGCCGCGGTCCAACGCGGCTACATCTGGCTGGCCGTTGTGGGCGTGCTGAACTCGATCGTCGGCCTGTACTACTATCTGATCGTACTCAAGATCGTCTACCTGTATCGCTCCGAGAGCGAAGCCCAGCCGCTGCCGGTCACCGTGCCCTACAAGTGGGCGCTCGGGCTGACGCTGTTGGGCATCATCGCACTGGGCATCCTCTCCGGACCTTGGTTCGATTGGACGATTCGTGCAGCCGGTAGCATCTATTGACAGCATCCCGGCCGGCGGCGAGCTCGTCACACCTCGAAGAATTCCCTCTGCGCATGCTCGGGGAACGGGGGAGGGAAACTCACCGCAGATCTCTCACTCTGGCATGCGCCAATGGCTCGTTGACCCTGGACCAAGACAACAGAATCGCCCCATCCTTGTGATACAATGCGCGAGCGATGACTCAGATTGAGCCCTCGAAGGACCGACAGCGCAAAGAACAAGCGGTGCGCATGGCGCTCCTCGGCCTGATCGGCCAAGTGGGCTGTCTGACGCTGGTGATCATCGTCGCTGCGCTGGTGGCCGGCCTGTGGCTTGACCGCCAGTTCGATACGCGCCCGTTGTTCACGTTGATCCTGGTCCTGGGCAGTATTCCCATCACCTTGTTCGTCATGTTCCGCCTGGTGCTGTCCGCCGCACCCCGGCTGCAGACCACCCCGGGCTCACACGCGAAGGCCGCGCCTGAGGAGGATCCCGATCGTGGACACAGCGCAACCGACTAAGCGGCGTTTCGGCTTCCACCGCTGGCTGATTGTCGCGCTGATCGTGGTCAGCGTCTTTGCGGTCCGCGCATATGCGCCCGTTCGACCGCATGTCCAGGTGGCGCCCGAGGCGGTGGCTGGCCCGATCCAGGTGCCGCTGCTGGGCGCGATGTCGCTCACCAACACCATGCTTGCGCTGCTCCTTGTGGATATCGTCATCTTCTTTGTGGCGCTCGGGGTGCGCGGCGCAGTGAAGAAGGGCGCTCCGGTGCTCACCGGTGTCGCCGGCGTCGTCGAGCTGCTCATCGAGGCTCTCTACAATCTGGCGGAATCGACGGCCGGCAAGTCGGCGCGGCGCATCTTCCCATGGATGGCCACGATCATCCTGGTCGTGCTTGTCGCCAACCTGACCAAGCTCCTGCCCGGATTCGAGTCCATCGGATGGTTGCACGAGGCTCATGGAAAGATCGAAGGCTACCCGGCGCAGGAACTGTTCCGGGTGGGCCAACTCACCGTAAGCACGATCCTGCCCGCCGCACAAGAGAGCGCCGCCGAGGGCGAGGCGCACCTCTTCACCGTGACGCCCTTTGTGCGTGGGCTGGCTACCGACCTCAACTTCACCATCGCCCTGGCGCTGATCTCGGTCGTCGTCACGCAGGTCATCGGCCTCTCGGCCTCCGGCCCGGGATATCTGGGCAAGTACTTCAACTTCGGACGCTTCGGCCGCATGTGGACCCGCAAAGATCTCGGCCCGTTCGATGCCATCTTCCCCTTCTTGGATATATTCGTCGGCTTCCTCGAGCTTGTGGCGGAGGTGGCCAAGATCATTTCGTTCTCCTTCCGGTTGTTCGGCAACCTGTTCGCCGGCGCGGTGCTCATGATCATCATCGGTGTGCTCGTCCCGGTCTTTGTTCCCTCGGGCGTCATGCTGTTCGAGCTCTTTGTGGGGGTGATCCAGGCGCTCGTGTTCGGCATGCTCACGCTCGTGTTCATGACTATGGCCACACAGATGCACGGCGGCGACCAGGAGCACCAACCGGCAAAGGCACACTGATTGGCGAGGCGCGGGCAGGCTCGCCCGACGCACGCGGCATCATCATTCGAAGGACGGTGAGCAGATGACCCCTGAAGTGGCAACTATCCTGGTGGCCGGAATCGTGACCGGTCTCAAGTTCCTCGGAGCCGGGCTGGCCATGGTCGGTACGCTAGGCGCAGGCCTGGGCATCGGCCTGCTGGGCAGCGGCGCGGTGCAGGGCATCGCCCGCAACCCGGACGCCGCCGGCGCGATCCAGATCAGCATGATTCTGGCCATCGCCTTTGCGGAAGCCGTGGCGATCTACGCGCTGGTCGTCGCCATGCTCATTCTCTTCGTCGGCTAACGGCGCGAGAGCGGAAGGAGGGCTGCCTTGGAAGCATTGGGAATTAACCTGGGCTATCTCCTAGTCCAGATCGTTTCCTTCCTTATCGCCCTGGTCATCCTGCGCGGCTGGGTGTACAAGCCGGTGCTGAATATGCTCGAGAAGCGCCGCAAGACGATCGCCCAGGGGCTGGAGGATGCTCGCCTGGCGGCGGAGGCGCGCGCCAACGCCGAGAAGGAAGCCCAGCGCATCTTGACGGAGGCACAACAGGAAGCGGCCGCCAAGTTGCGCGAAGCCAGCGAACGCGCCGAAGAGGTGGCGCGTGAGGTGCGCGCGACGGCCGAACAGGAGGTGGTCAAGCTGCGCGAAACCGCCTCGGCCGAAGCCACAGCCGAACGAGACCGGGTGCTGGCCGACCTGCGCGGACACATCGCCGCGCTGGCTATCGCCGCCGCACAGAAAGTGGTTGGTGAAGCGCTCGACGAGAAACGCCACCGTGCGCTGATCGACGAATTCTTCAGCGGGGTCGAGGGCGGCAAAGTGGAAGTGCTCAAGGACCTGCCTCGAATGAGCGGGGCGAGCGCCGAGGTGGTGAGCGCCCTGCCGCTGACTCCCGCGGAAGAGCAAGCCGTGCGCAAGGATATCCTCGACAAACTGGGCAGCGGCGCCACGTTGACCTTCCGCGTAGACCCGACCATCCTAGGGGGCTTGAAGATCCGCGTGGGTGATCGCGTGGTCGACGGTTCGGTGGCGGGGCGTCTGGAATTGATGCGCCGTTCGCTTCGCTGAGCGCCGGCCGGTCCATCACTCTCGCTGTGAACCGGTCCGTCGACCCGAACGTACAAGCTCAACCTGGGCGGGAGTCCTTCCCCGCCCAGGTGTGCATATATTCGCCCTCGAGTCGCAAGCACCACTCCGGATCCATGGCAGTCTCATGCGCCTAAGCGAGCTGGCCGAGGCACTGACAGACCGACCCACCTGGTCGGGAGGCAATCCCGAGATTCTCGGGGTGTGCGGCGACTCGCGCCTGGTCTCGGCTGGGAGCCTGTTCGTGGCGGTGCCCGGCGCCGCGCGCGACGGACACGAATTCATCCCCCACGCGATCCGCTCCGGCGCAGCGGCGATTGTCGGCGAGCAACCGGCGCCCGAGGTGCAGGTGCCCTACTTGCGGGTGTCCAATTCGCGCCGGGCGCTGGCATTTCTGGCAGCGTGCTGGCACGGCTTCCCGGCGCGGCAGCTGACGATGGTGGGGGTCACCGGCACGGATGGCAAGACAACCACGGTCAGCCTTCTGTATGAGATGCTGCGTGCCGCCGGCTTCGCTGCGGGCATGATCAGCACCGTTAGCGCGCATATCGGGCAGGAGGAACTCGACACGGGTTTTCACGTCACCACGCCCGATGCTCTGCAAGTGCAGAGCTACCTGGCCCAGATGGCCGCGGCCGGCCAGACTCACGCCCTGATCGAGGTCACTTCGCACGGGTTGGATCAGGAACGCGTGGCCGCGTGCGAGTTCGACGTGGCCGTGGTCACCAACATCACTCACGAACATCTCGATTACCACGGATCGTATGAAGCCTACCGCGCGGCCAAAGGGCGTCTGTTCGGCGAGCTGGGCAGCACACCGGTCAAGGCGTCAGGGCCGCCGCGCATGGCTGTGCTCAATCGTGACGATGCGGCCTTCGACTACTTGCGAGGCGTCACCACCGTTCCGGTGCTCACCTACAGCAGTGAGACGGGAGCGGATGTGCGCGCCCAGAACATCGAGTACTCTCCAGCCGGGATCCGATTCGATCTTCTCTACAGGCGGCGGAGTTGGCCCGTCCGCTCGCCTCTGGTGGGTGCGTTCAATGTCGCCAACATTCTGGCCGCGCTGACGGCGGGCATAGGTGGGCTGGGAGTGGAACCGGCTGCGGCGCTCGCCGCCGTGGGGACCTTGCGTGGTATACCCGGGCGCATGGAACGCATCGATCTGGGCCAGCCGTTCGCGGCGGTGGTCGATTTCGCCCACACGCCCAATGCATTGCGTCGCGCGCTGGCTGCCGCGCGCACACTGACCGCCGGGCGGGTGATTGTTGTCTTCGGGTCGGCCGGCTTGCGCGACCGGGCCAAGCGGCGCTTGATGGCTGAGGCCGCGGTCGAGCTGGCCGACTTTGCTATTTTGACCGCGGAAGATCCTCGAACGGAGTCGCTTGACTCCATCTTGGCGGAGATGGCGGCGGGCGCCGAGGCGCGTAGCGGCGTGGAGGGGAGCACCTTCCTGCGTGTTGCCGATCGTGGGCAGGCGCTGCGCGAGGCTGTGCGGCGTGCCGCCCCGGGCGACCTGGTGATAAGCTGCGGCAAGGGTCACGAGCAAAGCATGTGCTTCGGTGAAACGGAGTATCCGTGGGACGACCGCGTGGCACTACGCGCAGCGCTGTCGGAGAGCCTCGGGGTGCCCGGCCCTGCCATGCCGCACTTGCCGACCAGCGAAGCGTGAGCGGTGCCCGGCGCGCATGCACGAATGCCCGGCGATTCATTGACGCATGCATGCGGGTGTGGTAGACTCCCCGCCACAACAGAACCTTTAAACACTCTTATCCAGAGAGGCGGAGGGACCGGCCCTGTGAAGCCTCGGCAGCCTGCAGCGCGTTCGGCGGCGCGGCGTGGTGCCAATTCCGGCAGTGTGGCGTCTGGAAGATAAGAGGAGAGTGCAGCTCATTGCGCGCGCCCCTCTTGTCGTGAGGGGCGCGACCTTTTTCTTGGAGGCAGCATGGAACGCAACATCGTGGTCACCGAAGCATCCGGGCGGTTCATCGAGGATTTGCCGGTCGAGATCGTGGAACGCAAGGGTATCGGCCATCCTGATTCATTGTGCGATGGCATCGCTGAACGCGTATCGGTCGAGTACACCCGCTGGTGCGAAGAGAATCTGGGCTCCCCGCTGCATCACAACTTCGACAAGGTGCAGTTGGTCGCGGGCGACGTGGAGGTGGGCTTCGGCCGGGGCGAAGTGCTGCGGCCGATCCGCATTCAAATCGCTGGACGCGGCACGCCGGAAGCCAACGGGCGCAAGGTGCCCATGGACGTCATTGCCATCCGCGCCGCCAAGCTGCATATCGCCGAAACGATGAAGTACCTCGACCCCGAGAAGCACGTCGTGGTGGATTGCTTCGCCGGGCGCGGCTCGGGTGAGCTGGTGCACACCGTGGATCAGATCCGCGCCAACGACACCTCCTTTGGATGCGCCAACTGGCCGCGCTCGACAACCGAGAACGCGGTCTTCGAGCTGGCGCAGTACCTCAACTACAAGCTTCTTGGGAGGTTCCCGATCGGCGAGGACATCAAGGTGATGGGCATGCGCCGCGGCGGCGAGATCGTGCTCACCTGCGCCGTCCCATTCATCGCGCCCAAGGTCAAGAACATCAGGGAATACAACAAGGCCAAGCAGGGTGTGCGGGAGGCGCTGCAGTCGCATGCCGAGAAGCTGGCCCCCAGGCACACGGTGCGCGTCGAGGTCAATACCGCCGACGGCGACAAAGCCGGCGAGCTTTACCTCACCCTGACGGGCACGTCGGCCGAGATGGGCGACGACGGCTCGGTCGGCCGAGGCAACCGCGTCACCGGATTGATAACCCCATTTCGCTCCGGGTCGCTCGAAGCTGCCGCAGGCAAGAACCCGATCTCCCATGTGGGCAAGATCTACAACGTGCTTTCCTATCTTGCGGCGAAGGAAATCGTCGCGCAAGTGAAAGGGGTGCGCGAGGCGAGCGTCTACATGCTATCGCAGATCGGTCACCCGCTCGACCAGCCGCTCATTTGCGCCGCCACGCTCACCGGCAGTGATGGTGCCCTGAGCGAGGCGCAACGCAAAGAGGCGCAAAAGGTGCTCGACTCGCGGCTGGCGCGTGTGCACGAGGTGCGCAAGCTGATGGCCGGGCAGAAGGTCAATCTCTACTAAGCGGCGCGTCGAAGTCGGAGCGGCACGTACCGAATAAGAAGCGAGGCAGCCGCCTCGCTTCTTTGATGTCCGTCGCCCGAAAAAGTCCGCGGTTACTTTTTCGGAAGACGGACAATCACCTCAGCCTCGAGTTCGCGCGTCGCGCCTTCCGTCCACTGGCCGAAGATGGCGATCAGATCGCCCACCTTCAGGTCGTTGGGCGACCCAATGCGGCCGTCCTCCAGCCGCACCTCGACCGCCTCGCTCAGCAGGATGGTGCGCGGGCCTTCGCGCGTGGCGAGGTCCACCTGAGTGCGCGTGATGCGGCGAATGAGACCCGCGGCTTCGGGGGTGAGCGCGGGCGCGCCGCTCAACCCGCCGGGGGGAGCATCGCCGGGGAGTTGTGCGCCGTTGGTGCGAGGCGCCTGATACTGCAGCCCATCCTGCGTCAGCCCGTGCTTGCCCACGTACACACCCAGCGAGAAGACAGCGATGCACAGCATCCCCAGGATCACTACCGCGCCGGGGAGGATGAGCCGGCGGCTCTTAGCCATTGCTCCATCGCCTCCATTTCATCAACCACCTCGACGACGCCCAGGGATGCGCTCGCCGACGAGAGGACTGCCCGGCTCTGGCCGGCCTGCGGCGAGAGGGTCAGGGTGTATCGCCCGGGTTGCACGGTGGAGGGGATCACTACAGCGTACCGGTCGACGATCAGCTCGCCCGGGCTGATCCCAACCTCGCGCACGTAGCGCGAGAGCAGGCCAAAGCCAACTTCGTGCTGCTCGAGCACCAGGCTGCCGAGCCGCAGCGTCACTTGCAAGGGGGTCAGCGCCTGGCTGCTCCAATACAGGCTGACCTCAAGCACGCCTCCGCTTTCGATGGGATGGTCGGTAGCATCTGCACCCACCAACACAGCCGGTCCGAAGTCCGAATGAGTCGCCACCGCCGGCGATGCGCCGCGAATCGTCAATGGGGGCGGCGACTTCGAGAATTGATACAGGGCAAGCTGCTCGCGCCGCCCGATTTGTTTCTCCGGCTGCTGCCCGAGGAGGACCGGCAGAACCCAACTGTCGGCCGGCGTCAGATCGGCGAGCGGCGCGAACATCCCGCCTTTGCTACTGACGGTGCGTGTGGTGCCAAACACCTCCCGGTCTACGAGCGAGGCGGGGCTGGGGGTCGGGGAGGGCAGGAGAGGCAGCAGGACATCCGGCCGAGTGTCGTAAACAAGCTGCCAGTAGAAGGCATCGTAGCCAAATACGCCGCGGGGCGTGATCAACGCGGAATGGGCCGGCAGTCGCTCCCACATGTTAGCGTAGAAGTCGTTGATGGCTGTGTCGTCCGAAAGGTTGTTCTTCTCCCAGTTGCGGCGGATCGGAATGAGGCTGGGAAGCAGGATCAGGACCGCCAGCCCGGCCCTCAGCCCGCTCGACTGGCAGCCTCTGCCGAGATGCACTCCGACTCGGGAGGCCATCCAGCCGATGCCGCGCAGTACTTCCACCACGCCGAAGGCGAGCAGAATGGCCCACAGGTAGTGGGCAGGGATGAAAAACACTTCCAGGTCGAAAGCGCGGTACTGCGCAAAAAACCACACGTTGACGAGGTACATCCCCACCAGGAGATAGAAGTGCCTCGGGCGGTGCACGAGCAGAGAGCCCAGGCCAACCACGCCTAACAGGATGCCGCCCAGGCCGTACTGTTGGATGAGAAAGTAGAGGTAGATGACCACGCGGTCCGGGAGCGCACCCAGCGGGAAGGCGAAACGCAGCTGGGTGAACGCGCCGAGGGTGTATTGAGGGAGATTGGCCAGGGTGATCGGCGCTATCTTGATGGAGAGCGGATCGCTGATGGTTGAGGCGCGCAACGGAAGCCACAGGAATTGGGCCGCGCCCAGCCCGAAGGCCGCGGCCCCAATGATCACAAGTCCGGCCAACTCCCACACCCGGCGGCCCACTGTCAGCACCTTCTGCCCGGGGTCGGGCGCACCGCGCACAGCTAACACGGTGAGCAGAATGAACAACGCCATGGCGGGTGCGAACCCGAGGTTCGACATGTGCGTGCCGAGCGACAGGCCGAAGACCAGCGCGAAGAAGGAGAAATCCACGAGATGGCGGGTGCGTTCCCAGCGCAGGAGGAGCAGCAGTGTGAGGCCGAGGAGCCCGATGTTGGGAGCGTAGACCTCCGCGATGACAGCTTGCGACCAGAAGCTGAGCGAGAAGGCGAAGAGCAGGGCCGCCAGCGCGGCGGCACAGCGCCGCCACAGCGGGCCAACATGTTCGCCTGGCAACAGGCGCAAAATGATGAGATACAGTGAACCCACGCCTGCCGCGCCCAGCATGGCGCTCATCATGTTGGCGCGGTGGGCCACATCACCCGCGACCAGCAACCGGCTGAACAGGAAACCGAGCCACGTATAAAGTGGATAGCCGGGCGGGTGCGCCAGACCTAAGATGGCCGGGACCGTGGCCAGCTCGCTGCCATCCGGGCTGAGGTACGAGAGGGAGGGGGTCAGCGTGCGCAGATAGACGAGCAGCGCCAAGAATCCCAGCACGGCGGCGATCCAGTGCTCAGCCCAGCGGCTCGTGGGTTTGGGCATGTCGCGTGGCACACTCCGTATCAACGTCGAGGCGACCGGGCCGACACCCGGTGTCGCCATGCTCCGCAAGCCTAGCAGGCAAGTATGACGTTCTTGCTGGCTTGACGTAAATGGGGTGTAAACTCACTCAATTCTTCGGCGTATGAGTTGGGCTAAACATCCTGGCGGCCGCCGAGGGGCACGCCGGACGCGACGCGCAGAGGGGATTGGCGATGCCGATCATCGACCACTTCGGACTGCTAGCTCCGCACTACGACCGCCTGGCCTCCTTTCGCCGAGGCAAGCGGTTGGCGGAGTTGTTGCGGTTGCCCACCCGGGGCTCGATCCTGGATGCAGCCGGCGGCACAGGGCGTGTTGCGCAAGACCTTGCGCCTCACGCCGGCCTGTCACTCGTGATCGATGAATCGCGGCCGATGCTACAGCGAGCCGCCGCTAAACCGGGCTTGGTGGCCGTGCAGGCCGAGATCGAAAACCTGCCTCTGCCCCGGGGCAGTCAGGCGCGCATCGTGATGGTGGACGCGTTCCATCACTTGCGCGACCAAGACCGGGCGCTGGCCGAGATGGTACGCGTGCTCGAGCCGGGCGGCTGCCTCGTCATCTTGGAACCCGATATCCGCCGACTGGGCGCGCGACTGATTGCGCTCGCCGAGAGACTGCTCCTCATGCGCAGCCGGTTCCGCCGCGGGGAGGATATCGCCCGCATGGCGTTGCGGCTCGGGCTTGCCTCGAGGCTGGAGCGCGACCCGGATGGATCGGCATGGATTGTCGCCGAGCGCCAAGGCGACGGGTGAGTCACATCCCAGCCTGAGTTGAGAGTCCGGCACGGATGGGGTGGGCCCGGATGGCGACGCGCGCGCAACCTGCGTAAGGCGGGCGCTCGACGGGCAGGGCGCCGGGCGCTCCCCGGACTGCTGCTCGCCTCGGCGGCCTGACGGATCTTGCCCCCTCTCGCGGGCCCACAGCCATTCGGCAGACCCGCAGGAAGTCCGGCCCTTCAGCGGCGCGGAATGGCACGCCCAGATGGTGACCATTTGAACTGTGACCTTTCAGCCCGCATAACTAGTATGGAGGGGTTGAAAGGTGCCGGCTGCGGCCGCGGGTGCGCCTGCCCCGCGCCGGCCGTGAATGGTGAGCATGCCCTCCTCTGATCTGATCTTGCTTCACGCGCCAAGCGTTTTTGACTTT
>CAYGXJ010000119.1:0-40498 GCA_964353865.1 uncultured Anaerolineales bacterium | reverse complement strand
GCGTCGTATCCCGAGCTGTGACATGACCGGCGCATTGACCGGTCTCGGTTCGTGCTCGCCTATCGGCGTGGATCTCCCCTTCGTCGGCCGAGCCCGCGCGCGCTTGGGCGGGGATAGATTCTACACGCCTCAGCGGAATCTCGTTGCCCGTCGGGCGCCGCAGTTGTTGCAAGCGATCCGCCCTTGGGCCCACGCTGCTGTCGGCGTCAGCGAGCCGGGTGCGCAGCCGAGGCCCGGCCCGCCGGGGGCTCCTGGTGAGGGCCTGGCTCATGGCCCTCAAATCGGCGCAATTCCGGCGTCCACCAGGCCACGCTGCCGGCTGCCACGAGACAGCCCAGGCCTCCCACCACGACGGAAATCACCGGCCCGACCCAGCGCGCGAGCAGCCCAGCTTCGACCTCGCCCAGCTGCGGCCCTCCAGCGAAGAAGAGCATATTCCAGCTCACCATGCGCCCGCGCATCGCGTCCGGCGTGAGCAACTGGCGTACCGTTGAACGAATCACCATGCTCACCATGTCGGCCGTGCCCGTCAGGGCGAGGGCGGAGAAGGTGATCCAAAACGACTTCGAGAGTCCGAAGACGATGGTCGCCATCCCGTAACCCGCGACGGCCCACAGCAGCACGCGCCCCTGATTCTTGATCTGCCCGCGCACGGCAAGCACGACGCCGCTGACCATCGCGCCCAGCGACGGCGCGGCATACAGCAGCCCGAACCCTTGCGCGCCGACACGCAAGATGTCTTGTGCGAAGATTGGCAAAAGCGCCGTGGCCGAAGCGAAGAAGGTGGCAAAGAAATCGAGAAGCATCCCCGCGCGGATGATCGGCGCTTGAAAGACGAAGCGCAGTCCTTCCATGGCTGCCTGCCGGCTGATCGCACTGCGTCCCGTCTCCGGTGCGGCCAGCGGATGCATCCGGAGCAGGGCCACAACGACGGCCAAGAAGGACAATGCGTTGAGCAGGTAGGCCCAGCCCACCCCCAATGAGGCAATCACCACGCCGGCCAATGACGGCCCGAGGACGGAAGCCAATTGGAACATCGTCGCGTTCAAGCTGAAAGCGTTCGCCAGGTGCTCGCGCGGGACGAGGCTGGGGATGAGCGATTGGCGAGCGGGCGTATCAAAGGTGGAGAACGCCGCCCCGGCCATGGCCAGGAGGTAGATCGGCCAGGCCATGGACACGCCGCGAAAGCTGATGACCGCGAGCAGCAGCGCGCAGAGGGCCATCCCGCCTTGGGTGATCAGCATCAGCCGCCGCCGGTCCATCGCATCGGCGACCAGCCCGCTGAGCAGGGCGAAGGCCAGGATGGGCACCAGTCGCGTCAGCCCGATCATCCCCAAAGCCAGCGGGCTCTTGGTGATCAGGTAGATGTGCCACAGGATGGCCGCCGACTGCATCATGCTTCCGGCCATCGAGATCAATTGCCCGATCCACAAAAGCCGGAAGTCGCGATAGCGCAGTGCGGCCAGCGCGCCCGGCCTCATGTCCCCCAGTCTCGCAGGTAGAGGAAATCGTAGCCCACGGTGCGGTTGCTGAGTTTGGCGATCGGAGGCAGGACGCGCTTGAATTGGTTGCGGCGCACGCGGTCGGTCACGCTGCGCACGAACTTGGCGGCGAACCCGGCCGCAACGCACTCCTCCGGGCTGTAGCGCTCATCGACCAACAGATACAGCAGCCGGTCGACCTCGGCATAGGTGTAGCCCAATTCGCTTTCGTCCGTCTGCCCCTTCCACAGGTCGGCGCTCGGAGGTTTCTGCTGAATGGCCTCGGGCACGCTCAATGCGCGCGCGAGTTCCCGCACCTGTGTCTTATACAGGTCGCCCAACGGGTTGATCGCGCATGCCGCATCGCCATACAGGGTGGTGTAGCCCAGAAGGATTTCTGTCTTGTTGCCGGTGCCCACCACCAGCCCGCCGAAGGCGGCCGACTGATCGTAAAGCAGGATCATTCGCTCGCGGGCCATAGCGTTGCCCCGGCGCCGGGCATCGGCATCCGGGAAGCGCTCGAAGAGCGGGTCTACCATGGCGGTGATCTCGACCGTGTCGTGGCGCACGCCGGTCTGCTCGATGACGCGCCGCGCGTCATCCAAGGAGTCCGGCGATGACGTCCGATGCGGCATCATGAGCGCCAGGACGTTTTGCGGTCCCAGGGCCTCCGCGCTGAGCATGCACGAGACGGCCGAGTCGAGCCCGCCCGAGAGACCCACCACCGCTCGCGTGAGCCCGGCGCGCGTGATCTCCTGCCGGATGAACGGCACCAGGATTTTGCGCACAAGCTCGGCATCGATTCGCGGCATCTCGGTCATGTCCAACTCCGATCGGCGCCCGGTGTGCGCCACCCTCAGCGCACGTTGTTCGTGCGTCCAGGCTGAGTGAGAATGCGCTGCAACTCGCGCTGCACGAGCGCCGTGCGCTCATCCCGCAGCAGCGGCAGCCGGGCGCGCGTCCGGTGCAACTGGTTGAGATCCAGGGTCACCAGTTGCAGGGTTTCTTGGTGGTACGGCGCGCGCGCCAGGCAGCCTCCGTTCGGGTCGAAAACCGTCGAACCGCCCCAGAAATTGAGGCCGTCTTCGAAGCCCACCTTGTTGGTGTGGGCCACGAAGGAGGTGAACAGGCTGGCATACGATTGATTGACTTGCTCCACCCACCATGCGCTTTCAAGCGTGGCGCCGGTCCCCAGCCCACGCCCTGGCGAAGCCGACATGAAGAGAAGGAGATCCGCCCCATCCAGCCAGAGCAGGTAGGGCGGCGACGCGTGCCAGAAGTCCTCGCAGATGAGCAGGCCGGCCCGCCCAAAACGCGTATCGAACGCGCGCACGTGATCGCCCCAGGCGAAGAACCGCCCCTCGTCGAAGAGGCCATAGGTTGGCAAGTACACTTTGCGATGCACGTGGCGAACCTGGCGCTGCGAGAGATAGGCGGCGGAGATGTAGAAGCGGTTGCGCTGGTCCTCCTCGACGAAGCCGACCACCACGTCGATATCTTTGCTGGCGGCCACAAGCTCGCCGAAGATCGGATCGCGTTCCGTCGGCCGGCAGGCGACGGTTGGCACCAGATCCTGAAGGACATAGCCGGTGAGCGACAGCTCGGGGAAGAGCACGAGATCCGCGCCCGCTTTGCGAGCCTGGCGGATGAAACGCAGGTGCTTTTCGAGATTCGGGCGAAGCGAGCCCAGGGAATTTGAGATTTGGGCCAGCGCCAGGTGGAGTTCCATGGGCGGAATGATACCACCGGCGAGGGTGTGCTCCCGGCCACGGTTTTCGCTCGGCGGCCCGCAGCTCCACGCGCGTGGGCTGAGACTATAATGCCATGCCCTGCGGCATCGCGCGTCGGATGCCGCCTCCCGCCACTCGTTGGATGGAGATCGGTTGATGCGCCTGAGCACACTCTTCGGACAGACATTGCGCGAGGCCCCGGCCTCGGCCGAGGTGGCCAGCCATGCCTTGCTGCTGCGAGCCGGGTTCATCCGTCCGCTGGGGTCCGGCATCTTCACGCTTTTGCCGCTGGGCCTGCGCGTGCAGCAGCGCATTGCGGCCATGATGCGCAGCGAGATGGATCGCCTCGGCGGCCAGGAACTGCTCATGCCCCTTGTTCACCCGGCCGAGGTTTGGCAAGAAAGCGGCCGCTACCAGACCATCGGGCTCGAGCTCGGGCGGTTCACTGATCGCAGCGGAAGGCCCATGGTCCTGGCCATGACCCATGAAGAAATCGTGGCCGACCTGGTGCACCGCGAGGTTCGCTCTTACCGTCAACTGCCACGCCTCATCTATCACATTCAAACCAAGTGGCGCGACGATCCGCGCCCGCGAGCCGGGCTCATCCGCACGCGCGAGTTCACCATGCTCGACAGTTACAGCCTGGATGTGGACGAGGCCGGCCTCGATCTTCAGTACCGCGGCCACTACCAGGCCTACTTCAATATCTTCGCGGGCTGCGGTCTGCCCGTGATTGCCGTTCAGGCCGACGTCGGGATGATGGGCGGATCGCTGGCGCATGAGTTCATGTATCTTGCACCGATGGGAGAGGACACGATTGTCCGCTGCCCGGCGTGCGGGTATTCCGCCAACCGTCAGGTTGCCCGGCAGATGAAAACGCCGGCGGAGGCGGAGGGGCCGGGGCCCCTCACCCGGGTCGCCACGCCGGGTTGCGCGACCATCGAGGACCTGGCCCGCTTCCTCGACGTGCCCACCACGCACACGGCCAAAGCGGTGTTCTTCACCGCCTTTCGCGATGAACGGGAGGCCTCGACGGGCCAACTCGTTCTGGCCCTGGTGCGCGGCGACATGGAGGTGAATGAGACCAAGCTGGCCAATGCCGTGGGCGCTCGCATGCTGCGCCCGGCCACCGAGAGCGAGGTGCGTGCGGTCGGCGCGCTGCCGGGCTATGCCAGCGCGATCGGCTTGCGCGAGGCGCGAGTTGTGGCCGATGATCTGCTCGCGAGTTCGCCCAACCTGGTGGCCGGGGCCAACGAGGAGGGAGTCCACCTGCGCAATGTCAACCTGGGGCGCGACTTCACCCCCGACACGTTGACCGATATTGCCGCGGCGCAAGAGGGCAGCGCCTGCCCGCAGTGTTCGGCGCCGATGCACGCAGTGCGCGGGGTGGAGGTGGGCAACATCTTCAAGCTTGGAACTGACTATTCCGACAAGCTGGGCTGCCACTTCCTGGACGCACAGGGCAGCCCGCATGCGGTGGTGATGGGCTCCTATGGCATCGGCCTGGGCCGGCTGCTGGCCTGCATTGCCGAAGCGCATCATGATGAGCACGGCCTGGCCTGGCCGGTGAGTGTGGCGCCCTACCCGGTGCATCTGGTCGTTTTGGCGGCCGACGACCCGCGCATTTCACAGGCGGGCGAGGCTGTCGAGCGCGAATTGCAGGCAGAGAATGTCGAAGTCCTGTATGATGATCGCAGTGAGAGCCCCGGTGTGAAGTTCGCCGACGCCGATTTGATGGGCATGCCGATTCGCCTCACTCTCGGCAAACGCTCGATGGCTCAGCAGGCTGCGGAACTTCGCCTGCGCCATAGCGGCGAGAGCCGCACTGTTCCCCTCGCCGCACTGGCCGGTGAGGTCAAACGCGAAATCGCACGGTTGACGGGCGAACTCGAGGCGCAGCGGAGGGTGGTGCCTTACCCGTGACCGCGCCCGCCAAAGCGTAGATCGGGGCACCCACCGTCGGGCGCCCGTAAGGAGGAACCCATGCCTCCGCAACTGCAGGTCTTGTTCGAAACCCCGAACCTGGTCTTCATCATTCTGGTGGCTGGCATCTGGGCCAGCGCGTTGGCTCTGGTGGTCCCCGGCACGGGGGCCCTGGAGGTGGTTTCCGTCTTCTGCCTGCTGGTCGCCGGCTATGGTGCATTGAGCCTGCCCATCAACCTGTGGGCGGTGGTCATTCTGCTTCTGGGCGCGGCCAGCTTTGTGGCGGCCATCCTGCGGCCGCAGAAGAACTACTTCCTCATCGCCTCGGCGGTCTTGCTCACGGCCGGCTCCATCCTGCTCTTCCGCGGCGAATCGGGGCGCCTCTCGGGCGTCTCATGGCCGCTGGCGGCCGGCGCGACGCTCTTGACGATCGGCTTCTTCTGGCTCGTCGTTCATCAGTCGCTGAAGGCACACCGTCAGCGGCCGACCATGGATCCGGGCCGGCTCACCGGGGAGATCGGTGCAACGCTGACCGAGGTCCGCGGGTCCGGGTCCATTCAACTGGCCAGCGAAATCTGGAGCGCACGATCGCGCGAAGCCATCGCGCCTGGAACGCGCGTGCGCGTTGTGGGGCGAGAGGGTCTGGTGCTTCTGGTTGAGCCGGCCGCCCAGCCCGAGGAGGGCGGCCCGCGCCCGGCAGCGCCTTAGCGAACGCGCGCAGCAGCCCATGAGCGAACGAGCGCCCCTCGAATCCGGAATCTGGCCCAGCCCCATCCCGGCGCAATCAATCGGCCGACGCCTGGGCCTGCTCGATGTCAAGTGGGACACAAACGGCCGCAGCCTGGTGTGGCTGGAACGTCGCCCGTCCGGCGGAATGCTGGTGGCTCGCGCCGGCAGCGAAGCGATGCGCGACCTGACCCCGCTCCACGATGTGCGCGGGCGGTTGTTCTACGGCGGCGGGGAGTTCGCGATTGCGCATGGGGTGCTTGTGTTTGCCGGCCACGGCGGAAGGTTGTTCCGCCAGTCGCTGGACGCCGGGCCGGCGGTCGCCATCACTCCGCCATTTGGCCATGCTGCCGCACCAGAAATCTCACCCGACGGGCGCTGGGTGATCTACGTTCACTCGGGCGAGGGAGTCGACCGGTTAGCCTTGGTCGAGGCGGATGGATCTCACTGGCCCATCGACCTGGTCCGTGGGGCGGACTTCTACATGCAGCCGACCTGGCATCCGTTCGGCGATCGGCTGGCCTGGGTCGAATGGGACCACCCGAACATGCCGTGGGATGGCAGCCGTCTGAGGCTTGGCCGCATGGAGGGAACGCCGCCGCGGTTGATCGACATCCAGACCATCGCCGGCGAGGATGAGGTTCCGGTCTTCCAGCCCGCCTTTTCGCCTGAGGGGAATGTCCTGGCTTATCTTCAGGGAGAGGGGGAATGGGACCAGGTGTGCCTGCTTGACCTGGTGGCGGGCACGCGGCGCATCCTGCTCGATGGCACATCGCTCATGCCTCCCGCTTGGCTGCACGGCATGCGCACGCTGGCCTGGTCGAGCGACGGACGGCGGCTCTTTGTGCTGCGCAACGAGAAAGGGTTTGCCTCCTTGTGGGCGATGGATGTGGGGACCTCCCACGCCCAGCGCGTGGACCTCCCGCCCTACACATGGATCTCACAGTTGAGTTCGGCCTCGGGGATTGAGGCGCTGGCGTTTATCGGCTCCGCACCCACGACGCCGGAGCGAGTCGTCGTCTGGCGCGAGGGCACGGTGGAAGTTGTTCGGCGCAGCCAGGCTGAACAGGTTCGCCCGGAGGACCTGCCGGCCGCGCAGCCATTGAGTTGGGCCGCAGCGGATGGAACGCTGGTCCACGGGTTGTATTACGCGCCCACCAGTCGCGCCGCACGAGGCGAAGGGCTGCCGCCGGCCATCATTGATGTCCACAGCGGTCCAACCCGCCAGCGGGTGGCCGGGTACTCAGCCGAGGCGGCCTTCTTCGCCACGCGCGGATACGCGCTGCTGGCCCTCAACTATCGCGGTAGCAGCGGCTACGGTCGGAGCTACATGCGCCGTTTGCGCGAGCACTGGGGCGAATACGATGTCGAAGACGTAATCGGTGGCGCCCGAGCGCTTGTCGAGCAGGGCCTGGCCGATCCTCGGCGCATGGCGATCATGGGCACAAGCGCCGGCGGGTTTACCGTGCTTAATGTCCTGGCGCGGCATCCGGGGATTTTCCGCGCTGGGGTATGCTCGTTCGGCATCTCCAACCTGTTCACGGCCCGCGAGTCCGAATTCAAGTTCGAAGCCTACTATCTCGACTCGCTGATCGGACGATTGCCGGAGGCGGCCGACCGCTATCGTGAGCGGTCGCCGCTCTTCCATGCCGCAAGCATTCGCGACCCGCTCGCGTTGTTCCACGGGGAAGATGATCCAGTGGTACCGTTGGCGCAGGCGGAGAGCCTTGCCCAGGAGCTCGCCGCGCGCGGCGTGGTTCATCAGCTGCGCCGGTTTGCGGGCGAAGGGCATGGCTGGCGCCATGAGGCGACGGTGACCGCCTTCTACACCGAGGTGGAGGCGTTTTTGCGCCGGCACGTCGTCCTGGGCGCCTCGTAAGGGCACAGAGCGGCGGTCGGTTGAAAGAGGACGAAAAGGGAAGCCGGCTTCCCGGCACTGTGCCCTCGGGCAGTCGTGTTGAAGAGGGTGACGATCGCCCGGGGAAGTGCAGTGCGGGTGATCCCCGAGCGGCTTTGTTGGGAGGTCTGCCTCTGCGTGCGGGAGGCCGGGAGGTAGAGGCCGGGGCTTGTGCGGCTCATTCCATTCGTCGACCGGGCGCGGCGCCGCCGGCGGCCGGGTACGAGGATGAGGACTAGTTCGCGATTGTGCGAAGAGGAGGATTGATGGCTCAGGCAACGTGGTTCATCTTGTGTGTCGTCGGCGTTATCGTACTGGGGGCGTTGATCATCATCGCCAATGCCATCCGCATCGTGCCGGAATACGAGCGGCTGGTGGTCTTCCGACTTGGGCGGTGCATCGGCGAGAAGGGGCCCGGCATTGTCCTGCTCATTCCCTTCGTCGATCTGGCGCGGCGGGTGGACTTGCGCGAGCAAGTGCGCGAGATCCCGCATCAAACCTCGATCACCAAGGACAATGCGCCCATCTCGATCGACTTCCTATGGTTCTACAAAGTGCTCGACCCGGCCAGCAGCGTGCTGCAGGTCGGCAACTTCGAGATCGCCGCACAGGGCATGGCCACCACGACCCTGCGCTCGGTGATCGGTGGGATTCCACTTGACGACGTGCTTTCGCAACGTGAGCACATCAACCTGGCGTTGCGCACGAAGCTGGACGAGGTCACCGAACGCTGGGGAGTCAAGGTGACGAATGTCGAAATCCGGGAAATCGTTCCCCCGCGCGAAGTCCAGGATGCGATGAACCGCCAGATGGCCGCCGAGCGGGTGCGCCGGGCGACAGTCACCGAATCGGAAGGCAATCGCGATGCGGCGATCAACGTGGCCGAAGGTCAGAAGCGGTCCGCGATTCTGAGCGCCGAAGGTGAACGCCAGTCCAATATCCTGCGCGCGGAAGGCGAGAAGCAGGCGCAACTGCTGCGGGCCGAAGGCTTCTCGGCCGCGCTGGACAAGATCTTCAGCATCGCCAAGGGCATCGACCAGAAGACGATGACCCTGCAGTACTTCGACACGCTGCGTTCGCTCGGATCAGGTCCCTCCACCAAGTTCATCTTCCCGCTCGAATTCACGAGCATGGTGGAAGGCTTCTTGCGCGGCGAGAAGAAGTAGGCGCGCGAGTCGCGGCGGCGCGTGAGCCGCCCAGGTGTCGATGACGGCGGAGGCAGAACCGTTTTCTCGCCCGGCCGCGCGCGAGGTGACCCTCGCGCGCGCCGGGTTGCGCGATCTGGCCGCGGTGCTCGACATCGAGCGGCGCTGTTTTGCCGGCGATGCGTGGCCGCTGCTGGATGTCCTCGGGGTCCTTACCTGGCCGGAGGTGGTGCGCTTCAAGGCGATCGTCGAGGGCCGGGTGGTGGGGTTCGCCGCGGCCGACCCGCACCCCCGCGGCGATGCAGCGATGATCGCTACGCTGGCGGTTTTGCCCGAGTATCGCCGGCAGCGCATTGCCTGGCGCTTGCTCGAAAGCTGTGAGGCCGCGCTGGGTGCCCGCCGCATCTGCCTGACCGTGCGCGCCGACAACCAGGGCGCGCAGCACCTGTACGAGCACTTCGGCTACCGTGTGACGGATTCGCTGCCGCGCTACTATTCCGACGGCGCGGCGGGCATCTTCATGGAGAAGGGCCCCCGCGCGAGTTGAGGCGGGGTCGCGGGAAGAGCGCCCTGGGCGGCAGGCCGTGGCGCTCGGTCCTGCGGCCAAGGGCGGGTGATTGTGGTATCCTGTGCGTTCTTCACAGAAAGTTGAAGATAGGAGTGTGAGCCGCGCCTCTGGCCTCTGCCTTGCGGCGAAAGCCGGGCGCGTGCGACCTCCATCAGCGGGCCGTGAGAGGGGGGCTCACGGCTTGCCATCTCCCCGTAGAGAAGAGATAGGATTGCTATGCCGCCGATCCACCCTCTAGGTTCGCGCGTGAAAGCCGTCGCCTTCGACGTCGGCGGCGTGCTTCTTCGCACGGAGAACCAGGACTCGCGGCGTCGGCTGGAACTTCGCTATGGCCTGGCGCCCGGTGGCCTGGCCGGCCTTGTCTTCGACAACCCGGTTTCGCAAAAGGCCATGCTCGGGCAAGCAACCGAAGCGGACGTCTGGGACCACGTGGCTCGGCATCTGCATCTGGTCAATGGCCAGCTCGCGCAATTGCGCCGCGAATTCTGGGCCGGGGATGCCTGGGATGAGACGCTGCTGGCCTTCGCCGAAGGGTTGCGGCCTGCGGCGCGCACCGGGGTTCTGAGCAATGCCTGGCCAGGGGCTCGCGCAGCGTTTGGCTCGCACTTGGGACGTCACACGTTTGATGCCGTCGTGATTTCCGCAGAGGAAGGCTGCGCCAAGCCGGACGAACGCCTCTATCGCTTGTTGCTCGACCGGCTGGGAACTCTGCCGGCGGAGACCGTGTTTGTGGATGATCTCGCGGAAAACGTGGAAGCCGCCCGCACCCTTGGCCTGCATGCCATCCGCTTCACCAGCACGGCCGCCGTGCTGGATGGTGTGCGCCGGTTGTTGCGGTAACTGCGGCGCGGACACACCCGAGTGGGGGACAGTGACTATGGGAAGAGCGGACTGATGGAGCAGGCCCAACCCCGTCCCGGCTCCTTCTGGTCCAGGTTCGATCTGCGCGAAGTTCGCTTCGGACGCAACGCGCGGCTCTTCCTTCTTTCGACCCTGATCGACGGGATCGGGTTCTCCGGCAGTCAGCTCTTCTTCAACTTCTACATTCTTTCACTGGGACACAGCCGCGAATTCCTCGGGCTGGTCAACTCCATCCCCTTTTTCGCCGGGCTGGTGCTGGGCCTGCCTCTGGGCGCCCTCTCGGACCGCATCGGGCACAGGCGTGCCATGCTGCTTGGGCTGGCGCTCATGTTCTCGATGTTCGCCGTGGTGGCCACTACCCCCTCGACAGCGATTCTGGTGGTCGCCATTGCGCTGTACGGTGTGGGCAGCACGCTCTACTACCTGAGCACGACCCCCTTCATGGCGGGCGTCTCGACCACGGACGACCGCCCCTACCTCTTTTCGCTCAATGTCGCCCTGCAGACTCTGTCGAGCGCGGCTGGCAACTTGCTGGCGGGCTTCTTGCCGGGGTGGTTGGGCCTGATGTTGGCGGTACCGGTGGATGGGCCGCAGGTCTACCGGTCGGTTTTGCTCTTGAGCCTGGCGGCGGGCTCGCTTTCGATCGTGCCGCTGATCCTCATGCGCGATCAGAAAGAGCCGGCAGGCGCCTCGGCGCAGATGACGAGCGTGCGCAAAGTGGTTCGGGCCCTGGCGCTTCCGGTCGTTCGTAAGCTGGCCCTGCCCAACCTGTTGATCGGAATTGGCGCGGCCATCCTCATTCCGTATATGAACGTCTTCTTCAAGGAGCGGTTTGGCCTTCCGGATTCCATGCTGGGGCTGCTTTTCGGCCTGTCGGCCATCCTCACAGCCGCCGGTACGCTGCTCGGGCCCCGGCTGGCCGAACGATTGGGCTCGAAGATACGCGCGGTCGTCTTCACCCAGGGCCTCTCGATCGTGTTTTTGCTTCTTCTCGGATTCTGGCCCGGCCTGATCGTCGCGGCCGGCGCCCACCTCGTTCGCGCGGCCCTCATGAATATGTCCGCACCGCTCTACTCGGCCTACGGCATGGAGCGCGCACCGCTCGACCAACGCGCATTGGTCTCGTCAGTTCTCTATCTGACCTGGCAAACAGGCTGGGCCTTCGGTCCGTATGTGTCGGGGTTTGTTCAGGAGCGGTGGGGGTTTGGCCCGCTCTTTGTGACGACGTCTATCGTTTACGTGCTCGCCGTGACGGCCACCTGGGCTTTCTTCCACTCCGGCCAGGAGGCGGCCGGTCCGGCGGCCGCTGGGCCTCGGAATGCCTAGCTCTCTCACCTCTCGCCCCGGGATCTTGGGTTGCACGCGTACAGGCGGGATGGCGAAAAACGAAAGCCCGATGCGCCCTTCCCAACCCACACGCATACGTGGATCAGGGTCCCGGGCCTCCTCTACAACTGACGCTCCCATAGCTTTTCGTCGTCGCCAGACGATGCCCAAGAGTGCGCCCGTGCGGGCGCTGTAAGGGCTAGCGGAGCGCGCCTGTGGTTAGGAGGTGCCCCGGCGACATAGCGGCAGCATCGGGCTGTCTGACTCCAAGTCTAGGACACTTCCCTCGTTTGTCAAGACTTCTCTAACCTTTGCATGCGAATATAATCATCCATGGGTGATTGAGGCGGCGCGCCGCCTGGCGGCAACCTCACCAGGTTGGCGCGGGAGGTTCCCCTTCACCCGGCGCGAGACCCAGGCGTTTCGAGGTGACTTCTGAAGTGGGAGGATTGGCATGACCAAGGCCAAGTTGATTCTTAATCCGCAAGCCAATCACGGCCGGGGGTACGAAGTCGCGGGCGATCTGCGCCACCTCGCAGATGACCTGGGAGGCGCCGAGTGGGCCGGCACCGACTACCCGGGGCATGCGGTGCAGCTCGCTCGCGAGGCGGCACTGGCGGGCTTCGACCCGGTGGTCGCCGTCGGCGGCGATGGAACACTGCATGAAGTGGTCAATGGGCTCATGCTCGTGGATCCGGCGCGCCGCCCGCGCCTGGGCGTCGTGCCGCTGGGCTCGGGGAACGATTTCGTCTCCGGGGCCGGGCTTGAGATGCGCCCGCTGGCTGCGCTGCAGCGAATCCTCACCGGCGCCGCCGAGCGGCGCGTCGATGTCGGATCGATCAAGGACGAATCCGGCCGGACGGAATACTGGGACAACTCGGTGGGGATCGGCTTTGACGCGGCGGTCAACCTGCAAAGCCGGCGAATCACCCGCATTCACGGCTTCATGATGTACCTCTTGTCGGTCATCAAGGTCATCATTGAGAACTACGATGCCCCGCGAATGGAGGTGGAGCTGGATGGCACTTCCTTCACCGAGGAACTGCTCATGTTCACGGTGGGCAATGGGCCCCGCGAAGGCGGCGGTTTCATTACCACGCCGGAGGCGAAGGTCGATGACGGGCAACTCGATTACGCGTACATTCACCGCGTATCGCGCCTCATGATGATCCGCCTGATTCCGGAGGTGATGAACGGTCGCCACGGCCGGTTCAAGCCGGTGCGCATTGGGCGCCTGCACAAGGTGCGCATATGTGCCGACCGACCGCTGCCCGTTCACACAGACGGCGAAATGTTCGCCTCCTACGAGGCCAATGTGCGCTGCGTTGAGATCGGCATCCTGCCGGGGGCGCTGCGGCTCGTGACTTAGCTCCCGGCCCTGCCTCGAAACCCTCACAGGTGTTGGGCGATGCGCGACCTGCTTCAGGTTCTGCGGGATGAAGACAGCCTGCACTGGAAGGCTGTGGCTCGCGCCTGGGGGGTCGACCTGGGCGCGGCCGGCCGTGACCCGCTCAGCCACTTGGTGCAGGCGATGCTCGATCCCGACCGGGTCCGGCTCCAGTTCCGTAGGCTGTCGGCCCAGGCGCAGGAGGCGCTCGCCCGCCTGCGCCAGTCGGGGGGGCGCATGCCGCTCATGCGATTCGGGCGCGACTACGGCGAGATCCGCGAGATGGGTCTTGCGCGCCGTGAGCGTGAGCAGCCCTGGCTCGCTCCAGTCTCCATCGCCGAGGCCCTGTGGTACGCCGGTTGGCTGGGCAAGGGTTTTGCCATCTCGCGCGGAGGACCGGAGGAGTTCGTCTTCATCCCAGGGGACCTGCTGGCCTTGATGCCGGCCCCAACCCTGGCCTCGGCCGGCGGCACGGCATTCGACCTCTTCACGCTTGAGCGGAGAGAAGAGCCTGCCTACTGCGGCACGTCGTTGGCCGAGGACGCCTGCACGCTGTTGGCCTTCCTGCGCATCAATCCGCAGAGTGACGCGTCGCCGGCGGCTTGGAGGCATCGGGAAGTCCTGGCGCGCCACATGCTTCTTCCCCCCGCGCTGCGGATGCTCGTCCATCTTCTGCGCGAGATGAGCGCGCTGCGCAGCGACGGCCTGCGGCCGGATCCCGGGCCCGCGGCTGGCTACCTCGGGCTGTCCGCGCAGGAGGCGCAACTCCGCCTGATCCAATTGTGGCGCCGGTCGGAGTCGTGGAATGACCTGGCCGAGTGGGGCGAGGTTGAGACGCGAGGAGGGAGTTGGCCGAACGATCCGCTGGCCGCGCGCCGCAACTTGATCGGCCTGCTGGAACAGGTTCCGGGGCGCGGCTGGGTGACCCTGGCCTCGCTCATCCGCGCTTTGCGCGATCAGCAACCCGAGTTCATGCGCCCGGCGGCGGCGTTCGAGGGGTGGAGCCTGATCGAACGAAGCACCGGCGCGGAACTGAATGGGTGGGAGGCCTGGGAGCGGGTGGAGGGCGCATTCGCGCGCTGGCTGGTGTGCGGTCCACTGTTCTGGCTGGGGCTCACCGAGTTGGCCGGAGCAACTCCTGCGCAAGCCTTGCGCCTCAGCCCGCTTGCCGAAGCCGCGCTTGATCTGCCGCGATCCACCCCCTCCGTCACCATTCCGCCTCGGCCGGTCCCTGTCCGTCTGCGCAACGAGGGGACGGTAAGCCTCCCGGCCGGAACCGATCTGACACATCGCTACCAGCTGGCCCGCTGTTTGACCTGGGTGGGTCGCCAGGGGACGGCGTTCATCTATCGCCTTGATCCCCAGGGGCTAGAGACGGCGCGCCGCCAAGGGCTCGAAATGCGCCACGTGATCGCAGCCCTCGAGCGCGCGACGCGGCGTCCGCTCCCGCCTGGGCTGGCCAAGGCCTTGGCATCCTGGGTGAAGGACGGAGCGCGGGTCGTGGCGCGGCAGGTGCGTGTGGTCACATTCAAGGATGCCGAGACGGCCCGACGCGCGGCGCGACTGAACGGCATGGCGGCGATACCGCGCGAGACGCTCGGCCCCCAGGCCTGGGTCGTCCGTCCCGAGCACCTGGGACGCGTGCGTCTGCTGCTTGCCGAAAACGGCCTGCTGATGGATGTGGAGCGCGAGTGACCGGCGAGCACGATCTGACGGCATCCGTCGAACGTCGTTTTGCCGATCGCTTCGGTCACGCGGCGCCGGGCCTCGCGCGTGCACCCGGCCGGGTCAACCTGATCGGCGAACATGTGGACTACAACGACGGCTGGGTGCTACCGGCGGCGATCGAACGCTCGGTGGTGCTCGCCTTCGAGCCGACGGCCGAGCCGGTGATGGACCTCACGGCCGCCGATCTGGGCCTCTCCCTGCGGCTTCCGCTGGGTGAGGTGGCCGGCGGCGTGCCGCCCAGGAGGTTGCCTGCGTGGGTTCGCTATCCGGCGGGTGTGGCGTGGGCGCTCCTGCAAGCCGGTCACGAGGTGCGTGGGCTGCGTGGCATCTATGCCTCCTCCATCCCCATCGGTGCGGGGCTGAGTTCTTCGGCTGCGGTGGAGGCGGTTTTCGCGTTAGCCTGGCAATCCGCCGGCGGTTGGCCGGCTTCGCCGATGGACCTGGCGCGCCTGTGCCAGCACGCTGAGAGCGATTTCGTCGGCGTGCATTGCGGCCTCATGGATCAATTCGCCTCGCTGCACGGAGCGCGCGGCCAGGCGTTGTTGTTCGACTGCCGCCTGCTCACGTGGGAAGGGGTGCCCATTCCGCCTCAGGCTGCGATCGTCGTGGCCGACAGCGGCGTGCGGCGGCATTTGGGGACCTCGGCCTATAACCAGCGGCGGGCCGAGTGTGAGCAGGCCCTGCACTTGCTGCAGCAGCGGATTCCGGGCATCCGTGCCTTGCGCGACGTGACCCCCGAGATGTTCGCCGAACACGCTGGGGTGCTGCCCGACCTCACCCGCCGCCGCGCGCAACACGTCGTCGACGAATGCCTGCGCCCGCGCTTCATGGCTGATGCATTGCGCGCCGCCGACCTGCCGCGAGCGGGTGAACTGCTCGACGCGAGCCACGCGAGCCTGCGCTCTCTATACGATGCCTCCGGCCCCGAGTTGGAGGCGCTGGTCGAGGCGGCCAGGCGGCAACCCGGATGCTTCGGCGCGCGCCTTACCGGGGCTGGGTTTGGCGGCTGCACGGTTCAGTTGGTTGAGGCCACGCACGCCATGGAATTCTGCCAATCGCTTGCCGATGTCTACCAGCGGGCGACGGGGCGGCGGGCGCAAGTCATGATCACCGCTGCGGCGCAAGGCGCACAGGTCTTGCGCCCTCAGGAGTGATCAACACAGTCCGGCTGGTATAATCGCGCGCATGAGCCCCACGCTAAGTCACCTGGATGCCGGCGGGAAGGCGCACATGGTGAATGTGGGCGACAAGCCGGAAAGCGAACGCGTGGCGGTTGCGGCGGGGGAGGTCAGGATGCGCCCGGAGACCTTGGCCCTTGTTCGCGAGGGGTCGCTGGCCAAGGGCGACATTCTCACCGTGGCGCAGTTGGCCGGAATTCTGGGAGCCAAGAAGACCCCGGAACTCATCCCCCTCTGCCACCCGCTTTCGCTGAGCCAGATCGAAGTGAACCTGGCGCTGGATGACAGCCTGCCCGGCGTGACCATCACTGCCACAGTGCGCACGACCGCGCGCACCGGGGTGGAGATGGAAGCCCTGACCGCCGTCGCGGTTGCTGCGCTGACGGTCTACGACATGGCCAAGGCGGTCGACAAGACGATGCGTATTCAAAACATCCGCTTGCTCGAAAAGCGCGGCGGCCGTTCCGGCGACGTCTCCAACCCCTGAGGCCGCCGCGGGGCGCATGTCGAATGGCTCTCATCCGCGTCTTCTTCTTTGCCACACTCAAGGACCGGGCCGGGGTTCCCACGACCGAGGTTCTGCTCGACCCGCCCGCGACGATCGCCATGCTGCGCGAAAAGCTGGCCTCCTTTTCCCCCGGGATGGCCGCCGCACTGCCCACCTCCATCGCCGCCCTCAATCATGAATTCGCCCAGCCCGAAGACTCGCTGGCCGATGGCGACGAGGTGGCCTTCTTCCCACCGGTTTCGGGCGGCGCGCAGTTGCCCACGTATGTGGAGGTTGTGAGCGGGGCCCTCGACCTGGACGCGCTGGTGGCTCAGGTCGTACTGCCCACGACTGGGGCGGTGGGCGTCTTCACCGGCATCGTGCGCGCCCAGACCCGTCGTGGCCAGGCACACGAGACGCAGTACCTCGAGTACGAGGCCTATCAGCCGATGGCGGAAGACAAGATGCGCCAGGTGGCGGATGAAGTCCGCGCACGCTGGCCGCTGGTGGAGGGCATCGCAATCGTTCAGCGCACTGGGCGGCTTGCGCCGGGCACGCCCACGGTGATCATTGCCTGCAGCGCACCCCATCGGGATATGGGCGTTTTCGAAGCCGCCCGCTATGGCATCGATCGATTGAAAGAAATCGTCCCGGTGTGGAAGAAGGAGGTCGGCCGGAAGGGCGAAACGTGGGTCGAGGGGGAGTACCGCCCGACGCCGGCCGACACGGCACGCGCTTGGCGCACTCGTCGACCGTAAGGCCAAGGCGCATGGCTGGGATGACTCTCAATCCGCGCTGCGCCGAGTGTGCCGCACCCTATCCCTCGCAGACCACTCCTTTCCGGTGTCCGCAGTGCGGCGGCGTGTTCGAGCCGGCGACCCTGCCCGCCTTCGACCCGCAACGCGTCGAGGATGACGCCCCGGGTTTGTGGCGCTATCGACACTGGCTGCCACTAGCCGTTGGCCGGCCGCCGCTATGGCTGGGAGAAGGGCGCACGCCGCTTGTGCCCACGACGGTGGACGGCATGCCGGTGTGGTGCAAGCTTGAATCGCTCAACCCGAGCGGATCGTTCAAGGATCGCGGGAGTGCGATTCTGGCCGCCTGGCTTCGCGAGCGGGGGGTGTTGCAGGCCGTCGAAGACTCGTCCGGAAACGCCGGTGCGTCTTTCGCCGCCTACTGCGCCGCGGCCGGCATCGCGGCCACGATCTTCGCGCCGGCGCACGCCGCCGGGGCCAAGCTGGCCCAAATCGAATCGTATGGAGCCCGCCTGGTCCGCGTCGCCGGGCCGCGCGAGGCCGCTGCGCGTGAGGCGCGTGCGGCCGCGGCCCGGGGCGCCGCGTATGGCAGCCATGCCTACCTGCCGTTTGGGCTGTACGGCATCGCCACGCTTGCCTTCGAACTGGCTGAGGCGCTCGGCCGCGCACCGCGCGCGATTGTTCTGCCAGCCGGCCACGGGACATTGACCACGGGCTTGTGGCTGGGGTTTGGCGCGCTGCTGGCGGGCCAGAGGATCACTCGCCCGCCGCGATTCATACTTGTGCAATCGCAGGCTTGCGCCCCGGTCTACCGGGCATGGAGCGGCGTGGGCGAATCCGTGGCAGTGGCCGACGCGGCATCGCGCGCCGAGGGCCTCCTGATCCGTGAACCGGTCAGGCTGGCCAGCATGCTGCAGGCCGTCTCATCGAGCGGCGGCATGGTGACCTGCGCCTCGGAATCTGAAATCGAGGCAGGTCGCGACCTGCTGGGCCGCGCAGGGATTTCTGCCGAACCCAGCTCAGCGGTGGTGGTGGCCGGGTTGCGGCGGGCAATGGCTGCCGAGGCGTTGGGATCGAGGGATGAGGGAGAAGTGGTGGTCGTGATCAGTGGGCATGGACTCAAATCGTCCTAGTGGGCCTTGCGAGTCGTGGATTGTTCGGGTGCCGGGGGAGAATATGGAACGCGTCGTTGTCACAGGAATGGGCACGGTCAACCCGCTTGGATTGGACGTCGAGGAGAGCTGGAAGAATGCACTGGCGGGCCTCTCCGGCGTAGGCCCGATCACGCTCTTCGATGCCTCACGCTTGCCCGTCCATGCCGCGTGCGAGGTGAAAGGATTCCGCCCGGAAGACTCGATGGAACCTCGCGAGGCGCGGCGGCGTGACCGCTTCGAGCAGTTTGCGGTCGCGGCCGCCAAGCAGGCAGCGCTCCAATCCGGGTACGAGGTGCAGTCCAACGCGCTGCGAACGGCCGTCGTGGTTTCGTCCGCCACCGGTGGATTGGCCACGCTGCAGAACGGCATCCAAGTCATGGGAGCTCAGGGACCACGGCACATCAGTCCGTTTCTCATTCCCATGTTCATGCCAAACGGTGCATCCGGGGTGGTGGCCATCGACCTCGGCGCAAAGGGGCCGTGTCTGTCGGTCGCCTCGGCGTGTGCCTCCGGCGCCGACGGAATTGGGCTGGCCTGGTCGCTCATCCGCCAGGGCGAGGTGGATGGCGCATTGGCAGGAGGCAGCGACGCCACGCTGTGCGAGCTGGGTGTCGCCGCATTCGACCGCGTGGGCGCGGTTTCGCGCCGCGAACCTGCCCAGGGCACGCCGCAGCCCTTCGATAAAGAGCGCGACGGGTTGGTGATGGGCGAAGGGGCGGGCGTGTTGCTGTTGGAGAGCCTGACCCGTGCCCGCCGGCGCGGCGCACAGATCCTGGCTGAACTGGCAGGCTACGCAGCCACCGGCGACGCGTATCATGTCACGGCGCCGGCCGAAGACGGCGCGGGTGGGGCGCAGGCCATCCGCCGCGCGCTGGCTTGCGGCGGACTTTCCGCAGCCGAGGTGGACTACGTCAACGCGCACGGCACCGGCACGCCGCTGAACGATGCCTGCGAGACGCGCGCCTTGAAAGCGGCCTTGGGCGGGGAGGCGGCCCGCATTCCGGTCTCGTCGACCAAATCCATGACCGGGCACATGATGGGCGCCACCGGCGCGCTGGAAGCCATATTCTGCATCCAGGCTATCCGCTCTGGAATGATCCCTCCGACGATCAACTACCGCACACCGGACCCCGAGTGCGATCTCGACTATGTTCCCAATCAGGCTCGCCGGAGTTCGGTGCGGGTGGCGGTGAGCAACGCTTTTGGCTTTGGGGGGCACAACGCGGTGCTCGTCTTCAAGGAGTTCACCGACTAGAGGCACGCGATGGAGGATCTACCCGAGCGGGCGGGAGGAAGAAAATGGCGTCCATCCACCAGGAGTTCGAGCGGCGCAGCGGGTTGCGTTTTGACAACCTGGTTCTGCTGGAGCGCGCGCTCACCCATCATTCGTTTGTCAACGAACATCCGGAGGCGGGTGAGGACAACGAACGTCTTGAATTCCTTGGGGATGCCGTGCTCGACTTTCTCAGCGGTTCCTGGCTCTACGCGCGCTACCCGCAGGCCGCCGAGGGGGAGCTGACGCGCCTGCGCTCGGCGCTGGTGCGAACGGAGACATTGGCCGAGTTCGCCCGGACGTTGGAGTTGGGGTTGCATCTGCGATTGGGCCGGGGCGAGGAGGAATCCGGCGGGCGTTCGCGCCCGCTGCTCTTGTGCGGCGCCTTCGAGGCCCTGATGGGGGCCGTGTATCTCGATCGCGGCGAGGCGGCGGCGCGCAAGTTCGCCGAGCCTATGTTCGAAAGTGTATTCGCCGCGCTCACCCGCGAAGAAATCGCGGCGGATGCCAAGAGCCACCTTCAAGAATGGGCGCAGTCGGAACTCGCCCAAACGCCGCACTACCGCACCGTGAGCGAAAGCGGTCCGCAGCATTCGCGCGAGTTCACCGTGGAAGTGCACATCGGCGGCGAATTCTACGGCAGCGGGTTGGGTCGCAGCAAGAACGCCGCGGCGCAAGAAGCGGCCGCGGCAGCGCTGCGGCGTCTGGGTCTCCAGTGAAAAGAGCCGCCCGGCCTGCGAGTCTGCCTCGGCCCGCTACAGTAGGATCTCGCGCACAGCGGGGGCCAGGCCGGTGAGAGCGGCCATGTGACCGGCCACCTGCTCGCGCAGCTGGCGCGGTCCGAGAAGCAGAGTGGGCACAGGGTTGCTCGTATGCCCGCGCTCGCGAAGATCCTCGAGGTTCCCGTGATCGGAGGTGATCACGGTCAGCAGACCGTCCTTCTCCCCCGCCGCATGCAATTCGCCCACCACCGGGTCGAGCCCCCGCAACACCGCAAGGCTGGCCTGCATGTCGCCGCTATGGCCCGCGTAGTCCGTCAGCCAGCCGTCGAAGACCGAGAAATCCTGAGCACAGGCGAGGCCGGCCAAGGTTTTGCCGGCTTCGCGCGGCGTAAGCACCGGAGTGTCACTGTACCCCAGGCGCTGATGCCAACCGATGCCCGTGAAATCCGCCGACAGCGCGTGCCCTTGGCGCAAGTCGCCTTCCTCCGGGATCGGCAAGCCGGCGTCGAAGAAAGCGAAGGGAATGACCGAGAGCAGCCGCAGCCCGGATCGTATGCCGGCAAAGTAGCGCGGCGGGTAGGCATTGAGCAGCGCCGCCCGCTGGCCGGCGTGGCGCAATTGGGTCAGAAGATTGTGTCGATGGACGAGGTCGCGTATGGCCTGGTTGGGCTTGGGACCGTAGTGCTCGCCAATCTCGCGCGCAACGTTGACCCCGGTCAGCAAGGTTGCCTGGCCGGTGGCCGATTGCGGCCGGCCTGCCACTCCCAGGCTGGCATCGGTGCGCACGAAGGTGCATCTCTCATTTGAGAAAGGATCAAGATCCGCGGATAGCGTGCGGCCCTCCAGCAGGAATTCCAGGCTGGGCAGCCTCGCGTGGGCAAACGGATTGGTGTGCGGATCCGAGGGGCCGAGACCGACGCCATCCAGGAACAGGAGAAGGATGGAGGTCATCCCTTCTCACCGGGCGACACCTCACGGATGAAGGTGAACCACGCCGCCTGCCCGTCCTCGTCTATGCACCGCTCGGCAAGGCGAAAGTCCCTGGCCAGCAATCGCTCAAGCTCAGTGGGCGGGATGCCTGGCACGCGCGGCGAAGTGAATGCGAAGATCAGGAGCGCCGCCCCGGGGGCAAGTAGGCGAGCGAGGGCCGCGCAGTACCCCTGGCGCGCCGCGCCACCCAGGGTATGCAAGCAGCCGACGTCCACAGCCAGGTCGAAGGGGCCGCGGATGCCCACAAATTCCGGCACCGACCCGACCCGAAAATCCACCTGCTTCCCGGCCGTCCGAGCGCGACGCCGGGCGCGTGTGATGGCCAGCGGCACGAAGTCGATGCCGGTCACCTTCCAGCCCGCGCCTGCGAGATACACGGCGCTGGCTCCGGTGCCACAGCCGATATCGAGGGCTCTCCCGGCCGGCCGCCCGTTAGCATAGGCCACCACCTCCGGCGGTGGGCGGCCTGTATCCCACCCTGGGCGACCCAGGTAGCGCAGCGCGAAGAACAGCCGCCTCAGCATCGCGCTCTGTGGCTCACCCGATCACCACCTCGAGGAAGACTTCAACCACGTTCGGGTCGAAGTGCTTGCCGGCTTCGTCCCACACGTGCGCCCGGGTTCTTTCCTCCGCCCAGGCGTCCCGGTAGGGGCGGTCCGACCGCAGCGAGTCCCACACGTCAACAATCGAGAAAACGCGCGCGGCGAGCGGGATCTGTTCATGGGTGAGGGCGCGCGGGTAGCCGCTGCCGTTCCACTTTTCATGGTGGCAGTAAGGGAGGTCGATGGCCGGCCGCAGGAATTCGATCGGAGAGAGTAGTTCGTAGGCGATGGTCGGGTGGCGGCGCATCACGCTCCACTCGCGTTCGGTCAGCGGGCCGGGCTTGAGCAGGATGTTGTCGGGGATGCCCATCTTGCCCACATCGTGCAACAACGCGCCCCGGCGCACGTGCACCAATTCTTCCTCGCCCATTCCCATCGCCCGCCCCAGGCGCAGGGTGGCTTCGGTGACCCGCTCCGTGTGCCCTTCCGGTTCGCGGTCGCGCAAGTCAATCGCGCGTGCCCAGCCTTCCAGCGTGGTATCGTAGGCCAGGGTCAGTTCGAGATTCGATCGCTGCAGGCTGTCGAATAGCGAGCCGTTGTCGATGGCGATGGCCGCCTGCCCGGCCAGGGTCTCAAGGAATTCGAACCACTCGCTGTCGGGAACGAGCGGGGAGCGGTGCAGGATTTCGAGGACGCCCTTGACCTGGCCCTTCGCGATGAGGGGGACACCGAAGTAGGTGACGAAGCCTTCCGCGATGAGCAGAGGCGCTCGCTGCATTTCGCCCGCCGCCTCGTGCAGATTGGTGATGGTGACCCGCCGCCTTTCGAGCGCTGCGCGGCCGGCGTAGCCTGCCCCCAGGCGCAGGCGCGTTTGCTGCAAGGCCGAGGAGCGAAAGCCGCGCCCGGCTGCGAACTCGAGCGTTTGCGTATGCGGGTTGAGCAGCAGCACGTCCGCGGCGTGAATGCCGAGTTGCGTGGTCACCTGGTCGAGCAGGACATTAAGCGTCACGCGCAGGTCCAGGCTCGAACTGATGGCGGCATCGATTGAGCGCGAGGCGCTCAGACGCTGCAATCGCAATTCGGTCTCGGCGAAGAGTCGGGCGTTTTCGAGCGCCACCGCCGCCTGGTTGGCAAACAGCCTCAGCAATCGCTCGTCTTGGTCGGAGAAGGCCTCCGGGCGGGTCGAAAGCACTCCCAGCACGCCGCGCAGCTGCCCTTCCCTTTCGATCGGCACCCACATCCCCGATTGGACCTCGCTATCCACGAGTCGCCAACCCGGCACGCTGTGCACGTTTCCGAGGCGCAGCGGCGTTCGCTCGCTGGCCACCTTGGCCGCCATGTGCGCGGCATCGCCCAGACGGGCGCGCAGCCCGTTCCACTCGGCCAGGACGGCCGGACTGAAGCCGATGGCGAGGTCCGGCCGCATCTCGTCGTGGGTTGGGTCGTAGGTGAAATACTCCGCCCGTTCGGCATGCAGCGAATGCATCGCCTTTTCGAAGAGGATCTGCAATTGGGCGCGCGGCTCGAGCACGCTGTTGAGCGCCAGCCCGGCGTCGTACAAGAGCTCCATTTGCTCCGCGCGCGTTCGTGTTTCGATGATCAAGCGGGCATTGCGCACCGCGCTGGCCGTGCGCGTGGCAAACAAGGTCAGCAGACGCGCATCCTCTTCACCGAAGCGCACGGCGGTGCTACCCAGGTGCGCCACGCCCAGCACCCCGATCAACTCCCCGGCGTCCACCATTGGAACCTGGACCATGGCGCGGATTCCCGCCGAGAGCAGCGCCGGCAATGCACCCGCGTCGCGAGTGTAGTCGTCGATGATGGCCGGCACACGTTCTTGGGCCACGCGCCCGGCCGTGCCCTGGCCCAGCGGGATGCGCGCCGCCGGGCCCAGGTCCACCCCGCGGCTGGTCGCGAGCGCCAAATCGTTGCGGGTCCGGTCGTAGAGATAGACGGCACCACACTCGGCGTGCAGCAACGAGATGGCTCGCTCGGTGATCGCCCCCAGCAGGGAATCCACGTCTTTGTCGGAGGCCAGATCGCGCGCTGTCTCGTACAACGCGGCGAACTCGTTGGCGCGTTGAGCGGTTTCCTCGAGCAGGCGCACCGTTTCGATTGCCGGAGCCAGCTGATTGGCCAGCGTGTGCAGCAAGGCAACGTCGGCCTGCGGATAGAAGTCGTCTGGGTCACGCCGTCCCAAGAGCCACACGCCGACCAGCTTCTCGCCGGCGCGCAATGCAATGACCAAGCGCACCCACTGGAAGGGCGGGGGCAGGTCGTCACCGGGGGAATGGTAGACGCCGCTCGCCGCGACCAGCGAGTCGACCGCCGTGCGCGAGATCTTGCTGTTGAGGTTCACCCCCAGGCCGCCGCGTACGCTGGCCGCCTTCTCTTCCACCGTAAGCAGCGCCCACTGGCGAACGAGCAGCGCCGGCAGCACCTCTTCATGCATCAGCGCGAGCATCGAGCCGCGGTCGAGCGCGTAGGGGATGCGGTCCGCAAAACGCCGCACGAGTTCATCTGGCCGATAGCGAGTCCCGTAGGCGAGCCGATCGGCGAGCCGACGGAACCCGGCACGCATCGGAAGGGCGAGCAGGAAGAAGGCGATCGACAGCACCGCGCTGAAGGTGACTGACTGTGGCGGAAGACTGAGCAAGGTGCTGCCGATGGCGAACACCATCGTGAAACCGGTGACATACAGCAGCAGGAAGCTGTACTCGATCAGGATGCGGTTGGCGCGCACCTCCAGAGTGCCGAGCTGGCGCTTGTAGATGGCATAGGTATAGAAGGCGGGCAGCAATGGGATGGCAAACACGGCGATGTTCGGCCCGACGGTCTGGTAGGTCGAGGACCCGAGCAGGTTGGGGATGATGGCCACGGCCAGACCCGGCAGCATGCCGAGGATGATGCCGGTCAACATGAGCGCCAGTGCCGGGCGGTCGCCGGGCGGCGGGCGGCGCAGGATGCGGTAGAAGAGAATGACCAGGCTGCCGCCGACCGCGAGCACGAGGGCCAACCCATAGGCCGAATCTGGCAGCAGCCGGAACAGCTCCGCTACGGCAAACAGCGAGGCGAGCGCGTAAATGGCGGGCCGCGCCCGTCGCAGTGAGAATCGAGTTCGGATTGGGCTCGGAACAATAAGGTGCAAGTTGAGATACACCGGCGCCATGATCCAGGATGCCGCGTGCAAAACCTGTGATGCGCGAGCGACGGCTAGGTACGAGACGACTCCAGTCGTCGCCCAGATGGCCGTCACGAAGTTAGATAAGATCAACAAGCGCCATCGCTCGTCGTGTGGCCGGACCAAGAACAGCACCCCAGTTCCAACAAACCAGAAGGGAAGGAAAATCAGAATGCCACCCAGCCGGCTCGCCCGTTGCTGGGCGGTGGGGCCGAGCAGCACCCAGCTTACGGTCCGCTCTCGGCCATTGCGCAGAATCCGAAGCTCGGCAGTCTCGCCCACGGCGTATCCCCAGAATGGAGGGGTCGACCTTTGGTCGACGAATTCCTGGTGGGTGAGCGAGCCAATAGAGAGTATCTGATCCCCGATGAGAATCTTCCCTGCATTATGGCCGCACCACTCCCCGCGCGCGGTACAGGGCGGCACGGAAGCGACAATCCAATCCGGGCCTATCACAAGACCTGGATACGGCACCCCGAATCCGGCTGAGATCGCATAGAAGAGGCAGATGCCCAGAACCGAAGTGGCGGCGGCGAGCTGCAGACTGATCGTGAATGCGGGGTGGTTGAGGAATCGTGGCTTCATGTGGGCGCCATTTCGAGTTCGGGTGGTATCGCTGCGCCCGTCTTATTGAGCAGGGCAATGATCGGCTGCGTTTGCGGGCCGAGAATCCCGAGTAGCGGCGCGCGATCAATGAGGGTCGTCTGGTCGAGCGACGTGCGCGCCGCCTGCACGCGGCGGACCACGTGATACGCACAGTAGCTGACGGCGCCTGAGCCCACAAGGATCGCCTGGGCCTCCGCCAATGCCTCGGCCTCGTTGGCTCTATCCTGCAGCTCTCGAAATCGGCCCCGTTTCGAGTGGTCGGCGGTGGCGGCAAAGAGGATCGCCAGGTTGGGGCGCTTCTCCAGCCAATCCGGGTTGGCCGGCATTTGCAGCGCGTCAGTCAGGTCGTCATAGATCTGGATGATCTCCCCGTTGAGCATGCCGAATTGCCCGAGCGAAGCCGCCGTTCCTACGGAGGCGCCGCCGGCCAGTGCGCCCATTTCCATCCCGGACCCGTAGAATGGTGCGCTCTTGGCGCGCAGTATCCGCCAGTAGTTCTCCTCGCCTTCCAGGTTCTGAACGTCGAGATGCTGGCCGTAGGCCGTCCCCAGGGCCATGCGTGCCAGGCATGCACACACCGCCTGCTTCACGGCGAGGTCGAGGGCTGATCGGTGCACCAGGTGGTAGGCCGCCGCCTGCAGCGCGAAGGCCATGTTGGCCGTCTTCCCTTCGCCGATTCGCAGATGCAGGCCGCGCGGGTCGTGATCGAGCATATCATCAACCAGTGTGATGCTGAGCTGCATGCAAGTGAGGCCGGCTGCGACCGGCGCCGCGGGCTCAATGTCCCCTCCGACCGCTCGGCAGGCGAGGAGCGGCCACTCCCAATCGCCGCGTGGAAGCGACAGCCCATACTCGTAGAACTCCCGCAACTCCGACCAGTCGTGGATTTCGGGGACGTCAAGCACAAGATCGCGGAGCGTGGCCAGATTCATCAATGCTCCCTGAGCCGGATCGGCGGGCGAGCGCGAACGGAATGCATCAATCCTATCCTCGCGTGAGCACAATCCGCAGTCCGGCTGGGTTGAGCTGAGACGCGCGCAGCGCGCCACCGGGCGCGCTGCTCTAGTCGGTCACCCCTAGCGGTCCCCGTCTTGCGAATCCAAGCGCGCGCCTACCACCAGCCGAACCACTGCCCCTGAGGCTCCCTCGTGGCTTTCACCACCTCGCGCGGATCCTCGAGCGAGGAAAGCGTGCGCAGGGATACCACGAGCTGGCCGGCCTCCAGGTCGGAGTGCAGCAGCTCATGGAACTCCTCGATTCTCATGGTCACTTGGTCTCACCCCCTTTTGGGCGTGGATAAAAGCGGGTACTCCGCAGCCTGCCTCTGGATGCAAAGCGAACCTGATTGGGCAAACCCCGTGATCTATCGACGATTGTATGTCGGGAATGCCGTGCAGGTCAAGCCGCAGTGCGCGTTTGGCCTCCGTCCGCGTGCGCACTGTCGCGCAAGGCTTGCGGGCTCCGCAAGGATTCTGCCGGCCGCCGGCCCGTCTTAGAATTTGAGTCCGAGGAAGGCGTCCACGACCTTGGGGTCGAAGTACTTGGTGGATTGTTCGCGAATGTACTCGCGGGCTTTGATTTCCGGCCATGCCGGCCGGTATGGCCGGTCTGAGCAGAGAGCATCGTAAACGTCAATCACTGCGAAAATGCGGGCCGCCAGCGGGATCTGATCGCCTTTCAGCATGCGCGGGTAACCACTGCCATCCCAGCGCTCGTGATGGGCATAGGGGATATCCAGCGCCTGGCGCAGGAAGGCAATCGAGGAAAGAAAGTCGTAGGCCAGGGTTGGGTGGCGGCGCATGATGGCCCATTCATCCTCGGTCAGCGGCCCGGGTTTGAGCAGGATGCTGTCGGGAATACCCATCTTGCCGATGTCGTGAATGAGTGCGCCGCGGCGAATCTGCTCCAACTGGCTCTCGCTGACGCCCATGGCGCGCGAGAGACGCATGGCCAGTTCGGTGACGCGCTGGGTGTGGCCTTCGGTCTCGCGATCGCGCAAGTCCAGCGCTTTGGACCACCCCTCCAGGGTTGCATCGTAAGCCAGCACGAGGTCGACGTTGGTGCGCTGCAGCTTTTCGAACAGGGCCGCGTTGTCGAGCGCCAGGGCGGCCTGTCCGGCGAGGGTCTGCAGGAACTCGATCCATTCCGGATCGGGGTCAAGCGCGGCGCGGTGGAATATTTCCAAGACACCCAGGGCCTGGCCTTTGGCGACCAGCGGCACCGCGAAGTACGCCTGGAACCCTTCGCCCACGATGAGCGCCGCGCGGGTGAATCGGCGCGGGCCATCGGAGGGCGAAGACGTGGCGCCTAAATCGGCCACATGGACTAGCATGCGATCGAGCACGGCCCGCCCGGCCAGACCTTCGCCCAGGCGCACGCGCGTCTTGGCCATGTTTGCCCCGCGGAACCCGTTGCCTGCGGCGTAGCGCAGGCTCTGACTGTGCCCATCCAGCAACAACACGTCTGCGGCGCTCACGCCCAAGATGGTGGTCACTTGATTGAGGAGGATTTCCAGACTCACGCGCAGATCGGTGGAGGCGCTGATGGCCATCTCGATCGAATGCAGCGCCATTAGCCGCTGCAGGCGCTGTTCGGTTTGCTCGTGCAGCGTCGAGCGGTGAATCGCGTTCGCTGCAATGTCGCCCACCGCCATGAGGATGCGCACCTGCGACTCTGAGAAGCCATCGTCGTTGCCGGCCCACAGAGCGCCAATGGTTGACCCCTGGGCTACGAGCGGGATGGCGGCCAGGGCCCTGGGCATCGCGCCCAGCCCGGGGGGCCAGGAGTATCCGGCCAGGGATCCCATGTCGTCGGTGATCATCGGCTGGCCCATCTGGATGACACGCCCGATGATGCCATCACCTGGACGCAGGCGCGTGGAGGTGATGGGCGACCACAGACCGCGGGCGAGTTCGACGACGGTCTCGCCGGAATTCCGATCGCGCATGGCCAACGCCACGCCCCGCGCCTGGAGCAGAGAGGTCAGCTTGTCGAGAATGATGGGCGCCATCTCGGCCCGGGCAGGCGCCGTGCGCAGCGCCGAAGAAACTTCGGCCAGCGCGGCCAGTTCCTCTGCGCGCTTGCGCGATTCTTCGAACAGTCGAGCATTCTCGAGCGCCACGGCCGTCTGCGAGGCGAACACCTGCAGGCGGTCGGCGTGGGTTTGAGTGAAGGAATTGGGGGTGGCGCTGGCCACGTCGATGAATCCGATGACCTGGCCCTTCACCCGGATGGGGGCCCCGGCATAGGCGCGGACCCATTCGGTTTCGGGAGACTGCGGCCAGCCGGGGTAGGCGTGCACATCGGGGATCGAGATCGGCAGCCCGGTTTGAACCTGGTAGCGCAGGTGGGGGGCCTCGCTGATCTTCAGGCGCCGCGTTCCAGACACGTCGGCCAAGACGCTCTCGCGGAAGCCGCGCATGCGCACAACCTGGGCCTGCCCGCCCTCGATCAGCATGATGTCGGCTGCGTCATGGGGCACCACCCGCCCGATTTCACCGAGCACGCGCTCCAGCACCTCATCGCGGTTGAGGGTGCTCGTCAGCACAGCCGCTGCATCGCGCAGCGCCTCCGAGAGGGCCGTCTGCTCACGGACGGCGGTTTCGGCGCGATGGCGCTCAGTGGTATCGACATACGAGACGAGCACGCGCTGCAGGCTGGCGTCGCTGCCGGCCGCGACGGCTAGATGCAGATGCAGCAAGCGCGCCGCGCCGTCGGGGCCAGTGGAGAGGAACTCGCGCTCCATCGTGCGCTCGCCCTCGGCCAAGGCCACCAACTGCTCGCGGAACATATCGAGACTGGCCGGCCCGAGGATGCGGTCCAGGCCGCCCAGCAGTGACTCTTTATCGCGCGCGGGATAGAACTCCAGCGCGCGGTGGTTGAGGTCTAGGACTTTCACCAATGTCAGAGCGTGGGTCACGACCTCCGGATGCCGCTCGAGGTACGCGCGGACGTCACGGATGCCCGAGAGGCGCAGCCGGTCGAGGTAGGTGCGGACCTCGGAGAAATCCTCCTCCCACAAGGCAATCGGGGAGTCGTCGAACAGGGTGCGGTAGCGAGCTTCGCTTTCGCGCAGCGCCACCTCCGCTTTGCGCCGTTCGGTGATGTCGTCGATCAGGGCCATGGTGCCGGTGACGGCATTCCCGGCATCGCGCAGCGGGGCCGTCGAGAGGCTGATTTCGATGGGCCGCCCATCTTTGCGGACGCGCTGCAAGGCAATCCCTGTCAGGTGCTCGCCGGCCACCACGCGATCGATCAGCCTTTGGAATTCGGCTTCCTTGCCGGGCTGGACAAAGGGAACGAGGTGCCCCAGCACCTCGGATTCACTCCAGCCAAAGATGCGTTCGGCGGCCGGGTTCCACAGCGTGACGCGCGCCTGCCGGTCGAGGGCCAGTACCGCCAGAGGCGAGGCCTGGATCAGCGCCTGCAACACATCGCTGGTTGCCACCAGGCTGTCCTCGGCCCGCTGGCGGTCACTGACATCGCGGGTCACGGCCAATATCGAATCGCGATTCTCGACGCGAAACGCGGTCAGCCGGATCTCGACAGGCAGGCGTGTGCCGTCCTTGCGGCGGTGGGTTCCCGAGAGCGTGCGCGGTCCGCTTTCGAAGACCTCGCGCCACATCTCGCGCATAGCCTGCTCGTCGTAGTCGGCTTCAATATCGGCGATCCGCCGCGTCAGCAATTCCTCTCGCGAATACCCCAGAATGTGGCAGGCCTGCGGGTTCGCCTCGAGAATCCTTCCCTCAAGGTCGTGGACAAATATCGCTTCGGGGACGTGCTCGGCCAACAGTCGGAACCAGCGCTCGCTCTCGCGCAGGGCCCGCTCGGATTCGACCCGTGCGGTCACGTCGCAGAAAGCGAGCATGGCGTGATTCCCTCCGCGTTCGGAGCCGGCCAGCACCTCGCCCTCCACCAGGAGGCTCAGCGCCGCGCCCTCGGGCCGTTGTATCTCCACCTGATGTTGGTGAACGGCGCCCGTGGTGAAGAGATCGCCGAGCAGGGGGCCGAGCGCCGCCTGATACGCGGCTGCGGTACGTTCGGCGACTGCCGCGCTCGCTGCCCCTTCGGGCGGCGGGCGCAGCAGGTTGAACCACTTGCGATTGCCGGCCAGGATGAGTCCCGCGTCGTTGACGATGACGCAGGGCAGCGGCACAAACTCCAGGCGTGCGAGGTCGGAAGCTGAGGCAGCGGCCGGCGGGGCGGGAGAAGCGGGACGGCGGGCAGACGGCATGGTCTTCGGCTTGGCCTGTTTCAACCGGCCGGCGGGGTGTCGGCTCCGTCACCGCGGCGCGCCGCCTTTTCGCGATACATCTCGGCATCGGCCTGTTTGAGCGCATCGTTGAGGCGTTCGCCGCGCTCTGCCGTGGCGCTTCCCAGGGAAATGTCGAGCGCGGAGGCCGGGTGGGCGAGGTTTTGTGCGCGCAGTTCGATCCGCACGCGATCAAGCGCCTGGCGGGCGCTCTCAGGATCGGTGCCCGGCAGCAACACGGCGAATTCGTCGCCGCCGATCCGGGCGATGACGTCCTCGGCACGGAAGGCCGCCCGCAACACGTCCGCCGTCCGCCGCAGCAGCTCGTCGCCCGCCTCGTGGCCCTGCGTGTCGTTGGTGGCCTTGAGGCCGTCGACGTCGGCCATGACCACGCTGATCGGCAGCTCGCGACCGCGCGCCAAGCGTGCGGCCTCTTCTTCGAAAAACGAACGGTTATAGAGGCTGGTCAGCGAATCGTGGGTGCTGAGGAAGCGCAGCTTCTGCTCGGCGCGCTTCCGTTCCGTGATGTCTTCCAGGCTGCCCTCAAAGAAGTCCACTTTGCCCGTTTCATCGGCGGTCACGCGGAAGTGGTCCAGGGCCCAGATCGAGGATCCGTCGAGCCTCCGCAACAAGACCTCTTGATTGCGCACGACCGGGGTGCCGGAGGCAAGATCGATCTCGCGCTGGCGGTCTTTTGCGTCGGCGAACAGGTCGGGCACGCTGGCCGCCAAGAGCGAATCGCGGTCTGGGTAGCCGAGCATTTGCGCCAAGGCATTGTTGGCGTCCAGGATGGTTCCGTCCGCCGAGGTGCGGTAGAGCGCCACCGGCAGATCCTCGAAAAGCATACGGTAGCGCTTTTCGGAGACGAGCAGTGCCTGCTGAGCGCGCATGCGCTCGGTAACATCGATGAGCATCACGACGAACAGCATCTCCGCCGCCCGGCCGAATTTCGAGATGGAGGCCTCCGCCGAAAAGACTGTCCCATCCTTGCGGCGTGCGTGAATGTGCTGTCTTTCGCCCATGCGGCGCGAAGCATCCTGCGAGCGAGAAAACGCCGAGGCCAGCAGGCGGTGCCCATCGGCCGTGCTTTTAGGAAGCAGGATGTCGAGCGGCTGGCCGATCACCTCCTCGGTCGAGTAGCCGAAGACGGTCTCGGCCCCCTTGTTGAATACGACGATGCGCTGCGAGTTGTCGATGGCCACGATGGCCTCGCCGACCATTTCCATAATGTCGCTCATGCGGGAGGTCGCGCTGCGTTCATCCGCTTCTGCCTGTTCGGCGCGTATGAACTCCTGCTTCATCAAGAGAAAGAACGCCGCCGATGTGCCCAGAACGAACACCCACCCTTTGTAGCTTTGAATCTGGGTGAGCAGTTGAGGGTCGCTCACCAGGCGGGCGAGCAGCTGGTCGGTGAGGGCAATCCAAAGGACGCCGGCGATCAGGTACAGGCCGGCGACGCGAAAGGCGGAACGGGTCGCGCTGCTTCTCATGGCAAACCCCCACCATCTCGGGTAGCGAATTGACGCGGGACATGACGCACGGGTGCAGCGAAGCGTGACTGACCGACCGCGGCGCCGGGCTGCGGGCCGCAGACCGAATGGACCATGATCCATGGGCGCGATTGCGGTCGGTGAGACGCGCTAGGAGTGAGGCGTGAGCGGGCGCCCCCGTCTAGCGTGGGTCGAACGGCATCAAATTCGACTTGAGGGCGGGCCTGGGAATGTGGGCCCAACCCGGGCCCTGCGCGGAGTCTGTGAAGCGAACTCCGGCTTGGACCTCCGGCGTTGCGGCTCGGACACGCGCAAACGGTTGCCTTGGGCGGTCTGCGCGCGACATCGTTCGGCGAGGTTGGCCATCGCCTTGCCGTCGCGCACATCGCCTCTTGTCCTGAGGGTGAAGGGGAACAGATTGCCAGGTGCAGCCTCGCCAACTCGTCGCCCGGGTCTGCGGCTACAGGTTGATTATACAGCCAACACCCGCGGCTCCACGCAGGGGAGGGCTTGCGGTGCGACGCAGAAGGGAGTGCGATGCCGGCCCCGGCCATGGCACCGCGCACCCCTAGCTGCCCCGCCTGCGGCGGTAGCCCGCGGCCCTTGCCTTTGACAAGACACCCGGAGTGTGTCATACTCGCCGTGCGGGAGCAATCTCCCGCCTCCTCATGCTATCCCAAGAAAGGAGGAGGTGATGCCCACGATGAGTACAAGTTTTAGTCCAAGCGCTGCGGCATCCCTCCTCCCCGTGCTGGCGTAAGCCGGCCGAGGATAGGTTGCCGCAGCGCGCAAAGGGCCGCCATCACTGGCGGCTCTTTGACTTCTTGTGGCAGATAGGTCCCTCGACCTCTTGTGTCCATCCTTCTCCCCAGCTGACAATCCCGCGAGGTCGGCCGGTATGCGCCCCTTTGCGCCCACGATGTTGACATGCCCCATCCCATCAGGTACCATCACCGGCGAGCCTGGCCGGGACCGGCGCGGCGGAAACCTTCGAACCCCGCCAGGTCCGGAAGGAAGCAACGGTAAGGAGGAGCTTCCGGGTGCCGCCGGGGCTCCTGGTCAGGCTCATCTCTCGCTCGTCTCACCACCATGAAGCCACGCCTCGCCCTTGCGTTTGGAGCGGTACTCTTTCTGGCGGCAGTGGGCGCCTATGGCCTGACGCTTGGCTCGCTGCGCCTGGAGGCCGACGGAGGCACGCGCACCCTGTTGACCCATGCGCGAACGGTAGCACTCGCGCTGCGCGACGCCGGAATCGAGTTGAATGCGGAGGACGTTGTTGAGCCGGCCCCCGCGTCGCCCGTCACGCCCGGCATGCTCATCCGCGTTCGACGCGGGCGGTGGATCGAGGTGGCGACCGAGCACGGGTCCTCGCCCATCCTGGCCCACGACGGCCAGCCAACGATTCCGGCGAACCTGCTCCTTCAGGCTGGGATCCACCTTCTCCCGGGAGACGCGGTTGTGGCCGACGGCGGGCTGGTGGATGCCCGGGCGCCGCTCGCGCAGCTCCCCCTTAAGCTGAGCCTTGCCCCGAAGCACGCGCTGCGCGTTGTTCGCGACGGGGTCGCAGAAGAACACAGGGCTGCCGGGCCAACCGTCGGCGAGGCTCTTTGGCAATTGGGAATCCCCTTGCACCCTGCGGATTCAGTTGAGCCCGCGTCCACGACGCCCCTGGCGGACATCGCCCGCGCCGACTCGATCACGATCGTCATCCGTTCGGCGCGTGAGTTCCGCCTCACGGTCGATGCGCAGAGGCTGACCGTCCGATCGGCCGCGCCGACGGTGGGCGAGATCCTGGCGCAGGCCGGGGTCGCCCTCACGAATCTCGACTACAGCCGGCCGGCCGAAACTGAATTCGCACCGGCGGACGGCATGCTCCATGTCGTGCGCGTGCGCGAGGAGTTCATCCGCGAGCAGAAACCGATTGCCTTCGGAGAGCAGCGCCAGTATCGGCCCGAGCTTGACCTGGGGACGCAGCAACTGGTGACCCCGGGTGTCTACGGCATCCAGGAGAGCACGGTCCGCGTGCGCTACGAGGATGGGCAGGAGACTGCCCGCACCTCGGAGGGCGAGCGGGTGGCTGTGCCGCCGGTCGACCGGGTGATGGGCTACGGCACGAAGGTGACCATTCGCAGCGTGTCCATCGCCGGCGACACCTTCGACTACTGGCACTCGATTCCCGCGTACGCCTCCGGCTACTGGCCGTGCGGCTCGGCCGGCGAGCCCGGGCGATGCTACTACCACACCTCCAGCGGAAAGGACGTGGGCCTGGGCATTATCGCTGTCGTCAGGACCTGGTACCTGGTCATGCAAGGTTGGCCGGTGTATGTCGAACGCTATGGCATGGCTCGCATTGAGGATGTCGGGCAGAACGTTCGCAACGAGTATTGGATCGACGTGGCCTTCCCTGACTACGAAACCTTCCTTGCGCTCGGCGGCTCGGCCCCCGGGCGCACCACGCTCTACTTCCGCACACCGGTTCCCAGCGAAGACGCGATCCGCTTCGTTGCCGCGCTGCCCCTCCGCTGATGGCATCCCCGTTCCCGCCTCTCGACCTGGCTGGAAGGCTGCATCGCGCCGGCCTGCGCCTCAAGAAGGGACTAGGCCAGAACTTCCTTATTGATGAAGCAGCGCTGGCGCGCATAGCGCAGGCGGCCGGCGCGACCTCCGCCGATACCGTGCTTGAAATTGGCGCCGGGATCGGCAACCTCACCCGTCACCTGGCGGCGAGCGGGGCCCAGGTTGTGGCGGTGGAGATTGATGAACGCCTCCTGGGGCTGCTCGAGGAGACGGTGGGGGACCTGGGCAACGTGCGGGTCGTGCCCGGCGATATTCTCAAGCTCAGGCTCGACCGGCTGCTGGAGGACCGTGAAGCCGGACGCTACATCGCGGTGGGCAACCTTCCGTACTACATCACCTCGGCCGTCATCGAGCGGTTGCTCGAGTCCGATCCGCGTCCATCGACAATCGTTCTGACGGTGCAGTGGGAGGTGGCCGAACGGATCTGTGCCCGCCCCGGGCGGATGAGTCTGCTGGCGGTCAGCGTGCAGTACTTCGGTCAACCCGAGATCTTGGAGCGCCTGCCGGCCGGAAGCTTCGTCCCTGCGCCGGAAGTGGATTCGGCCGTCGTTCGCATCTCGGTCGATCCTGAGATTCCCCCTTCCGCCGAACGGCGTGCCTTCTTCCGCGTGGCGAAGGCGGGCTTCTCCCAGCGCCGTAAACAACTGGTCAATTCGCTGGCGGGCGGGATGGCCCTCTCGCGCGGAGAGGTGCTCACTGCGCTGGGCCGGGCGGGAGTTGAGGCAACTCGCCGCGCTGAAACGCTCTCGCTTGACGAGTGGGGTGCGCTCAGCCGGGAGCTGCAACGCGACAGGCCGCAGTCGCAAGGGTAAAGGTCACAGGGGATGGAGGCGCGAGAAGGGGCTGCCGGAGAACCGGCAGCCCCTTTGCAGCCTCGTCAATGAAGCGGAAACCCAACTCCCCAGCGCGCGAAGACTCTCCCTATGCGAGTCGCCCACCCGAGCATCCACCCAGGCCAGGAGCGCTCGCCCTCGGCGCGATTCCTGCGAACAGCGTCCGAACGCGGCCGACCGTAGCGCGTGCTATGCCCTCTACCTCAGGCTCTGTGCGATCTGGGTTGCGAGCTCGGCAGGCTACCGCCAAACGGCCAGGATGATCGCGTTGACCACGATCGCCACGGCCTGGTAGCCGGCAGTGATGAGATACAACTTGAACGGTCGGCGCGAGAAGATGTATTCGCTGCCAAAGGTTGTCAGGACGAACCCCACCGCGACGAGAAGGCCGGCTTTGAACCCGCCCAGCACGGTGGTGGCGCCAACGGAGCGTACAACCACGGCCAGGGCCCCGCCGCCCACAAGCGCCAGGGCAAAGGCGCCGAGGTACAGAAGAGGTTTTGCGCCCTTGCGCAGGTCCTCTTCAGATATGCCGATCAGGTGGCTCCACGGCCCCCCGAAGACACGCATGGAGTACCAGATGAATCCAATCGCCATGTACACGACACCCGTGACAAGTACCGCAAGCCAATTGATCGTCGGAAGACCGAACATCGCTGTGCCTCCTCCAGTTGAATATCGCGGTTTCAGGTGCTTACGGGAAGCAAGCCCCGGTGGGTGAGGATCGGTTCTTGGGACAAGACCCACAAGAAGATGCGCTCTTCAAGCAGATCGATCGACCGAGGGCAGCGGCACGCGATCGGCCGGTGTCAACCGGTGGTGTGTGCGCCACACATCCAACACACGCCACGCGGCCTCCAGCTTGACCTGGGTCGACATTTTTGACTGGCCGATGCGGCGATCCTCGAAGTAGATGGGTACCTCGCACACACGGTAGCCGAGCCTCTGGGCGACGTAGGCCATCTCTACTTGAAAGACATAGCCGTTCGAGCGAATGCGCCCGAGATCCATTCCCAGCAGGGTGGTGCGGCGCCACACTTTGAAGCCGGCCGTCGCATCGTGAACGCGCAGTGCGAGCAGGCCTTGCGAATATGCATTACCCCACCATGAAAGCATCCGCCGGCCGGCGCCCCAGCGCGAGTCGAGCTTGCCCCCGGGAACGTAGCGCGAGCCGACGGTCACGTCGTGATCGCGCATTTCTCCGAGCAGCTTGAGGAGATCCGCCGGCGCGTGTGAGAAATCCACGTCCATCTGACCCACCAGGGTTGCGCCGTCCGCCAAAGCCCGGCGGAAGCCTGCCACGTAGGCTGTCCCCAGCCCGGATTTTGCCGGCCGGTGGATGACCTGCAGGGTGCCATTCGATTGCCCAGCCAGCAGATCGGCCACCTGGCCCGTTCCGTCGGGCGAGGAGTCGTCGACGACGATCAGCCGCAAGTTGGGCAGCCCAAGCGCCCACAGCGCCTGGACCATGTCCGGCAGGTTCTCGGCCTCGTTGTAGGTGGGCAGGACGATCGTGAGTGAGTCCATGGCGTCGCCTGGTGAAGGGGCTTGGAGGAATGTAGCATCGCGCGAGTCGGACGTCAAGCGCGGGCTACCCACCCTCCGCAAATCGCGAGATGACACGCGCCGCATGCTTGGCGCCCTGCAGCAGGTTGGCCACCACGACATGCTCGTTGGGGGCATGCACCTGACCGCCGGGGTAGCCGACGCCGAGGGTGACCACCGGCATGCCCAGCCGGCGGACAAACAGGTGATTCGGGCCCGACCCGCCCGTCATGGGAACGATTCGCTGCGGTACGCCGTACACATCCCGCGCTGCCTCGACCACCAGCCCGACCAGCGGATCGCGCGGGTCGGTGCGGGCTGGTGGCTCGCCTCCAAGAAGCGCTACTTCGATGTCCTCGAAACCTTGCGCCACCAAATGGTCGCGCATCTTCTCGAAGATGTCTCGGGGTTCTTGATTCGGAACCAGCCGAAAATCCACCTTGGCTCGCGCCTGCGCGGGCAGCACGGTCTTCGATCCCTTTCCTTGATAACCGGCCGTCAGCCCACAAATGGTGCAGGTCGGCGAGAAGACGGTCTCGCGGCGCAGCTCCAGCCCTCCTCGCAATCCTTTGATGAAGCCTCTCAGTCCATAATGGGCGAGGTAGTGCGGGGCCGGGTCGGGCAGGGCACGCAGGAACTCGAGATCTTCTGCCGAGGCAGGGACGACCGCGTCGTAGAAGCCGGGGATGCGGATGTGCTCATCCGGTCCTTTGAGGCTGGCCAGGGCCCAGGTCAGGCGCCAGGCCGCGTTGGGAAAGATCGATCCGCCGAGTCCGGAGTGTGCATCGTGGGCGGCGCTCCGCGCGCGGAGTTCAACGTAGCATATGCCGCGCATCCCCAGTGTCTGGAGCGGCACGCCTTCTTCATCCACGCCGCCGAATTCCCAAATGCACCCATCGGCGGCCAGGCGCGCGGCGTTGGCCTCGACGAAGGCCGGCAGGTTGGGGCTGCTGATTTCCTCTTCGCCTTCGATGACGAACTTGACCCGGCAGGGTAGTTCGGGGCTCGCCTCGAGCAGGGCATCCAGCGCCGCCAGCCGGCTGACAATGTGCCCTTTGTTGTCGCTCGCGCCGCGCGCGAAGAGCTTGCCCTCGCGCAGGCTGGGCGCGAAGGGCGGGGTGATCCACTCCTCGAGCGGCTCGGGTGGCTGCACATCGTAGTGGTCGTAGAAGAGCAATGTGCGCTGGGTGCGACCGGCCCGTTCGGCGAACACCACCGGATGCCCGGGGGTGGGCACCACCTGCACCTCGAACCCGCGCCGGAGAAGCGCAGCGGCTATCCCTTCGGCAGCCACAGCGATGCCTTCGCCGGTAGCGGAGACGCTCGGCTGCGCGCACAGCTGCGCGAGTTCGGCTACAATCCTCGCCTCGTGGCGGTCGAGGTAGGCGTCCATCCGGGCTTCAAGATCGCGGTTCATGGTGGGTTCTCCACTCGCCAAGAAATGTCCGCCAGCCCTCGCTCCGCCGACAGCGAGTTGCCGTGGCCCTCGCCGCGCGGGCGATATACGGTGGGCGGGTGTGGCGGGTGCCCACCCAGGAGGCGGTGCGCATGAAGGACCATCGCTACATCGACATCACGCTTGCGCTGGGGCCGGGCCTCCCGACATGGCCGGGTCACCCGCCATTCGAACTCGAATCACTGCGCAGCATCGCTTTGGGCGCCTCGTCCAACGTGTCGCGCCTCTCGATGAGCGTTCACGGCGGCACGCACGTCGACGCGCCGCGGCATTTCTTCGAAGACGGCGCCGGTGCCGACCGCCTGCGCATCGAAAGCATGCTCGGCCGAGCCTACATCGTCAACCTGCCCAAGGGGGATCGAGTGACCTCGGCCGAGCTCGAACGCGCGCGCATCCCCTCGCGCACCCGGCGCTTGCTCATCCGCACCCGCAACTCTGAGTTCTGGTCTCAGGGCGAGGCCACCTTCCATGAGAACTTCGTCGGGCTGGACGCCAGCGCCGCGCAATGGATTGTCGCGCACCACATGCAACTTGTGGGTGTGGACTACCTCTCGGTGGCGCCGTGGAAAGAGGGCCGGCCGACGCATGAGATCCTGCTGCGGGCCGGCGTGACCGTGGTCGAGGGGCTCAACCTCTTGCATGTCAAGGCCGGGCGTTATCGAGTCTTGTGCCTGCCGCTGCGGATCCTGGGCAGCGACGGCGCGCCGGCCCGCGTGGTTCTGGAGAGGCTGGGCGGCAACCGCTAGCGGTGGAAGGTGGGACCGCCCAGCGGCAGGGTATGGCCGCCGTCCATGATGATCGTTTGCCCGCGGATCATGCTCGCCGCGGGCGAGAGAAGGAAGGCCACCACCTCGGCTACCTCTTCGGGCGTTACCATTCTCCCCGCCGGTATCTCCTTGCGCACCTTGTCGAGCCACTGATCCTGCTGGAGTGCCACGAAATGCCTCAACGCCTCGGTATCCACGATGCCGGGGGAAAGCGCGTTGACCACGATTCCTTTCGGCGCAAGTTCAACCGCCAGATAGCGGGTGAGCGCCTCCAGGGCGGCCTTGCTCGCACCCACGACAACGTAATCCGGCAAGACGCGTCCGGCGCCCGGCGAGGAAAGGCTGACGATGGCGCCGCCGCCGCGCTTCTCCATGAGCGGGGTGGCGCGCTGCGCGCAGAAGAGCAGGGCGCGCGCATTGATATTCATCGTCCATTCCCAGCCTTTGGGTTTTTGTTCGAGCGCCGGGCGGTTGTAACCGGAGGCGGCGTTGCACACCAGGATGTCGAGCCCGCCGAAAGCCGATTCGACCTGCGTGAAGAGATGTTCGATTTCGTCGATTTCGCCGATGTTGGCTTTGACCAACACCGCACGCCGGCCGAGGTCGCGGATGGCCTGGGCCGTTGCTTCGGCCGGCTCGCGGTTGCGGAAGAAGTTGACCACAATGTCTGCGCCGCGCTGCGCCAGGTTGAGCGCGATCGCCCGCCCGATGCCTCGACCTGAGCCGGTGATCAGCGCGACCTTGTTCTCGAATTCATGTCCGTTGTCATCCATGCAATCGTCCTACCCTGGCGGCTTTCGATGTGGATCGGGTGGGCGGATCGGTTGGTGCAGGCCGCGGTCCACTGCAGCCAGCCCGCGTTCGCCTCGCCGCAGGATGTCGTCGTGCAGCGCGTCCACCTGCGCGCGGATGGCCTCGA
>CAYGXJ010000118.1:0-76497 GCA_964353865.1 uncultured Anaerolineales bacterium | reverse complement strand
TGCAGTCCATGGCTCCTCGCCCCAGCGAGTTTGCTTAATCCCCAAGCCGCGCTAGACTCGTGAAGTGATCGTTCAATTCCGCCTGTCGCCCTCTCTTGCGCGACGGCTTAGTTCAACTCAAGATTATGTGGCGGCTTCCCGGCACATCCATCCTCAATCGTTAGGCGGCTACAAGCACACCAAAGTGCGGTTTCATGAAGGAAGGGTAGATTAGTGAATCTATCAGATGTATCACGAACAGCAATTTTGGCTCTGCTTTGTCGCGTCGTTGAATCGGAGAAGAAGAATCCCGTCTTCAACGACCCAATGGCAGTTCTGTGTTTAGAAAGGTTGATGTCTATATCGTCAGAAGAAGAAAAGAACCGCATTATGAAGTGGAAAAGAATGTATGCAGGCAATGCACGGGACGCAAAAGCGCGCGCTCTGACAGCAAGGAGTTTCGACAGTATTGCTAGTCTCTTCATCTCTAATAATCCAGGATGTACTGTGATCAACCTTGCCTGCGGTTTTGATACAAGATTCTGGCGGGTTGAGAATGAAAAGTGCAGATATGTTGAACTTGATCTACCGGAAGTGATTGAATTGAAGCGAGAGATACTAAGAGATCATCTCGACTACGAACTCATTGGTTGTTCAGTTTTAGATACTTCATGGATTGACAAGGTAACTTCAAATGGAAACAGTAGTTTCCTTCTGCTTGCCGAGGGCTTGTTCTATTACTTGCCTAAGCAAGAGGCGACCAGACTGTTACAGGCAATAGCCCGAAGGTTTAGTCGCTCGCAACTTGTCCTTGATATGGCCCACGAAAAATACACAAAGGGATTATGGAGAAGGCTTATTCAACTAGAATCTAGAGTTTGGGGTATAGATGTTTCTTTCGTGTTCGGCATTGGTAATTCTCGCGACATTGAATCTTATGGAAACGGTTTCAAGGTGATTGGTGATGTAAAAGGAAATGTGGGCTCGATAATAACCGTTTCAATAGACGCCGCCTAACAGCGGCTCCAGCGGACAGCGGCTGCGCTGCTGAGAACATGCGCCGCGCCAGAAACATCTCGATAGTCGTCGTGGCGTCTCGCCAGTCCCGCCGCTGTCGCTGAGCCATACCGATAGGCAGCACTTGAGAGTTGCTGATCTTGTGGGAGATACGGGCCGCAAAGGAGGCTTACGGCATGTCCCAATTCCTCAAATGGGCTCAACGAGAGCATCCGTTCCGTGCAAGGATGACGGCGACACTCCTCGCCGGCATTCTCTTCCTCATCATCCTTCCATACCTGCTTCTTGTCATCTGCCCTTCGGTGGATGAGCGGCTTGGAATGGATGTACTCACTCCCGGCATTGCCTCCATTCTGGTCGGCGGCATCCTGATGGCAATCGGATTCTTCTTTGGCTTCTGGTCGATCCTGCTTCAGCTAACTCAAGGTAGGGGGACTCCCCTCCCGATGATGCCCACGCAAGGCCTGCTCACCAGTGGCCCGTTCCGCTTCTGTCGCAATCCGATGACATTCGGCGCGGTGTCGGCCTACCTAGGCATGGCCGTTGCAGCAGCAACGCTAGTCGGCGTTGCGTTCGTCCTCCTTCTCGCATCGCTCCTGCTCTTCTACCTCAAGCGAGTGGAGGAGAAGGAGCTTGCCGAGAGGTTCGGCCAGCCATACCTGGAATACTTGCGAACAGTATCCTTCATCCTTCCAAGATGGCCCAAGTCCGGTTGAGTCCTCTCTGCCAATCCAGGCCGCCTTACCGCTCACGTGGGCGTGTGAGAAGTCGGTAGCTGTGATGGTCGAGGGGGGATGGAGGCTGAAAGGGATGGGCCCTCAGGAGAGGGCCCTGATCATTCTGGGGACACTGAGGATGTTGACTGCTTCAGGAAAGGTAGATGCGCTGGGGGTCGAGTTGTTCGCGCAGAATGCGCAGCTCGAGCGCGCTCGGGGGCTGGGTGACGCGCAGGGAGGCTTCCGCCCGCAGCGGCCAGCCGGTATTGGCCTGAGCCGCCTCCGCCGTGCATCCCGGATGAACCGCGGTGAGGACTAGCTCGCCCGACTCATCGGGTTCCATGATCCCAAGATCGGTGACCACGGCCGCAGGGCCGCCGCCGCGCACCCCGGCCTGTACTCGCTGCGCGCGTGGGCCAATGTACCCGGCCGAGGTCACGAAATCGACCTTGGGCGGGAAACGGCGTTTCTCATGGGGAGTGATGAAGTAGCAGCGATCGGCCCACGCGGCGATCTCTACCGCGCCGCCGGAGCCCGGAAGGCGCACCTTGGGTTTGGCATAGTCCCCGATGACCGTGGCGTTGACATTCCCCAGCCGATCGATCTGCGCCCCGCCCATGAAGCCGACGTTGATGTAGCCGCGCTGCAAGAAGAAGCTGAAGAGTTCGTAGAAGGTGCACACGCCGATCGCACCCGAGACGAGGGTTGGGTCACCGATCGAAAGCGGTAGCCGGGCCGGCTGCGCGCCGATCACCCCGGCCTCGTAGATCATGACCAGGTTGGGCGCGTGTGTGCGCCGCGCGAGGTTGCAGGCCAGGTTCGGCAGACCGACGCCCACCAGCACCACGTCTCGATCGCGCAGCAGGCGCGCTGCGTTCACGGTCATCAACTCGGATGGGCTGTATTCGGCCATGCGTGCCTCAACGGTTGAAGCTCGGCCACGCGGAGGCGGCCGGCCATCCACAATTCGCCCAAAACAATGACGGCCCTATTGCCGCACGCGCTGCCGGGCGATTGAATGACTGTATCATCAGCCTATGGCGCGGGCAACCGCGCGCGGTGTCGAGCCGGGCCTCGCCGATTGCACGGGTTGGCAGTTGCCTCATTGACGCGGTAACATGTCGCATGGAAAGGGACCCATGATGGCTCGCGCACTCTCGTTCTCCGAACGCGACGAAGCCTCGCGAGTTTTCGCAATCAGCCTGCGCCTCGAGGCGATCCGCGTCCACGAAGGTGTGCGCTGGACCTCGACTCTGGCGCGCTGGCACGCCCGTCTGCGCGGCTTGCCTCCGCCTTCGGCCAATGCGATCACCTTGGGCAATCACGTCTGCCTGCCTACCCCGCTCGACACGAGCCCGGCACGGCTCGAGGCGGGCGACCTCAACGATATGGGCTGGCTGATTCACGAGTTGACCCATGCCTGGCAATTCCAGCATGCCGGGTGGGCCTACCTCGCTCAAGCCCTCGGCGAGCAGATGCGCCTCGGCCCGAAGGCCTACGACTACGGCGGCGAAGCCGGGCTACGCGCGGCGCACGCTGCCGGTCACGGGTTGTCCCACTTCTTGCGCGAACAGCAGGCCGATATGGCGCGCGACTACTACTTCGCCTTGAAGCGCGGACGCGATGTGAGCGCCTGGCAACCCTACATACGTGAGATGCAGGCCGCCTGAACTCGCGCCGCCCGCCCCATTCCGCGATCGTCGTCGAACCACCATGCACCGATCCAGCTCACGCACGCCGGCGCGTGCGCGGTCTGGGCCAGGGTTTGGCGCTCCCAGCCTTGCGTGCACGCGGCTTGGCTTTGGGCTTAGGGCGCGCGCCCATCGCCGGGCGTGGTTTCGCCTTGGGTTTCGCCCGCGCCCCTTTGGCCGCGCGCGGTTTCGCCGCGGTTGGGGCCTTGCGAGCGGGTCGTGCCGCGACGTATTTCGCAAGCGGCGCGAAATAGAAATCCTCCCATCCCTCACGATACTGCTCGGCTTGGCCGTCGGGGATGTTGGACTGGGTCAATGTCAGGCGCGTCATGCCCGCCACCTCGACCAGGACGATCTCGAGCCGTGAGTCCTCGCTCCCGGGCGGGAAATCGGAGGTCCGCCAGGCCTGCACGATGCGCCGCCCAGGCTCGAGCTCGAGATGGACACCCAGGATATAGCCATCCCATGCAGTGAAAGGCTCGCCGACCCTCGACCCGCCGGTCGCCTTGCTGCCGGTAAATGCTGAGTGCTCGCGAGGATCGAGCCACGCCGCGTACACCTTGCGCGGAGATGCGTTGATCACAGTCGTCATATTCAGTTTCTCGGCCATCTCTGCCTCCACCGAACTGCCCAGTCGAAGTCCGTCCAACGAAGGAATACCGTTAGGCCTCGTTCACCTGCCCGCGGGCTCCTGCGCGATCTCAGGACATGCCGCGCGTCGGAGGTTCTGGCCGCGGCCGAATCCGCAGCCGCCATGCCATCCACAAGAGGAATAGAGCCGCGGCGGCGCCGACCACTGCCATGCCCGCGGGGTTGTCCGCTCGGCTCATGTCCATCTCCTGCAGAGGCGCACAGAGGACGAGGAAAGCAAGCACGCCGGAGCCCAGCGCCAGCGCGTGGCGGGGCGAGCCGAAAACAGCCCCCGCCTCCAATCGCTTTGCCAGCGCAATCGATGCCCAGGAGAAAGCTACCAGGAGCGCCAACAATGCCAAGACCGGCATGCGCGTGCTCGGGAGCGCCCACAGTTGAATGAAAAAAGCGATCGCCCAGCCGAGCCCGAGCAAGAACATCCGCCAGGGGCCACCCAGCGGGTGCGCCTCGGGCGCTCGACGCGGCGCGGCCGTGCGACGCGCTATCCAGATCAGGACCGCGGTGCCGATCGCGGCGAGCAGATAGGCGGCGGCCGGCGGGCGGTAGGGCGTCATCCACAGGAAGCCCGCGACCACGTCGGCGAAAAAAAGCGCGAGGAGAACAATCATGCCACGCCGGCCCACCCAAGGCTCGTCGCGACGAGCAGGGAAGAGGATTGTCGTGAGCAGGATCGGCAAACCGATGCTGTAGACGGTGTGATAGAGCGTCAGCCCGGCGGCCCAAACCCAATTGAGGCCGGCGAACCGGCCGTAGGTCCCGAGAACCCCCAGGTCCATCCAATTGGGGTCGAACCAGCTCTTGACCATCAGCCCTTCTTCGATGATGCCATAAGCCGCGCCGAGCAGCAGCACCCTCCGCCAACCGCCGCCCCAGCGGTAGGTCAGTTCGCGGACCAGGATCGCGCCGCTCCCATACAAGAGGCACAGCAGCGTCAACCCGAAGGGGCTGAAGAATTCGGCCGGCGGCGACGAGCCGGACAGCAGCTCGCCAATTGCCGGGGCGAGAAAGAAGAGCGCCAACCACGGCGCGTTCTTCATCCGCCCTTGTCGCGTTTCTGGCTTCACCCGACCTCCCGACCGACGAAAGGCACGATCATGCTCAAGCGGATTGTGGGCTGCGCTCCAACATGCTCCGGCCTCTTGCGCGTTGGCAAGAGCTCCGCCGACTTTGGGTCGCCTCGGCCTTTTGGGTCATTGGTCGCTACTTGATGGCATAAGAACCGGTGAGGCAGGCGGCGACGCGCGTCGGCCATCGCGCATGGTCTCCCGCGCCTGACGGGGATCGGTGATTGGCGGAGCTTCGCGAGCGGCTCTCAACGAATTCGCGGCGGCCGCCAGGCGGCTGCTAGAACTCACCGTAGTTGACCGGCTGGCTCATGCGCACTTTCACCGCCAGCCGGCGGTGGACTTCGGGCCCGAGTTTCTCCCAGTAGGCCTCTCGCTGCGGCATGCTGTAGACCCACTCCTCAAGCCACGCCTGAGTCGCCTTCTCATCGGCCGAGATCTTGTCCCACTGCAGATAGAAATCGTTGTCGCGATCGTAATAGCCTTGCGTGTAAGAGGGGTGGGCGCAGTGCGGCACGTGGCTCACGGCCGTCACTACGAAGGAGGGGATGAGCGTTCGGTTGGGGTCGGAGCGGATGACCTCTTCGCCGACGATTTCCTCGGCGGTCACAATGACGCGCTTGGCGGCAAAGGCCGCCTCCTTCTGCTCGCCGACAATGCCCCAGATTTGGCATTTGCCCTCGGCATCGGCGCGCTGCACGTGGATAATGGCCACCTCCGGGTTGAGCGCCGGCACCGCGTTGAGTTCGAGCCCTGAGTAGGGGTCGACCACCTTGCGGTAGTTGGGGTTGACGCGGATGAGGTCCTCGGTGCCGAGCGGCATCATCGGCAGGAAGGGCAACCCTGAGGCGCCTGCGGTCAGCCGCGCGATCATGGCGAAGTGCGAGTATTCCTCGAATTCGAGGCGCCCGGTCTCGAGCTCGGTGCGTACGATGCGCAGCGAGCCGACCCCGGGATTGCCCGAATAAGAGAAAATGAGCTTGCGTGCACAGCCGGCAGCCACCATCTGGTCGTAGATCAGGTCGGGCGTCGCGCGCGCCAACACCAGGTCGCGCCGCTTCTGACGTATGATCTCGTGCCCCGCCGCAAAGGGGATGAGGTGGGTGAACCCGGCGGCATACACCAGATCGCCATCGTGAACGTGATCGCGGATTGCCTGGGTCAGCGGAACGACTTTGCTCATGGGGCCTCGGGCGATCAGGGGTTTTTGACCAGGGCCGGGCGTTCGTCTCAAGGGGCGGGCCGGTCCTTCTCATCGTGCCTGGCGCGCATGCGATTGTAGATCGAACGGGCCAGGCTGGGCGGCCGCTCGTCGTGCACGCCGCGCCGGCCGGAGCGCAACAGGCGCCAGCCGGCCCACGCCGCGAGCGCAGCACCCAGCGCAACCCACAGCCACCCCGCCGGAGCTTTTCCCGCGCGGCCGACGAGCGAATTCCATAAGGGGACGGCAAACACCGCAAAGACTGCCGTCCCCACGATCAGCAAGAAGCAGCCGAACCGCTCGCGTAACGTCATGCGGTTTGCGCGCGGAGCGGCTTACACGCGAGCCGCTCCGCGCCAAGCCTAGCGGCTGATCAAGGTGCGAATCTGTTCGTGCATGTACAGCGGCAGATAGTACAAGCCGCCGGCGTTCTTGCCGCTCGAGCCGGAGCCCTTCCACCCCCCGAAGGGCTGGAACCCCGGCCAAGCGCCGGTGGTGGCACCTTGGGGCCGGTTGGCATAACACACGCCGGCCTGGATCTTGTCGAAGTACCAGGCGGCTTCCTTCTTGCTGCCATAGAAGCCCGCCGTCAGGCCGTAGTTGACATCGTTGGCCAGGCGCATTGCCTCGTCCAAAGTGTCGACCGCGTGGATCGTGGTGATGGGCAGGAACATCTCCTCCTGCCACAGCTTGTGCTCCATCGGAAGATTGTCGACCAGCGTCGGAGCGCAGAAGAAGCCTTTGGCCAGCGCACCCTCGGTGAGCACCTTGCCGCCGGTGAGGATCGTCCCCGCCCGGGCCAGCTCCTGGACATAGCCCTTGTAGCTCTCGTACCCGCTGCGGTTGACGACCGGCCCCATGTAGACTTCACGGCGCGTCGGGTCGCCGACAGCGATCTTGCTGGTCAGAGCCAATAGCTTTCCGAGGAAGGCCTCTTTGACCGGCGCCTCGACGAAGACGCGCGAGCAGGCAGAGCATTTCTGTCCCTGCAGGCCGAACGCCGAGCGCATGATCCCGATCGCGGCATCATCCAGGTTGGCGTTGCGCGAGACAATGGCCGGGTTCTTGCCGCCCATCTCGAGGATCACCGGGCGCGGATACTTGCCGCGGGTGAAGATGGAGTAGATGCGCATTCCCACGTCGAATGAACCGGTGAAGGTGATGCCGTCGATCCCCGGGTTGGTGATCAACTCCTCGCCCACGGTCGACCCCGAGCCGGTGATGTAGTTGAAGACTCCGGCCGGCAGCCCCGCATCGCGGAAGCACTCGGCCAGCTTGCGCCCGGTCCAAGGCGTGTCGGAGGCGGGTTTGAAGACCACGCAGTTGCCGGTGACGAGCGCGGAGCCTGTCGGCCCGCCCGAGAGCGCGCTCGGGAAGTTGAACGGGCTGATCACCACCCACGTCCCGTAGGGGCGCAGCACCGATATATTGGATGCTTTGAATCCCACCAGCGGGTCGGTGCCCATGGGCTTCACATAGCCGTGGTTGGCTTCCATCTGATCGCAGGCGTAAAACAGCAAGTCCGCCGTTTCCTGCACATCCCCCAGCGCTTCCATGCGATTCTTGCCGACTTCCAACGAGACGACGGCCGCGATTTCGTAAACGCGCTTCTCGATCAACGCCGCCGCTTTGCGCACCAGGCGCACCCGTTCCTCCCAGCGCATGCCGCTCCACAGCGGGAAGGCTGCACGGGCGCCGGCAATGGCCTCGCGCACATCGCCCGCCGACCCCTTCTGGAAGGTGCCCAACAGCCAGTCGCTGTTGATGGGCGAACGATCCTCAAGCTTCTCGGGGCCAAATCGTTCCTGCCCGTTGATGTACATCGGGTGATCCTGGCCCAGGCCGGCCTTGACCTTTGCCAGCGCCGCGTCGAAGTTTGCATGCAACTTCTCGGGCGGGTTGAACATGGTGGCGTAGGTCAGCTTGAATGCCGCCGGCGCCGCCTTCTTGCGCGCTGCCGGGCGGACGGGTCTGCGGACCTTCTTGATCGGTTTGCGGGATGCCATATGCACAACCTCCTTCATGAGATGGGGCACGTGCACGTGCGCAACGATGGTCGTTACGCGGGTTGGGTGTTCTCAGCGGGAACTGCTCGCGATTGTCGCAGCCAAGCTAGTATAGCGCGCCGGTTGGGAGAGGTCAAAAGCCTGACGGGACGCCGGGTCAGCTTCGGCGAGCTGTCAGGCGCTGTCATTGCGGCTGGGGACAGGGTTGGAGCTTCCAAGTCTTGACATACTCCCGGGTGAGAACCAAGTACAGCGCCTCACCTTGTCGGCCAGCCCGCCGGGTCAGCCTGTCCCGGGAGACTGCCCGGGGCTTCAGCGAGTTGTCGGCCGGCCACCCCAATTGCTGTCCCCTGTGCCGTGCCCGGATCGTCTATGTGCGAAGCTTCGAGAGGGGATCGTTTTCGTCGATTGTGCAGTGCTCTGTGTAGTAGTTGATGGCGTCAGAGAGTGTGTGTCGGAGGCCCTCAGAGACCTCCTCACCCCTTAGCAAGCCGATACCCAGCGCGCGCGCAACGAGCTGGTCCGGTTTGAGTACGGTGTAGGTCTTGTAGACGGCCCGCGCCGTGCCGTCATGGAATTCATGGATGAAACCCGAGAGTTCGCCTGTATCAATCTGGCCGTTTCTCCACTCGGCAAAGCGTTTCTCCAGATAGGACAAGTAGAGACAAAGCTCGCGGTCGTGAGCCGTCTCAACGAGCTGCCTCATCTCCTTCCGGATGTCCCTAGAGTGGGTCACGGGACTGCCTCATCCTTGTCAGAGCCGGCGGACGGCCTCGAGCTACGAAGTCCCGGGCTCTTTGTGGGAAGCTGCCCGGCGGAAGCAGGCAACGCCCGTGGGACTCTAGGGCATGACGGCGGGCAAGACAAGATCCCCCGAGAGCCCAGCCCGCCGGGTCAGCCTGTCCCGGGCGACTGTCCGGGGCTTCAGCGAGTTGTTGGGCCGTTGCTCCGTGCAGAGCGCGTCTCCTTCGCAGGGCGTGGCTCTCGGGGCCGCTCTTCAACCGCCTTCCAGAATTCGGCCTCGGTCAAGCCCTTGCCCTGACGAATGCTGCGCCGCGCCCTCTCGAGGCGGGCCAGGAATCGCGGAGAGCGAGAGAGCACGAGCGTTTCCAGATCGTCTTCATCTTTCGGAGAGATGAGCACAGCAACAGCCTTCCCATTGCGGGTGATGATCACCGGACCTTCCGTCTCCGAAGCGTCAAGGTAGGCGCTCAGCTTGGCCTTTACCTCTGCAAGTGGGGCGATCTTCATGTCCCATACTCCTCTCTACCGATTCGGAGCACGCTTCTGTCCTTGACGCCGATCGCAAGCACACTCACGATCGCAGCCTCCAGGTCGACTTCATAGAACACGCGGAACCGATTGTGCGGTCCTAGCCGCAGCTCCCACTGGGCGCCGAAAGGCGCTGGGACCTCCAGCATCTTCCTCTTTCGGGTCTGGCCCTCAGGGTCCGTCGTCAAGTGAAGCCGGATCTGCCTCCGCAGGAGCCAGAGGTACTTGCGCTCGATGAGATCGAGGTCATGGACGACCTCGGGAGCGAACGCAAGGGCGTATCGCTGGGATGGAGGCACGACCAGGATTCTAGTCGTTATTCTGGACTTGTCAATACGGGGATTGCGACCCGGCGAAGCTGCCCAACGGCCTCGAGCCAAGCCGCTCGGCGTGCCAGGCACGGCTTCTATTCTATGGCCGACTGGCTTGCACGCAAGTGAGGCGAAAGGGCTACGCGGGGGAGACGGGTCCGCAGGGTCGCCACGTCGACCCTTGACAAGCAAGGCCCTTTCATGGAAGTGGTTAGGCGGTGATGGGATTGCCACGGTCGGGGTCGCAAACCGCCCTCAGTTGGACCCTCCCACGTCGTCATGCGTGCGAGCGGTCCCATAGGGCCTGTCGGCCAGCCCATCAGTACCGCGCAGGACCATAGTCAAAGCCAACGGAAGTATCCATGTCCCGCCCGTCCGCGGCACTCCACCATGTGCCCAGGAGCGAGTAGACGCCTGGCTCCAGGTCCTCGATGACCCACTCGATCGTAGACGATTCGCCAGGAGCGAGCGCCAATTCCCGCAGATCGCGGCCCGATTCCGTTGACCACTTCCCTTCGAGTTCATAGGAGAACAGCATGATGTCTTGAACGAACGCGTCCTCTCGCCGGAGGAGCACACGCTGATCCGAGACGTTCTTGATCGTGAAGACGACTTTGACCGTTTCTCCCTCGCGATACTTGCCGCGACTCACCGACAAGGTCCCGCGGATGACCCCATCATCTCTCTCATCGATAACGGGTCCGCGCAGCGGATTGCACCCACCGACCAAGACGAGAACTGCTGCGATCATGGAGACGAGGCTGACCTCAAAGGCCGCCTTCTTCAGGGCTATGGGGTCATATGGCTTGCGTGTGCGTTGTGCGTCGGGAATGGAGAGCCCATTGATGAATGGGCCGATGAGATCGGCGTAGATCTTACGGCGTTCGTCGCGAAGTCGGGACTCGGCCTGGCGGACAGCGTCGACCCTGGACTGGACAAACCAAACAGCTAGGCCGACAAGAGCAGCGACGACCGGTGCAAGGAGAGGAGACGCGATATCCACAGCACCCCCTTGAACAAGAGAGAATGACTGACGTTGCGGCGATGGAAGGCGAGGGCTTACCGCCTCACTCTGATTATATGGACTCCTCTTTTCGTCTGCTTGTTCTTGCCTTCGCCACATCGCACTGCCGCAAACCTTCCTCTTCGGGAGAGAAGAACCCTTGTATCCTGTCCGTTTGGGGATGATATGCGGAGTGAGCGTCGTGTCGCATCGGACGCGGTGTGGACGGGCAGGGCAGGCCGTCCGCCTGCGCGCACCTGAGGAGCACGAGGCTTCCTGCTGTCGTGGCTATTGCCCGCAAGCTTGCCATCGTGCTTCACCGGCTCTGGAAGACTGGCGATGACTACAACCCCGAGCATTCGTCCCAGGCACTTGGCAACCAGGTTCCGATAGCCCAGCCGGCGTGATCTGATCGCACCTGCAGTGCGCAGGAAGGTCCACCACCAAGACCGTCAAGGAAGAGACCTAAGCGACCGTGCGACCCGAATCCCCAGCCTACGCCCCGTTCAGGCGACTGCGGCTAACCACTTGGCCGGCGAAAGCCGGAAACCGACAGTGGGCCTGCCCAGGCCGCAGGCCGGGGATGGCAGCGCCCCCCAGGAGCGAACTCCAACAGGCACCGGGCTCATAGCCTGGGCCCACAAGAGTGCGGATGGAAGTGAGGCGAAAGGGCTACGCTTGGAGGATGGGTCCCACAGGGTCGCCACGTCGACCCTTGACAAGCAAGGCCTTCTCATGGAAGTGGCTAGGCGTGGCAAAAGACCCGGCAGCGAAGTGGCGAGGCTAGGCGGCCTCTGGTCTCGGCATCAGCAGGATGAAGGAAACAAAGAATGCGAGTGTGAGCAACCCAGAAGCCCAAATGAAGACGCTCCTGAGTCCGTAGAACGTAGTGAACACCAGAATCACGAGGGTGACAAGCCCGTTGTCGAGGATTCCCACCTTGACTATTGACACATTGCGGACGGGATCCCTATAGGCATACCAATATGCCAGCCCAACCGCCGTGACGACTGCGCCAAAGAGCCTAACGAACAAGGGGTCGTCGGGAGTTGGCACACCGAGCAGGCGGAAGAGCGACAGGGGAGCAAGGAGGGCGGGGAGCCCCCATGCGAGCAGGGTGAAAGCGGTTTTGACGGCGAGGATCTGCTTGAGCCAATTGAGCTTCTGACTGTTGGACATGGCACTCACTCCTTGACGAAAGGCGAGACGCGGGAGGCGCGCTCCGCCTAGCGATCTGGCGCTCAGCTGCCTGGCCGGCTGTGCCGGACTAGGTTCATCATACTCAACCCGTCATCGAAGTACATACCAACGAAGACTCCAGGCCGGGGGCCAGGTCAACTGCAGCGCCTTGTTGGGCTTCTTTCTATTCTTCAAGTGTTATTGGCGCCATGCATATTGGCAATATAGGCAATGCGGCTTATGAACACATAGTACTTGTCCGCACCTGGGACAAGCCAACTTTTCTACCTCATCTATTAGGAATTGTCGTATACCAGAACGCTCTATTAGTTCAAGATTTTCAATCATGCTCGTGCCGTATCTAGTCCTATGCCGTCTATCTAAGTGCTTTATCCTCTTACACTCTTACATGGACAAAAATCACAACTAAAACAAAACAGATATCTTCCATTTGCCGCCTGTTCACAATTCCTAATCTTGCATCAATTACAGGAAGCTAATCTCAATCCAATCGTCTCTCTACATCCAAGACAACCATTCTTCTCTCTCTAATATGCACTACAGAGATGACAGTCCATTCCGCAAATAGCGATCAGCTTCTGTGATATCTTGTTCTTCTTCATAATACTCACGTTTCCCAACTACACTTCCATATCGATTTCATGAATGACACAATAGAGAAGCCCAATGGCCTCGAACTGCCCGCCCCTTGGACCTGCCCCAGGCCAGGGTGCCGCGCGGCGTGGTGGGCACGAGTTCTATTCTATGACCTCTGAGACGGCCGGCAAGTGCGTGTTCCCCCCCGCGGCGGAAGCCGCGGCGGCACCGGTGAATGGTTAGGCCGCCGCTCGGTCGAGGCGATCATCATGGCCATTGGGTTCGAGCTCGATTGGGTCGACAACGGCATGTGCCGGCGCGCCTCGATGGATCTCCCTAGTCGCCAACTCCCGTCGTCGGAGTCGCCAGGACGATTCGGTAGCGGGCCTTGTTCTCCTTCACCTTGCGAATCGCCTCATTGACTTGGGGCATGGGCATCAGTTCAATCACCGGAGTAATGCCATGGTCCTGCGCAAATGATAGCATCTCCTTCATTGTGGCTCGAGTCCCGAGGAAGGAGCCTGTGATCGAGATCTGGTGGGCTACAAGGTCAGTTGAGTTGAGTACGACATCTGGAAAGCCGAGCAACACCAGCCTACCTTTCTTCTTCAAAGTCATCAGAAGCGCTTCCCAGTTCATCCCGCCGCTCGCCGCGCACATGAGGATGTCGAATGCATAGTCGGCTTGTCCCATGCTTGCCTGGTCGCTGGTGTCGATAAAATGATTAGCCCCGAAGGCAAGCGCTTGCTCTCTCTTGGCTGGGGAGGAGGAAAGTGCAGTGACCTCGCAGCCGAGTGAATGAGCGAATTGGATTGCCAAATGGCCAAGCCCTCCCAGACCGATAACCGCAACCTTCTTGGTGTGGTCGGCGGCGTACGTTCGGAGTGGGGAATAGACAGTGACGCCGGCACACATGAGCACAGCGGCCACCGGGGAGGGCATGGCCGTGGGCAGAGGGTATGCAAATCGGCTATCCACAACAACGGAAGAGGAGAAGCCCCCGTACGGGATCCACGTGCCCGACGGGACGATGTCCATGCAGAGCTGTTCTTCTCCCTTTAGACACCATTCGCACTTCATGCAAGACCGGCCTTGCCAGCCGATGCCCACTCGGTCACCTTCCTTCAGCGCGGTGACCGCGCGCCCAACGACTGAAATGTGACCGACAATCTCGTGGCCCGGGACGAAGGGATAACTGGTTATTGAGTAGTAATTGTCGATCGCGTGGATGTCAGTGTGGCAGAGGCCGCAATGGGTGACGGAGACGCGGACGTCAAGCTCGCCCAGTTCGGGGGGTTCATATTCGAACAGCTCGAGCGGTTGTCCGACTGCCTTCGCAGCGTATCCTTTCAGACTCGACGTTGACATTGCTGGAGCCTCCCCTCTCTATCGATGCGCATGCATGCAGAAAGGCAGGGATGCTGCCTAACGGCTTCGAACTGCCTGCCCCCTGGACCTGCCCCAGGGCAGGCTGGACCGTCAGGCCGGGGGCCAGGGTGCCGCGCGGCGTCACGGGCACGACTTCTATTCGATGACCTCTGAGAAGGCTGGCAAGTGCAGTGCGCGTCCCCCTGCGGCGGAAGCCGCGTCGGCACAAGCGAGTTGTTGGGCAACTCCGTCCGAGCTACTGACGCGCGAATTTGGCCTGACGCACAATCTCTTGTATCTGCCCGAGATGACTGTCATCGTGCATCAACCCTAGCACAAACCGACCAATCGCATTCACAACGGGGCCATCCGTCCAGGCCGGATACTCAATATCCAAGTGCGCCTCGTCCGGCCACACTTCCAAGCTTGCCAATCTCATTCGTCGACTCTCCTGCAAGCGCAGCCTGCACCCTTCTATCGTTCTCATCTCTTTCCAGGGGACTTCATACCTTGAACGACCGTGGTGTTCCACCCCCCGCGCCAATTCAGATGCTAGCCACGCCGATTCCTCAGCCGACGCTGTAATGTGAACAATCACGTGGCCCAGAGTCCAAGCCAGACATACCTCTTCGGGCGTTGCTGCAAACGGATCGTCTGCTTCTGGATCAAGTGGCTCAAAGACCACGTCGGGGTCTGCACACGCAGCAATCAGACCCAGAATCGTGTCGATCATCTCATTGGTCAGCCTAGGCAGGTTGTCGCGCTCTAGACCGGCGATCAAGTCGCTAAACGTGATTTCATTGTCACGTACCCCTTGATAGTGAAGCATCTTGACTCCGATCATCGAAGGCGCCTAGCGGCCTCCCTGGCCTGCGGCCCGGGCAGGCGAGCCAAGCTGCCCGGCGGAAGCGGGCTACGCCACTAGGACTCTAGGCCGGGCCGACGGGCGAGACAAGCCACCCCGAAAACCCAGCCCGCCGGGTCAGCCCGTCCCGGGTGACTGCCCGGGGTTTAAGCGAATTGTTGGGCGGCGAATGAAGCCATGTCGGCGCGACAACCTGCGTGGTTGGCTAGGGCCCTGACCTGAAGCCGACTCACGTTACCGTTCAATCCTGGTTCGCCGTGAGCGCCAGGTGAGGCGGCGCCCAGTCAGTGCTACCCGTGCCCAGAGTGTCCCGTAGCCAGTCGCGCAGAGTCCCACCAGGACCGGGAGCATGGTTGGGCGGAGCCACAGAGCGGTCCCTGTGGTCGCGAGTCCGCCACCAATCCAGAGGCCCGCCAGAATAGCGGCGACGATCCGAGAAGGTCGATCGAGCATGGGTCGCTCCGCGTCGTAGCTCCTCTGCCGCCCCAGGCCGAGCGGACACCCACCTCACGCTCCTTAGGGTGGCCCGTCCTGCGGGCCTGAGGCACGAGCCAATGGTTCTCGGGGCACGGGCCACTTCACCGCACAACGGCCTCGAGCTAGGCCGCCCGGCGGAAGCGGGCAGACCTGGCGCGACTATGCGGAAAGCCGGCAGGCCACGCATGCTCCTACCGAGGCGACGCCCGCCGGGTCAGCTTCCCTGGCCTGCGGTCCGGGCAGGCAGCGCGTTGTTGGGCAGCGTCCTGAACGGCTCGTGGACCGCCGAGGCAGGCTGACCTGCTGCACCCAAAAGGGGGCCTGGCGTTGTCTACGGTTCGTCCAGCATCAAGGCCTTGCCATTGACGCTAACAATGGATACGCCAGTATTGCGACCCGAGACAAGCCGGATCCGCACCGGCTTGCCTGCCTGCAAGGTCGAGAATATGGTGAAGGTCATCGTGCAATGGTAGAAGAGCGCCCTGGCTTCGCCGTAGCACTCCTGACTGTCGAGAGTAACCTGCCCGTCGGTGAAACCGAGCGCCCACCCAAGATGTGCATCGGGTCATCAATCTCATCGAAGGAGAACGTGCCATCCTGACGAAACGTCAGATGGGCCGGGGATCTCACCATGCCACCCTGACCGACGAGGTTCTTCACTAGCCGTATTCCGGCGATCTCCTCAGGCTTGGTGGCGACGATCTCTGACAAGAAGGTAGCCGTCAGCCTTGGGGAAGGCAGCCTCTTGTTTCCGATGGCCGTGGTGGGCGCCGCCGGGGCGTTTATAGCCACTTGCGCCAGCGGAAGAAGAGGATGAGCGACGTGCTGACTGTGGCCATGAGGCCGAGGGCCCACGCATAGCCCAGGGGCCACTGTATCTCCGGCATATGGACGAAATTCATTCCGTAGATACCCGCGATGAGCGAACTCGACATGAGCAGAATCGAGGCGATGGTCAGCACTTTGACCACCTGGTTGAGGCGATTCGATTGGACCGAGAGGAAGCTGTCGAGCGCGTTCGAAAGCAGGTCGCGGTAGGTATCGACGCTGTCGGTGACCCGCACCAGGTGGTCGTAGACGTCTTGCAGATAGGCCACGTCCTCGGTGGTGAACACGGGCAGCTCGCGCCGCAACAGGTGGTTGAGCACGTCCCGTTCGGGTGCCACCACCCGCCGCATGTTGAGCAGCCCCTTCTTGAGGCGGAAGATGGTTTCCAGCGACTTCGGGTCGTACTCGGTGAAGAGCGAGTCCTCGAGTTCGTCCACCCGGTCGGCAATCTGGTCCATCAGTGGGAAATACTCGTCCACCACGGCATCCAGCAGTGCGTGCACTGCCGCCCCGATCTTCGGTTGCAGGGGGCCATTCTTGAGTTCCCAGCGGGCCATGCTGCCCACCACCTCAGGCAGCGGCTGCTCGTGGATCGACACCAGGTAATTGGCCCCCACGAAGAGATGGAAGGGTTGAAGGTCGAGGTCGCCCGTCTCGCTAATCAGCCGCGTGGCATAGAACGCCAGCGAGTAGTAGTCGTTGTACAGGTCAACCTTCGGACGTTCAGAGGCGCGAGTGGCGTCTTCGATGGCCAGCGGGTGGAAATGATATTTCTCGCGCAGCAGGGCAATGTCGTCCTCCTGCGGGCGCTCGATATCGAGCCAGACCTGATTGCCCGGCGCGGCCAGGTCGCGATCGAGATGCTCGAAGTCGGTGCTCCGGGCAACCGAGCTGTTGTGGGCGATGAGCAGCGCGCGCATGGGCGGAGTCCTCCTGCGGGGTACAGTGCCGACGGAGTATAGCACGGCAAATGGAGGGATCCACCGTGTCGCTCGCGGCGGAGTGCGGCGTTCACTCATCCTTCAGGCCGCCTTCACACCGTCTTCACAGGCGAAGGGTATCTTCGGGTAGATAGAAACCGGCCGGGAAACCTTGCGGGCCCAACGGCCCGCGATCCGGCACATCCAAAATGAGGTGAAGAATGCGAAAGGCATTGCTTTGGACGGGGGTGGTCGTGCTGGCCCTTGCGCTGGGCGTGGGCGGAGCAGCCGGCGCCGGCGCGCTCATCGTGCGCACGCAAGAAAGGGCGGCGGCCCTCGCCCCGCAATCGGGCAGGACACCCGACGACACGCTGCCGTTCTTCGGATTCCGCTGGACGGACCGACAGCGGAGGATGCCGGGTTTCGGCACCACCCCGCGCGGCGGGCAGGAGACGTGCCCTTTCGACGGCTTCGGCGGTATGCCGGGCGGAATGATGGGCTCGTGGCGTGACTACGGTGACCAGAACGGTGCCTGCCTGCGCAACGAGAGCCGGCTGATGCCCCGCGGCGGGATGTGGGGCTTGGGCGGTGTGCCACCCACAACTCGGGGCGAACGCATCACACTGGATTCGGCCGTCGAGAAGGCACGATCGTACGCGCAATCGATCGACCCGGGGCTGACCGTTTCGGAAGTGATGGAATTCGACCCGAACTTCTATGCGCTGATCCTTGAGAAGGAGACCGGCCGCGGCGCACTGGAAGTACTCATCGACCCGCGAACCGGTGCCGTTCACCCGGAGCCGGGCCCGAACATGATGTGGAACACGAAGTACGGGCACATGCGCAGCTCGCGCACCGAGACGGTCGACAACTCGATCACTCTCGATGCGGCGCGCGAGAAGGCGCAGCTATTCCTCGATGATACGCAGCCAGGTGCCGTCTTGGCCGAGGGTGGAGTGAGTTTCTACGGTTACTACACGTTTGACTACCAGGTCGATGGAAAGCCGGTGGGTATGCTCAGCGTGAACGGACTGAGCGGCCAGGTGTGGCCGCATACCTGGCACGGCGCGTTCGTCGCCGAGAAGGAGATCGCTCAATGAAGAAGTTCCCGTGGTGGATGCTGATTGTCTTCCTGGTGCTGCTCGTCTTGGCCTTTGCCGTGGCTCTGCCGTTCTTCGCCCGCGGGGCGGGTATGATGCGCGGCGCGGGATTCCTGCCAGGGCACATGGGCGGCTGGGGGATGATGGGAGCCTTCCCGCTGATGGCTGGGGCGTGGATGATCCTGCGGCTGCTCGTGCCGCTGACCGTCCTGGCGCTCGTTGTCGTGGGCGTGGTCGCCCTCATCCGGGGGGTGGCCCGCCCCAAGGTGGCGATGGCCAGCTGCCCGGCGTGCAGTCGGCCGGTTCAGGCGGGCTGGGTCGCATGCCCGGCTTGCGGCCAGAAGCTCTAAGGGATGGGGTTTCCGCGGAGGGCGCCGCTCGCGCCCTCCGCTCCGTTTCAGGGATTGTATAATCCTCCTGCGCCGCGCTTGTCGCGCGGCGCATTGGATGTCGCGATGAGTTCCACAATCTTGGTAGTGGATGACGAACCTCAGCTGGTGCGCGTGCTGCGCGGCTATCTCGAGCAGGCCGGCTATCGCGTGACGGCGGCCCACAGCGGCTCCGAGGCGCTGACCCAGTTCCAAGCGCGCCACCCGGACCTGGTGGTGTTGGATCTCAACCTGCCGGGGATGGACGGTTTCGAGGTGGCGCGCGCCATCCGCAAGCTGGGCGATACCCCGATCATCATGCTCACGGCACGGGTGGAGGAAACCGACCGCCTCATCGGCCTGGAATTGGGTGCCGACGACTATGTGCCCAAGCCGTTCTCGCCCCGCGAAGTGGTGGCGCGTGTGCGCGCCGTGTTGCGCCGCAGCCGGGCCCCGCACGAGGCGGTCGAACTCATCCGCAGCGGCGATCTGGAGATCAGCCTCCCGCGCCACACGGTCACCCGCGGCGGGCAGACCCTTGAGCTTACGCCGACGGAATTCAACCTGCTCGTGACCATGGCCCACCAACCCGGACGGGCCTTCTCGCGCATGCAATTACTCGAATCGGCGCAGGGCGATGCCTTCGAGGGCTACGAACGAACGATCGACGCCCACATCAAGAACTTGCGGGCCAAGCTTGAGCGGGATCCTCGCCACCCGCACTACATCCTGACTGTTTTCGGCGTGGGCTACAAGTTCGCGGAAGGCTAGCGGCGATGCGACTTTCAACCAAACTGCTCTTTGCCTTTGCGCTGCTGCTGACGATGACCCTGGTCGTCGTGGCTGTGGTGGCCTACAGTTCCGCCGCGCGCGAAGTGCGCGGTTTCATGTTCGCGGGCAGCATGACGGCCCCCGAAGGCATCACCAGCAAGCTGGGCAAGTTCTACGCGGAACGCGGCAACTGGGACGGGGTGGAAGCCTTGCTCGTTCCATCGCACGGCCCAGGGCCAGGCGGCTTCGGCGCGATGATGGGCCAGCGCCTGGTGTTGGCGGATTCGGCAGGCATCGTGGTCGGCGACAGTAGCGGCACGCTGCGCGGGTCGATCCTTGCAGGAGAAGAAATCGCCCGCGGCGCGCCGGTGGTCGTCGAGAGTTCCAGGGTGGGGACCCTGTTGCTCTTGGGCGGCATGAGCGGGGTGGGGCTTCCCATCGGCACGCAGGAGAGCTTCCTTATCGGCCGGGTGAACCGCGCCATCTGGCTGGCCGCCGGATTGGGCGGGTTGTTGGGGCTGGTGCTGGCGGTCGTGCTCAGCCGCGGGCTCACCGCGCCCCTGCGCTCGCTCTCGGCCTCGATGAATCGCTTTGCACGGGGCGAGCGCAACCTGGACCTGCCACCTGCCTCGCATGATGAGGTGGGCGAACTCACCGAGTCCTTCCGCCGGCTGGTCGGTGAGATCCAGCGCCAGGAAGGACTGCGCAAGGAAATGACGGCCGACATCGCCCACGAACTACGCAACCCGATTGCAGTCATCCAGGCCAATGTCGAGTCGCTCGTCGACGGGGTTTACCCCGCGACGGCTGAGAATCTCGAACCCGTTCTCGAAAGCGTACGTCTGCTCACGCGCCTGGTGGAAGATCTGCGCACCCTGGCCCTGGCCGATGCCGGCCGGTTGGCGATGGAAATCGGGGCGACCGATGTGGTCCCGGTGCTGCGCCGTGTGGCGAGCGCCTTCGAGCTGCGTGCCGCCTCGAAAAAGGTGGGCCTGCGCCTCGAAGGAGCGCGCTCAGCCCTGGCGGCCGTGGACCCGCAGCGGCTCGAGCAAATCCTTTCCAACCTGGTGAACAATGCCATCCGGCATACCCCCGAGGGCGGAAAGGTCACGATGCAGGTACTCCCGTTGGGCAGCGGGCGTGTGCGCATCGACGTGACCGACACGGGCAGCGGTATCCCGCCCGAGGCGTTGGCGCACGTATTCGAGCGCTTCTATCGCGCAGATCGGGGCCGCTCACGGGTGGAGGGCGGGACGGGCCTGGGGCTGGCCATCGCGCGCAAGCTGGCGGAAGCGCAGGGGGGCGATCTCTCGGCTGATAACTTGCCCGAAGGCGGCGCCCGTTTCAGTCTGGTGCTCGCTCCAGCCCCGGGGTAGGGCCCGCTCTCCTGCACCCCACGAATGTGCGGTACCATCCAGCCTGCGCCAAAAAAGCCGAGAAGGATGGCGGAGACGCGCCGACGGATAGCCTTCAGTCTGCTGCCTCTCTATGAGAATATGCACGCAGCTTCCATCACCCTCGACCAGCCTCTCGCATTGGAGTTGGCCGATCGTGCCGCACAAATCACCCAGCGCCCGCGCCGGGGGCAGCCGGGCCTCCTCCTCGCGCGCTGGCCGGGTCGCAATCGGGATGCTCCTCGCATCGGTCCTGGGTGGCTGCATCGCAGGACCCGGATCGATCGCCGGACCCTCCGCCACCCGCGCAGCCGGGTCGCACTTGGCGGCCGCAACGGCTTCGCCCGTGGTTGGCCCCACGCCGTCTGCCACGGCCACTCCGATTCCCTTCCGCACCGCCCATCCGCCAACCCAAGTTCCCCGACAGCAGGTATTGTGGATGCTCGAAGAGCAGATCCGGGCACTGCTGCGCCAGGCGCCTTCCGGCACGTGGGGCGTATATGTTGAGGAGTTGACCCGCGGCGAGAGCGTGGCCGTTCGCAGCGAGGAGGTCTTCCATCCTGCATCCACCATCAAGGTGGGCATCGCCATGGACCTCTTGTACTGGATGGAGCGCCATCCGGAGGTGAAGTGGACGAATGGGCCGCAAGCCGGTCAGCGCTCGTTCATTCAACTGCTCGAAGCCATGCTGATCAAGTCCGAGGAGTCGGCCACCGTGCGGCTGGCGGCCTTTTTGGATGCCCAGCCAGGCTACCACTTGGTTGACCGGTGGCAGTCGTGGGGCGTGACCCACACCACCTTCATCCCGCGCCGCTCAACGCCGGCGGATTTGGCCCGCCTGCTGGAGCTCCTCTATAATGAAGAAGCGCTTATGCCGGAGTCGAGCGCCCGCATCCTGTCCATCATGCGGGTGCCCAAACCGAGCCAGAGCCAGCGCATCGGCAGCGGGCTGCCGGATGAGGTGCGGGCAACCCTGGCCAACAAGACGGGCACCACGTTCGAGAACGGCGCGGGTGTGGTGGCCGACACGGGCATCGTCGAGGCAAAAGGCAAGGTGCTCGTCATCGTCGTCCTGGGCAACAAGACCAGTTCGGCCGATTACGAAGAGTCGATGCTCCTGATCGGGAGGGTGGCCCGCGCCGCGTACGAGACGTGGATCGAACCGCCACGGGCGTTGCCCGAGCGGCGGCATGGAACCATTCCGTAGATTCTTCAGCTCATGCCGACATCCAACGAGGGCAGCCTGGCTGCCCTCGTTGTGCGTTTGCGGTTGCTCTCGCCGTTCCGGCGGCCACGGCCGGCAACGTGTTACGCTCCGACCTCCCGCACCAGGTCGCTCAGTTTGCGCCGCCGAGAGGCGGGCGGCGTTTCGGCAGCGTGACCGATAGGGAGAATCGCGATCGGAGCCCATTCCCCGGGGGCCCCGATGGCCAGACGCACCGCGGCCTCGTCGAACGCGCCGACCCACACGCACGCCAGGCCTTCATCCACCGCGGCCAGCATGGCGTAGGTGCAGGCAATGGTCGCATCCTGAACCGTGTAGAGCGTCGCCCCGCGCTGCCCGTAGCGCGCGGCCGCCCGCCCGGCGTTGGTGCAGAAGACGAGTGCCAGCGGCGCCTGTTCAATGAAGGACTGTCCGCCCGCGGCGCGGGCGAGCGCTGCCCGCACCTCGCTTGAGCGTGCCAGGCAGACCTGGTAGGCCTGCAAGTTGCCGGCCGAAGGCGCGCAGCTCACCGCCTGCAGTACGCGCTCGACCACACCTTCTTCGATCGGTTGGGAGGTGTATGCCCGCACCGAGCGGCGCGCGGTGATAAGTTGGTTGAACTGCATGGTGGGTCCTTCCTGCGCCGGCGGGCTAAATGGCGTCCTGCGCTACCTTCTGCCCGAAGGAGAGCAGCACTTCGATCATGCGCGGCTCGCGCGCCTCGGCGTAAACGCGCAGCACCGGCTCGGTGCCCGAGGGCCGGATCAGCAACCACGAGTCATCCGCCAGGATGTACTTGATCCCGTCCAGGCTGCGCACCTCTTGCACGCGCACGCCTCCCAGATCGCCGGGAGGGTTTTCGCTCAGTTTGCGCGTGAGCGCGGCCTTATTGACCGGGTGGGCGAGGCGCAGATCCTTCCGTTCGTAGTGGACCGGACCCACGGTCTTCAATAGGTCCGCCACCAGTTCTTCCAGCGGCGCGCCGTAGGCGGCCACCATTTCAACGAGCAGCAGGCCCATCAGCACGCCGTCGCCTTCGGGGATGTGCCCCGCGAAGCTGATGCCGCCGGACTCCTCGCCGCCGATAAGTACGTCGCCGCCGACCATGTAGTCTGCGATGTGATTGAACCCCACCGGAGTCTCATGCAGCTCGAGCCCGTACCGGTCGGCCAGGCGGTTGATCATTTGGGTGGTCGAAACGGTCTTGATCACCTTGCCGCGCAGCCCGCGTTTCTCCACCAGGTAACGCAAGGCGAGGGCCATGATCTTGTGCGGGTCGACGAATTGTCCGCGTCCGTCCATCGCGCCGATGCGGTCGGCGTCGCCATCGGTGGCCACCCCCAGTTCGCCGTGCCCGGCGGCGATGGCGCCCGCCAGTGGGCCCAGGTAGCGCGCGATCGGTTCGGGGTGCACGCCGCCGAACCCGGGATTCATTTCGCCGCGGACCTCAAAGACTTCGCAGCCGGTGCCCTGCAGAATGCCTTTGATCTGACCGCGGCCGGCGCCGAACATCGAGTCGACCACCACCCGTGGCGCGTGGCCGGCGATCAGGTCGAAGTTGATGAGCGTGCGCAGATGATCGAAGTACCCGGTGGTCGGGTTGAAACGGCGGATGAGCCCCTTGGAGGTGGCCTGCTCGAAATCCATCAGGTTCGGCCCGCGCCCTCGCAGCTCGTTGTCGCTCAGGTACACCTCCACCCGGCGGCACTGCTCGGGCAGTGCCGAACCGCCGTAGGAGGCCTTGAGCTTCACCCCGTTGTAGCGTGGGGCGTTGTGCGAGGCGGTGATCATCACCCCGGCGATCGCCTTAAGGTGGCGCACGGCGAGCGAGATGGCGGGCGTGGGGGCATCGGCATGCGCCAGATGCACGGTGTATCCATTGCCCGCCAGCACGCGCGCCACGTCGGCCGCGTAGCGGTCCGACAGGAAGCGCGTGTCGAAGCCGACCACCATCGTGTGCGCGTCGACGGAGGGCTGCTGGCGCAGCGGTTCGTCCCAATCCGGAGCCGCGACGGCGTCGGCGATGGCTTGCGTAACCAGCCGTAGGTTGCCGAAAGTGAACGTGTCGGAAATGACCGCGCGCCAACCATCGGTGCCAAAGTGAATCATGCGACGGATCCTCGATGGAATTTACGCATCCGCGCTGCCGCGGGCTCGAGGCGCGGCATTCGGTGCGCACCGCGGGATTATACCCGCGCGCCCATGGGTCGGGTGTTAGGGATACACCAACGCCACCATCAGGTCGTTCACGTTCGTGCCGGTGGGGCCGGTGTGCACACATGCACCCATTGCGTGCAGCAGCCCATGGCTGTCGTTTTCTCGCAGGGTGACCTCGATGTCGTATCCGAGCTCCGCGGCTGTTGCAGCGCTCGTGCCGCTGACGATCGCACCGGCGGCCGGGCTGTTCCCGTCCACGCCGTCCATGGCCAGCATCATCATGGCCACACCCTCGGCACCGGCCATTCTTTGCGCCGCCCCGAGTGCGGCCTCCTGGTTGCGCCCGCCGCTGCCGTGGCCGCGCATGGTCACGGTCGTCTCGCCGGCAAAGATCATGGCCCGCGGCAGCGTCCCCGGCCCGGCCTCGGCGCGCGCATCGAGAGCGATCCCGGCCAGCTGCCGGCCGACCTGCAGGGCTTCCCCGCTGACCTCCAGCGAGACAACATCCGCGTTGAACCCGAGCCAGCGTGCGCACTCTTGCGCCGCGCTGGCAGCCGTTGCGCTCGAACCGATGAGCAGGTTGTAGGCCGTCGGTCGAGTCGCTTCGGGTGCTAGCGGGAACTCGGTGATCACGGTTCTCACTGCAGCGGGCAACGCCTCCCACAACGCCAGGTGTGTCAGGATGGCGCGCGCCTGGGCGCCATCGGCGGGCTCGTCGACCGTTGGCCCCGAGGCGACGTCGGCCAGTGGATCGCCGATGATGTCGGACAGGATCAGGCCGATGGTCTGCGCCGGCTGAGCCATGCGGGCCAGCCCGCCGCGCTTGATCTGGGAAAGAGTCGCCCGCACGAGGTTGAAAGCCCGGATGTCTGCGCCCGAGCGTAGCATGTGCTCTTGCACCTGGCGCAAGTCGTCGAGGGTGAGCGGCGGACGCAGGTGTTCGACCAGGGCCGAGCCGCCGCCGGAGACAAGTGCCAGTAAGGTATCTTTTGGGCCGAGGTTGTGTGCCATTCGCGCGATGCGCCGCCCCGCCTCGAGGCTGCCTTCGGTGGAGAGCGGGTGCCCGCCGAGAATAAGATCGAATCGGGGTGGCAGACGGGCCGGTCTCTGCGCAGAAACAACCAGCCCGCGCGCGTAGGCGACTTGCAGTACGTCGGCGGCTGCGGCGGCCATGCCCGCGGCCGCTTTGCCCAGCGCAACGATTGAGACTGTTCCGCCGCGGGGGAGGACGACGCGTCGTTCGCCCGCGGTGAGGATTCCGTTCTCGAAGGCCAAGACCCCGGCCACCAGGCGGTGTGGGTCGACCGCCCTCAGCGCCTCGCCGCGGATCGTCTCCAGCGCGGCCAGGTGATTCGACCAGGAGGGGACGCTCATGGACGAATGGCAGCCGCGGCGGCCTGGGCCGCCTCGTGCGGCGACACACCCTCCAGCAGAACCTGCCGGACGGCGCGGTCCAGGAGCGGGCCGAGTGTCACGAGCACTTCTTCCGAGGGCTGCGCCTCGCCGGCCTGCGCGCACTCCCCGGCCAGCGCCGTGAGAGAATCCGCAGGCCATGCCGCCAGCGCACCCTGGCGGGTGGGCAGCATGCCCTGCGCGCGCGTCCATTCACCCAGGAACTGCGCATCGCTCAACCAGGCCAGCAGCCGGGTGGCCATTTGCGCGCGATCGCCTTCCACCGCCGTTGCGGCCCAAGCCCATCCGGTCACCAGGGTGCTCGCCTGGGTGCTGGGCGTCGGCGGCAAGCTTCCCGAGAGGCCGGAGCGCGAGCGCGTGGACGTGGCCAGCGCGGAGAAGCTAGTCACCGCGCCGCGTCCGCGAGTGTGCAGCGCGAGCAGCGTCTGCTCGAGGGTTGCCAGCTGCAAGCTGCCTGGCGAGAGCACGCCGCGCTCGTCCAGTTCGGCCAGCCAGGCCAGGCTGCGCTCGAGCGCGTCCGCATTCAGCGCGAGAGTGCTCGCCGATGCAGGCAGCTCGCCCCCCTCCATGTGATATGCCAGCAGCAGCATGCGCGCGCTCGGATCGGCCAGCGGCAGATGCAATTGATCATCCCAGGTGGTCAGGCTCTTCCATTGAGGAGGATCGCGGGGCGCAGGTTCGCGCTGGGCCAGCACCAGGCAGTCGGCCACAAATGGAATGCCGTACATCCGCCCATCCACAGTGGCGAGAGGCGCGACGAAGGCCAACCAGCCCGCGCTCTCTTCGGGTTGCACGCCTGCGGGAAGGGGGTGAATAAGACCCTTGAGCGCGGCGGCGTGCAGGCTGGGCTGGTCGAGCGCCAGCACATCCGGTAAGGCCCCGGGTGCCGCCCCGGCGGCCAGGCCGAGCATGTCGCGCAGCCCGCCCGGGCCGGAGTCCGCGCGCAGGCGCACATCGATGCGCACACCCGGGTTGGCAACCTCAAAGTCGTGCAGTCGATCGCGCAGAACGCCTCCGCCGGGCGATCCTTCGTCTGCGCGGAAGCTGACCGGCAGCCACAGCCGCAGCGTGACCTCCGTGGCGGCGGGGGTGCCCAAGTTGATCAGCGCGGGCGAGGTGGTGGGCGTGGCCTCCGCCGTCGGCAGGCCCACCGGTTGAGGGCCGGGGAAGAGGCTGCACGCGGAGAGCAGAAGTGCCAGCCACAGGGCGAGGCTGGTTCGAAATCGGGTGGCCATATCAATCAAGTATAGCAGTATGCCCGCGCCAGGCTGGCCCTCAGGGCCCACCGAAGGCGCACCTGCGGCCGTGGTAGGATGTGCACAAGAGCCTTGCTGCGGACACCCCATGGCCGAGAAGATCCTGGTCGTCGAAGACGAAACGATCCTGCGCGAGACGCTGGCCTATAACTTCACCAAAGAAGGGTTTTCGGTGGAGCAGGCGGCCGACGGCCCGGCTGCCATAGCGCTCGCGCGTACCGCCAAACCCGACCTGATCGTGCTCGATCTCATGCTGCCCGGAATCGACGGATTCGAGGTATGCCGCAGCGTTCGACGCGAATCCACCGTTCCGATTCTCATGCTGACCGCGCGCGATGCAGAAGTGGATCGAGTGGTCGGGCTGGAAGTGGGCGCCGACGACTACTTGACCAAGCCGTTCAGCATGCGCGAGCTCATGGCGCGGGTGCGCGCAATGCTGCGCCGGGTGAGGATGATCGAGGGGCAGGTCTCCTCGGCTCAGGCGGCCCCCGATCCCACTTCGCCAATGACTTTTGGCGACCTGACGATCGATCCGCGGCGACACGAGGTGCGGCGCGGGGGGCAGGCCTTGCCGCTGCGACCCAAGGAATACGACCTGCTGCTCTTCTTCGCTCAGCATCGCGGTCAGGCACTCGGCCGTGAGACGCTCCTGGAGCTCGTGTGGGGATGGACTTACGAAGGGGGCAGCCGGACGGTGGATGTTCACGTGCGTTGGTTGCGCGAACACATCGAGCCCGACCCGGGCCACCCCACGCGGCTGGTCACCGTGCGCGGCGCGGGCTACCGCTTCGAGGGCTGAGGGCCACTCCACCCGAGGCATATCGTCGTGACCCTGATCAACATCACCCTCGCAATCATCGGCCTGGCCTTGGTGAGCGTGGCGACGGCTGCCTTCTTCGCCTGGCGCGCGCGCCGCGAACGCGCCCATTCCAAACCTTCTTATCGGCGAGACCAGGCTCCAATGCACTCCTCTGCAGGGGGGCCAGACCCTCGTGACCTCTTCGGCGATCCGGCACGCCTGGCAGCGGCCGTCCTTGAACGGATGACCGAAGGAGCCTTGTTCGTGGACTCCGATGGCCGCGTGGTCTGGCTGAACCGGGCCGCGCGCGCACTGCTGCTGGACGGCTCGTCCGGCAGTGTGCCGAGCACCTTTGCCGAGTTAGTGCGCCACCATGAGGCGATTGACACCCTTCGCGAGGCACTGGCCAGCGGAACGCCGCAAAGCGCCACATTTCAAACGGCCATCGAGGGGCGGACTTTGGCCATCGAGGTCATGCCTCTGGGCGACCCATTGCCCGGGTTGGCCCTCATCCTCGTGCGCGATCTGACCCGGATGCGCCAGTTGGAGAGAGTTCGCCGCGACTTTGTCAGCAACATCTCGCATGAGTTGCGCACACCGCTTGCGTCGATCAAAGCCATCACCGAAACACTGCAGACGGGTGCGCTTGAAGACCCGGGTCTGGCGCATGCCTTCCTGGGGCGGCTTGATACCGAACTTGATTCGCTGGTCCAAATCGTCCAAGAGCTGCTCGAACTCTCGAAGATCGAATCGGGTCAAGTGCCGCTCGACCTCAAACCCGTCTCGGCGGAGCTCCTGCTGCACTCGGCGGCCGAAAGGTTGCGCCTTCAGGCTGCACGGGCCGGGCTCGATCTACAGGTCGACATCCCGGAGGGGTTACCCGAGGTGTTGGCGGACCGCTCACGTCTCGAACAAGTCCTGGTGAACCTGCTGCATAACGCCATCAAGTTCACGCCGGCAGGCGGGCAGCTCCGCCTGGAAGCCCGGCCCGACGACACGATGTTGCGCTTTGCAGTGTGCGACACGGGCATCGGGATCTCGAACGAAGCGCAGCTGCGCATCTTTGAGAGGTTCTACAAGGCAGATCGGTCGCGTTCCGGAGGGGGCACCGGTCTGGGCCTGGCCATCGCACGGCACCTGGTCGAGGCCCACGGCGGCCGCATCTGGGTCGAAAGCACTGAGGGACGCGGAGCGACCTTCTACTTCACAACTCCCATCGCCGCGGGGTCGGCGCCAGCGGATTAGGTCCGGTGACGATTCGTGGGCCGGCGAGCGCAGCTCCGATCCCACGCTGCCGGCCGCGAGGGATGGACCCGCGGAATGGACTCGTGCAGCAATGTCGGATGAGGCGGGCGATGAAAGCCAAGGTGCTATTCGTCTGCATTGAGAACTCATGTCGCAGCCAGATGGCCGAGGGGCTGGCACGCCTGCGCGCCGGGGATGTGCTCGACCCGACAAGCGCCGGCTCGCGCCCTTCGGGCGGGGTGGATCCTTCCGCGGCACAGGTAATGCTCGAAGTCGGATACGACCTCGCGCCGCATCACTCCAAGTCGCTATCTGCGATCCCCGCCGGTCGTTACGAATACGTGATCACGATGGGCTGCGGCGATGAGTGCCCCTTCATTCCGGCCGATCACCACGAAGACTGGGACATCCCCGATCCCAAGGGCAAACCGCTGGATGCGTTCCGCGCGGTGCGGAGCACGATCGAGGACAGAGTGCTCGCCCTGGCGGAACGCGTGCGCCGCCTGGACATGGGATAGTCCTCCAACCGCTCCTGCAAGCTCCGGCGTGAGTGCCAACCCAACTCAGATACTGCTGTCCAATCCCGGCGCCTCGTCAGGCTGCTTGCATCGCACTCGGTACAACGCCTCCGCCAGGAGGCTGCCAGACCAAGAGCCCTTGTCTCCCGGTACTCCCGCCGAATACGCAGCTTGGAGGATGAGCTGAGCCTGGCCGTCGGCGCTCGGACGCGGCATCAAGGTGGGCGCCGGACGCCATTGTCCGGGTCCGGAGAACGAAATCGCCGCATCAGCCTCAGGCGAAAGCATAACCATCCGTTAACATCCCGCGCACCCATACCTTAACCTTCACTGACTACACTGATGACAGCAAGGCAACCGCTAACATCAAATAGTCAGTGAGGAGAGAGAGTATGAATGAGCGTGCACGGGGTGCTACTTTCGGGATGGTCATGGCTGCGAGCCTTCTGGCGGGATGTGCGGGCGGTGCTGCTGGGACGGGAGCCGTCGCGAGCGCGACGACTGCTGCGGGAGAACCGCAAACGGTGGTAGTCACCGCGACACCGGCGCCCATGCCGGCTGTCGATGTGGAAGGCACCATTCTGATCGACGGCTCGAGCACGGTCGCCCCGATCACGGCCGCCGTCGCGGAGTCATTCCGAGACGTGTATCCCAACGTCCGCGTTCCAGTGGGTATCTCGGGGACAGGCGGCGGGTTCAAGGCGTTCTGCGCCGGGGAGACGGACATCTCGGATGCCTCGCGTCCGATCAAGGAATCGGAAGTGGATTTGTGCAAGGAGAACAACGTGGAGTACGTCGAACTGCCAGTGGCTTACGACGGCCTGGCGGTGCTCGTCAACCCACAGAACGACTTCGTCTCGTGCCTGACGGTGGCCGAAATGAAGACCATGTGGTCGCCGGAAGCGGAAGACGTGGTGCTGAATTGGAATCAGATACGCGCCGGGTTCCCCGCGCAGCCATTCACCCTTTACGGTCCCGGTGTCGACTCGGGCACCTACGACTACTTCACTCAGGCCGTGGTCGGGGTCGAGGGAGCGAGTCGGGGTGACTTTCAGCCGAGCGAGGACGACAACGTGCTCGTTCAGGGTATCGCCGGCGACGCCAATGCACTCGGCTTCTTCGGCCTGGCCTACTACGAAGCCAACAAGGACAAGCTCAAGCTGGTGAGCGTGGACGGCGGCAGCGGATGCGTCGCCCCCACGACTCAAACCGTGGCGAATGGTACCTACCAGCCGCTCTCGCGCCCGCTCTTTATCTACGTGAACAAGGCGCGCATCGACGAGAAGGACGAGATCAGCGCCTTCGTGGAGTTCTACCTCAAAAGCGCGTCGCAATTGGTCGGGGAGGTGGGATACATCTCGCTCGGCGCCGAACTGTACGGCCTGGCCCAGAAGCGCTACGGCGACCGTGTGACCGGGTCGGTCTTTGAAGGCCTGGGTTCCACTGTGGGGGTCAAGCTGGCCGACCTGTTGGCCAAGGAAGAGTAGCACTCGTGCGTTACGCTGTGCGCATGCGCCCCCGGCCCTGCCGGCCGGGGGCGCGATGCACTCCCGACCCGAGGACGCGACTATCATGAGTGCAGGCTCTGCCACCTCCCGTATAGGTCACGCTCCGCCGCCGGCCTCCCGGACGAGGCGACGGGGGCGTAGTTCGCGCCGCGGCCTGTTTGCCCGCACCATCTTCCAGGCCTGCGCCGTCATTTCCGTTCTGACCACTGTCGGCATCATCCTGACGCTTCTGCAAGAGACCGTGCTCTTCCTGCGCGAAGTGTCGGTCATCGAGTTTCTCACCGGGACCCGCTGGACCCCGCTCTTCGCCAGCAAGCACTTCGGCGTCCTGCCCTTGGTCAGCGGGACACTGCTCACCTCGGTTGGAGCCATGTTGGTTGCGCTGCCGCTGGGGCTACTGGCCGCCGTCTATTTGAGCGAGTACGCCACACCTCGGGTGCGGCGGGTGCTCAAGCCGGTGCTCGAGCTCTTGGCCGGCATCCCGACCGTTGTGTACGGATATTTCGCGCTCACCTTTGTGACACCCCTCTTGCGCCAAATCCTCCCTCAGACCCAGGTCTTCAATGCCGCCAGCGCCAGCCTTGTCATGGGTTTCATGATCCTGCCCATGGTCGCCTCGCTCTCGGAAGATGCAATGGCATCGGTGCCGGATGCGCTGCGTCAGGGCGCCTACGCGCTGGGTTCAACTCGCCTGGAAGTGGCGCTGCGCATTGTTGTCCCGGCCGCCTTCTCGGGCATCGCGGCGGCCTTCATCCTGGCCATCTCACGCGCCATCGGGGAGACGATGATCGTCGCCATCGCGGCAGGCCAACAACCCAAACTCACCTGGAACCCCTTGGTCTCCATCGAGACGATGACCGCATACATCGTTCAGGTGAGCCTGGGCGATACGCCTCAGCAATCGATCGGCTACCACACGATATTCGCCGTGGGGATGCTTCTATTCCTCATGACCTTTGGCCTGAATCTGCTCAGCCAGTTCGTCACCCGGCGCGTGCGGGAGGTTTACGAATGAGGTCGGGCGGCAGCTTCGACGCGACTTTGGCCCGCCGGCGTGCCGGCCGGGTGCTCCTCGGCCGTGTCTTCATGGTTCTCAGCCTCGGGGCGGTGTCTCTCGGCCTCATCGTGCTGGCCGTGCTGCTGGTCGATGTCGTGGCCGACGGCTTGCCCTGGCTGCGCCTCGAACTCTTCACCCAGTTCCCATCGCGTTTCGTCGAGAAATCGGGCTTTCGGTCGGCGCTGGAGGGTTCACTCTTCATGATCGCGCTCACCGCGCTGATTGCCTTTCCCCTGGGCGTGGGCGCGGCAGTCTACCTGGAGGAGTATGGCGGAGGGGGCCGGCTGGCACGTCTGATCGAGGTCAACGTCGCCAACCTGGCCGGCGTACCTTCGATCATCTATGGCCTGCTCGGGCTTGGCCTTTTCGTACGCGGGCTGGGTCTAGGCCGCAGCGTGCTGGCCGGCGCGCTGACAATGACGCTGCTCATCCTGCCGATGGTCATTGTGGCCTCGCGCGAGGCAATCCGCGCGGTGCCCCGCTCGATGCGGTTGGCGGCCTATGCATTGGGCGCCAGCCAGTGGGAAGTGATTCGCGACCACGTGATCCCGTATTCCCTGCCGGGTATCCTCACCGGCACCATCCTGGCCGTTTCCCGGGCCATTGGCGAGACCGCGCCCCTGATCACGATCGGTGCGCTGACCTACATTGCCTTCGACCTGAACGGCCCGATGGACCTGTTCACCGTCTTGCCGATTCAGATCTTCAATTGGATATCGCTGCCCCAGCAGGAATTCCATGAATTGGCGGCGGCCGGCATTCTGGTGCTGTTGGGGGTGCTTTTCCTCTTCAACCTGGGCGCCGTTCTCTTGCGCGCGCGCCTGCAGCGGAGGTGGTAGCGTGAACGATACCTCAGACCATCCAGTAGAAATCGAGGTGCGCGATCTCGCGGTATGGTATGGCGAGGCCTGCGCCCTCAAGGACATTCGTATGGACATCCCAGCGCGCAGGGTTAGCGCGATTATTGGCCCTTCGGGCTGTGGCAAGAGCACGTTCATTCGCTGCCTGAATCGCATGAACGACCTCATCCCGGAAGCGCGCACCACGGGCCAAGTCCGTTTCCATGGGGACGACTTGTACGAGGCGCACATCGACCCGGCCGATGTCCGCCGGCGAATTGGGATGGTCTTCCAGAAGCCCAATCCGTTCCCCAAGTCGATCTACGACAATGTGGCCTACGGCCCGCGGATCAACGGCTACCGCGGTCGGCTCGAGGATGTCGTCGAACACAGCCTGCGCCAGGCTGCGTTATGGGAGGAGGTGCGCGACAAGCTTCGCGCCAACGCGCTCACCCTATCGGGCGGTCAGCAGCAGCGGTTGTGCATTGCCCGTGCGTTGGCCGTCGAGCCGGAAGTGATCCTCATGGACGAGCCCTGCTCCGCGCTCGACCCGATCGCCACGCTTAAGATCGAAGACTTGATGCGCGCGTTGGCCGTCACCTACACGATCGTGATTGTGACCCACAACATGCAGCAGGCGGCGCGCGTCTCGGATGTGACTGCCATGATGATGCTGGGCGACGATCGCAAGGCGGGCACGATAATCGAGATGGGCGACACCAAGACGATGTTCACTCGGCCGAAGGACAAACGCACCGAGGACTACGTGTCCGGCCGATTCGGCTAACGGCGGCCGGCAAGGAATGCGCGGGGGAGGCAGACCCATGGCGAATAGCGAGAGAACTCCGGAAAAGCACCGGGTGCGGCTCGAGCGCGACATTGCCCGGCTCAATGATGAGGTGCTCAGCCTGGGCAGCCTGGTCGAGCAAGCCACCCTGCAATCCGTCGCATCGCTCAAGCTGCGAGACTTCGAAGCTTCACGGCGCATCGTGCGCGACGATCGGGAAATCAACCGCCGCCGCTTTGCCATCGAGGAAGCGGTGCTCGCGGTCATTGCCACCCAGCAGCCGGTGGCCCACGACCTGCGCCGCTTGGCCGCCATGCTCGACGTGGTGACCGAGCTGGAGCGCATGGGCGACTATGCCAAGGGCATCGCCGAGATCAACCTGCGCATAGGGGAAAAGCCGCTCATCAAACCGCTGATCGATGTGCCGCGCATGGCCGAGAGGGCAGCAACCATGCTCCACCGAGCGGTGGGCGCCTTCGTCGCTGGGGATGCGGTCGAGGCGCGCGCTGTCCCGCAGGCAGACGACGAGGTCGATCAGCTTTACAACCAGGTCTACAACGAGCTGGTGATGCACATGATTTCGGACCCGCGCACGATTGACGGCGCCACCTACCTGCTGTGGGTTGCCCACAACCTCGAGCGGTTGGCCGACCGGGTGACAAACATCTGCGAGAGAACGATATTCCTGGTGAGCGGGGAACAGCTTGAAATGGATTCTGAGGACGAATTGGGCTAGCCCGGGCGAGGGCTGCGATCGGGGGCGCGGTTTGCCCGGAATGCTCAGGAATCGTAGCCCGGCGGGAGCACGTCACACTCAGGGTTGGTCGGGGATTGGAACCTTGCGCGAGACCAGCCGGGGCCGGGTGGCCGAGCTATCCGAATCGGCCTGTGACGTAGTCCTCCGTGCGTTGGTCGCTCGGATGGGTGAAGAGATCTTTGCCCGCCCCGAACTCGACCAGCTCGCCCTGCAGCAAGAAGGCGGCGAAGTCGGCCGTTCGGCCGGCCTGCTGAACCGAGTGAGGCACCAGGACGATGGTGTAGTCCTTCTTCAACTCCTGCAGCGCAATCTCAACCTTCCCGGTTGAGATCGGGTCGAGGCCTGAAGTCGGCTCATCCAGCAGGATGACTTCCGGTTGCAGGGCGAGCGAGCGTGCCAGGCACAGACGCTGTTGTTGGCCGCCCGACAGCGCTATGGCCGGATCATCCAGGCGTTCATGCACCTCGTCCCACAACGCAGCCAGTCGCAAGCTCTGTTCCACAGCCTCGTCCAAACGCCGCGCCTCGTGGATGCCCATCAACTCCAGGCCGTAGGTGACGTTCCCGCGGATGGTGAATGGCAGCACCACCGGCCGGGCGAATACCATCCCGACCTTGCGCCGCAGCGCGACAACATCGGTTGCCGGATCGAGAATGTTCACGCCGTCGAGCAGCAGGCGCCCCGAGACCGTTTTGACATCGGCCAGGTCGTTCAACCGGTTGATGCAGCGCAGCAGGGAGGATTTGCCGCCGCCGGCCGGCCCGAAGAGGACGGTGATGGCATTGGCAGGAATCGTCATCGACACGCCGCGCAGCGACTCGGTTCCATCGGTGTACTGTAGCGTCAGATTGTCGACGACGATCTTGTTCATGCGGGCTACCACTGCCGGCGGGCGCGGGCCCGCGAGCGGATGACGGTCGCCGCCAGATTCATACTCAGCACGAAGACAATCAACACCAGCGCCGTGCCGTATTGGATTTGCAGCGGCATCCCCGGCACTTGCGTAGAAATCACGAAAAGGTGGTACGGCAGGGCCATGGTCGCGTCCAGCGGCGAGTTCGGCAACCGGGGAAGGAAGAAGGCCGCGCCGGTGAATAGAATCGGGGCGGTCTCGCCTGCGGCGCGCTCAAGCCCAAGGATTACGCCGGTGAGGATGCCGGGCACTGCCTGGGGCAAGACGATGCGCCAGATCGTCTGCCAGCGCGTGCCCCCCAATGAGACGCTCACCGTGCGGAAGGCTTGCGGAACCGCCCGCAGCGCCTCCTCCGCGGCGCTGATGATCACCGGCAGCGTCATGATCGAAAGGGTCAGAGATGCCGAAAGGATGCTCGTCCCGAAGCGCAGGAACAAGACAAACAACCCGAGCCCGAAGAGGCCGTATACAACTGACGGGATGCCGGCCAGGTTGATGATCGCCACGCGAATCAGGCGCGTCAGCATGTTCTCCTGCGCGTATTCCGCGAGATACACTGCCGCGGCGACACCCAGTGGCACGGAGAACACGGCCGTGCCCAATGTAAGGAGGAAGGTGCCGATAATTGCCGGCAGGATGCCTCCCTGACGCATGCCGTCACTTGGCAGGCCGCTGAGGAATTCCCACGAGACGGTCTGTGCCCCTTGTTGGACGATATAACCCACCACCAAGATGATTGGCACGACGGTCGCCAGAGCCGTCAGGGTCAGTGATCCGAAACCGACTCGCTGGACCAGCCGGCGCTGAACCGAACTGGCCCGGAAACTCCGGCCGCCGTTCGAATCGGGCGCCGTCGCGCGGCTCGCCGGCTCGCTCACGACAAAATCCTTTCGGACCGGCTGCGCTGGCGGAAGACGACCGCCGAAGCGATGACATTCACGACCAGAGAGATCATGAACAACAACATGCCGATGAAGAACAGGACGTGATAGTGAGGGCTGCCGCTGGCAACTTCGCCCATCTCAGCCGCGATGGTGGCGGTCATCGTCCTCACTGGCGAGACGATCGACGACAGCCGGACCGCCAAAACCGGCGCGTTGCCGGTGACCATCATCACCGCCATCGTCTCGCCGATCGCCCGTCCCATCCCCAGTAGGACTGCTGTGAGGACGCCCGAGCGGGCCGCCGGAAGAGTCACGCCCCACATCGTCTGCCAGGGCGTCGCCCCAACCGCCAGGGCTGCATCGCGATAAGCCCTGGGTACCGCGTCCAATGCGTCCTCGGCAATCGAGACGATTGTCGGTAGGGCGATGCCGCCCAGGAGTATTGAACCGGCCAGCGCGGTCAGCCCCGTCGGCAGGTCCAAGGAGAGGCGCAGGTACGGAGAGAGGACGAGGATGCCCAGGAAGCCAAGCACAACCGACGGCAGCCCGCCGAGCAGCTCGACCAGCGGTTTGAGGATCTCCCGGACCCAGCGAGGGGCGATTTCGGAAATGAACATCGCCGTCCCGATTCCGAGTGGAACGGCGATCGCCATCGCCCCGACCGTGACGAGCAAAGAGCCGGTGAGCAGGGGCACGACCCCGAAGTAACCCTCAATCGGATACCAGCGGGTGCCGAACAATTCCGCGAGCGGCGTCTCGAACAGTGCCGGCATGCCCTGGCGAACGAGGAAAAGGAAGATCAGCCCGACAAAGACGACCGCCGAGTACCCCGACAGCTGGATCAGCCGGGTGATGATTGCCTCACCCCAATTGAAACGCCGACCCGGTTGGGGGGCTCGACCCCCAAATTGGGATTTGCCGTCCGGGTCCTTCACGATTGGGCCTCTCTCACAACGGGTACAAATCCAAGGCGGCCCACAACCAACTGCGCCTCCGGACTCAGGATCCAATCCAGATAGGCTTTGACCGCCCCCGTCGGTTGGCCGGCGGTGTACATATACAGGTCACGGGCCACAGGGTAGGTGAGGTCGTTGACCGTCGCCGCCGATGGCAGGACGTACGCCTCGCCTGGAGCGCGGGCGACGGCGATCGTCTTCAGGTCCTGCGGCACGTAGCCCAGGCCGTCATAGCCGATGGCGTTGGGATTCTGGCGCACTTCATTGACAATACCTTCGGAGGATGGCAAGAGCAGCGTGTCGGTTGAGAACAGGGTGTGATTGTCCTTCTGCCCCAGGCGCACGACGGTTTCCAGGAAGTACACATGCGTCCCCGAATTCGTCTCGCGCGACAGGCGCACGATCGGTCGATCTTCGCCGCCGACCGCGCTCCAGTTATTGACCTGGCCGCTGTAGACATCGGAGAGTTGCTGCAGCGTCAGCTGGGCAACCGGGTTGTCGGGGTGGACGATGATCGCGATGGCATCGCGGGCGACGACGAATTCCATCGGTTGGAGGCCGCCCGACTGTGCCTGCTGCGCCTCCTCGGGCTTGATCTGCCGCGAGGCATTGGCGATGTCGACCGTGCCGTTGATCAGCGAAGTGAGGCCAACTCCGCTGCCCCCGCCGCTGACCGAGAGGCGCACCTCGGGATGCTCCTGCTGATACTGCTCGGCCCAAGCCAGGGCGAGGTTCACTAGCGTGTCGGAGCCTCGATTTTCGATGTATTCGGTGGCCCCGACCGGCGTGACCGACTCAGACCCCGCCCCGCAGCCGGTCAGAACGAGGGAGATCAGAATGAGAGAGTGCACCGTTCGCATCGGGGCGATTATAAGAGGAAAGTTCCCGCGGCGGGACCCCGCTCGCGCTGCAGTTGGGTACAATCGATCCCATGGACGCGGCACCTGCGGCGCTTACGACCCACGACCTCAGCCTCTATTACGGCCGGTTCCGCGCTGTGCGCGATGTCAACCTGGCCATCCAACGGCAGCGCATCACCGCCATCATCGGCCCCTCCGGCTGCGGCAAGAGCACCCTGCTGCGCTCCTTCAACCGCATGAACGACGTCATCCCCGGTTCGCGGGCGGAAGGGCGGATCATGTTCGCCGGCCAGAACGTACTCGCCCCGGAGGTTGACCCGGTCGTCCTCCGCCGTCGCATAGGCATGGTGTTCCAGAAGCCCAATCCGTTCCCCAAGTCGATCTTCGACAACGTCGCCTGGGGAGCAAGGGTCAACGGGTTCCGGGGCGAGCTCGACAAACGGGTCGAGACTTCTCTGCGCCAGGCTGCCCTGTGGGAAGAGGTCGAAGACAAGCTCGACGGAGACGCACTGGCCCTCAGCCTGGGACAGCAGCAACGCCTGTGCATCGCTCGCGCCCTGGCCGTCGAGCCGGAAATCATCCTCATGGACGAGCCATGCTCGGCGCTCGACCCCATCGCAACCCTGAAGATCGAGGACTTGATGCGCTCGCTAGCCGTCACCTATACTATCGTGATTGTGACCCATAACATGCAGCAAGCGGCACGAGTCTCGGATGTGACAGCGATGATGATGCTCGGGGACGATAGCCGGGCAGGTACGATTATTGAGGTGGACGATACCAAGGCGATCTTCACTCGGCCGAGGGACAAGCGCACCGAAGACTATGTGACGGGACGCTTCGGCTAATGATGGCTGCGAGAAAACGCACGGTGGGAGGCGGATCCATGCCAAATGCAATCGGGAGTCCCCAGAAGCGACGGCTGCGGCTCGATCGTGACATCGCCCGGCTCAACGAAGACCTGCTTGCTCTGGGGAGCATAGTGGAGCAGGCTACTCTGGAAGCTGTGGAATCCCTCAAGCAACGCGATTTCGAGACCTCGCGGCGCATCGTGCGCGACGACCGCGAGATCAACCGCCGCCGGTTCGCCATTGAAGAAGCGGTCCTGGCGGTCATCGCCACGCAGCAGCCGGTGGCTCACGATCTGCGCCACCTGACGGCCGTCCTGGACGTCGTGACCGAACTCGAGCGCATGGGGGATTACGCCAAGGGCATCGCCGAGATCAACTTGCGCATCGGCGAGAAGCCGCTCATCAAACCGCTGATCGACGTGCCGCGCATGGCCGAAAAGGCGGTGGCCATGCTGCACCAATCGCTGGGGGCGTTCGTGGCGGGCGACGCGGTCTTGGCGCGCGCTGTTCCGCAAGCAGACGACGAAGTCGACCAGTTGTACAACCAAGTCTACAACGAGCTGGTCATGCACATGATTTCGGACCCGCGCACGATCGACGGCGCCACTTACCTGCTGTGGGTGGCCCATAACCTGGAGCGGCTGGCCGACCGGGTGACCAACATCTGCGAACGGACGATATTCCTGGTGACCGGGGAGCAGTTGGAAATGGACAGCGAGGCGGATTTCGCCTAGCCCGCGCGCGAGCCGCAGCCCGCCGCGGTCCCGACGAGCGTGCCGCTGCGCTGCGTGTTTTCTCCTTTTCCTTCGCCGGTGGTAGACTTGAAAGCGCGCTGTTGCCGCGATCCCTCGTCCAGCGGTTGGAGGTCCAATGCCTGCCGTCCGGATAGTCTGTATCGAAGATGACCCGCAAATCATCGAGTTGGTGCGGACGATCCTCGGCCGCAAGGGCTATCAAGTCATCGGCGCGGCGGGCGGCCAGGAGGGATTGACCCTGGTTCAGGTGCAGCGCCCGGATCTCATCCTGCTCGATTTGATGATGCCGGATCTGGACGGCTGGGAAGTCTACCGGCGCTTGAAAGAGGATCCGCTGTTGGCGCCCGTGCCGGTGATCGTGGTGACGGCACGCGCCCAAGATATCGACCGGGTTCTGGGGTTGCACGTGGCCCACGTTGACGACTATCTCACCAAACCCTTTACGCCCAAACAGCTCATCGACAGCGTCGAGCGCATTCTGGCGCGGCGGCGCGCCGCCTCTTCCGGGTGATGGGCTACCATGCCTGATCTGAGTGAACCCGGGTTTTCCAGAGGACGTCAGGGCGCATGCGCCGTTGGCAATCGCACGCGCGGCGCACCCCTGGCAGGCCAGGTGCGCGTCTGCCGCAGCTTCGGATCGCGGCTCAGGGGCCTGATGCTGCGTCGCCGTTTGGGCGGTGAGCAGGGGGCTCTGCTGGTGATGAGCACGACCTCGCGCATCGATTCGGCCATCCACATGCTGTTCGTCTTCTTCCCACTGGCCGTCTTCTGGCTCGATGAGGAGGGTGTTGTTGTCTCGCGCTGCCTGGCCAAGCCGTGGCGCCTCTTCTATGCCCCGCAGCGCCCGGCTCGCTACGTGCTCGAAGTGGCTCAGGCGCGTATCGATTCTGCCGCCGTGGGAGACCGCCTTGCGCTGGATGCTGCGGGCGCAGCGCGCTAGCGCGTTGCTCGCCCTGCTGTTGATGCTGGCTCGGCCGGCCTCTGCCCAGGTGCAGGGGCCGATTTACATTGTCCAACCGGGCGACAACCTGACGGTTATCGCCGCCCGCTTCGGCACACGCCTGGATGAATTGATGGCGGTCAACGGATTCGACCTAGCCCACGTCCTGCAACCCGGCGAGCGCATCATGATCCCGGGCCTGGAGGGGATGCGCGGGGTGCTCACGACGCATACGGTCGAGTTTGGCGAGAACCTGACGACGCTCTCTCTGCGCTTTGGACTATCGCCGCAGGCCGTGCTGCGCCTCAACCACACAGCCAACCCCGAGCGTCTCTATGCCGGCCAAGAACTTGTCGTCACCCAACCGGAGGAGGCAGCCCCTGCCTCCGTGGTGAGCGAGGTGCGTATCGAGCGCGGGCGGCTGGCGCCGCTGGCCAGCGGTGAACCGCTGCTGCTCACCGCTGCGAAGGGCGGGCTCAACCCATGGGCGCTGGCGCAGGTCAACGGTCTGCGATCTTTTGCCGACCAGTTCACCGGCCGCACGCTGTATGTCGCTGAGGGCGATCAACCCTTGCGCGCCTGGCCGGCTCCCATCACCGAAGTTCGCTTCCGGACGTTGCCGCTCACCCAAGGCCGGACGGCCGAGGTGCATGTGGGATCGTCGGCATCGGCTCGCGTGCAAGGTGAGCTGGCCTCCTACGTGTTGAACTTCGGCGAAAGCGACAACGCGTGGGTGGCGCTGCAGGGATTGCCCGCCATGATCGACCCCGGGGTCTATCCCTTCTCGATCCGCTTGCAGCTCGAGGATGGGACAACGCGTGAGTTCAGCCAGGATGTGGCCGTCGCCTCGGGTGACTACCCCAATGACCCGCCCCTGGCGGTGAACCCGGAAACGCTCGACCCGCTCGTCAATCAACGCGAGCTGGAAACGATGCGCGCCATGGTGGCCTCCTTCACCTCGGACCGGGCGTGGAGCGCTCCCTTCAGCGAGCCGGTGGACACCGCAGTCACATCCTTGTTCGGCCGGCGCCGGCTCTTCAATGGCACGTACGCCACCTACCACGCCGGGATCGACTTCGCCGGCCGGGTGGGGCGCGAGATCTTCGCGCCGGCCGGGGGGCGCATCGTATTCACTGGCCCGCAAGATGTGTGCGGGATGGCAACGGTCATCGATCACGGGTGGGGCATCTTCTCGCGGATATGCCACCAGGATTCGGTGAGCGTCCACATGGGGCAGACGATCGTGGAGGGGGAGCTGATCGGAACGATTGGGCGCAGTGGCCGGGTGACCGGTCCGCACCTGCACTGGGAGATGTGGGTGGGGGGCGTGCAAGTGGACCCGCAGCAGTGGCTGGAAGAGTTGTTTCCTTAGGAGGGACCGGGCGCGCTGGATGCCGCCTCGTGCTCATCACCTTTGGCGGCCAGGATCTCGCGTGCCTGCTCAGCGAAGCGGGCGGGGACGAATACCTGCACGCGGCCCAAGGCACCCACGGTCACCCGGTAGGCGCTGCCGGCAGCCTCCGAACTGAGCATAACCGGAATGCTGTTGGCCTCGAGCTGGGAGCGGCACCACTCGCCCTCAAGAACGCCGTAGACTTCAGCAACACACACGATGTCCGCATCCATCATGCACCTTCCGCTCGGCTCATTGCGACCGCCAGCCAAGTGTAACGCCGGTTTCGCTCCGCGCGCAACCCGGCTAGCGGAAGGATCCAAGGGGGTTGCAGGGGTTTGACGAGGAGAAGCTCATGGCTCCCATCAATCTCGTCCTGATCGGGTTTGGCAACGTCGGGCGTGCGTTGGCGCGAATGCTCGTGGCCAAGCAGGCGGACTTGCGTCAACTGTATGGGCTGGAATTCCGCCTGACCGGCGTTCTCACCCGCGCCCATGGGCTGGCGATCGCCTCGGAGGGGTTGCCGACCGGCGATCTCGTGCGAGTTGTGGAGGCCGGAGGGCGCCTGGATGAATTCGGGCGGACCAAGCCGCTCGCGCAATTGGATCAGAACTTGCGCCTGGCTCAGGCACAAGTCATGGTCGAGGTCACGCCGCTCAACCCGCGCACCGGAGAGCCGGCTCTGACGCATGTGCTGACGGCGCTGGAGGCGGGAGTCCACGTTGTCACGGCCAACAAAGGGCCGCTGGTCTACGGGTATAAGACGTTGCGCGACCTCGCCGCGCAGAACCACCTGCATTTCCTTTTCGAGTCGACCGTTCTCGATGGTGCACCGGTCTTTTCGCTCTTTCGCGAAACGCTTCCGGCGGCCCGCCTTCTCGGATTTCGCGGCGTGCTCAATTCGACGACCAACTTCATTCTTGGCGAACTCGAGGCGGGCAAGGACCTGGAGCAGGGAGTGCACGCGGCGCAGGCGCTGGGGATTGCCGAAACCGACCCCTCGGCGGACGTGGACGGGTGGGACGCGGCGATCAAGGTGGCGGCGCTAGCGACGATCCTGATGGACTCGCCGATTCTGCCTTCGCAAGTCAAACGTGAAGGAATTCGCGGCATCACCCCCGCCATGGCGCGTGAGGCGCGCGGCGCCGGGCGCCCGATCAAGTTGGTGTGTCGTGCTCGGCGCACAGCCAGTGGCGGTCTGGAAGCTTCCGTGGGCCCGGAGAGCCTTCCGTGGGGTGACCCCTTGGCGAGCGTCTCAGGGACCTCGTCGGTGATTCATTTCGAGATCGACATGCTGGAGGGGCTGACCCTTATCGAGCACAACCCGGGACCCCAGACCACCGCCTATGGCCTGTTGGCGGATCTGATCCATGCCACCCGCAACCCGGTGGGATAGTCTCGCCGCGCGATGCTGGGCCATTGTGCCTTTGATATAATCGCCCACCACACATCGTTCGGAGAGCACCGCGGACGGCGGAAGACGAGCAGGCTGCGCGGCGATCAGCCTCGCGTGCTCGTTTGCCTTTTATGCGAGCCGCGCAGCCCGCGCAGTCGCCGGCCAACCCTGAGCGGGCCGTGAGGACTGGCGTGGGCGGTCAGGCGTCGTGCCTCCGTGTGCGCGATCTGGCGCGCCGAGGGTTGAAGAGAGGCCGAATGTACAAGACACATACCTGTGGCGAGTTGCGTGCCACTCACGAGGGAACCGAGGTCACCCTGGCCGGTTGGGTCCATCGCCGGCGGGACCATGGTGGGGTGATCTTCCTCGATCTGCGCGATCGCTGGGGAATCGTCCAAATCACGGCCCACCCGGATGTGGAGTCTGGGGCCCATGCGGCGGCCATTGATGTGCGCAACGAGTTTGTCTTGCAGGTGCGCGGGGTTGTGCGCCGCCGGCCGGCCGGCATGGAAAACCCTGGGCTGGCCACCGGCGAGATCGAAATCGAAGCGCGTGAGGTGCGCATCCTCAACCCTGCACGCACGCCACCCTTCGTGATCAACGAAGACAAGCCGGTGGAAGAGAGTGTGCGCCTCAAGTATCGCTACCTCGACCTGCGCACCGAGCACATGGCGCGCAACCTTCTGCTGCGCCACCGCGTGGTGAAGTTCATTCGTGACTACATGGATGCTCACGGGTTCATGGAGGTCGAAACGCCCATCTTGTTCAAGACGACGCCGGAGGGAGCGCGCGACTATCTTGTGCCCTCGCGCGTCCATCCCGGAAAATTCTACGCGCTGCCGCAGAGCCCGCAGCAACTCAAGCAGTTGCTCATGGTGGCAGGCATCGAACGGTACTTCCAAATTGCCAGGTGTTTCCGCGACGAAGACCAGCGCGGCGACCGCCAGCCCGAATTCACGCAATTGGACGTGGAGATGTCGTTCGTGGAGCGCGAAGACGTGATGGGCCTGACGGAGGACCTTTTCACCCGGCTGGTCGCGGAGGTTACACCGGCGAAGCGGCTGCTGGCCAGCCCCTGGCCGCGCCTCACCTACGCCGAAGCCATGGCGCGCTTCGGCAAGGACAACCCCGACCTGCGTTTCGGCATGGAGCTCAAGGATGTAACCGACCTGGCTCCGGGCAGCGGGTTCAAAGTCTTCGAGGAGGGGGCGGCCCATGGCGGGCACGTGCGCGGGCTGAATGTCAAGGGACAGGCCGAGTGGAGCCGCAAGCAGATCGACGAGCTGCTCGAGTTCATTCGCCCCTACGGCGCCAAAGGCCTGGCCTACCTGGCCCTCACCTCGAGCGGAGAGGTGCGCTCATCCTTCGCCAAGTTCCTCGCCCCCGACCGGCTGCAGGCGTTGCAGGCCCGGCTGGACATCCAGCCGGGTGACCTGCTGCTCTTCGTCGCCGACCAGCCCTCGGTCGTATTTGAATCCTTGGGTCGTTTGCGCGTGCATTTGGGCGAGCGTCTCGGCCTGTGCGACCCCAATCTGCTCGCATTCTGCTGGGTGATCGACTTCCCCTTCGTGGTGTGGAGCGACGCCGACAAACGCTGGGAACCGAGTCACCACTTGTTTACGTCGCCCGTGCTCGAGGATATTCCGTTACTCGACACCGCGCCGGGCCGGGCGCGCGGGCAGCAATACGATTTGGTGCTCAACAACTACGAGGTCGGCGGCGGATCAATCCGCATTCACGACCGCGCGCTGCAGGAGAAGGTCTTCCACCTGATCGGGCTCGACCCCCAGGTGGCGCGCGAACGGTTCGGGCACATGCTCGAAGCCTTCGAGTACGGCACGCCACCGCACGGCGGCATCGCTCCAGGGATCGACCGCCTGTGCATGGTGCTCGCCGGGGAGGAGAACATCCGCGAGGTGATCGCCTTCCCAAAAAACCAACAGGCGGCGGATGTGATGGCGGGTGCCCCCTCCACGGCCGACCCACAGCAGTTGCAGGAGTTGAGCATCCGCGTGGTGGCCGCGGAGTGAGTTGCGGGTGGGGCGCTCTTGTGGTATAAGGCGAGCAACCCTGCTGTGTTGGTGATGCAGCATCGCGTTTTGAGCCAACACGGTCTGAGAGGGTCCCTAGCTCACGCGCGGAAAGCGATAGGCACTCGCCAAGGCTGACCTCGCGGGCAGGTTCCCACCTGCGAAAGCAGGTTCAAAACAAAGCAGCACACGGCACAGCGGGGGGTCTTATTTGCCACCTGCCATCCCGTAGGGGGTTGGGCAGGTGGCTTTTCATGCCAGGCAAGATGGCGCTGGGTTATCCAGGGCGGCAGGCAGCCAGGGAGGAATGCCGCGTGGGAGCAGAATCTCCCGTAATCCCTGGCCTGCGCCCCTTGCCCCCCGCCGGTGTCACTTGACTCCCTGGCGCGTGGGCGCTATAATACCCGTTCGCCTTCGTCTGGATTGAACACGCGTCCACCCAATTGGCCACTTTTCGTCTCTCCCCTAGCGCCAGGGGAGAAGCGTTTTCCTGCGTCCGAAGTCTAGGAGTGTCCTATGCCGCAATGGGGCCGGAAATCCTACGCCCGCATCCCGGATCTGCACCCGCTGCCCAACTTAATTGAAGTCCAACTCGATTCCTTCGCGTGGTTTAGGAAGGAAGGGTTGGCGGAACTGTTCGACGAGATCTCCCCGATCGAGTCGTTCAACAAGGGGATGCGCCTGTATTTTCCGGGCAACAGCCCGGAGGCCCGCGAATGGGGCCTGAAGTACTGGTTTGAAACGCCCAAGTACGGCATCGAGGAGTGCCTCGAGCGCGACATCACCTTTGCCGCGCCGCTCTACGTTGCGGTCCTGCTGATCGGGCCGGAAGTGCCCGAGCCGATCAAGCAGGACATCTTCATCGGCGACTTGCCGTTGATGACCGAGAAGGGCACCTTCATTGTTAACGGCAGCGAGCGCGTGGTGGTGTCGCAGCTCATCCGCTCGCCGGGTGTGTATTTCGAGGCGACCGAAGACCGCACCAGCGGGCGGCGTCTGGCCTCGGCCAAGCTCATCCCCGATCGTGGCGCGTGGATGGAATTCGAGACGCGCAAGTCCGACTACTTGACCCTGCGCTTCAACCGCAAGCGCACAGTCCCGGTCACCATGCTCTTGCGTGCAATGACCGCCATCTCCGACGGCATCGGCGAATCAGCGCTGCGCGACGGATCGGAGGAGGCCATCCGCGAGCTCTTCAAGGACGCGGATTCCAACCCCGACCGCTCCTACATTGAAAACACCCTCAAGCAGGAACCGACCTGGGAAGTGAAAGAGGGGCGCACCATCGCCGACGAGGCGCTGATCGAGTTCTACAAGCGCATGCGCCCGGGCGATCCCTCGACGCTCGACAACGCGCGCCAGTATCTGCGCGAGCAGCTTTTCGACCAGCGCCGCTACGACCTGGAGCGGGTGGGGCGCTACAAGCTCAACCAGAAGCTCGACCTGCACAGCCACGTGCGCCTCAGCCACCGCACGGTCACCACCTGGGACATCGTGCGTCTTATCGAGCGCCTGATCCTCATAAACAACGGGCTGGAGCAGCCCGACGACATCGACCACCTGGGCAACCGCCGGGTGAAGACGGTGGGCGAGCTGATTCAGAACAAGATGCGCATCGGCCTGCGGCGCACCGAACGGGTGGTGCGCGAGCGCATGTCGATTCGCGATCAGGAATCGGTCTCGCCGATGAACCTGATCAACATCCGTCCGATCGTGGCTGCCGTGCGCGAGTTCTTCGGGTCGAGCCAGCTCTCGCAGTTCATGGATCAGACCAACCCGCTGGCCGAACTGCGCCACAAGCGGACCCTCTCGGCCCTGGGCCCGGGCGGCCTGCGGCGTGAGCGGGCCGGCTTCGACGTGCGCGACGTGCACCACTCGCACTACGGGCGCATCTGCCCGATTGAGACGCCCGAAGGCCCGAACATCGGCCTGATCGGGCGCCTGGCCTCGTACGCCAAGGTCAACCCCTTCGGCTTCATCGAAACCCCCTACCGCAAGGTGTATCGCACGCTTCCGGCCGGCAACCCGCAGCTCATCGGTCGCCATCTGCGCGAGGATGTGGCCGACGCCAACGGCAAGGCGATCGGGCGGGCCGGGGAGATGATCAGCGCAGAGGTGGCCAAGAAGCTGACCGCGCGCGGCGGCGAAGTGCTCATCGTGCCCATGGTGTCGAATGAGGTGGTCTACCTCTCGGCCGACACCGAGGATAAGTTCATCATCGCCCAGGCCAACGCCCCGCTCACTGCGGAGGGCGAGTTCGTGCGCCAGCGCGCCTCGTGCCGCAATCACTCGCGCTTCCTGTTTTCCTCGCCCGAGCAAATCGACTACATGGACGTTGCCCCGCGCCAAATCGTGGGCATCTCCGCCGGGCTGATCCCGTTCCTCGAGCACGACGATGCCAACCGCGCGCTGATGGGCTCGAACATGCAGGCTCAGGCTGTCCCGCTCATCCGCCCGGAGGTGCCCGTGGTGGCCACGGGTATCGAACCGCAGGCGGCGCTCGACTCCGGGCAGGTGATTCTCGCGGATGTCGAAGGCCAGGTGATTTCGGTCACCAGCGAGCAAATCGTCGTCCAGGCCGGCGGCCGCAAGCGCACCTACAAGCTGCGCAAGTACACCCGCTCCAACCAGAGCACGTGCATCGACCAGCGCCCGGCGGTGGTCAAGGGGCAGCGCGTTCGCGTGGGCGACGTCATTGCCGACTCGTCTTCGACCGAATTGGGCGAACTGGCCCTCGGCCAAAACGTGGTGGTGGCCTTCCTCTCGTGGGAGGGCGGCAACTACGAAGACGCGGTGCTCATCTCGGAACGCCTGGTTCAGGAAGATAAATTCACCTCGATCCACATCGAAAAGCACGAGGTGGAAAGCCGCGACACCAAGCTCGGGCCGGAAGAAATCACTTACGACATCCCCAACGTAGGCGAAGAGGCCCTCAAAGACCTCGACGAGCACGGCATCGTGCGCATCGGCGCCGAGGTGGGACCCAACGACATTCTGGTCGGCAAGATTACCCCCAAAGGCGAAAAGGAACTCTCGCCGGAGGAGAAACTCCTGCGGGCTATCTTCGGAGAGAAATCGCGCGACGTGAAAGACACCTCGCTGCGTCTGCCGCACGGCGAGCGCGGCAAGGTGGTGGATGTGCGGGTCTTCACGCGCGACGAGCACCACGACCTGCCGGCGGGCGTGGAGAAAATGGTGCGCGTGGCCGTCGCCCAGCGGCGCAAGATCACCGAGGGCGACAAGATGGCCGGGCGCCATGGCAACAAAGGCGTGGTTTCCAAAGTCGTGCCGGTTGAAGACATGCCCTTCCTCGACGACGGGACGCCGGTCGACATCATCCTTAACCCGCTGGGCGTTCCAGGACGCATGAACATCGGGCAACTCCTCGAGACGCACCTCGGCTGGGCCGCCACCCATCTCGGGTTCCGCGCCACCTCGCCCGTGTTCGACGGCGCGGACGAGATCGAAATCGAGGCGGAACTGGCGCGGGCCTGGCTTATCGATCAGTCCTGGGCGGAAATGACTCGCCGTGCGTGGGAATGGATGGCCAAGCAAGGCGTCGACAGCGAAACGATGATGGATGACGACGAGGTGCGTCGCCTGTACCTTGAGGATTGGCTGCCGCGCCGCGGATTCAAGGCGGACCTGATTGCGACGGACGCGACCTATGCCCGCCGCGCGGCGCTATCCGAATGGCTGCGCGAAAAGAACATCAAGGCCGATGATGTGCTGGTGTATGAGGACTCGAAACTGCCGCGACTGGCGCAAACCGCGGTGGACGAACAGGCCGTGGCGGTCGGGCTGCGCTTGTGGCTGGCCAGCCTGGGGGTCGATGCCGGCGGCGCCGACTTGGACGGGCTGCGCCAGAAATCGGAGGAGCACACCCTGGCCACCGGCACGCCCTCCCCCATCCTCGGCAAGCAAGCCCTGCGCGATGGGAAGTCCGGCCAGGCCTTCGACCAACCGGTCACCGTGGGCGTGATGTACATGCTCAAGCTGCATCACCTGGTGGAAGACAAGATCCACGCCCGCTCGACCGGCCCGTACTCACTCGTCACGCAACAGCCGCTGGGCGGCAAGGCGCAATTCGGCGGCCAGCGCTTCGGTGAGATGGAAGTGTGGGCGCTGGAGGCCTACGGCGCGGCATACACACTCCAAGAAATGCTGACGGTCAAGTCGGACGATGTCCAAGGCCGGGTCAAGGCCTATGAGGCGATCGTCAAGGGCGAGAAGATAGAAGAGCCTGGCATTCCGGCCTCCTTCCGGGTGCTGGTCAAAGAGCTGCAGAGCCTTGGGCTCTCGGTCGAGGCCGTGGGCGAGGGCGGGGAGACCGTGCGCTTCGGCAAGGACGAGGAAAAGGCTCGCCCACCGCGTATCGGATTTGGCTTGCTCTCCTTGGATGGTGACTGATATTTGGGCGCAGAGCCCGGCGAATCGGCTTGACGCGTGCCAAGCCGCGTGGTAGAATTGATGCCCGTCGTATGAATCTGGCCGAGTGGGCGGGTTCGTCGGCCCCCTCGAATTGAATAGCGAATCGCCTGGGGCGAGGCCATCGCGTACTCTCGATGGCCTCCCCTACTGCCAAGGACAAGCTCGGAAAGGCCCACGGCCGGACGGAATGCCCGGCGTGGCTGTTAGGGAGGCCGAAATTGCCGACGACTAACCAGCTCGTGCGCAAGGGGCGCAGCACCAAGCGGGCCAAGAGCAAGGCGCCGGCCCTGCTCTACACGCTCAACTCACGCCGCCAGCGCCGCATTCGCCAGCCGCGCGGCGCGCCGCAGAAGCGCGGCGTGTGCACGATCGTGCGCACCATGACTCCCAAGAAGCCGAACTCGGCGCTGCGCAAGATTGCGCGCGTGCGCCTGACCAACGGCATTGAGGTCACCGCCTACATTCCCGGCGAAGGGCATGCCCTGCAGGAACACTCGGTGGTGCTGGTGCGCGGCGGACGCGTCAAGGATTTGCCCGGTGTGCGCTACCACATCGTACGCGGAACGCTCGACACCACCGGTGTCGAGGCGCGCCGCCAGAGCCGCTCGAAGTATGGCAACAAGCGGCCGAAGGAATCCGGCAAGTAAGCTGCCGGGTGGACTCACGGCTAGGGAGCAAAGACGATGGCGCGACGTGAACGGGCAGTCAACCGGCCAACCCCGCCGGACATTCGCTACGGCAGCCTGGTCGTCCAGAGGATGATTCACCTGGTCATGCGGCGGGGCAAGAAGAGCACTGCCGCCTCGATCGTCTACGGCGCCTTCGCCCTGGTGCAGGAGCGCAGCAAGCGCGAGCCGATGGAGATCTTCGAGGAAGCGCTGAAGAACGTGGCCCCGAGTGTCGAGGTCAAGCCGCGGCGGGTGGGCGGCGCCACGTATCAGGTGCCGGTCGAGGTGGAACCCGCGCGGCGCGAGAGCCTGGCCATGCGCTGGCTCATCGCCGCCAGCCGGGCGCGCGGCGGCAAGTCGATGCGCGAGAAGCTGGCCGGGGAACTGTTGGATGCGGCCGGTAACACGGGCACGGCGGTCAAGCGCCGCGAGGAAGTGCACAAGATGGCGGAGGCCAACCGCGCCTTCGCCCACTATCGCTGGTAACGAGGGCAAGCGAATTATCTGGCGGACAGCGCGGCTCGCAGGGGGAGCCAGGCAGCACGTTCGACCGGAAACATGCGCTGCACGGGTCGCCGAAAGAGACGTAGATGCCACGCCAGATCCCGCTCGAGAGAGTCCGCAATATCGGCATCATCGCTCACATCGATGCCGGCAAGACCACGACGACGGAACGGGTCTTGTTCTATACCGGGCGGACGCACCGCCTGGGCTCGGTCGACGAAGGCACGACCGTCACCGATTGGATGGAACAAGAGCGCGAGCGCGGCATCACCATCGTAGCCGCTGCGGTCAGCGCCGAGTGGCGCGGCTGCTTTGTCAATCTGATTGATACGCCGGGGCACATCGACTTCACCGCCGAGGTGCAGCGTTCGTTGCGGGTGCTGGATGGCGGGGTGGTGGTGTTCGACGCGGTGCAGGGCGTCGAACCCCAGAGCGAAACGGTCTGGCGCCAGGCCGACCGCTACGGTGTGCCGCGCCTGTGCTTCATTAACAAAATGGATCGGGTAGGGGCCTCCTTCGAGCGCTCGGTCGAGAGCATCCAGGAGCGCCTAGGCGCGAACCCCATCCCCATTCAATTGCCGATCGGCGCGGAATCCTCGTTTCGGGGCGTGATCGATCTTTTGGCCGGCGAAGCCATTCTGTACCCCGACGAATTGGGCGCGGCTCCCGAGCGGGGTCCGATCCCGCCGGAGCTGGAACCGCTCGCGGCGACGCAGCATGCGCGCATGGTCGAGAAGATCGCCGAGACGGACGAGGCCCTGACCCTCAAGTACCTGGAGGCCAAGCCCATCGCCGCGGACGAGCTGCGTGCGGCCTTGCGCCGGGCGGTGATTGCCGGCACGGCGGCACCGGTGCTGTGCGGGTCGGCGCTGCGCAACAAAGGCATCCAGTCGGTGCTCGACGCGGTGGTGGATTTCCTTCCCTCCCCGCTTGACATCCCGGCCGTGCGCGGCGTGCATCCATCCACCGGTGAGGAAGAGATTCGCCCGGCCGACGAGAGCGCACCCCTCAGCGCGCTGGTGTTCAAGATTGTGACCGACCCGTATGTCGGGCGGCTGGCTTATTTCCGCGTGTACTCGGGAAAGATCATCCAGGGCACGACGGTCTTCAATTCAACCAAGGGCAAGCGCGAGCGGGTGGGGCGGCTGATCCGCATGTACGCCGACCGGCGCGAGGAGATGACCGAGATCCTGGCGGGCGACATCGCTGCGGTGCTGGGCATGAAAGACACCTTCACCGGGGATACGTTGTGCGCCACGAGCAACCCGATTGTTTTGGAGAACATCGCCTTCCCCACCCCGGTGATCATGGTGGCCATCGAGCCGCGCAGCACGGCCGATCAGGACAAGCTGGCGCAGGCGATGCAGAAACTCTCGGAGGAAGACCCCACCTTTCAGGTGCGGGTGGACGAGAACACCGGCCAGACGATCATCGCCGGCATGGGCGAATTGCACCTGGACGTGCTGGTCGATCGCATGCGCCGCGAGTTCAACGTCCAGGCCAATGTCGGCCGGCCGCGCGTGGCCTACAAGGAATCGATTACCCGCGCGGTGCCCAAGCTGGAGTACCGCTACGTCAAGCAGACCGGCGGACATGGGCAATACGGGCACATCGTGCTCTCGCTCGAACCGGGCCTGCCTGGCTCGGGTATCACGTTCGAAAACAAGATCGTCGGCGGATCGATCCCGCGCGAATACATCCCCGGGGTCGAAAAGGGTGTGCGCGAAGCGGGCGAGGCCGGCGTGCTGGCCGGGTACCCCGTGGTGGATATCGCCGTCAAGCTGATCGACGGCTCGTACCACGAAGTGGACTCGAGCGAAATGGCTTTCAAGATGGCCGGCTCGCTCGGCTTCAAGGAAGGCGTGCAGCGCGGCGCGCCGGTGTTGCTTGAGCCGGTTATGCGGGTCGAGGTGGTTGCGCCGGAGGAGTATCTGGGCGACATCATGGGCAACCTTTCGGCCCGGCGGGGAAACATCCTGGGCATTGAGCCTCGCCCGGGCGCGGCCCAGGCGGTGCGGGCCGTGGTGCCGCTCGCGGAAATGTTCGGCTATGCCACCCAGCTGCGCTCCTCCACTCAGGGGCGCGGGGTGTTCACGATGGAGTTCGACCATTATCAGGCGGTGACCCAAGAGGTCGCCGACAAGGTTATCAGGGCCTAAGCGGCCATCGCCGCAGCGACGTCGCGCAGGAGGACGTACCATGTCGAAGGAGAAGTTTGTACGCAACAAGCCGCATCTGAACGTGGGGACGATGGGGCACATTGACCACGGGAAGACGACCTTGACGGCGGCGATCACGAAGGTAAGCCAGTTTATGGGCAAAGCGCAGTTTCGGTCGTACGACTCGATCGACAATGCGCCGGAGGAGAAAGAGCGCGGGATCACGATCAACATCGCCCACGTGGAATACGAGACGGACAAGCGCCACTACGCGCACGTGGACATGCCGGGGCACCGCGACTACATCAAGAACATGATCACCGGGGCGGCCCAGATTGACGGGGCGGTGCTGGTGGTGGCGGTGCCGGACGGGCCGATGCCGCAGACGCGGGAGCACGTGCTGCTGGCGCGGCAGGTGGAAGTGCCGTCGATCGTGGTGTACCTGAACAAAGTGGACATGATGGACGATGCGGAGCTCTTGGAACTGGTGGAGATGGAACTGCGCGAGCTCTTGACTTCGTACGGGTTTCCTGGGGATACGACGCCGATCGTGCGCGGGAGCGCCCTCAAGGCGCTGGAGAGCAGCTCGACCGACCCGAAGGCGCCGGAGTACGCGAGCATCCTGGAGCTGTTGCGGGTGATAGATGAGTACATTCCGCAGCCGGTGCGGCACACGGAACTGCCGTTCATGATGCCGATCGAGGACGTGTTCTCGATCAAAGGGCGGGGGACGGTGGTGACGGGGCGCATCGACCGGGGGATCGTGAGGGTCGGGGAACCGATCGAGATCGTGGGGCTGCGGGAGAAGACGACCAGTTCGGTGTGCACGGGCGTGGAGATGTTCCACAAGCTGCTGGACGAGGGGCAGGCGGGGGATAACGTGGGGGTGCTCTTGCGCGGGATCGAGCGGGACGAGGTCGAGCGCGGGCAGGTGCTCGCCAAGCCCGGGTCGATCACGCCGCACCGCAAGTTCAAGAGCCAGGTGTACGTGCTGCGCAAGGAGGAGGGGGGGCGGCACAAGGCGTTCTTCACGGGGTATCGGCCGCAGTTCTACATCCGGACCATGGACGTGACGGGGAACCTGACGCTGCCGGAGGGGGTCGAGATGGTGATGCCGGGCGACACGGTGAACCTGAGCGTGGAGTTGATCGTGCCGGTGGCGCTGGAAAAGGGCTCGAAGTTCGCCATTCGTGAAGGCGGGCTGACGGTCGGCGCCGGCGTCATCACTGAGATTCTGGATTAGGCAAGGACTTATGGCGCGCCAGAAGATCCGCATTCGGCTCAAAGCGTACGACCACCGCGTCCTGGACCAATCCGCGCGGCGCATTGTGGAAACCGCCGAGCGCAACGGGGCCAAGGTCGTCGGCCCGGTTCCGCTGCCCACCGAGATCGAGCGCTTCACGGTGCGGCGGGGGGCTTTCATCGACAAGGATTCTCACGAGCACTTCGAGATCCGAACGCACAAACGGCTGATTGAGGTCACCGAACCCGACGCCAAGACGCTGGATGCGCTGATGCGCTTGAACCTGCCAGCCGGCGTCGACGTCGAAATGAAGATCTGAGCGGCGCGTACCCTCCGGCAAGAGCGGACCGGCCGGCCCCGGCAGGGGCCGCCGACCGCTGACCGCCGGGCGGGGGGATGATGCGGCCCGTCCCAAGCCGACAGTCCCGCGCGCAGTGCATGCATGAGGAGACAACCGATGAAAGGGTTGATTGGGAAAAAAGTGGGCATGACCCAGATCTTTGACCTGGCCGGGCGCCTTGTTCCGGTCACGTTAATCGAAGCTGGGCCGTGTTTTGTTGTCCAGGTGCGCACCCCCGAGAAAGACGGGTATGCCGCCGTGCAGCTCGGCTTCGGCGAAGCCAAGAGTTCGCACCTCACCGGCGGCGAGCGCGGCCACCTGCAGAAGGCCACCCCGCAGCCGTTGCGCTATTTGCGCGAGTTCGAGCCCGGCGTCGAAGAGAGCCTGAAGCCGGGGGATCGCGTGACGGTCGAGGTGTTTGCGATCGGTGAGCGCGTCGACATTCTGGGCACCTCCAAAGGCAAGGGCTTCCAGGGCGGCGTGAAGCGCTACCACTTTAGTGGCGGGCCGAAAACCCACGGTCAATCGGACCGGCAGCGCGCGCCGGGCGCCATCGGCCAGACCACTACCCCTGGGCGGGTCTACCGCGGCAAGCGCATGGCCGGGCATATGGGCTCGGCCCATTCCACCTCTTCGAAGGTGCGCGTGGCGCTGGTGGACGCCGAGCGCAACCTGCTCGGGGTTGAGGGCAGCGTGCCGGGGGGCAAGGGCAGCATCGTGCTCGTCCGCGAGGCGCGCAAGCAGTAAGCCGGCAGGCGCGCACACGGCGTTGGGAGCGAAAACCATGGAAGTGGATGTGGTGAACATGCAGGGCAAGAAGGTGAAGCGGGTGACCCTGCCCGCGGCCATCTTCGAAGCTCCGGTCCGGCAGGATCTGATGCACCAGGCGCTGGTGCGGCAGTTGGCCAATGCGCGCCTGGGCACGGTCAAGACCAAGGGCCGCGGCGAGGTATCCGGCGGCGGCCGCAAGCCATGGCGCCAGAAGGGCACCGGCCGCGCCCGCCAGGGCTCGACCCGCGCGCCGCAATGGCGCGGCGGCGGCAAAGTGCACACGCCTGTGCCGCGCGACTATTCGGTCAACATGCCGGTGAAGATGCGCCGCGCGGCACTGCGCTCGGCCCTCTCGGCCAAGGCGGCCGAAGCGATGCTGGTGGTGGTCGACGAGCTGAGCCTCGAGAAGCCCTCGACCAGCGCCATGGCCGTGGCCCTCAAGGCCATGACCGGCGGCGAGAATGCCTTGGTCCTCTTGCCGCAGGGCGATGACGTGGTTGAGCGCTCGGTGCGCAACTTGGCCCACGCCAAGACGCTGCGCGCCAACTACCTGAACATCCGCGATCTGTTCGCCTTTCAGAAGGTGGTGGTTCCATTGGCCGCGCTCGATCTGATCGGGGCCTGGCTCGATCCGGGGAGAGCCGCATGACGATCTACGAGATCCTCAAGCGCCCGATCATCACCGAGAAGACCACCTTCCTGGCCAGCAAGCGCCATCAGTACGTGTTCGAGGTGGCGCCCGGCGCCACCAAGGCCCAGGTCAAGGAAGCGGTCGAAACCCTGTTCGAGAACGTCGAGGTGGCCAAGGTCAACATGCTGATCGTGCCCATGAAGCGCACCCGCTCGCTGCGCAACCGCCGCCTGCGGGTCCGCCGCTCGGAATTCAAGAAGGCGATCGTCACCCTGTCCAAGGGCACCATCCCGATCTTCGAAGGGGTGAAGGGATAATCTCATGCCGGTGAAGAAGTTCAAACCCACCTCCCCCGGTCGCCGGGGCATGGCCGGGCCGACCTTCGAAGAGGTCACCCGTGCACGGCCCGAGCGCTCGCTGATCGTGCCCCGCCGCGGGCACGGCGGTCGCGACGTACAGGGCAAGGTCTCCGTCCGCCATCGCGGCGGCGGCGAGCGCCGTCACATTCGTCTCATCGATTTCAAGCGCGACAAGCGCGATATCGCAGCGCGCGTGGCGCACATCGAATACGATCCGAATCGTTCGGCGCGCATTGCACTCGTGGTCTACGCCGACGGCGAGAAGCGCTACATCATCGCCCCGCTCGACCTCAAGGTGGGCGACACGGTGATGGCGGGTCCGCAGGCCGAGATCCGCGCGGGCAACGCGCTGCCCATCTCGCAGATTCCGGTGGGCACGCTGGTGCACAATGTGGAATTGCAGGACGGGCGCGGCGGGCAGCTGGTGCGTTCGGCGGGTGCCGGCGCGCAGATCCTGGCCAAGGAAAGCGAGTATGCCCAGGTGCGCCTGCCTTCGGGTGAGGTGCGTCTGGTGAGGCAGACCTGCTACGCAACGATCGGCGTTGTGGGCAATGTGGAGCGGCGCAACGTGAAGCTGGGCAAGGCCGGTGCCAGCCGCCACCGCGGCGTGCGCCCGACGGTGCGCGGCACGGCCATGTCGCCGCGCGACCATCCGCACGGCGGCGGCGAAGGCCGGCAGCCGACGGGCATGCCCAGCCCGAAGAGCCCGTGGGGCAAACCCACCCGCGGCAAGCGCACGCGCAACAACAAGCTGACCGATCAGTTCATCGTGCGGCGCCGGGTGCCCAAGCGCAAGAAGGCCTGAAGCGTCCGGGATTAGTGTGGAGGCAAGAAAATGTCGCGATCGCTGAAGAAGGGGCCGTTCGTCGAACCGAAGCTCTTGAAGAAGGTCGAGGCCATGAACCAGCGCGGCGAGAAGAAGGTCATTCGCACCTGGAGCCGCGCCAGCACGATCTTCCCGCAGATGGTGGGCCACACCATCGCGGTTCACGACGGCCGGCGACACGTGCCGATCTATGTCACCGAGAACATGGTGGGCCACCGCCTGGGCGAATTCGCCCCGACGCGCACCTTTCGCGGGCATGTGACGCGAGAAGCTGCCACCACGGCGGCCACGCCCGCGGTGCCGGCCCCCGCTGCCAAGGAGGGATAGTCCATGGAAGAGGTCAGAGCAACCCTGCGCTTCGCACCCTCCTCGGCGCAAAAGATGCGGCGCGTCATCAACGTCATTCGCGGACGCAAGGCGCCGCAGGCTTTGGCCCTCCTGCAAAGCCTGCCGCAGACCGCGGCCCACGATGTGGCCAAGCTGCTGCGCTCGGCTATGGCCAATGCCGAAGAGAACGCCGGTTGGCGCACGGAGGATCTGGTGGTGAGCGGGGTCTTCGCCAATGAAGGACCGACCCGCCGCTGGCGGCGCTTCGGTGCGCGCGGACGATTCAAGCCGATTCTGCGGCGCACGTCGCACGTCACCATCACCTTGCGCGAAGTGACGGCCGAGTAGGGATTCCGGAGCACGGCGCACCCTGCGGGGCGACGGCCGGCACCGGGCCAGGAGATGCTATGGGGCGCAAAGTACATCCGATCGGATTTCGCCTGGGAATCAACAAGAGCTGGGACAGCCGCTGGTTCGCGAGCGGCAAGCAGTACGCCAGCCAGTTGCACCAGGATATCGCCATCCGCCGCCTGATTCTCAAGGACGCGACCAGCGCGGCCATCGCGCGGGTGGAGATCGAACGCAACCATAACCTGGTGCGCGTGTTCGTGCACACCGCCAAGCCCGGGGTGTTTATCGGGCGCAAGGGGGCCACGGTGAAAGAACTGCGCCAGCACCTGGAGCAGCTCACCGGCTGCAAGGTGGACCTCAAGGTGGTGGAAGTGAATGCGCCCGACCTGGAAGCACCGTTGGTGGCCGACAATATTGCGCGCCAGCTCGAGCGGCGCATCGGCCACAGCCGGGCGATGAAGCGCGCGGTGAGCTCGGCCATGCGCCAGGGCGCCAAGGGAATCAAGGTGATGTGCGCCGGGCGTCTCTCGGGCAGCGAGATGCGCCGCACCGAATGGGTGCGCGAAGGCCGGGTGCCGCTGCAATGGCTGCGCGCCGACGTGGACTTTGCGCGGGCCGAGGCCCTGACCACCTTTGGGCGGATCGGGGTCAAGGTGTGGATCTTCCGGGGTGAAGCGCGCCCCGAGGCGGAAGAGACGAACATGCCGGCGACCGAAGGCGCCTACGTCAGCGAGTAGCCGTGCTGCGCGGGGTGGCCAGCCCATCTGCGCGGCGAAGTGAGGTGACGCAATGCTATTGCCGAAGCGTGTGAAATGGCGCAAGCAAATGCGCGGCCGCATGAAGGGCCACGAGACCCGTGGCACCGAGTTGGCCTTCGGTGAGTGGGGGCTGCAAGCCTTGGAGCCCGGCTGGATGACCCAACGCCAAATCGAAGCGGCTCGCCGCGCCTTGGTCCATTCAATGAAGCGCCGTGGGAAGATCTGGATCCGCATCTTCCCCGACAAGCCGGTGACCCGCAAGGCCGCCGAGACCCGCATGGGCAAGGGCAAGGGCGCGGTGGATCACTGGGTGGCGGTGGTCAAGCCTGGGCGCATTATCTTCGAGGTGGGTGGTCTCCCCGAAGAGGCTGCCATGGAGGCCTTGGAGCGGGCCGCCTTCAAGCTCGCGCTGCGCACCAAGTCCATCGCGCGCTTGGAGACCGGGCGCGGCGAGGAGGCGGCATGAACGTTGAAGAACTGCGCGCCCTGGCAACCGCCGAATTGCGCACCAAGCTCGACGAAACGCGCGACGAGTATATGAAGCTGCGCTTCCAGTTCACCATGGGCCAGCTGTCGGACTACACCCGGCTCAAGGTCGTGCGCCGCACCATCGCCCGCATCGAAACGCTTGTGCGCGAGCGGGAGCTCGCGGTGGAAGGGGAAGGACAGCAGGCATGACCAACGAACGCCGCCGCATGATCGGCACCGTGGTGAGCGCCCGCATGACCAAGAGCGTGGTCGTGCGTGTGGACTACACCGTGCGCCACCCGCTGTACGGCAAAGTGGTGCACCGCTCATCGAAATTCATGGCCCACGACCCGCTGGGTTGCAGCCTGGGCGATAAGGTGGAACTCGTAGAGAGCCGCCCGCTCTCGCACAGCAAGCGCTGGGTAGTGGAAAAGGTCCTGCTGCGCGGGCAGCAGGTGGCGGTTTCGCCTGACGCGGCCAACACCGGAGGTGCGGCATGATCCAGCAAGAGACGCGCCTGACGGTGGCCGACAACACCGGCGCGCGCGAGTTGCTGGTGATCCACATCCAGGGCGGCTCGCGCCGCAAGACAGGCTCCATCGGCGACGTGGTGGTGGCCGCCGTGAAATCCGCCGCGCCTCAGGGGGCGGTGAAGAAGAGCGAAGTGGTCAAGGCCGTCATCGTGCGCACCACCAAAGAGTACCGCCGCGAGGATGGGTCGTACATCCGCTTCGACGACAACGCGGCCGTCATATTGGATGCCGACGGTGAGAACCCCAGAGGCACCCGCATTTTCGGGCCGGTGGCGCGCGAGTTGCGCGAGAAGGGCTTCATGAAGATCGTCTCGCTGGCCCCCGAAGTCTTGTAGGGGCTGGCCCCCGAGGTGTTCAAGGGGACATGCCCCAGAGGATCTGGGGCCGCGACCGTACGGGTTCGCGCGCAGGATGAGGAGCCGACTGTGAACATCAAGAAGGGCGACACGATCGAAGTGCTGAGCGGGAAGGACCGCGGCAAGCGCGGCCAGGTGCTGCGCGTCATCCCGAGCGCCGACTTCGTGGTGGTGGAAGGTGTCAACCTGCGCAAGAAGCACAAGCGCCAGGTCCAGACCCAAGGCCGGGCGCTGACCCCGGGCATTATTGAGTTTCCTGGGCCGCTGCATCTTTCGAACGTGATGCTGGTCTGCCCCAAGTGCGGTGAAGCGTCGCGGGTGGGCCGCCAGCCACAGGGCGAACGGCGCGTGCGGGTGTGCAAGAATTGCCACGCCGTAATCGACGCCTAGCCGCTGGAGTGAAGAAGAGCCATGGCTCACAACATGCTGGAACGCTATCGAACGGAAATTGTGCCTGCCCTGCGGCGCGATTTCGGCTACACCAATCCAATGCAGGTGCCGCAGGTGCGCAAGATCGTGGTCAATATCGGGCTGGGCGAGGCGCTCGACAACCCCAAGGCGCTCGAGGCGGCGGTGGGCGACCTGACGATTATCGCCGGCCAGAAGCCGGTGGTGACCAAGGCGCGCAAGAGCATCGCCAACTTCAAGTTGCGCGAGGGGCGCGTCATCGGCGCCATGGTCACTCTGCGTGGCGAGCGCATGTGGTCGTTCCTCGACCGGCTGATGAACGTGGCCCTGCCGCGGGTGCGCGATTTCCGCGGCGCGCCCGAGGACAGCTTCGATGGGCGCGGCAACTACACCCTCGGCCTGCGCGAGCAGTTGATCTTCCCGGAAATCCAGTACGACAAGATCGACAAGGCGCGTGGGTTTGAGGTGACGATTGTGACCAGCGCGCGCAACGATGAAGAGGGCCGGCGCCTGCTGCAGCTACTCGGTATGCCGTTCCGGAAAGGGGCCTGAGCATGGCCAAGAAATCGATTGTCATTCGTGAGACCCGCCGCAAGTACCCGGTGCAAGTGCGCAACCGCTGCCGCCTGTGCGGCCGGCCGCGGGGCTATATGCGCAAGTTCCAAATGTGCCGGATTTGCTTCCGCGAGCAGGCCTTGGCGGGGAGAATCCCCGGCGTGACGAAGGCCTCGTGGTAGGGGCGGGTGTGCCCTTCTGGATCGGAAGGAGAGCTGTCTCATGACCATTACGGATCCTATCGCCGACATGCTGTGCCGCATCCGCAACGGGCTGATGGCCGGGCATGCCGTCGTGGCTATGCCTGCCTCGCGCATTAAGGCCTCGCTGGCGCAGATCCTCAAGGACGAAGGCTACATCGACAAGTTCGAGGTGGTCGACGAAGAGGGCAAGTTCTCCGCGCTGCGCGTCCACCTCAAGTATGTCGGCGAGCGCCGCGAGCGGCGCCCAGTGATCGCCGGGCTCGAGCGCGTCAGCCGCCCGGGGCGGCGGGTGTATGCCGGACGTAACGAGATCCCGCGCGTGCTGTCGGGCCTGGGGGTAACGATTCTCTCAACGCCCAAGGGCGTGATGACCGGCGCGCGCGCCCGCAAGCTGGGTGTGGGCGGCGAAGTGATCTGCAAGGTCTGGTAGGCGCGCCTGGCGCAGCACGGCCAGAACGGGCGCAAGGAGGATGGCATGTCGCGAATTGGACGAATGCCGGTGAAGATCCCGGCCGGAGTCGAGGTGGAGGTCACCGGCACCCAGGTGCACGTGCGCGGCCCGAAGGGCGAGCTGACCCGCTCTTTCCCGCACGGCATGACCATCGCCCAGCAGGGCGAAGAGTTGACGGTACAGCGGGAAAGCGACGAGCGGCGCTGGCGCGCATTTCACGGAATGACCCGTGCGCTGATCCAGAACATGGTCACCGGGGTGAGCCAGGGCTACTCCAAGCAGCTGCAACTCGAAGGGGTGGGGTATCGCGCCGAGCTTAAGGAGAAGAACCTGGTCGTGAGCGTGGGCTTCTCGCATCCGGTGGTGGTCAAACCGCCGGCGGGCATCGGCTTCAGTGTGGAGGAGAAGACGCGCATCATTCAGGTGAGCGGATACGACAAGGAACTCGTCGGCCAGGTGGCCGCCGACTTGCGCAAGATCCGGCCGCCCGAGCCGTACAAGGGCAAGGGTCTGCGCTACGTCGGGGAACGAGTTCGCCACAAGGCGGGCAAGGCCGGCAAGGCCGCTGCCAAGTAACAGGTGAGATGATGGCGCACAAATCTCGAACTCAGGCGCGCAAGCGCCGCCACATGCATATCCGCCGCACCGTCAGCGGCACCACCGCGCGCCCGCGGCTGAGCGTCTTCCGCAGCCTGGCGGAAGTGTACGCCCAGGTGATTGACGACGAGCGCGGGCAGACACTGGCTGCGGCCTCGACCCTCGACCGCGGTCTGGCCGAGAGGCTCAAAGGCCTCAACAAGAGCCAGCAAGCCAAGGAAGTGGGCAAGCTCCTGGCCGAGCGGGCGCGGGCGAAGGGCATTGCCGCCGTCGTTTTCGATCGCGGCGGGTACCGCTATCAGGGTCGCGTGCGTGCGCTGGCGGATGGTGCGCGCGAGGCCGGGCTCGAGTTCTAGCGCGGGAGTGAGACATGCCACGAAACGAGAGAAACGTCCGGGTTGAGGAAAAGTCGGAATTTGACGAGCGCGTGATCGACATCGCCCGGGTCGCCAAAGTGGTCAAGGGCGGCCGCCACTTCTCCTTTCGCACGGTGGTGGTGGTGGGCGACAACCACGGCCGGGTCGGCATTGGCATGGGCAAGAGCCGCACGGTGCCGGATGCGATTCGCAAGGGCACTGAGCGTGCGCGCCACGTTATGAAGGCCATCCCGCTATCGCGCACGACCATCCCGCATGAAGTGACCGGTCGCTGCGGCGGGGCCATGGTCCTGCTCAAGCCGGCTTCGCCCGGCACGGGAGTGATCGCGGCCGGCGGCGTGCGCGCCGTGCTCGAGGCCGCCGGCGTGCGCGACATCCTTACCAAGTCGCTCGGATCGGCGAACACCCTCAATGTGGTGCGAGCCACGGTGGATGCCCTGGAGCGGCTGTACGACCCGGCCAAGCTGGCCGCCATGCGCGGCAAGCCGGCCGAAAGCCTGAAGCCCTTCTGGGAGCGGAGGAAGAGTGACTAGTCCATCCAAACCCCGAGCGCGCGCCAGCCAGGCGGCAGGGCGCGTGCGCGTGCGCCTGGTGCGCAGCCCGATCGGCAACACTTACCGCCACAAGGCCACCATTGCGGCGCTGGGCCTGCGGCACATCAATCAAGTCGTCGAGCAGGAAGACACGCCTCAACTGCGCGGCATGCTGGCCAAGGTGGCTCACCTGGTCAGCGTCGAGGCCGCGCCGTCCGGCAAGGAGAAGGCGTAATGAAACTGCATGAGCTCAAGCCCAACCCCGGCGCCACGCATCGCAAGAAGCGTGTCGGCCGCGGCACCTCCGCCGGGCAAGGCAAGACGGCCGGGCGCGGCACGAAAGGCCAGGGCGCGCGCCAGGGCGGGGGCCCCGGGCTGTATTTCCAGGGCGGTAACCTGCCGCTCTTCCGGAGTCTGCCCTTCAAGCGCGGATTCGATCCGCTCCATCGGACGATATACAACGAGGTCAACTTGGAGACCTTGGCCTCGCTTCCGGCCGGCACGCGGGTCACGCCCGAGTCGCTGGCGGGCCAGGGGCTGCTCAGCCGCCCCGAACTGCCGGTGGTCATCCTCGGCCGGGGTGAGGTGAAAGTGGCGCTGACCATTCATGTGCAGCGCGTCAGCAAAGGAGCCCGCGCCAAGATCGAGGCGGCGGGCGGCACCGTGGAGGAGTTCTCCGCCGCCTAGCGGTGGAGACTAAGGAGCCAGAGCATGCGCCGTTCGGCCTTGCGTCATCTATGGACCGCTCAGGACCTGCGCAACCGGCTGCTCATCACGCTGGCGTTGCTCGTGATCTACCGCCTGGCCTCGCATGTGCCCGTGCCGGGTGTAGACCGCGCCGCCCTGGCGCAGATATTCGCCCAGGGAGGCGCCGGCAGCACGTTGCTCAACCTGCTCGACCTGCTGTCGGGCGGCACCGTGTCCAACTTCTCGGTGCTGGCCATGGGGGTCTACCCCTACATCACGGCCCAGATCATCCTGCAGCTTCTGGTGCCGATCATCCCCGCCTGGGACCGGCGCATGAAGGAAGACCCGCAGGAAGGCCGGCGCTGGATGGAGCGCTGGACGTACTACCTGGCCGTGCCGATGGCCACGCTCAACGCAATCGGCCAGGTGCGCCTGTTCCAGACGCTGGCCGGCGGGCTGCCGATCATCAAGCACTTCGGCTTCACCGGTGAGAACCTGCTGCCGACAATCACCACCCTGCTCACAATGACGGCCGGGACGATGTTCGGCATCTGGCTGGGTGAATTGATTTCGGAATACGGCGTGCGCAACCAGGGCCTGTCGCTGATCATCTTCGCAGGCATCGTGTCGCGCATCCCGGCCAACTTCGGCCAGCTGCTCACCGACGAGCAGCGGCGTTGGTTCCTGATCGCGTTCTACCTGGCGCTGATGATCCTGACCGTGTTTGCCATCGTGGTGGTGCAGCAAGGGCGGCGCAACGTGCCGGTGATGTACCCCGGCCGGCGCATTGGCCACCGCCAGGCGATGCCGGTCAAGGGCACGCTGCCGCTCTTGGTGAACATGGCGGGCATGATCCCGCTCATCTTCGCCCAGTCGTTCCTGACCTTCCCGGCGATCATCGCCCAGTTCTTCATCGCCTCCAAGACGCTGTGGGTGCGCAACCTGGCGGCGGGCGTCGAGTCGATCTTCGGCGGCCAGAGTGGATGGTACGGGTTGATGTATTTTGTGCTGGTCGTGGCCTTCACCTTCTTCTATACCGATGTGCTCTTCGCCCAGCAGAATTACGGCGACAACCTCAAGCGCTCGGGCGCGCAAATCCCGGGGGTGACGGCGGGCGCTCCGACCCAGCGCTATCTGACGCGGGTCATGCGGCGGATTACGCTCCCCGGGGCGCTGTTCCTGGGTATCGTGGCCGTCATACCCTACATTGTCAACGTGGTATTTCCGTTCGCGGGCAGCAGCAGCTTGCTGCTGGTGTCGTCCTCGGGCTTGCTGATCGTGGTGGGTGTGGTGCGCGATCTGTTCTTCAATCTCGAGGCGGAACTCAAGTTGCGGGGTTACGACGAGTCGATGCTCGTTCATTAGCGCCGGGGCTGGACCACGAGGCCCGACATGTCGCTCTACATCGTGATGCTCGGCCCGCCGGGTGCCGGCAAAGGAACCCAGGCGGCGGTGTTGGCACAGAAGTTGGCGATAGCGCACATTTCAACGGGCGACTTGTTTCGCCACCATATGCGTGAGAAGAGCGAGCTGGGGCGCCTGGCGCAGAGCTTCATCGACCGCGGCGAGCTGGTGCCGGATGAAGTGACGATCGCCATGGTTCGCGAGCGGTTGGCCCAGCCGGATTGCGTCCGGGGCGCCATCCTGGATGGCTTCCCGCGCACGACGGCCCAGGCCGAGGCGCTCGAGCAGACGCTGCAGCAAGTCTGCCACGGCTGCCTGCGCCTGGTGCCCTTTGTGACGGCGCCCGTGGCCACGCTGGTCGACCGGCTGGCCGGGCGGCTGACGTGCCGGGCCAAAGGCCACGTGTATCACCGCATGCTCAACCCGCCGCGCGTCGCGGGAACGTGCGATGTGGATGGATCGGACCTTTACCAACGCGATGATGACAGCGAGGAAACCGTTCGCCGGCGGATCCAGGTGTACAGCGAGCAGACGGCCCTGCTGATCGAATTCTATCGCGGCCAGGGAATGCTGGTGGAGATTGACGGCGACCGGCCGATCGAGGATGTGACGGCGGACCTCATGGCCGCGCTGAAGGCGAACTGAGCATGCCCTGGAAGCGCGGCATCTCGCTCAAGACGCCCGACGAACTGGCCATCATGCGCGAGGCCGGGCGAATCAATGCCCGTGCGTTGGCGGCGGCGCGCGCGGTCATCCGCCCGGGAGTCACGACCGCGGACGTCAATGAGGCTGCGGCGGAGGTCATCCGCAAACATGGGGCGCAGCCGGCGTTTCTCGGATATGGGGAACCGCCCTTCCCGGCGGTGACCACGGTCAGTGTGAACGACGAGCTGGTGCACGGCATCCCCGGCAAGCGCAAGTTGCGCGAGGGGGATGTTGTCAGCGTAGACTGCGGCACGGTGTTTGAAGGATACGTCGGCGACTCGGCGTTCAGCGTGGGGCTCGGATCGATTTCGACGCTGGCCGAGAAGCTGCTGCGGGTGACCGAAGCGGCGCTCAAAGCCGGCATCCAAAAGATGGTCGATGCAAATCGTACCGGCGATGTGTCGGCGGCGATTCAGGAGGTGGTCGAGCGCGCCGGGTTTCACGTGGTGCGCGACTACACCGGCCACGGGGTCGGGCGGGCGATGCACGAGGACCCGCAAGTGCCCAACTACGGGCAGGCCGGGCGCGGCGTGCCGCTGCGTGAGGGCATGACCCTGGCCCTCGAGCCGATGGTGCTGGTGGGCACCAACGAAACGGCGGTGCTCGACAACCACTGGACGGTGGTCTCGGCCGACGGGTCGTTGACCGCGCATTTTGAACATACGGTGGCCGTGACGGCGGATGGCCCGCTGATCCTCACCCTGGAGTGAGGCGCGGGCGCAGGGGCAGGCAGAAAGGACGTGAGCGGCAATGAAAGTATCTTCGTCAGTTCGCAGGCGCTGCCCGAAGTGCAAGATCGTTCGACGGGCAGGCAAGGTGTATGTGATTTGTGACAATCCGAAGCACAAGCAGCGACAGGGATAAGAGCCATGGCGCGTATTGAAGGCGTTGACTTGCCGCGCGAGAAGCGCATTGAGGTGGGCTTGACCTATATCTTCGGGGTCGGCCAGCCGACGGCACAGCGCATCCTGCAGGCCACCAAGATCAGCCCCGAGACACGGGTGCGTGATCTGACGGAGGCCGAGGTGACGGCGCTGCGCGACTACATCGGCAAAAACTTCACCGTGGAGGGCGATCTGCGCCGCGAGGTGCAGATGAATATCAAGCGCCTGGTGGAGATTGGCTGCTACCGCGGGCTGCGCCACCGGCGCAACCTGCCGGCACGTGGGCAGCGCACGCGCACCAATTCGCGCACGCGCAAGGGGCCCAAGAAGACGGTGGCCGGCCGCGGCCGCCGACGCGGAGCGAAGAAGAAGTAACCGCATCTTTTGGCGGAGGGTCCGCCGCCTGCTGGCTGCCGCGCCCCCGGGGCTCCTTCCCCCCAACGGCTGCGGGCCGGCACGGGGCAGGCGGCGTGGAGTGAGTGGTTGTTCAGGAAGAATAGCGAGGACCTATGACACAAGCAGCGAAGAGCGTCGGTCGCGCTTCGAAGAAGGGCAAGCGAACGGTGGCCTCTGGACAGGCGCACATTCACGCCTCGTTCAATAACACCATCGTCACCCTCACCGACACCCAGGGCAACGCCATCGCCTGGGCCAGCGCGGGCACCTCGGGCTTCAAAGGCTCGCGCAAGAGCACGCCCTTTGCGGCCAGGCTCGCGGCACAGCAGGCGGCCAAGGCGGCGATGGAAATGGGCATGCAGGAAGTCGAGCTGTTCATCAACGGCCCGGGCCCGGGCCGTGAGGCGGCCATCCGTGCCATTCAAGGCATGGGGCTGCGCGTGCGCTCGATCCGCGACGTGACCCCCGTGCCGCACAACGGCTGCCGTCCGCCCAAGAAGCGCCGCGTGTAGGCACGTCCGGCGCAAGGAAGGATACGCTATGTCGAAATACATCGGACCGGTCTGCAAGCTCTGCCGCCGCGAGGGCGAGAAGTTGTTCCTCAAGGGTTCACGCTGCCTGAGCCCGAAGTGCGCCTTCGAGCGGCGCGGGTTTGCCCCCGGCATGCACGGCAAGGATGCGCAATTCCGCCGCCAGCGCGTGTCGGACTACACCCGCCAGCTGCGCGAAAAGCAGAAGGCGCGCCGCGTCTACGGCGTGCTCGAAGCGCAGTTCCGGCGCTACTATTCCGAAGCGCTCAAGAAGCGCGGTATGACGGGCCTCAACCTCTTGCAGACGCTCGAATCGCGCCTGGATAATGTCGTCTACCGCCTGGGCTACGCCGAGAGCCGCGGCCAGGCGCGCGTGCTCGTCACCCACGGCCACTTCAACGTCAACGGCCGCCGCACCGACGTGCCCTCGATGGTGGTGCGCCCGGGCGACGTGGTGGAAGTGCGCGAGGGCTCGCGCCCGCGCACCTATTTCACGAGCCTGGCGGAGAGCGCTGAAGGGCGCCTGGTGCCGTCCTGGCTGGAGCGCGACCTGGGGCGCCTCTCGGGCACGATGGTGAAGCGGCCCGAGCGCCATGAGATGAGCGACATCCGGCTGAACGAGCAGTTGATCGTCGAGTTCTACTCGCGCTAAACCTCGGCTCGAGGGAGACCGCCGCGGGCGTCTCCATCTCGCCATACGCCCAGAGGTCTGGCGCGCGGTTCGACAGGGTGCGCCGGAGGAGAGGGTTCAGGTGGGCACAACTACGAACATGGTCATGCCGAAGATCGAGCGGGAGGCGATGGCCCAGAATTACGGGCGCTTCGTCATCAGCCCGCTGGAGAGCGGCTATGGGATCACGCTGGGCAACGCGCTGCGGCGCGTGCTGCTCTCCTCGCTGGAGAGCGCGGCGGTGGTCTCGCTCCGCATTTCCGACGTCCCGCATGAGTTCTCGAGCATTCCCGGCGTCAAGGAAGACGTGACCCAGCTGCTGCTGCAGGTGAAGCAGATGCGGCTCAAGCTCCTGGCGGGCGAAACGGCCCGCCTGCGCTTGGAAGTGAGCGGCGAAGGCACGGTGACCGCCGCCGACGTCGTCGTCCCGCCCGAGGTCGAGATCGTCAACCCGGACCTTTACCTATTCACGGTCGATGATCCGAAGACCCAGCTGGATATCGAGTTCACCGTGCAGCACGGGCGCGGCTACTCCCCTTCGGAGGAGCGCGGCCGCTTGCCCATCGGCGAGCTGCCGGTGGACGCAATCTACAGCCCGGTGCGGCGGGTCAATTTCGACGTGGAACGGGCGCGAGTCGGGCAAGACACCAACTTCGACCGGCTGGTGCTCGAGATCTGGACCGACGGCACCCATCGCCCAGAGGAAGCGCTGAGCCAGAGCGCGCAAATTCTCATCGCCCACCTGCGCGACCTGGCCGGGGTGAGTGAAGAAACGCTCACGGCCGGGATCAGCGAAGTCGCCGTGCCCAAGATCTCCTCGGAGATCCTCGAGACGCCCATCGAACAGCTCGACCTGTCGGTGCGCGTGTTCAACTCGCTCAAGCGCACGGGCATCACCACGGTGGGGGAAGTACTCGAGCTGCTCGGCAAGGGGGATGAGGCCGTGCTTTCGATCCGCAATTTCGGCGACAAGAGCTTGGAAGAACTGCGCGAGAAGCTGCAGGAGAAGGGCTTTCTGCGTGGTGTAGAAAGCCCTGCGCCAAGCGCAACGGAGTAAAGCATGCGACACCAAGTAGCCGGAAAGAAACTGGGGCGGTCGAGTGGCCAGCGCACGGCGCTGCGCAAGACCCTCGTCAACCAGCTGCTCCTCAACGACCGAATTCGCACCACGCGCGCCAAGGCGCAGGCTATCCGTGGCGAGGTGGAACAGCTGGTCACGCGGGCCAAGCACGCCAAGGCCGAGGCCAGCACGATGGTCCATGCGCGGCGCATCGCCGCTTCGCGCCTGGGCAATCCGGAGGCGGTCAAGCGCCTGTTCGATGAGATCGCGCCGCGCTTCGAAAAGCGCAGCGGCGGGTACACGCGCATCCTGCGTCTGGGGCATCGCCTGGGCGATGCCGCCGAGTTGGTGCTGATCGAGTTCGTCGAAGGCTAGCCCGCACGGCGGCGCGGGCTGCGGCTCTCCCCGCTTGGGTGGGGCGTGGAACGTTACAAAGCGATTGTGGCCTACGATGGCACGGAATACGCCGGCTTCCAGATTCAGGCCGGCGTGCGCACCATCCAGGGAGTGCTGGAAGAGGCCCTGTGCGAGCTGGGCTGGCAGGGCGCGCATCTCCTGGCGGCTGGGCGCACCGACACCGGCGTACATGCGCTGGGGCAGGTGGTGGCCTTCGACCTCGACTGGTCGCACCCGCCCGAAGCGCTGACCCCGGCACTCAATGCGCGGCTACCAGGCAACGTGCGCTGCCGCGCGGTGACGCGGGTGGCGAACGAGTTTCACCCGCGCTATGGTGCGCGACGGCGCACCTACCGCTACCGCGTGATTGAGAGCCGGCAGGCGGACCCGCTGGGCGAGCGCTATGCCTGGCGCATCTGGCCCGCACTCGAGCGCGGCATTCTCGAGCGGGTCAGCGCGGCAATCGTCGGCCGCAAGGATTTCGCGGCGTTTGGCACGCCGCCACGCCGCGGCGGCACAAGCGTGCGCCACGTGACACGTACCGAATGGCGCCCGATCGAGGGCGCGCTGGAGTTCACCATCCAGGCGGATGCCTTCCTGTACCGCATGGTGCGCATGCTGGTCGGCAGCCTGGTGCGGGTGGGGCAAGGGCGGCTGGCCGAGGCGGAATTCCTCGACCTGTTCGGGCGGCCAGGGGCGGGGCACGGCGGGCCTGCGGCTCCGGCCAAGGGCCTGTGCCTGATGCGCATCGATTACGAAGTGCCGGACGGGTTGGAGGCGGAAGCGCCTGCGACCGGCGCGCTGAGCGTAACGTTGTAGTTGGAGAGAGTAAAAGTGGAAAAGACCTATTACCCCAAAGAGCGGGAGATCACTCGCGACTGGTTTGTGGTAGATGCCAGTGGGGAGATACTCGGACGGTTGGCCAGCCGCATCGCGCGGGTCTTGCTGGGCAAACACAAACCCACCTTCACCCCGGGGGTCGAGCTGGGCGATTTTGTCGTCGTGGTGAACGCGGGCAAACTGCGCGTGACGGGCAAGAAGCTGACCGAGAAGATGTACTATCACCATTCCGGTTATCCGGGCGGGTTGAAGACCATCTCTCTTCGAGAGCAATTGGTCAAGCATCCGGACCGCGTGGTGCGAGCCGCCGTGTGGGGCATGCTGCCTCACAACAAGCGCGGCCGCCAGGTCATCAAGATGCTCAAGATCTACGCCGAGGCCGAGCATCCTCATCAGGCGCAGCAGCCCAAGCCGCTGCCGGCCAAGTAGCCGCGGCAACGAGAAAGGATAACGAACCGATGGCAGCTCAATACTACGAAGGCGTAGGTCGACGCAAGGAGAGCACGGCGCGTGTGCGAGTGGTCGCCTCGGCCGGCGGGGTCATCGTCAATGGCAAGCCGGCGGAGGAGTATTTCACACGCGACGGCGACCTGCAAAAGAGCCTGTCTCCATTGCGCGTCACCGGACGCGAATCGCAGGTCACGGTCACAGTCAATGTGTCGGGTGGCGGCGTGACCGGGCAGGCCGGCGCCGTATGCATGGGCCTGGCTCGCGCACTGGTCAAGATGGATGAGACCTTCAAGCCGGCCCTGCGCAAGGAGGGCTTGATGACGCGCGATAACCGGATGAAGGAGCGCAAGAAGCCCGGCCTCAAGCGCGCCCGCAAGGCCCCGACCTACACCAAGCGCTAACCTGGCGCAGTCGGCAATCCTATTATGACTGGATGGGTCGGGGAGACGGTCCCCGACCCTTTGCTTTCCCCCGCCGTGGGCGCGCTGCTGCTAGAATGGGACAGCGTTGGAGACGACAGGCGAGAATATGAGCGACTCAGGAATCACAATCGTCGGGCTGGGTCCGGGCGACCCAGGCCTCCTCACCCGTGCGGCCTGGAAGGTGCTGGGCGGCGCCCAAGAAATATGGGTGCGCACCGCGCGCCACCCCACGGTGGAGGCGCTTCCCGCCTTGCCCTGGCGCCCACTCGATGCGCTCTACGAGGGACGCACTCGCTTCGAAGAGGTGTATGCGGCCATCGTGGATCAGGTGCTCCAGCTGGCGCGCCGGCCGCAGGGTGTGATCTACGCTGTGCCGGGCGACCCGCACATGGGCGAGGCCACGGTCGAGATGCTGCGCACGCGTGCGGCCGAGGCCGGCCTTGCGTTGCGCTGCCTGCCGGGCGTGAGCTACCTCGAACCGACCCTGCACCTGCTTGGCCTGGATGGGTTGGCGGGTGTGGTACTGGCCGATGCCGTTGAGCTGGCCCAACTCCACCATCCGCCCTTTCCGCCATCGCAACATGCGATCGTCGCCCAGCTCTACTCCTCAGAAGTAGCCAGCGATGTCAAGCTGGTGCTGATGAACCAGTACCCTGAGACACACCCCGTGCAGGTTGTACAGCACGCCGGCTTGTCCGAGGCGCGCACCACCCGCCTCCCGCTCTTTGAACTCGATCGATACCCCGGGCTGGATCACCTTTCCTTGCTTTACGTTCCGCCCCTTGGGGCCTCGGCCCTCGAGCAATTCCAGGAAACCGTAGCCCACCTGCGCGCACCCGAGGGCTGCCCGTGGGACCGCGAGCAGACCCATCTGAGCCTGCGCTCCCACATGCAGGAAGAATGTTACGAAGTGCTGGATGCCCTGGATCGCCAGGATGCCGGCGCCCTGCAGGAGGAACTGGGCGACCTGCTCTTGCAGATCATTCTGCAGACCCAGATCGCAACTGAGGGCGGCCAATTCCGCATGGCAGATGTTGTGCGGGATATCAACACGAAAATCGTCAGGCGCCATCCGCATGTGTTCGGCGGAAAGACGGTCGAAGGAGTCGAGCAGGTGCTCAGCAACTGGGAAGCGATCAAGGCTGACGAGCGCAGCGCCAGGGGCGAAAGCGGGCAGGGACTGCTCGATGGAATCCCGGCCGGCCTGCCGGCACTCCTCCAGGCAGACCTGGTTCAGCAGCGCGCGGCGCGGGTAGGATTCGACTGGCGCGAGTTGGGCGGCGTGTTGGACAAGGTCCAAGAGGAGATACGCGAGGTGCAGGGCGCGGACGATGAAGTGCGACGCGCCGAGGAGGTCGGCGACCTGCTGTTCGCGGTCGTGAATCTCGCGCGCTGGGTGAAGGTGGAGCCGGAATCGGCATTGCGCGAGGCCAACCAGCGCTTCCGCCGCCGTTTCGAGAGGATGGAGGCCGTGGCCCGCGCGCGAGGCGTGTCCCTTGGATCGCTTGAATTGGAGGAGCTGGACAAGATGTGGGAAGAAGCCAAGCGGCACATCGCTTGAGTGGGTCGCTCCATCCGACATAGAGAAACACGACGGGCCTGACTCGAATAGTCAGCCCCGTCGCAATCCGCAACGGCGACCCGGCGAGGCAGGCATGCGGCATGCATTCCTGGAGTTAGAACAAGCCCTTGTGCATACCGCCATCCAGCGTCAGCATCAGGCCGGTGATGTATGAGGCGGCCGGCGAGCACAAGAAGGCCGCCGCCCGGGCAAACTCCTGCGGCTGCCCCATGCGTCCAAACGGGCTCTCGCTGGCCTGCTGGCGCGCTTCCTGCTCGGCTGTACTCCCCGCCCGCTGCGCCCGATCATGCATCAGTTGACGCACTCGCTCGGTGTCGATCCAGGCGGGCAGAATGCAGTTGAAACGAATACCCTGGCCACCGAGTTCAAGGGCCAACGATTTCATGAGCCCGGCGACGGCCGCGCGCAGCGAGTTGGAAAGCACCAGGTTGGGCAGGGGCTGCTTGATCGCGTAAGACGTGACCGCCAGCACGGCTGCCCGGGGTGAGGCACGTAATGCGGGTAGAGCGGCCCGCACCAGGCGCACACTGCTGAGGACCAGCAAATCGAATGCAGCCTGCCAGGCGGCATCATCCAACTCATCGAAACGGCCGGGCGGCGGCCCGCCCGAGTTCGTCACCAGAATGTCCAGTCCTCCCAGCTCGGCGACGGCGCGGGCCACCAGCGCCCGCGGGCCTTCGGGTGTAGCCACATCGCCCGCCAGGGCAACGACCGTGACCGTGGCGGATGAGCGCAGTTGGTGCGCAGCCTCTTCCAGGCGTTCGGGGTTGCGGCCGTTGATGGCCACACTCGCGCCCTCAGCGGCCAGGGTGCTCGCGGTCGCGAATCCAAGTCCGCGGCTGCTGCCGCACACCAGCGCCCGCGCTCCAGCTAATCCGAGGTCCATAGCCAATCCTTTCCTTAAAGTCATGTTCGCCGCAATCGAAGACGTCGCGGCGCGGCCCATTCAGGAGGTGTCGGTAGCCTGCCCGTCTCGAGCGACTCGCCTCTCCCTCAGCGGTCCTCGACCGAGGTCGAACTCACCTCAATATCGGTCTGATGAGACCCAATCCACTCCAGTGCCGCCTGCAAAACGCGCCGGTTGTGGGTGGCATCGGTACTCACCACGGCGCAGGCCACGACCGCTGAGGCCCATGCATCCTGCGCGTCCACCTCGGCGGCCGCCAACTCGAACCTGCGGCGCAGGCCGGCCAACAGCGGCGCCAGCCGCCCGCGTTTTTCTTTGAGCGAGCGACAGCCCGGGAGCTGGATATGCAGCGTGCACAGCGTGAGGTGCAGGCGGCCTGGCGTGGTCATCGGGCGGCCTGCGCGGCTGGATCGCTCATGGGAGTCACCTCGTTCGGCCACATGGTCACTGCCCTCGGCATGCCCGGCTCATCCCTCACGGCGCACGCCGATCTCGTCCGGCGCCGTGCGCGTGCGAATGGCATCTCGGATCTCCGACGGCAGGCCCGGCAATGTGCCGCGCAGCCAACGCCGCCCGATGAACTGCGCATCGCGATCGGGCAGGTCGTCCACCCAGCGCAGTAGTTCCGCCGGTTGCGAGGCGGCCAGCTGGGCGAACAAGGCTTGCGATGACCGCACGCACTGCGGGTCGTTTTCGCGCATGCCGAGCGTCAGGACCTGCAGGGCGAGCAGGGCGGCCGAGGCGGGAGCCTCATCCATCCATTCGCGCAGCGCGAGCCAGGCGAACCGGCGACCGGCAAGGCTGCGCCCGCCCAGCCAGGTGAGTATCTCTTGGCGGAAAAGATCCGGTGACTCATCGCGAACGGGGCGCGCGGCGTGGCGTGCCAGAGCCGCGTGCAAAGCGGGGTCGGGCGTCTCCACCACCCAGCGCGCCAGGCGCATGTGGCTTGCCTCGGGGCGCGCTGCGGCCCCAAGCAAGCGCGCGGCCAGGCTCTTCTCCTCGAGCGAAGGGATGGCCCACAGCTGATCGGCCAGACGCAGTGCGGCCTCGGGTTGCCGGGCCGCGCGCGGCAGGATGGCGGCTTCGATTTCGTTCAACATGGCGGCGGGGACGTTCCACGAGGGCAGGGCACCGCGGCGAGCCAGCGATGGGCCGCGTCGCAACAATCGGTTCGAATGCGATTCTAACTGGCCTCTGAGCGCAGCCGCGAAAGCTTGCGGATCGCCGATCTGATCGCCGAGGGTCTGGCTCCAGCGCCGGAGTGCATCCAGGTCGATGGACGGCATGGGGCCTCAATAGGCGCGCGCGAAAATGGCTTTGCTCTCCGACTTCTGTCCGCAATGGATGCACGTCCCGTTGCCGGAGGGTTGATCGAATGGAATGCAGCGCGTCGTGGCCTTGGTCTTCTCTTGGATCTCTGCTTCGCACTGGCTGCGGCCGCACCACCACGCAAGTGCGAAACCTTCCTCGACCGCCTGGGCGAACTCGCCGAAATCCTTCGGTTCGTGCGTGCGCGCGCGGCGCGTCTCGAGCGCGCGGTCGTAGAGCGAGGCCTGTATGTCGGCCAGCACCTCGGCCACGTGTGCGGCAAGCCCCTGCCGCGGAGCGGAGACTTTTCCGCTCTTGCCTGGGCGATCACGGCGGGCGAGGGTCACCGACTGCTGGGCGATGTCCCGCGGCCCGAGTTCGAGGCGCAGCGGAACCCCCCGCATTTCCCACTCGTTGAACTTGAAGCCAGGGGTCAACCCTTCGCGCCGGTCGAGGGTGACCCGCAGCTCTCCCAGCTCCCCTGCCAGACGGTCCACCTCGCCCAGCACCAGGCTGCGCTCATCGTCATTCTTGTAGATCGGGACGACGACCAATTGGTAGGGTGCGAGTTTGGGTGGCAGGATCAGGCCCGTGTCGTCCCCGTGGACCATGATGATGGCTCCGATGAATCGTGTGGACAGGCCCCAGGAGGTGGTTGAACAGAACTGCAGCACGTTCTGCGCGTCCAGGTACTGGATGTTGAATGCCCGTGCGAAGTTTTCGCCCAGGTTGTGCGAGGTGCCGGACTGCAGGGCCTTCCCGTCGCCCATCATGGCCTCGATCGAGTATGAGCGCTCGGCCCCTGCAAATTTCTCAGTCTGACTCTTGCGGCCGGGGATGACCGGGATGGCGGCATCATTGACGGCGAAGTCCACGTACACATCGAGCATACGGCGCGTTTCGGCCTCCGCCTCGTCTGCCGTGGCGTGCGCCGTGTGGCCCTCCTGCCAGTAGAATTCCGTCGTCCGGAGGAACAACTTGGTGCGCTTCTCCCACCGCACCACGCTGTTCCACAGGTTGATCAGCACCGGCAGGTCGCGGTAGGACTTGATCCACTTGGCGTACATGTGCCCGATGATGGTCTCCGAGGTGGGGCGCACAACCAGCGGCT
>CAYGXJ010000117.1:0-15800 GCA_964353865.1 uncultured Anaerolineales bacterium | reverse complement strand
CTGGAGGCCATCACCCTCGACGCGATGCATCTCATGAAGTGCACCTCATTCGCGGTGAACGACGAGCACAGCCTCAACGGGCACACCCTCGTCGGCCACAACGAGGACTGGATGCCGGAGGACGAGGACGACGTGGTGCTGGTGCACGCCGAACCGGAGGGCGAGCCCGCCTTTCTGGCGATGACCTACGGTGCCCTGCTGCCGAACATCGGATTCAATGCGGCGGGCATTGCCCAGTGCTGCGACTCGGTCTACCCGACCGATGTGCGGGTGGGCGTGCCGCGCATCTTTGTCTCGCGCCAGGTGCTTGCGGCGCGCACGATCTCGGAGGCCATCTACGCCGCGCTCATCCCGCAGCGCGCGGCGGGCTACAACCATCTGATCGTGCACTCCAGCGGCGAGGGCTACAACATCGAGGTCTCGGCGCGTCACTTCTCGATGGCCTACAGCACGAACGGGTTGCTGGTGCACACCAACCACTTCCTCAGCCGGCACATGTCGCGCCTCGAGAAGAATCCGGATCTCCTGATCTCATCGCGCGTGCGCTACTTCCGCGCCCTGCGCCTGCTGCGGCGCACGCCGCGCCACGACGTCTCCTCCTTCCAGCGTATCTTGCGCGACCACGTCAACCATCCCAATTCGATCTGCTCGCATGCGGTCATCGACGACAATCCCCTGGACCGTCAGAAGACGATCTGCTCGATGGTGATGGACCTGGACGATCTGCAGATGCACATTGCCTGGGGCAACCCGTGCCAGGCGCAGTTCTACACCTACCCGCTCGAGCCGTGAGCCGGGCCTGGGCCGAGCACGATCGCGAGGTCGCGGCCTGCCGCCGCTGCCCGCGCCTGGTGGCCTGGCGCGAACAAGTGGCGCACGAAAAGCGCCGCGCCTACAACGCATGGGACTATTGGGGCCGGCCGGTGCCTGGGTTCGGCGCCCGCGCGGCGCGAGTGCTCGCGGTGGGCCTGGCACCCGGGGCGCACGGCTCAAACCGCACCGGGCGCATGTTCACTGGCGACGCCTCGGGCGACTTCCTTTACCCCGCCCTCCATCGTGCCGGGTTTGCCACCCAGCCGACTTCAACTGCACGTGATGACGGGTTGGCCTTGCACGACCTCTACATCACGGCCCTTTGCCGTTGTGTGCCGCCCGCCAACAAACCCACCCCGCGCGAGATTGCGAACTGCCGGCCGTTTCTGCTGTCGGAATTGGGCCTGTTGCCTCGCGTGCGAGTTGTGGTTGCACTCGGGCGGGTGGCGTTCGACGAGGTATGGCGCATCTACCCGCACGCAGGGAATCCACTTAAGCGTTTCGCTTTTACCCATGGCGCGCACCGGAGGCTGGGCCAGGGCATGCCCTGGCTCATCGCTTCATATCATCCCAGCCGGCAAAACACGAACACCGGAAGGCTCACCGCGCGCATGTTCGATCGCATCTGGACGCTCGCGCGAAAGCTGGCGGAGGACGAGGCCTGAAGCGGACGTAAACGGGTGGGCCTGACCTCGGATGGACTCGCGGCCTCGGGAAATTCCCGAGGCCGCCAAGAACCCCCGGTCCTCGTTGGACCGACATGCAACTCGCACGTCTGGACGGCGAGAGGCCCAGGACATAGCGCGCGCCTCCTGCGACCGGACCTTCTCTGGAAGTCCCACCCCCTGCGCCCTGTTCATCGCTCTGGCGTTGCGTGCCTGGGCGTCGCAAGCCTCCACGGCCCGCCGGGTGCCCATCGGCCTGCGAACATCTCAGCCTGCTGGACAGGCGGGAGAAGGAATGCAGACAGCACGGGCACAACCGACTCGAGCTCGGTCGGGCCAGGCAATCGCGACCGATTGAGAAAGGCACGCCACATGCGTTGCCGAAGCGGGTCGCGGGCGATTTCCTCAGTCAGCGCCACAGGCGTAACCCTCGGCAGAGGGGTCAGTCGAGCGCGAAAGGTGGCCTGCATCGCTCGTTGGAGAGTATCCCCTGCGAACGACCATTGGCTGGCCAGGTGCCACAAGTCATAGACGTCCTTCATGCGGCTGCTTTTCACACCCAGCCGGACCAGGCTCTCGAACTTTTCCGCGACCACGGTCTCTGGAGGATAGGCGCGCATTCTGGCCACGGGAAACCCGAGTAGCGAGGGGAGTTCCACCGTGACCGGCCCCGGTGTGACAGGATCGCCAAAGCCCACATCCACCTGCAGTGGGGTGATGGCCTTGCCAAGATGGACCTCAGCACGCAGGCGCACCCCGCGCTAGACCGCCGTTTCCAGGATTTCTTCGCCACCCACCGAGGCGGGATCGAAGTCGAGCCCATCGGGCACCACGTCGAGTCGGCACACGGACCGCACAATCTCCACCTGTGTCTGCGGCCGGTTGTCTCCGTACCCCAAGAGGTCCAGGTCAAGCGTCGGCCGATGGGGCTCGGCCTGCCAAGCCGCAAAGAGCACAGCTCCCTTGAGCAGGAAGCGTCGGGCATACGTGGAGCGTGACAGCCGGTAGAGGAAGCGCTCGATTGCATACCGGATGAGAAGCTGCTGCAACTCTTCCCCACGATCATGCGCCATGTTCAGGAGCCGCGCCTTGACCGAGGCCGAGAGACTCGAGCCGGCGGCGACGGGCCTGCTCCGCCTCATTCGAGGGACTCCAGGTAGGGGCGCAGGACTTGGGCCACCCGATCAACCTGTGCGAAGCCCCACAGCTCGTCCAGCGTGAAGCGTCGTGCGTGCCAGCCCTCGCGCAGTGCCTCCAGGGCCACATCCAGGCCGAGCTTGTTGCGGAACTTGAAACAGTCGGCCACCGTTTTGGCGGGCGTCGTGACCCGCAGCGACACACCCTCGACCGTGTGGGGCGCGTGGCCGGCCGCAAATGCCTGTCCGGAAAAGCGCACAATACGTACTGGCAGATCACGGATGACCGGACGCCAAGCCTTGCCGGAGATAGCCACCCACACCTCCGAGGGCGACAGCGTGGTCATCCCGTGAAAGCGGAGAGCGGTCAGCAGGCACAGCACACCCCCCGGGATGCGCGCGCCGACCTGGGCCAGCGTATGCTGCTGGCTGATGTCAGCCTGCCCCAGCCGGTACAGCCCGCGGCTCTCACGCACCAGGACCCCGCGCGCCGTCAGGCGGGAGAGGTATTCTCTTGCCAGCCCTTGCTCATCCAGGTCGCGTGCGCGCAGCACGCCCCGGGCGCGAGCCAGGTCGGTCAGTTCTTGTGTGGGATTCCTTGGAGGGTGCCGGGGGGCGGGAGACATGTTACATTTCCTATTAACTTGTTGATATTTACATAGGTATTGTAACACACCCCGCGCCGGGTTTCCAATACAGGGGACCCGCGGGGGCCCCGTTGTCGTAGGCCACTCTCCGAACCCCTCGTGGCAGCACAGGCAAGGGTCCCAATACCGCCTCATCCTTTGCCATCCGGCCAACCCCCAGCGCACGCAAGAGCCGTGACGATAGGTTCGGACACGGGAAGGATGTACGCTGCCAGCGGATGGCAACTATTCTGGGATAGGCGACTTGCGGTCGATCGCCACACGAACCTACCCCGCCCCGTTCATTGCCCGAATTGGAAGTCGGCGATATCAATCCGGCGCGAGTCGGATTGCCGGCCTTTTTGACCCCCAATCCTGGGCTGGCCTGGGTCTGCGCGTAAAGGGGATCATGCTGCGGCCCAGATTCTCGCACAGCCAGCGCGCGAAGGCATCGGACGGTGGCGAACCCTCGGGGTCAGGCGCGGGCACAAGGCGATGCAGCGTTTCAATACGCAGCATGGCCTCTTCCAGCGGCACCGGGCAGCCGCGCTCGCGCGAGATGCGGCGCACGAAGAGCGCGCCTTGGGTGCGATGGCAGCGCGCGCCGGCCAGCTTGCGGGGAAACGTGGGCGTGAGGTCGAAGACGAAGTCGGCCGGGTCGTCGCGGTTGGCCAGGCGCGGCCGCGGGTGTTCGAGGTAGTCCGCGCTAAACGAGTACAGCACGGGCGCCGCGCCGCCCAGACTCGCGACCGCCAGGCGCGCGGCCTGGTTGACCAGCTTGTGCGCGGGATGGCCGTACTCGCCGTTGGTCCCGTGGCACAGCAGGATCTCAGGCCGCCGCGCGTGAATGACGTGCGCGAGGCGCTGCGCAACATCCTGCGGGTCATCCGCGAACGCGAAGAGGCTTTCATCCGGCCCGACCTCGGGATCACGGTAGCCGAGGAATTCGAGCGAGGCAGCGCCAAGAGCCTCGGCGGCACAGCGCATTTCGGCTTCGCGAAGGGCGCCGAGTTCGGCGCGCGCGCACAACGGCGGTTCGCCGGTTTCGCCGCCCTCGCCGCGCGTGGCCGAGAGCATGTGCACCACGGCACCGTGCTCGGCCATGAGCGCGGTCAGGCCGCCGGCAAAGATCGTCTCGTCATCCGGATGGGCGACGAACAGCAGGATGCGCATGGGGGCAATGGTAACGCAGAGTGGGATGCATCGGGCGGCACCCATGCGCTGAGTGAGAAAGGGCCGAGCGACGCAGGGTCGCGGCGCTCGACGGCAATCGACTTCCTCGGTGAGTCTGCTACGGGTAGTTGCGCATCACCAGTGGCAGGAAGAGATCGTTGAGCAGGATCCACACCTCGCCGCCGTGGGCCACGTTGTGCGTCCCAACCAGGAGCATGTCGTTGAGGGCGACCACCGAGTTGTCCCAATACGGCGCGCGGTTGTTGCTGTCGCCAAAGCCGGCGTACCCGATTTGGAGCCAGTCGTCCGAATCCCCGGTCGTGCTCCACCAGACTTCCAGGCCCGTGCTGCACGCCGAGGATTGACCAGCCACCCAGTACAACTTCCTCCCAATTACCTCCAATGCGCTCATGCTCCGGTTGCACCTTTGGCCCAGCCCATCATCAACAACCTGCTCCCAGTCGCTCCCGTCGCAATCATGGCAGCGCCATAGTTCGCCCCCCCCGTCCGAGGTGTGCGTGGTTAGCGCATACAGATCCCCATTGAACGACTCGAGAGCGCTGATCCCTGTGTTTCCAACATCGCCGAAGCCTCCCACGGCGACAGAGACCCAAGTCCCGAGGTCCCCAGATTGCGATCGCCACACTTCAGCGCCCGAATCGTAGTTGGCTGTTCCTACGTAGAGGGCCCCGGCGTGCGGTTCGATCGCAAGCATGCAGCTGTTGGAGCCGTTTGCGAAACCATCGACAACTACAGGCGTCCAGGTGTTGAAGTCGCCGCTCGGAGTTCGGACTACATCGCCACCCGTGTCCTGCCAGTTACAGGTTCCGGCATACAGGTTTCCATCGAATATCGCAAAGCGGAAGAACTCGGAGTTGTCCGATAACGCCCACGGATCCGGGTCGTCCTCATCGAGCACTCTCTCCCAGGAGGTGCCATTTGAGGAACGCCAGATCGAGGGGCCAGCGGATACCTGAAGAAAGTCGTTCCAGCGATATGTCCCGGCATACAGCGCCCCATTGAACTCGATCAGGTCATCGATCGCCTGGGTGTCAGATACACCGAACCCATTACTCATCACATTCGACCATCCACTCCCGCTCCGTCGCCAGATCTGCGCGGGTTCGCCATTGCCGTAGGTGCCTGCGTATAGCACGCCGCCAAACGGTGCCAAAGTCCACACGGCCTGGGTCGGCGAACCAAACCCGTTGATGCTGTTTTGGCGCCAGTCGGGAACTCCACGGCTGTTCTTGAGGATGCGCTGGTTGTACGTGTCAGCGATATACATGTTGCCCGAGCTATCGACGGCCACGCCCAGCGGGCCGCGAGTCTGACCGGAGAGAGATCCCCATGTTCCACCCACCGTGGTGAGATAGGCTCCACTCGAATCGAACACCTGCACGCGGGCGTTCCATTCGTCGGCAACGTACACCCGGCCGTCGCCATCGATGGCTACCGCGGTGGGGTTGAGGTAGTCGAACAACCAGCCGACCTCGTCCCTCACACCTGCGAAGGTCGTGCACGAGAAATCGTCGCCGCTGCGTGTGCACTCCTGCACGCGTTGGTTGCCGTTGTCCGCCACATAAACACGGCCGCTTCCGTCGAAGGCGACTCCCCGCGGGTTGTCCAGGTGGTCGTTGTCGTCGCCAGGAGTATCCAGCACGCCCAGCGTGGTTTCGTACAGGTGGCTGCTCGAAAAGACCTGGATGCGCTGGTTGCAACGGTCGACAACATACATGTCACCCCCCACCGGGTTGAAGCCCACACCGCTCGGACAGTCAAATTCATAATCCCCATCACCGAAGCTGCCGAAGCTTGCGTAGTACGAGCCATCCGGGTCGAAGATCTGGATGCGATGGTTCCAGGTGTCGGCGAGGTAGACCCGGCCTCCCGGGCCCGTCGCGGCGCTGCCCTCCGGGAAGCACAAGCCCTCGTCGCCGCTCAGGCACATGCCAGGTGTGCCGACAGTCCATTCCTGGGTGCCCACAGTGCTGACCTTTATCAGCCGCTGCCCTCCCGACTCTGTCACGTAAAGCCCGCCATCTGCCGCCAGGGTGACTCCCCAAGGGCGATGGAGCAGCGTGGAGTCTGTGAGGTACGGCACGCCGTCGACCCCCGCAAGAGCCTCAACGAAGACACCCGCGTTCGTGTACTTCTCGATCGTCATGCCAGCGTAGTCGCTGACATACACGTTGCCGGACGAATCGACTGCTGCATCCGCCGGCCAAGCGAAGCCCGAGGCGAAGGTCGAGCAGACCCCCGCGCCATTGCACTTCTTGACACGCCCATTCATGCCATCGGCGATATAGACGTTGTCACCGGCGTCGATCCCGATTCCGAATGCCCACGCCAGCTGGTCGTCGCCGCTGCCCTGGCTTCCCGTTCCATGGAAGACCGCGCAGCTCCAGCCCGTCGTTTCGCTGCATCGCATCACTCGGAAGGCGCCGACTTCCGTGACGTAGAGCCGCCCCAAGCTGTCCACCACAACTTGCGCCGGCCTGTTGAATCCAGGGATGAGAGCCTGAAAGACGGGATGTCCGTCGACATCGAGCGTGAAGATCTGGATACGGCCGTTCCACTCATCCGCAACGAACAGCCGGCCGGTGTCATCGAAGGTGATCCCGCGCGGTTCGTTGAATCGGCCGATGATTCCATCCGGCGTCCAGGGCTCGCTCTCGGGGAACCATCGGATGAAATTGCCCGTGCCATCGAGCTCCTTGAGCGCATGGGGAACCGAGATCCATATGTGTCCATCGAGGGGGTTGACCGCGATATCCTTGGGCCCCCAGCCGAGCAATTCGTCATCGTGCCAAGGCTGGCCAGGGTGGCCATGGGTGAGCACCAAGTCGCCCCCGGAATTGAAGACGAGCGCGCGGTGGCCTTCCTCCTCGACGACATAGACGTTGTCGTACGGATCAATGAAGAGGCCATTGGGGTGGTTGAGATGATCGGAATCGACGAGGTACGGCGTCTCCGTTTGCCCCAGCATCCCGGTATAGCGCAAGCTGAACCCAGGCTGCCCAAGCGTCACGGGTGAGAGCGCCGGCCCCGAAGATCGCGGGGCTTCTGGCGAGGGCTGTGCGCGTGTCCTGCCCAGGGCCGAGTAGGGGTAGGCGCTACGCAGACTCGTTGGATGCCTGCTTCCAACCTCGGGCGGCTCCAGCGGGACAGCCGCCGCTGGCGCCGAGCCAAACCCCCAGACAATCGCCATGACGATGACGCACGACAAGCGAATGAGCGCACGGCTCATCATGGGCCCTCCCCGTGGATGATGCCGCTGGTTGGACGTTGATATTCGGATGTCAGCGGATCAGCAATACCGTGAAGGGCATGCACCAGGCGGGGCAACCAAGCGATGATCGGTTGGCTTGCTGGAATCCGCTTGCCAAGAACAGGCGAAGCCACTCCCGCCATCGGAGCGGCCTAGCAGATGTGGTCAGGGGCCAGGTGGCACATTGACAGTTCCCCCGGCTGGATGTGGGCCCATTGCGATCAGACTAGCACCGCGACTCCGTCAGGTCAAGAAACCCAATCTTGCATCCGTCCCGCGTCCCAAGCCCGTCTTTCGGGCAGGCACTTCGCGGGTTGCAGGATGGGCCAGTAATCCTTGCTGACCATGGCATCCTACGGCCCCCTTCCGCACCAGGAGAATCCATCGTATAAGTGGACAAGCCGCGCCGCGGCCCATAGTGATGACGCTACCGGTGACAATGATGACCCACAGTCCACGAGTCCCGGCCACCCGCCGCCGGGCCGCCCTCCTTCTGCCCATGGCCTTGCTGGCAGCTGTCCTCCGCCTGCCCGCCCAGGCCGCACCCTCGCCCGCGGTTACCTGGCCGTCGATTGCCCTCACCTCGGTGGCCAGCGGGCTGAGTGCGCCGGTGCACATCACCCACGCCGGCGACGGCTCGGGGCGCCTCTTCATCGTCGAGCGCGCCGGGCGGATTCGCATTCTCAGCGGCGGAACGCTCCTCGCCGCGCCCTTCCTCGACATCAGCGCGGTGGTGCGCGATGCCGGCAGCGAGCAAGGCCTGCTCTCGCTCGCCTTCCCGCCGGACTACGCCTCCAAGGGTTACTTCTACGTCTACTACACGGATGATCGCGCGGCCAACCGCGGTAACAACGTGGTCTCGCGCTTCTATCTGGGAGCCGATGCGAATACGGCTGATCCTGCCAGCGAGCAGATTCTCCTTACGATTCCACATCCCACCTACGACAACCACAACGGCGGGCAACTCGCCTTTGGGCCGGAAGGCTACCTCTACGTCGGCACCGGGGATGGCGGGAGCGGCGGCGATCCGGGCAACAACGCACAGAATACGCTTTCGCTCCTGGGCAAGATCCTGCGCATCGACGTGGGCGACCGCCCGCAAGCACCGCCACCCGCGCTCGGCGCGTTTGTGTTGTACATCCCTGCAGTGTTCAAAGGCGATCCAGCGCCCTACGCTATTCCCGGTTCGAATCCGTTCTTCGACAATCCTGCCTACCGCGGCGAAATCTGGACCCTCGGCCTGCGCAACCCGTGGCGCTTCTCCTTCGACCGCGGCACCGGTGATCTGTACATCGGCGACGTCGGCCAATCCTCGCGCGAAGAGGTAGACCATCAACCAGCCGCGAGCGGCGGAGGCGAAAACTACGGCTGGCGCTGCAAAGAGGGGTCGCTCAACTACAACTTCACCGGCAACTGCTCGAGCCTGACGCTGGTCGCGCCAGTTGCGGAATACGATCACTTGCTCGGCTGTTCGATCACCGGCGGGTTCGTCTACCGCGGCCCGGGAAACGCGGCGATGCAAGGCATCTACTTCTATTCGGATTACTGCTCGGGGCGAATCTGGGGGCTGCAGCGCGACGGGCCGACCTGGGCGACGAGCATGCTGCTCGACAGCCCGTACAGTGTGTCCACCTTCGGCGAAGACCAGACCGGCAATCTGTACGTGGCATCCTATGGCACGGGCGTCATCTACCGGGTGGAGCAGGCGCCGTAGGCAACCCGCGATACACTCAAGCTTGAGTTGCCGCTCACGCCCTCCGGACCTATACTCCAGTTGCACTTCGGGTACCCCCACCGGCCGCCATCGTTCATGAAAGGGGGATGACATGCCTGCCTCTTCCTCACTCCGCGCCGCCTCCCGCCGCGTGGCAACGATCGTCGTCCTCTTGGCTCTATTGCTAGGCCTGCAGCCGCCCCGCCCGGTCCACGCAGCGACCTATGACGTCGATCGGTTCGACGACGCGTACTCGGTCTGGGCCTGCACCGCGGCGCCGAACGATTGCACCCTGCGAGGGGCGATTCGCAAGTCGATGACCACGCCCGAGGCGGACACCATCCTCGTGCCGGCGGGCACGTTCTACCTGGCGCCCGCGATGTATCCGGGTCAGCCTGACGATGAGTGGGGTGACATCCACGTCAACCCCGATGGCGATCTCACAATCCAGGGGGCGGGGAATTCTGCCACCATCATCGATGCGGTCGGGGGGGCCACGGGGGATTGCGCGTTCTACTACATGCCCTCCGCCAGCGGCACTCTCTCACTGATCAACCTGAAGATCACAGGCGGTGCGGCGGGGGCCATCATTGCCTATGGCTCGCTCAGTCTAACTGGCGTGATCCTCGAAGGGAACAGCGCCAGCGGCAGCGGCGGCGGTCTCTACTCGTGGGGCACAGGCCAGACGCTGACCCTCGCGGGCGTCACGATCCGCAACAACCAAGCCGGCCTGAGGGGAGGGGGGATTTCTCAGCACGGCGGGGTGCTCAACCTCACGGAAAGCGATGTATCCGACAACCATGTGCTGACCAACGGCACGGGCGGAGGCATCGCCCTCGATTCATCCGTGACTGGTTTCTCGTTCGACCTAGTGACGATCTCCGGCAATAGCACGCCCAGCGGCTTTGGCGGCGGGGGCTTGGCAATAGCCGGAGGCAGCGGGACCCTGTCGAGGGTGTGGATCCAAGACAATGTCGCGGGCGGCAGCGGAGGCGGATTGACGGTGGCGGGGACAACGACGCTGACATTGACCAACAGCGTCGTCTCAGGGAACACGTCCGAAGGCAATGGGGGCGGAGTGAACATCAACGACGGCACGACCGTAACCATTGAGCGCAGCGAGATCAGCGGCAACGTCTCCAACTCAGCGACCTCGTCCGGAGGCGGCGGTGCCATCTACTTCTGGGACTCCACTTTGACCTTGAGAAACAGCACGGTAAGCGGCAACACGGCGAAAGCAAATGGCGGCGGCCTCTGCACCATCCTGGCTGGGACCTCGGCGACAATCGATTCATCAACAATAACCGCCAACGCGTCCGACAGCGACGGTCTGGATGGGGGCAGTGGGGGCGGGCTCTACCTGGGGAACGCCTCGGTCACGCTGGTAGGTTCCATCATCGCCGGAAACACCGGTGTGCAGTGCGTCCGCGGACTTGGCACGCTCGATTCAGGCGGCTACAACCTCTCCAGCGACGATAGCTGCGAACTCGACGGCCCGGGCGATCTGCCCTCGACCGCGCCCAAGCTTGGGCCTCTGGATGACAACACGGGGATCAACATGACGCACGCCCTTCTGCCCGGCAGCCCGGCAATTGACGCCGGCGACGCCAGCTACTGCCCCCCAACCGACCAACGCGGCGTCACGCGTCCAATCGGCGCAGAGTGCGACATCGGCGCCTACGAAGCACCCGTGTGGGTGTGGCTGCCACTGGTGTTCAGGCAGTTCCCGTAGGCAGGCATTGCGGACTCGAAGAGAACTCCGGGCGGAGTATGATCCGCCCGGAGCTTCGTTCTGCGGCTACCCCTGCCTCTCACTCAACCCCATACGTCCGCCTCGGCCCCAGCACCGGCGGGAAACGCTCGCGCAGTGTGACGAGTGCGCAAGGGATCCGATCCTCTGTGCTGGCAACCCGTGAGCACCTGGCCTCCGGCGCTCTGCCTTGAACGTGGGCGGCCCCTGGTAACTGCATAATCAGGGTGACGCTTGACAACGGCGAGGACGGGGGTATCATGTGTGCAGTTTGACCAACTTTCATGGTCATTTTGCACACATGAACGCAGAGAAGGACTCACTTCACCTCTTCCGAATTGCGGAACCTCAGGCCGGGTACTTCACTGCCTCCCAGGGTGAGGCCGCAGGGTTCTCGCGCCAGCGCCTGTCATACCATGTCCGCGCAGGACGGTTTGCGCGCATTGCCCACGGCCTTTATCGCCTCGCCCTCTACCCGGCCTCGCCCTTCGAGGACCTGCACGCCGCGCTCCTGCGCGCAGGTCCTCGCGCTGTCCTTTCCCACCACAGCGCGCTGATAGTCTTCGGCCTCTCGGACATCCTGCCGGCGGAGATCCACGTGACCGTACCTCGTACGGCTTCCCGAAGACGTCCTGGCCTGCGACTGCACACCTCCCGCCTTGCAGCGAATGAGATCACCCTTCGGGAAGGACTGCGAGTGACAAGCGTGGCTAAGACTATTGCCGACCTGGCCGCCGTCATGGACGAGGAACACGTGCTCCAGGCAATCCATGAGGCCATCGCGCGAGGTCTTGTGCGCAGGGAGGACCTGGATGAACAGGCCCGTTGTCGGGGCGGGCGAGCGGCGACCCTGATCGCGCAGTCTCTCCGCATGGAGGGGGGTCGATGAGGTTTGCCACAGGCAGCGCCTTCCGCCAAGCCCTTGAGGACCGGCTTCGCAACCAGGCGCATGCCAGTGGGGTCCCCCTGGTGCGGCTGCGAAAACTTGTCGCCTTTGACCGGTTTCTGGCGCGCCTGGCCGCGATACAGCCGGACCGCTGGGTCCTCAAGGGTGGCTTGGGCCTCCAGCTTCGGCTGGGCGAGCGCGCGAGAACGACTCAGGATGTCGATCTGTTGCTCACCTTGGGCGATCCATTCGCGTTGCTCGCGGAGGCCGCGCGGGCCGATCTTGGCGACTGGTTTGCATTCGAGGTCTCACTTGCGCCATCGACAACAGGCGGCGCGCAGCGGGCACGGCGATTCTCCACGCGGTCGCTGCTTGACAGCCGCACCTTCGAAACCTTTCGCGTCGACGTCGGACTGGAGGATGCACTCCTCCTGCCGGGGGAGATGCTGAGCGGGGCAGCCTTGCTCGCGTTTGCAGATCTCCAGCCCGCCCGGGTCTTGTGCTACTCGCTCGGCCAACAGTTGGCCGAGAAGGTCCATGCCTATAGCATGCCTCGCCTCAGCCGGGAAGGCGGCCGGGTGAGAGACCTGATCGACATCCTCGTGATTGCCTGCCTCGCCACGCTGGAGGCCGCGACGCTGCAAAGCGTTCTTCAAGCCACGTTCGACAGGCGTGCGACCCATCCCGTGCCGCGTCTTTTCCCCCCACCGCCTGCTGGATGGGCCATTCCATACCGCCGCCTGGCGCGCGATGTGGAATTACGGTGGCTCAGCCTTGCAGAAGCCCACGAGGCGGCCAGTCGCTTTCTCGACCCGATTCTTGAAGGTTCCGCCTTGACCTGTTGGGACCCTCAACGGTGGAGGTGGAGCTAGGCTGGGGATCGCGCAACGCTCAACGGGGACGAGACGCCAGGCCCCTGCGCCCTACACTATTCCATACACCTGCCTCGGCGCGAAAGCGGCTGGGATGCGGTGTAACCAGGAGTCGCCCCTCTCGATCCTGCCGCGGTGCATCGAACGGGCCAATCCGATTGACGCCCTCCGCAGTTGTGCTAGAATGTAGGTATCCCGCTTGGCCCTTCGGGGGCAAGTTGCGAGACCGTGCTCCCGCGAGCGCGGTCTCTGCGTCATGAAGGGGAGTGCATGGCACTCACGACCCGCGTGTACATTGACGGCTTCAACCTTTACTACGGAGCGGTCAAGGACAGCTCGCTCAAATGGCTCGATGTTCGCCGCCTCTGCGCATTGCTCCTTCCAGGCCACGCGATCGCCACGATCAAGTACTTCACCGCTCGAGTCAGCTCGCGCCCAGACGATCCCGGAAAACCCACTCGCCAGCAGATATACTTGCGCGCACTTCGAACGCTCCCTGAAGTCCAGATCATCTACGGCACATTCCTCTCCCATGATGTCAGCATGCCTCTCGCCGAACCCCCGTCGGCCGGTCCTCGCTTTGCGCGGGTTGTCAAGACCGAAGAGAAAGGCTCTGATGTGAATATTGCGGCCCATCTTGTCAATGACGCGCACCAGCGCACCTTTCAAGTGGCCGTACTTGTGACCAACGACTCGGACCTTGTAGAAGCCATACGGATTGTGCGAGAGGAGTTGTTGCTTCCCGTTGGAATTCTCAACCCCCACGAGCAGACACCCAGCCAGACACTCCTCAAGCACGCCTCCTTCGTCAAGCAGATACGGTCGGGCGCCTTGAAGGCAAGTCAGTTCCCGCCCGTCCTCCGCGATGGCAAGGGAGAATTCCACAAGCCGGAGGCGTGGGGCTAGCACGCCATTGCGGCCAACTCTCCCTTTCCCATCGTCCTTTCGACCCAGCCCCCTGAATCGGCAGCCTTCATGCGCCAGGGCCCAACCTTCCGGGATGCTCAGATCCGAGGAGAAAGAAAAAGGGCGGACCTGCCCTCCGCCCTTTTGCCTGGTCGTGTGAGCGCCGCGCCCTACGGCACCCCATACACCTGCCTCGGCGCAAGCACCGCCGGGAAGCGGTCGAGCAGCGCGCGGCGCGCCATGTAGCAGGCATGGCACGCATCGACGTAGCCGTCCTCGTGCGCAACCTCGTACTCACGGATGAGCTGCGCGGGCCCTCCGCGCAGGAGCGGACCTACGATCGGGTGGGTTTGGGGGACGTACTCCGCAACCATCTGCTTCAGCGGCGTCTCCCACAGATCGTCCATCAAGAGCCCCTGGCACAGGTGCACGTGGCCGAACGGATCGAGGTGCACGCGCCCCGGCTCCGCAAGATCTTCGTGCGGGCACTCTGTGAATGACTCCCACGGCCGTCGCGGCAGGCCTGCGGTGAGTTTCTCCACCGCCCGCCCGCGGAACATCACGTCGCCAGCCACCTCCGGCTCGCCGGGGGTTCCGTCCGCCCGTGGCGAAACCTGCACGCAGGGCGTGGCCGTCGGCAGCGTGTTTGCCGCAAGGCCCAGCGCCGTGGCGGCCGCCAGCGCGCGCCCCGCGGGAGACTCGCTTACCTCGCCAAAGTGGAGTTCATCCTCGCTGAGGGTGATATCCGTAAGGCCGGCAACCACCAACGGTTCGAGCGCCACGCGCGCATCCTCGATCGAGGTGGCAAAGTATGCGTTGGAGACAATGCCCACCTCGAAACCGCGCGCCCGCGCGGCGCGCACGGCCTCCACGAGCAGCGAGTAGTACACGAACGGCTCGCCGCCCTCGAAGAAGACGCGCGTGATCGTGCCCAAACGCTGGGCCTCATCCAGCGCCCGACGCACCTCCGCCAGCGTAAACGTGCCCTCGGCATGCGGCCCGCCGTACACGAAACAGTGGTCGCACTCCGACAGGCACTTGTAGGTGAGCAGGAAATGCAGCCCAGTCAGCATCTTCACCTCCAATCACTCGCCGACTCTATCGTACACCCGGGCCGACGCGGCACGGGAGAATCCAAGGCGCCGGCCTGTCCCTGCGACCGATTGGTCCGCAGCAACTCGGCCGGCGCCGATGGGTCACCTCATTGCCAACTTCACACTACTTGACTTCGGCGACCGTTGAGGCGATCACGACCGGGATGTTCGGGTAGCCCTCGACAAAGCGCAGGAAATCCGCGATCTCCTGGCTTTGAAATGCGCGCAGATTCTCTGCCCAGCGGAAGCCGATGCTCTGATAAAGAAGCTCCGCCGTCAACGTGAACGGCCCCCGCGCCTGGCCGAGATCAATGACGAAGCGCACCATGTCGCCGCCGGCCGAGAAATCCGCGTCGTTCGCGGCCTCGCCGCGCACAGCGATATCCGCGCTGGCACTCGCCTTGTCGAACCCCGCCGGAAGCAGACGATTGTCTTTGACCAGCGAAGCAGCCCGCAGCAGGGTGGTCGTCACCTGGCCCTCGGTGTTGTGGATGACGGCCTCGTAGATCTGTACCTGGTTGGGGGCGCTGATCTCGGTGTAGTGCGGTTCGAAGCGCGCCGGGTCGCGGTCGTTGTCGTTGCCGGCGATCGCGCCGCGCTCGTCGAATGCACCCGACTCGAAGATGACCCGGCCGGCCGCATCCGTTACAGCGAGATGGATCCATGCCCGCCGCGAAGGATAGGCCGTCGGGGATTTGTGGCCGGCGGTATTGCGCACCGCGATGTCGGCGACGAGGCTCGTTCCCTCGAGAGCCGCCTGTTGCACCACGATGGAGCCGGTGGCCGCCTGCAAGTAGTCGACCGTGCGCTGCCGCGAAGCCTCCATTTGCATCCCCGACGCGGTCAGGCCCAGTTCCTGGCCGAATGTGCCGAGCAGCCCGAGCATATAGGCGT